>JAMCQL010000032.1 GCA_023381615.1 Bacteroidota bacterium
GTCAAAGATTCCTCGCTGTTCTTTTCTCTTGTACTGCATATCTCTCCTATTCTCTTTCCCTTATTAGACGCATCATGGTACAAGAAGTTTTATCTTATCCAATATCACCAGTTTTTAGAGATGCCCTTGGGATAATACCGACCTGGAGGGGCCCTGGCTCAATCTGATGCGCAATGCCATGAACGTCCAGATCTGGTCATTCAAGCACCCGGATTTCTTAGCCGTCTCCGCTACACATGGTGCCGCGCACCTGGCGCTGTACGATGATTACATCTGGGATAAATACAAGGTTGCCAAACTCACCAATGATAAATACCAGACCAACGTTTTCATCAAGGATGAGCTGGCAGCCCAGATCAACCCTGCGGATTTCGAAAACCCGAATGGCGTCTTTTCACCGCGCGGCGACAGCATTGCGGTTCTCCAAAAACGCGAAGCAGTCTTTTTGGCCTGCCACAACGCAATTTGGGAGTTGACACTGGCCCTCTATCAAAAGGGGGTTAATCCGGACCGCCTCAGCCACGCACAGATAGTAGCGGAGTTCACCAACCATCTCATACCTGGGGCAGTGCTCACACCCGGTATTGTCGGTACCTTGCCAGAGCTTATGTTGGCTGGTTATCAGTATGCGAAATAATCGAAAGGAGATAAAAATGCTAAAACAAATGCATCATCGTGTGGCAGTCCTGGTGGCTGTGATCTTTCTGGCCTTCTCGGGCGTGAATGCTCAGGGACAGAAACAGATATTCCCGCCTTGGAGTCATGGCAAGAATGCTCCGGCCATCGACAAGGGATTGGAGTTCACGGTCCCGGAAGTGGACAACCTGCCGGACTTTCACGGCAGCATCGACAACCCCCAATTAGTCATCTTCGTGGGCGGCAATTACTTCTTCGCCATGGCCCCGCTGGTGGCGGCTTTTGAGAAGGAGCACCCGGATCTCAAGGGCAGGATCTACTACGAAACTTTGCCGCCAGGCTACCTGATCAAGCAGATGGAGGCTCGAGGCACCATCACCGTCGGCAACATGACCTGGACCATCCATCCTGACGTTTACGCCGCCGGCATGGAGAAGGTTGACATGCTTATTCACAAGGGGATGCTGGCAGGTCCTGCGGTACCGTACGTCACCAATGATCTCACCATAATGATCCCCAAGGATAACCCCGCTCGTATCACGGGGCTTGCTGACCTGGGCAAACCGGGGGTGCGATTAGTCATGCCCAACCCGGAGTACGAGGGCGTGGCGCGGCAGATCAAGATTTCTTTAGAGAAGGCCGGCGGCAAGCCTCTGGAACAGATGGTTTACGACACCAAGGTAAAGAATGGAGAGACGATCCTCACCCAGATTCATCACCGGCAGACGCCGCTCTATTTGATGCAGGGACTGGCAGACGCGGGCGTAACATGGAAGTCCGAGGCTATTTTCCAGGAGCAGGCGGGGCACCCGATCAGCCACATACCAATTCCAGCCAAAGACAACACCACGGCGATCTACGCTGCAGCCCTGGTGAAGGATGCGGCACATCCGCAGGCCGCCAAGGAATGGCTGGATTTCCTGAAGTCACCGCAGGCACTGCAGATCTTCGAGCGTTATGAGTTCAAGCCCTACACCGGCGCGAAGTGATCCGGAATGGATGTGAGGTGCCGCCCGGACCAGGCAAGAAAGGAGATTACGCAATCCTCGTCGAAAAATAGAGTAAGCAGCAGGTGCTTCAGATGTTAATTAAAAATGAGGAACTTTCCATCAAGTTGTTTTTTTATTTAACATGCGATATAACCTCGAAAGTGGAGCAAACATAATGAGAAGGGAGAATGTTCGTGAATCATTTCAGCGAAGAAATCACAATTAACGCTATTCCGGAAAACATATTCGCACTCTACAAGGACGTAGAAAATTGGAAGCGATGGGATCCTGATGTCTCGTCGTCGAGTATTTCTGGTGGATTCATCTCTGGCACCACTGGCAAACTCAAACCCACCAAAGGACCAGAGACCAAAATCAAAATAGTCTCGGTTGAGAAAAATAAATCATTTACGGTGCAATCCAAACTTTTCCTATGTACCATGACCCTCGAACACGAATTATTGCCAGTCAAAAATGCCACCCGTATCATTCATCAGGTATCGTTTAAAGGCCCTTTGGCATTCTTCTTTGGTCAGGTAATTGGCAGTCAAATCCGTAAGGGTTTGCCCGGTACGTTGTGGGGGCTAAAGCAGGCGGCAGAAACCAATGCCGTATAACACGTCACTCAACCTGCCTCGGCACTTCGCGCCTCGTAGCTCGCAGGTTAGCTCCGCGATTATGCGGAAACCATATAACACGCCTGAATATGGCCAGGATGGCCGTATGTCATTGCAGAGAAATAATTTTGGAGATATTAACATGGTGGTGTTATCTGGAAGGACAACCCGGAAGTGGATTTATCTGGAAACCTATAAACAATAGTTGGGCGGAGACGCCTGGAATGATAAGTTTGTGGAAAGGAGTTACGTATGAACAAAAATCTGATCGCAAGGGCTTCCATGACCATCAACGCTCCCGGCGCCAAAGTGTGGGATGCGCTGGTGAATCCCGAAGCCATCAAGCAATACATGTTCGGCACTAATGTTGTCTCGGACTGGCACGAAGGGAGCCCGATTGTCTGGAAAGGAGAGTGGCAGGGTAAAGCATACGAAGACAAAGGCGTGATTCTTCAGTTCAAGCCGGGGCAAACAATTCAGTACAGTCATTTCAGCCCACTTTCTGGTCTCCCTGATAACCCAGAGAACTACCATACTGTAACCATCGAGTTGTCTGGCGAGGGAGATCAAACCCGCGTCTCGCTGGCACAAGACAATAATACGACTGAGCAGGCGCGCGATCATTCCGAAAAGAATTGGGAGATGATGCTCACTGCCCTGAAAAAGTTCTTGGAGCAATAGGCCTGCGTGCGTGAAGAGGCTGGGGGCCATATCCCAGCGCCGCCCAACAAGGTGTTCCAGCGGATCGCCTTCAGCGCGGACATGCGTGGCGGGTCTTGCCATGACATCCGCACAGTGCAGGAACTTCTGCTCCACAGTGATGTTACCATAACATCAGTATGTTTGAGGTGAAGCAAGTGGATGTTATGTGGACAATAAAAAATTTCGCAGTTTATGCGGATTGATCTAATTATTGTTAAGCAACACAAGAGGAAAGCTATGCAGCCAATTCAGGAAGCCATTACAGGAAAAGAAGAGCAAGGCAATTTGTCCACGCCGTATCAGTCGCTTGTTCAGTTCTATTGTGCCTTCAACTCAGGCGACATGAAAATGATGTCAGAAAACTGGTGGCAATCGGACGACATCGCCATGGACAATCCTTTGGGCGGCATTAAACGCGGGTGGGAAGAGATACAGCCAGTATATGAGCGCATTTTTAACGGTTCGGCAGAAGTCTACGTCGAGTATTTCGATTACACCATTCATGAGACGTCAGAAATATTCTATGCCGTCGGGAGAGAACGTGGGTATTTCCGTTTGGGCGAAGAAGAAATAACGCTTGCCATCAGAACCAGCCGTATTTTCAGAAAAGTTAACGGTCACTGGAAGCAATCGCACCATCACGGGTCAATTGAAGACCCGCAATTGTTGGCAAAGTATCAGGCTGCTGTGGATGGTAAGAAAACGTAAATGCCTAATATTGCGGTCGAGAGGGTTTGGCCGAAAGCTGCGCTTTTATCCAGTCCCTCACCTTAAACGTTAAGCGCATAGCGGTCGGAGACGAGTAATGAACATTGATGGCCTTGATCACCTCGTGTTGACTGTCAAGGACATTAACGCCACCTGCGAGTTCTATTCGAAGGCGCTGGGAATGGAGGTCGTAACCTATGGCGGCGGCCGAAAGGCTTTGTCCTTCGGGCCGCAGAAAATCAACCTGCACCAACAGGGACACGAGTTTGAGCCGAAGGCGCAAAGGCCGAGGCCCGGCTCCGCGGACATGTGCTTTATCACTTCCGTTCCGTTGCCTGAGGTGATCGCACACTTAGCACGTTGCGGTGTCAAGGTGATAGATGGTCCAGTCCAACGAACCGGAGCGAGGGGCCAAATTGTTTCCGTTTATTTCCGTGACCCTGACATGAATCTAATCGAGGTATCTAACTATGTGCATGCCTAACATCTCGCGCCGGTGGGCTTCATTCGTTGGGCGGCGTACCCAAATCAATTGAACCAAAATGGAGGAAAATAATGACCGAGACCATTTTCATGATTCACGGTATGTGGGGCGGACCGTGGTATTGGGAAAACTACAAAAGCCTCTTCGAAAAGGAAGGCTACACCTGTGTCACAACCACTTTGCGCTTCCATGATATGAATCCGAAGGATGCTCCTGATCCTCGACTGGGAACAACCAGCCTGTTGGATTATGCTGAAGACCTTGAACAAGAAATCCGGCAACTTGGTGTGAAGCCCATAGTGGTGGGCCACTCTATGGGAGGACTGCTCGCACAGATTCTGGGAAGCCGGGGATTAGCCAAAGCCCTTGTTCTGCTGACTCCCGCATCGCCTGCTGGGATCATGGCTCTGACGCCATCTGTCATGAAGAGTTTCTGGAGTATGCAGACAACATGGGGCTTTTGGAAGAAGCCAATGCGCCAGACATTTAATGAGGCGGCATACTCAATGCTGCATTTGCTGCCGCCCAATGAACAAAAAGAAGCCTATGACAAGTTTGTTTATGAGTCGGGGCGTGCCGCCTTTGAGGTCGGATACTGGCTCATTGACTCAAAAAAGGCATCCGGAGTCAACGAGTCAAAAGTGACTTGTCCTGTTCTGGTCATTGCTGGAGCCGAGGACAGGATCACACCTGCTTCGGTTGTTCGGCAAGTAGCCAGGAAATACAAGGCCGTCTCAACATACAAAGAATTCGACAATCACGCCCACTGGGTTGTCGCGGAGCCAGGCTGGCAAGAGATTGCAGAGTTTGTAAAAGACTGGCTAAAGCATACCTTGGCCGAACACGCTTGATACTCTTTTTGCGGGCGTCGCCGCCCAAGCAGGAATGAAAGCGGGTCCGTACTTTTCTGCCGCCTTCACGTTCCAGCGCGCACTCGTTTCAGAGTTTGCCTACTTGGCATTGGCTCCATTGCTGCTCGAATCCACCGTTAATGGTATTGTTTACATTATCCCGGAATTGTCATTGGAACTTCCATGTTATTGGGAAATTTTGATTTTATCTTCTTTCTTTTAGCTTGACCTAAAAGAAAGAAGCAAAGAAAAGGTCAAGACTGGAAAATATTCGGCTGGAATTTGTTCCACTTCGCTGCGGAAAATGAAACTCCCTCGACAAATCGCAGCTTTGTCGAGGTCAAACAGCATTTTCCGCTTTACGCTTCGTTCCACAAATTCCTTCTTGCCGAATATTTTTAGGTCGTTTCCTTAGCAATATTTTCTTACACTATCCTTCTATGTGTTCCAGCTTCTCCTATTCGGGTAAGATACCAGAGAAGTTCCGGTTAAGCAGTTTGTCCTCTGACGATTTCCCCTGTAGTGCCTCTTCTAATGACAAATTTGGGATTATCGTCGGTATCGCCATGTCCGCCGCGGGAACTATTGTCCTGCGTCGAAATCGTTATCCTCATCCAAGGTTCTCCTTGTTCCCACGGTCTCCGTGGGAACACCGATTCTGCGCTCTGCGCAAGAAAATGGCAACGACATTTGGCGCGGAGCACTGATGTAGCGTTCCCATCCCGCTGTCGGCGGGATAAACTCCGAGCATGGGAACGAGTATGACGATAAAATAAAATGAGAAAAGAAGATTTTCGACATACGTCAAGGCATTTACGACGCACTACACTAAGCTTAGATTGTTACTCGCCTATTGACCCTGCCAATGCTCTCATTGCACTTTTATGATTACAGTTGCAATTCCGGCATTTATCTATTCATTGAAAGAAGTCTTAGCAACACGGAAATCGTCACCACTGAAATAAACTCTCAGCCCTCGGCTGATGGTTTTTTCAAAAAAAACAGAATAGGTGATTCATTCCTGACTAAGCACTGCATTCTCAAGAGTATAACCTTTTCCCAGAATAGCTATCGCCATCTTTTTTCTCAATTTCCATTTTCAACTAACTTTGAAACAATGTTCAGAAAATCTTGAAAATCGTTTCCATAATGGATAGATTCTAATCACCAAATGAATCGCATGTTTAAGTTTTTGTCCCGCATAATATGGTCTAATCTGGCGCGGAAATTCTACATCTCAATTTTAGCGTTGATTGTGTTTTTCTCTCTCATGAATTGGGTGGTGATGCCGTGGTACGTTAATCACGGCGGAACTGTTACAGTTCCGGATCTAAACGGCATGCAAATATCGGAAGCGAAGCAAATGTTAGACACGCTCGATCTGCAATATGAATTTGGCGGAACGAAACCAAGCAAGCTGGCTCCCAACACCGTGTTGTCACAAAACCCGGAATCGGGTTCAGTCGTGAAACACGGGAGACGGATCTATCTGATTTTGAGCGGCCAAGAAGAGAAGGTAACCGTTCCCGACTTGCGCGGCCACTCCCAGCGTGAGGCGCAATTTATGCTCGAGCGTGCGGGATTCAGGCTCGGTAGTGTTACGTCCGATTCTTCAAGCGAATATCCTCAGAACGTCGTGATATCCCAGTCTGTTCCTGCGAACACGATGGTTCCAAGTGGATCTGCAGTTTCGATTGTCGTTTCAGCCGGCGCAATTAGCGCAGGAGAAATTTCAGTTCCTGATCTGGTCGGGAGGCCTCTTTCCGAAGCGCAAAGGATAATACTTAATTCGAATCTTGTTTTAGGAAAAATCACTTTCCAGCCGAGCAGCAAGTTAGTTCCGAACACGGTGCTCGAGCAATATCCGCGCGCGCAGGAAATCGTCCCGAAGGGAAGCCACATCGATTTGTTCGTTTCCTCTGTCGCAAACCAAAACAAGGGCCCGGAGAACTGATGCCTATAGTTGCGCCGTCAATCTTGTCCTCAGACTTTACGAAACTCGAAGAACAAATCCGTCTCGTCGAGAAGGGCGGAGCCGAGTGGATCCATCTTGACATCATGGATGGGCACTTTGTTCCGAACCTGACATTTGGTTCGATGCTCGTGTCGGCTGTGAACAAAATGACCGATCTTGTCTTAGACACGCATTTGATGATCGACAATCCGGATTTCTTTCTTGAGGATTTCGTCAAAGCCGGAGCTGATTTTGTCACGGTACATTACGAAGCTGTTGTTCATCTCAATAGAACAGTGAACAGGATAAGGGAGCTTGGCGCAAAAGCCGGCGTGGCAATCAATCCTTCGACTCCGACCGATGTTCTCAAGGAAATTGTAAGTGATGTCGATCTGGTTCTTGTAATGTCAGTGAATCCCGGTTTTGGCGGACAGGAGTTCATCGACAGCGCGTACAGAAAACTTTCTGAAGTGAAAGCTCTTATTCCGAAAGGTAAGAAAGTTCATATAGAAGTTGACGGCGGTGTTGATCCGGAAAATGCTTCAAAGCTTGTGAATGCCGGTGCGGATGTTCTTGTAGCAGGCACTTCGATTTTCAAGTCGGGAGATATTCCAGCCACCGTTAAAAAGCTGAAACTGGCATAGGCAATAATCCATCCCGCTCAAATTCGATTTCGAAGTTTTCATTCTTGTTTCCCGCAATATTCATGCATGATGGGAAATTAGAAGGGAGTCTCCAAAAACTCAAACATATTTTTTACCGCAGAGTTGCGAGGCGCAAAGTATCCTTTTTGTGCTTTTTCCTCTTGGCGCCTTTGCGTCTCCGCGGTGAAACAAATTAGTTTTTAGAGATGCCCAGAATATAGAAAGGTTTCAGAAATCTAAGAACTGAGGAAGAAAGAAACGGCGCCGCTGATTTAGCAGCGCCCATTTAATTTGTTCAGAAGTTTTCGGTACTCTTTCTCAGCGCGAGGCAGGTCTCGTAAAATTCCTGAAGCGACATCGCCTTGACGAATACCAAACCTCTCGTTGCGCGAATTAACGGGCTCGTGTGCTCGTTAAAATATTCTCTGCCGAGGCAGATCTTCAGCATTTGGTATTGCTGCACTTGAATTCGTTGAGCAAGTTCCGAGAAAGGCCCGTCGTGTTCATAACTCGGGAACGATGCACCTCTTTGTGAACCGAAGGCGTTGTTGAACGAGTTCTGCAAAACCGTAAACATATTCAGTGAAACCGGAACATAGATGTTGGCTTCTGAAGGGTGGAACCTGTACCAGATGTTTCTATAACCAATGACTTTTATGTCTGAACGGCCGGATTCCTTCTCGTACATTTTCAAAGCTTCCGCCATTACTTGCAGAACTTTGTAGTGAGTATCGGGACCGCTTGCTTCAGGGTCTAACGCGACGCCGACAATTGTCGGCTTGACTTTCCTCAGTATGTCGAGAACAGGAAGAACGTCGCGGTCAATTTTCGGATCTTCCGTGAAAATATCTCCTTTGTAGAAACCGAGTCTTCCTTGGAGAACTGAGTCGCCGTTAAATCCGAAATATCCCCACAGACATTCGGCTTCCCATTCACGCGTCATTCCTTTGAGACGCTGAATATGCGGCAGATCTTTTTTACCCGGATACTGAGTTGTGAAATAGTTGATAAGCTCGTCGAGCCTGTGACGCAGATTTTGTATATTGTCATCCTCAAACAAGAATACAAGATTTCGCAGAAGCCGTCTGGCTTCGCCTTCCTCCTTCGTCCGCGAATTACTCTCTGCCACGCCATCGAGATATTGCCAAACATCACGGTTCTTCTTCGTTTCATCGTGAATATTGAAGTAACCTTCGTTTATCAAATGATCGAACGATCCGTTATCTAAAAACCTTTTTAAAATGTTGAGAAGGTTAAGCATGTACAGATTTGTAACTGCATTGAAGCCGCTTGTCAAAGTCAGAAAGGTGTGTTTGTTCGAGGCGTCTCGAACATGCCGCACGATGTAAGGAAGGTATCCGAGCATCAGGTCATCGTGGTGCGGCTCGGTATGTAAGAAAGTTTGATTGGGAGATGTTGCTCGTCCTGTGTCGATTCTTTCGATCAATTTCTTTTCGATTGACCGGGTAATTTCTTCGTGGCTTTCTTTCCGCTTCTTGAGCAGGTGAGCGCTGAAGCGATTGCTCTCGAAGTCCCGTGCAGTCAAGTCGCAAACTCTTTTCCTCTTTTCAAGAGCCAGGTTTATAACGATTTTTTCTGCTTGCTCATCCGAGATGGATTCCTGTTTCAAAAGCATTTCATATTGTCGTTCCATCAGAAGCTTCGCGGCTCCTCTGGTAAGATAGAATCGAGAATGCGGGAGAGTTTGGAGGACGGTCGCGGGGTATCTCACATGCATCGCCTGTTGAACTGCGTCTGCAACGACCTGCGCTTTAGCTTCACCGGCGGCCATAATTATTGCGGTGCACAACTTGTTATACGTGATCGTTCCGAGTCCTATTGTAATGACAAGTCTGTTTCGGGATACTTCGATACCGCCGAGGTCATTTGCCGCCGCGGCTTGTGTTTCGTAATTAGTTGGAGTAAGACGGGTGGTGGAATTTAGATCTGAGCCGCGGACGTTGAACCCGATGTGCCCATCAGGGCCGATTCCACCGAGGAAGAAACCGATCCCGCCAAGTCCTCTTATCTTCTCTTCGTATTCAGCGCACCACTGATCGATGTTCTCAAGAACTTCTTTTTGTAATCTCTCCTCGTGAGTTTTTGCTTGTCTGTAGCGCAGGGACAGATCGACAGTCTGTTCAGGCCAAATGTCGGTAAGTCGTTTCCCTGATGGCAAGCCGATCTTGCTGTTGTCAATTAGAAGAGCTTTTGAACGATCGAAACCGAAACCCTGCAAGTAAAACTTATTGACGTAGTAGTAGAAACTATTTTGCTGTTTTGGGTGGATGGGATAAAACTCGTCAATCTGAACGAAGTTCAAACTCTGGATATCTGGCTTTGATGACGGATCAATTCCATCCTCTTCAAGTTCTTTCTTTACCGGAGACTCGTTCCAGTGAGTGACGAAGTGTGTTACCCATTTTATGAAATGCTCCGGAGTTTTTCCTGTAGGCAGAGAGACGACCCCGCCGGGATTTTTCTGCGCCCATTCGATAAACTTTAAGGCAGTCACTTTTCCAAGTGCGGGGAAATTGTCTACAATAATTACTCCGACCTTTTCTGTGGGAGCATACTGAAGCTTCAGCCCTGATTTTTCAATCGCCGTTTGTTCGACTTTGGAAGCGGTAGTTTTCATCTTTATTGTGAACCTTTATGGTTGTTAAGAATTTGTTCTTGAATTTCTCTATTAGAAGTTAAGTAAAATTTCGTGTGTCTTACAAGAATTATTGATAATTCTGTTGCGAAAGATCTATGCAAATGACTATTTCTTCGGTTATGGCTTTGAAGTGTCTTCGTCTCTCTAAGCTTCAGGCGTCGGTGAGCTTGTCTTTTAGAAAGGCCTAAGTTAGATTGGCATAAGGTTTTTTAGAGAGTGTCGGCGATCTGTTTCTCTAAAATAAAACCACGAAAATAATTAAATGAAAGGAAACCCAAATGTTGGTCGTTGTACACAGCAACTACGAAGCGATGAGCAAGAAAGCCGCGGAGATTGTAGCCTCGCGGATAAGACGAAAACCAAATTTAGTGCTTGGGCTTGCCACAGGCAGCACGCCGCTTGGACTTTACAAAGAATTAATCAGACTCCATAAGAACGACGGATTGGATTTTTCCAAAGTGGTAACATTCAATCTTGACGAGTACGTCGGTTTGGCGCCGGAGCATGACCAGAGTTACCATTACTTTATGTGGGAAAACTTGTTTAAACACATCAATGTAAACCCGTCTAACATACATGTCCCGCAAGGCATGTTTGGTGATTTGAAAATTTCGCCGTTCGAAACGGATCCGAAGATCGAGCAGTTCTGTACCTGGTACGAAGATGAGATCAAAAAGTACGGCGGTGTCGATATACAGATTTTGGGCATTGGCGGGAACGGACACATCGCTTTCAATGAGCCGGGGTCTTCGATCGGATCGCGCACCCGGATCAAAACTCTGACTGAGAAAACAGTAAAGGACAACGCAAGATTCTTCAAGAGCAAGGACGAAGTTCCACGATATGCGATCACGATGGGCATCGGAACTATAATGGAATCAAAAGAATTGCTTTTGCTTGCGAACAGCGCAGGGAAAGCAGATGCAGTGAAGTCTGCCGTTGAGGGATCGATAACGGCAATGTGTCCCGCTTCGGTCTTGCAACTGCACCGGAAAGCAATTCTCGTTGCGGACAAAGAAGCGGCTTCCAAACTCGCATCCGAGTTCGTTACTTACGGTTGATCGAAGATGGTGCCACTTCTAAGGAATAATATTGTGTTTTTAGGATAACTATTGATTCAACTAACCCCCTGCGTTCCACACAACGGGATGCGTCCCCCTTCTCAAGAGGGACAAAAAAGTGATACGCGCCCAACCTTTCCCCTTCTTAACAAGGAGAGCCTGCCCCGACCTATCGGGGGGATAAAGCCGACGGCTCGGCTCGTCGAGGGGAGGTCAGTTCTATTAATTGAATGCCTTCACCTCAAAACGCAATCTTGATTATTTGAAATGGCAATAGATTACTCCGGAAGACCGAATTTGTGTGCACAAATCCATCTCACAAGATTTGGAATAGAATCATTTTCTTAAACTTTAATCCAAAGGACTAACCGTGAATATCTGCATATTCGAAGATGATCGGTATAGAAAGTTTATTCCTCTCGCGCATTTCCGTCCTGTCTACGATCTGAAATGCGGCATGGCCACTTTGTCGGAAAAAATTCTGCGAAACTTTGACCATCCGACGGTGATCTTGCATTCGAGAGACTATCTTACAGGTGTGCTCAAAGAAAGATATCCGAATTGGTCGGTGAACGAGATTCCATCCGATGCCAAAACCGTCCTCTTCATCAATGGGAGATTACTGCTTGACAAAAATGACGCGCGGAGATTTGAGTTCACCGGGAAAGATGTTGTTTACACCAAATCGAACACGGTTGTTGCCGCTTGGTTGTCATCGAATAATTTGAGCGCCATCAGCAGATCATTCTCCACAAAACCGCTTGCTCTTGAGGGCTTGACTAATATCGAGAGACAAGAACTTCCTGACGTAAAGTTAATTGAATTTCCCTGGGATCTTGTTACCAACAACGGTGCTCAATTAACAGAAGACTTTAAGATCGTTACCGGTGGAACTCCACGAATAGATGGAAAAGTGTACGATGGTGTGCATCTCATGAACAAGTCTCAAATCCACATCTCTGAGGGCGCGAAAATTAAACCGGGTGTTGTGCTCGATGCAGAGGAAGGGCCGATTTATATTGGGAAGAACGTTAAGGTCATGCCGAATGCAGTCATACAAGGTCCCGCGTTTATCGGCGACAACAGCCTGATAAAAGTCGGCGCAAAAGTCTACGAGAACACAACTATCGGAGAAACATGCAAGGTCGGCGGGGAAGTTGAGGAATCGATCGTCCATGCTTATTCAAACAAGCAGCACGAAGGATTCATCGGACATGCTTATTTGGGAGAATGGGTGAATATCGGTGCCGACTCGAATAACAGCGATTTGAAAAACGACTATGGCACAGTCAAAGTGTACAATGACAATGAATTAGTGGATACCGGTTCACAGTTTGTCGGCTTGACAATGGGCGACCACTCGAAATGCGGAATCAACTCGATGTTCAACACGGGAACAGTTGTCGGCGCCTGCTGTAATGTTTACGGTGCAGGGTTGCCCCCGAAATATATTCCTTCCTTTTCATGGGGCGGAGCATCAGAAGGGTTTGAGACCTACAAACTTGGGAAAGCCATCGAAGTTGCTCGGAGGGTGATGGCACGCCGAAAGATAATACTCAGTAACGCAACCGAGCAGCTCTTTAAGAAAGTTTTTGAGTTGACTGAAAAGCAGAGGGCGATTGCCGGCATTCGTCCCGAAACCGAATAAGATTCACATTCGGAATCGCTGCTCGACAAAATTGAAATTCTAATGGGTTACATCGTCAGCACGAAGTTCTTAAATTGTGATTAGAAATTGAGAGGTAAATTGAGACAGAAAGAATTCATTCGCATCGCCTCAGGACAAGGTTACTGGGGTGACCTTCCGCAAGCGCCGTATTGGCAAGTGAGCAAAGGTCAGACCGACTATTTAGTGATGGATTATCTTGCCGAAGTAACGATGTCGATTCTTCAAAAACAAAAGTCGCGGGACCCAAAACTTGGTTATGCAAAAGATTTGCTTTCGGTAATCGAAAAAATTCTTCCGCTTGTCGTCGAAAAAAATATCAAGGTTATAACAAATGGCGGCGGAGTCAATCCTCAAGCTTGCCGCGACGCAATTTTCGAAATCGCGAAGAAGGCTGGCGTGAAAGGACTCAAGATCGGGGTGGTTTATGGAGACGACATTTATGGTCGTATCGACGAACTGCTGGGCAGCGGTATTGATTTGAAAAACATGGATACGGGCGACAGTCTGAGAACGGTACGAGATCGCTTGCAGAGCGCAAACGTGTATTTTGGCGCTTTCCCGATCGCCGAGGCATTGAGGCAAGGCGCTCAAATTGTTTTGACGGGAAGAGCCACTGACACCGGTTTGACACTCGCACCGATGATTTATGAATTTGGATGGAATGAACAAGAATTTGATAAGCTCGCTGCCGGGATCATCGCCGGTCACATTCTCGAATGCGGCGGACAATCATCGGGCGGAAATTATCTGAAAGATTGGAAGAACGTCCCGGACTTGGCAAACATCGGCTTTCCAATCGCGGAAGCTTATCCCGATGCGACGATTTATATTACCAAGCATAATGGCACCGGCGGACTTGTTTCTGTCGACACGATAAAAGAACAACTGCTTTACGAGATCGGAGATCCGAGAGAATATATCACACCGGAAGTTATCGCGGACTTTACGAGTGTAAAATTGGAATCGGCCGGCGACAACAGAGTGAAAGTCTTCGACATAAAAGGAAAACCGCCAACTGAATTTTATAAAGTGTCCATGGCATATTCCGATGGATACTATGCAATTGGCACTTTGACTTACGGCTGGCCCGATGCGTTGGAGAAAGCGCAAGCCGCTGACAAAATTATGCGACAGCGGTTGAAAAATCTCGGGTTTGAATACGACGAATTTCATACGGAGTTCCTCGGATACAATTCGTGCCACGGTCCACTGAGTCCGGTGACTTCGGAATTGAATGAGGTGGTCTTGAGAGTCGCGGTCAGGGGCAATGACCATGACGCAGTCGATGCTTTCGGAAGGCAGCTTGTTCCGCTTGTGTTGACCGGCCCGCCGACTGTTACAGGTTTTGGCGGCGGTCGTCCGAAACCTCAGGATGTCGTGGCATACTGGCCGTCTCTAATTTCGAAAACGGCGGTCAAACCCATCGTGGAAGTTACTCAGATCTAAATGTTGAATCCGCCAACGATCTTTGGCGGATTCATCGAAAGGAATTTTGTTGAAATGAAAAAGGTTCAATTGCTTAAACTTGCTCATGCCCGGAGCGGGGACAAGGGAGATGCATCGAACGTTGGTTTGATTGCGCGTAAGCCGGAATATTATCCCATCCTGAAAGAAAAAGTGACCGCCGATGTTGTGAAGAAGCATTTCACCGGAATATGCAAAGGGAAAGTTGAGCGCTTCGAGCTGCCGAATCTGTATGCTTTGAATTTTCTTTTGCACGAGGCTCTTGGAGGCGGGGGAACGGTGTCGCTTCGGAATGATGCACAAGGGAAAACGATGAGCACCGCGCTGCTGAGACTCGAGATCGATGTGCCGGACGAACTTGTCATTGAGTAGGGATGAGTTTCTAAGCTCCAAACAAATCCTAAATCCGAAATTCTAAACCCTGAACAAACTCAAATGACCAAAGTTCCAAATTCAAAAATTCTGTCGGATTGTCGCTTCGTCCTCCTTTGAGAATTTGAGTCTTGAAGATTTTGATTTTCTTCTGTGTTTGGAATTTGAGGTTCGGAATTTTCTCTTAGTCTTGCTTTGCCCTTTGCTTTTGTATGAATGCGCTCGTTAGAAGTGCACCGAAAATTGTGAAGATTGAATACACAACAACAATCATGAAGAAGCTCACGAGCGTGTCAAGCAAAGCCGGCCGCTTGGCCGCCGCTATAGCTTGACTCAGCTGGCTCATGATATCCGGAGGGATCTGCATACCACCGAGCATTCTCTTCATTAGATTTTCCAACATTCTAAACTTAACGTCAGCTATTAACGGACCGATTGTGATATTGAGAACGGTCTCAAAACCTGCCGCGAAAATCCCAGTCCAAAGGCCGAGATAAAAACCGTCAATGTTCATTATGGTCTGGCCTTCGGGTAAATCCATTCTATAAAAGAGTACCGCCAGTACGCCGCCGAACAGAAGTCCGGCACAGCAGAAACAATTCACAAGATTTAACCCCGGCGCAAAATTTATGATTGACAAAATAAGTCCCGCGAACAACGCGGGTCGGAAGTAAGCTGAATTATTCTTCATGCTGTAAAAGCCCTTTTGTTTTAAATTCTTTCAACAGAGAAATCCAGACAGGGACGACGAAGAACGCCAATGAAATCCCGAGCACTCCGCCTGTAATTGAACGAGATAAAAATGTGTTGCGAGCGATGGTTGTGTAATCGAGACTGAAATCCGCAACAAGTGCAATGAGGGGAATTGCGAAAAAAATCAATTTTGGTATTTCAATGTTTCGCATTGGTCTGAAAAACGGATACAGAATCAGTCCGAAAGTGAAGCCGTAATATATTGACGCGCATCTTGAGCAGACGGCAAGTTTGTAACCGAATATATGGAAACTCCTCGAATCTAATTGATCACAGACGGGACTGAAGAATCGGTACAGCAAATCCGCGTTGATTCCGAGATGTAATAAGATTGGCGGGAATGTGAAAAGAAGATCGTAAACCAAAGCCAGAAACAGTAAAATCAAATAGGACTTAGTTTCTGTTCTCAAGCTATCACCTGCGTCCCTGCTGTTTGTCCTGAAACTATTTGCGATGCGCCATCGGCATCGGTAATAAAAGCAATCCGCGCTCCGTCTTTCACGGCACGCAGTGCGGCCTCAATTTTTGGCACCATTCCTCCGGTAATAACGCCGCTCCGCTTCAAATCTTCAAATTCGCTTTCGCGCAATGCTGCTATTAGACTCCCGTTGTTGATTACGCCGGGAACATTCGATAGGAATATAGTCAATTCGGACCTAAGAGAGGAAGCTACCGCCGCGGTTGCATAATCGGCGTTCACGTTCAGAGCGCCCCCGGATTCCTTGTCCGAGCTTATCGGCGAAAGTACAACTGCGAATTTGTCCATCAAATTTTCGAGAACCGAAGTGTTTACACTCGCGACTCCTCCGACAAGCCCGATGTCTTCTCCCTCGCGTTTTATTTTCTCCGCTGTTAGAATCCTTCCGTCAACGCCGCTCAAACCAATTGCATCCACTCCAGTTTGTTGAAGAGAACGCACTAATCGCTTGTTGATTGATCCTGAGAGCATCATCTCCACGGCTTCGAGGCTCTGAGGATCAGTGTATCTCATCCCCTTCACGAATTGGGTTTCAAGTCCTAATCTGTTTAATAGCCTCGTTATTTCCTTTCCGCCGCCATGGACGAGAATAACTTGATGATTCTTGTTTCGAATTTCTGCAACGAGACGTGAGACTTTTTCTAGGAAGTTCGAGTCGTCGATTTCATTGCCGCCAATCTTTAGCACTATTTTCAAATTAGGCTCTCCGATTCGTTAATTCCGAACATTACGTTGAAGTTCTGCACTGCTTGCCCGGCTGCTCCTTTGACGAGATTGTCAATCGAAGAAACGATTATCGCATAAGGAGAATTCTCAACTCTCTTCACGGAGATAACGCAAAGATTTGTGTTGACAGTATGCTGGATCGTGGCAATTGAATCGTCTTTCAAGACTTTCACGAATGTTTCGCCTTGATATGCTTTGTCAAAAAGCTCTGTCAGTTCCCGAGTGGCCACGTCATTATTTAGTTTAGTATAAATTGTGTTCAGCATCCCTCGTGTAATCGGGACGAGATGCGGTGAAAAAATTATCTTCGGATTAGCGTTTGCAATCTTCTTCAGCTCCTGCTCGATTTCGCCGGTGTGTCTGTGAATGTAGCCTATGTTGTACGGAGAAATATTTTCGTTCGCCTCCGCAAAGAGCAAACGCACTTCAGCTTTTCTGCCGGCGCCTGTTACTCCCGATTTCGCGTCGATTATTATCGGTTTGGAAATGTCGATTAACTTCTTTTTGAGAAGAGGGTAAACTCCAAGGATCGTTGCCGTTGGGTAACAACCCGGATTTGCCACGAATTGGGCTTTGCTTATCGCTTGGCGATTAATCTCGGTTAATCCGTAAACAAAGTCGTCGAGGAAATCCGGGCTTGTATGTTTCTGGCCGTACCACTTTTCGTATTCATCGGGATCGTCAAAGCGATAGTCTGCACTCAGGTCAATGATCTTCGTTCGCGTCGAAGAAGATGTGATCTTCTCGACGGCACTTTTCGCCGCGCCATGTGGGAGCGAAAGGAATACGGCATCCAACCTGTCTATCTTGACGTCTTCATTTCTTACAATTCTGACATCGTCGGTTACCGGGAAGATTTCGCTCAACATTTTCCCTGCTGAAGACTCCGCCGTGATATAATCAATTTCAACTTCTTTATGCTTTTTCAGGATTTTGTAGAGTTCATAGCCCGCGTAACCTGAAGCGCCATATATTGCAACGTGAAGCTTGTTATTCATTTCCTAATTCAAACTCCTTATGAAGGACATCGACCGCTTTCTTCATGTCTTTTTCATTAACCACGACAGAGATTTTGATTTCGCTTGTGGAAATCATTTGAATGTTCACACCTGCGGAGGCGAGCGCTTTAAACATTTTCGCCGCGACTCCAGAGTGCGTGCGCATCCCAACTCCTACAACAGACACTTTTGCAATTTTCTCGTCTCCGACGACCCACGCGGCTTTTTTCTGTTTGACCAAATCTTGGAGAATGTGGATTGCTCGTTTGTAATCGCCGCGCGGGACGGTGAAACTCATGTCCGTATGGCCCTCGGTGCTCGCGCTTTGAATTATCATATCCACAACAATTTCCGCTTCGGCCAAAGGCGCAAAAATGCTATGCGCAATCCCCGGTTTGTCGTGGACGTGAAGCACGGTGATCTTGGCTTCGTTTTTGTCGTGAGAAATTCCGGTAACGACAACGCTTTCCATATCCAGAGTTTCGTTTGTAACCATTGTTCCCTCAGTGTCATTAAAACTACTTCTAACATGAATAGGTATTCCGAATTTCATTCCATAAAGAACCGATCGTGTTTGTAGCACCTTGGTTCCTGAACTTGCCAATTCGAACATTTCCTCATAGCTAATCTGTTTCAACTTTCTTGCATCGCTGACAATATTCGGGTCGGCTGTGTAAACGCCATCCACGTCTGTGTAGATCTCGCACACGAGGCCATCTTTGATATGCGGCTTCATTGCCGCCGCGATGGCGACTGCCGTTGTGTCTGAACCGCCGCGGCCGAGTGTCGTTATGTTGCCTTGCTCATCGATGCCCTGGAATCCCGCAACGATTGCAATAGCGCCTTCCTTCAAAACGCTTGTCAGTTTCTGTGCATCGATTCGTTTAATGTGCGCATTGGCAAAAGTCGAGTCGGTGACAAGTCTAACTTGGTGATTTTGAAGAGAACGCGCTTTCAATCCCATTGAGACCAAGGTCATAGAAAGGAGGGCGGTGGAAACCTGTTCTCCTGTGGAAACAAGCACATCGAGTTCTCTTGGATCTGGTTCTTTTACAATGGCTTTTGCAAGGTCGATGAGTCGGTTTGTTTCGCCAGCCATCGCGCTGACAACAACAACTACATCGTTGCCTTTGGATTTTGTCTCGGCAACCCGTTTCGCAACGTTACGGATCCTATCAATTGTTCCTACGGAAGTTCCGCCAAATTTTTGGACGACTAACACTTGTTCTCCTGCAAAACTAAATCGAGTTCATCAAACGAAGTACTTCGGAAAAGGCCGGCGGTGCACTGGGCGGCAATGGAATATCGCGTGAAGCGGTGTCAGGATCTTTAAGTCCATTGCCGGTCAATGTGCAAACGACGATATCTTTGTCTGTAAAATAACTTTTCTCAACGAGTTTTCTCACACCTGCAACTGAAGAGGCTGAAGCAGGTTCGCAAAAAATTCCTTCGGTGGATGCGATCAACTTCTGAGCGGACAAAATTTCCGAATCGGACACAGTATCGATCTGTCCGTGCGATTCACTTAGAGCTTGTAATGCTTGTTTCCAGCTTGCCGGATTACCGATTCGTATCGCCGTAGCAATAGTTTCCGGATGCTCAACGATTTTCCCACGCACGATCGGAGCGGCGCCTTCGGCCTGAAAGCCGAGCATCTTTGGAAGGGAAGTGCGATTTTTTGCCGGCCATTCTTTATAGCCTTTCCAGTATGCCGTGATATTGCCGGCGTTTCCAACGGGAAGCGCGTGATGTGTCGGCGCTGAACCAAGTACTTCTACGATTTCGAACGAAGCGGTCTTTTGTCCTTCGATGCGGTAGGGATTAATTGAATTTACGATCACGGTTTTGGTCCTCTCGCCGATCTCGCGGACAATTTTGAGAGCTTCGTCGAAGTTTCCGTCAATTTCGATGATCTTTGCGCCGTATATTAGCGCTTGTGCGAGTTTCCCGACGGCAATTTTTCCTTTGGGCAATACGACAAACGCTTTGAGTCCTGCTTTTGCCGCGTATGCCGCCGCCGAAGCGGAAGTATTCCCCGTAGATGCACAGATGACGCTTTCGGCATTTTTTTCAATTGCCCTTGTGATCGCGACAGTCATGCCGCGGTCTTTGAAAGAGCCTGTCGGGTTCGTGCCCTCGAACTTCAGGAATAACTTGCATGGCGCCTTCAGTTCTTTACGAAGATTGTCAGCTTCTATGAGTGGCGTGTTGCCTTCAAGCAGAGTTATCGGCTCCACTTTTTTTGAAAAGGGGAGATAATCGAGATATTTTGAAATTACTCCTGAGTATGCCAATGTCTTTCCATCATTAAGTTCGCAGAATATTGGTTTGCGCGAGTCGTTCGTCAGATAAAGCTAATTGGTTATTGAATGAATGCGTCGTATCGTGTAATCAAGAATTAAAAGTTCAGTACAATTTTTCCGAAGTGCTGTCTATTCTCAATTATTTCATGAGCTTTTCGGACTTCAGTGAAGTGCATGGTTCTGTCAATTACTGCTTTGAATTGTTTCTTGTTGAGCAGATCGAGCATTGTGAAGAGTTTGCTCTTGCTTGCCATCGTGCTGCCGTAGATCGTCAATTGTCTGAAGAAAATGTGACGAAGATCGGTTACTGCATCGAAGCCGGTTGTTGCTCCGCAGGTGACAATTCTTCCGCCGCGTTTTGCGGAAAGTACGCTGTCGTTCCATGTGGCTTTGCCGGTGTGTTCAAATACGACATCGACGCCGCGCTTACCGGTCAACCTTCGGACTCCTTGAAAAATGTTTTCCGAATTGTAGTTAATTGTTTCGTCTGCGCCTAGCGACCGCGCTTTTTCAAGCTTGTCATCGGAGCCTGCGACGGCAATTACTCGCGCGTTGTACAACTTTGCTATTTGAATTGCCGCAGAACCGACGCCGCTGCTTGCACCGAGTATTAGCACGTCTTCCATCGGCTGTATCCTTGCCTTATCGACGAGCATTTGGTAAGCGGTCATGAACACAAGCGCTGAAGCGGCTGCGTCATCAAAGGAAACATTATCGGGAAGCTTGAAAATATTTTCACGTTTCGCCGTAACGAGCTCGGCGTCCGTCCCGTCACGATGCTCACCCAAAATTTGGTACTCGCGACAGAGATTTTCCTTTCCGCTCATACACATCTCGCAATGTCCGCACGAAGTAGCGGGGGAAATGAGGACCCGATCACCTATTTTCAAATCGGTAATTTCACCACCGATTTCTGCAACGGTGCCGGCTCCATCTGAGCCAAGTATCAAGGGTAGAGGATAAATTACGTTCGGCAATCCGCCGCGAATCCAAATATCGAGGTGGTTCACGGAAGTCGACTTGATCTTGACTGCAGCTTCATTTGATTTCGGAGCAGGAGCGGGAAGCTCGTCAATGACTAGCTTATCAATCCCGCCATGTTCGTGGATACGAATAGCTTTCACTCTAGCCGACAAGAACTGAGCCGCCGTTAACGTTCAATATCTCTCCCGTCACGTGGCGTGCGAGATCGGAAGCGAGGAACAATATAGGTCCTGCAATGTCTTCACCCGTTGGAATTCTTCCAAGCGGAATTGAGCGCCGCACTTCTTCTTTGTAATTCTTGTCGCTGAATACATCGGCGCACATTTCGGTGTCAACCCAGCCGGGCGCGACGCTATTGACGAGAATGTTATATGGCGCTAGCTCGGTGGACAGGCTCTTTGTGAACGAAATGACTCCGCCTTTGCTCGCCGCGTAATGCGAATGGAATGCCTCGCCGCGCTGTCCTGCCGTCGAAGAGACGTTGATAATTCTCCCTCCGCCTTGTTTCTTCATTATCGGAGCGACGTAGTGACAAAACAGAAAAGTTCCTTTGAGGTTTAGGTCTATCGTTTCGTCCCAAACCTTTTCGCTCAGTGATTCGAGCTCACCGTCAGTCCAGATCCCGGCGTTGTTGACCAGCACGTCTAGTCGGCCGAATTCTTTGTACGTATCTTCAACTATTTTCTTGACGACATCTGCTTTGCTGTTATCGCCTTTGAAAGCCCTCGCTTTTCTGCCAAGCTTTTGGATTTCATTTACCAATTCACTTGCTCTTGCGTCGTTACTGCTGTAAGTGATTGCAACATTAGCGCCAGCCTTGGCGAACAACTTCGCTGTCGCCGCGCCGATACCTCGTGAACCTCCGGTAATTAAAACAACTTGATTACTTAAATCTATCATTTCCTTTTCCAGATTTTTAATTTGTAATTTAAAATAAACAAGGATGATTACTCTTGCAATCTCTACCGGGTTTGATTCCCCGCCGCTCGCGGCGTTGTCATTCCCGTCCGAAGGACCGAGCCTGTGTGAAAATAGTGATGCAATATTAAGAACTCACCCTAAATCCCTCTCTTAAAAAGAGAGGGACTTTGAATACAGAGCGAAATCGCCCCTTCTCTTTGTAGGAGAAGGGGTCGGGGGTTGAGTTCAAACACTTGACTAATAATTTTCACACAGTCTCGACCCCGTCGGGGCATGTTCTCAGCGGGAATCTGTCCCGACGAAGGTCGGGATCCTTTGGATTTGTGGATGCCCGATAGAAACGTTCGGACATGACAGGATACCTCTCCGCTTGCGGCGAGGTAATTCATTATTAAATTTGCCTTTAATAGATTGTGAACCAGTTGTGCTTCTTCTTTCCACGACTTGTTTTGTTCCGGTTTTGGAGGTTTGATTAATCAAACTCCTGCGTCTGTGGCGAGATAGCTGTTCTATCAGAGCGCTCTTATAGTTATCGGTATTGCTGCCGGTGCAAGCCAGAGGTTTGTTCCGAACCTTATCATGCTCGTCTCGGAGAGCCGTCTTTGACGGAAAATGAGTTGAGTTTGAAGGGCATGGTGACACATCATTGGAAGAATTTCCATGGTAACCTCAACTAATTCTGTCGTCTTGAAATTACGACCTGTTGTGACTCGCTTGAACCACGGATTGGACTGATTGGTCGTTGCTCAGACTTCCGGGCGAGCTCTTCGAGAACGGAGTGGTTCCTTTCATGGGATTCTCTAAAGTTCGCATACTCCTCCAGCATTTAACTCCAATCTCGCTCTTGCAATTCTGACTTTTAATGAACAAGTTTTAGAAAAGTCCAGAGAACACGTTGGAAGTCGCTTCGTTTATGGAATGCCGGAACAAGACAAATGAATCCTGATAAGCAAAAGGAGATAGTCGACTATCTCAAGAGGGTGCATGTCGCAAACAAGGAGTCAACAAAGAAAGAGCATTTCAAAGATCTCCTGAACCGTCTTTACGCCGGTGACAAAGATATTCAGAAGACCATCAACGCGATCAGCAGCGGCGCAGAGACTACGGTCGTAAATATTCCGCGCGAGGATCGTATTCACCACTTGGTTTTATGTTGAGCGAGGAAAGACGAGTGCATTTTCGACAAGGAAGCAAAAAAATCAAAACGTTGAGAATCCCTACCGGAAACGATTTAAGCAGGGCGCGACGATTGTCCCGCGTTCATTCTATTTCGTGGAGCTTGATCAGGAAACGCCTCCGGATTTCGAGGACAGGATTTTGAATATTAAGACGGCTGACTCAGTCAAAGCAGAGGCAAAAGCGCCTTGGAAGTTGATTAGTTTCGCTGGCCGGATTGAAAGTCGGTTTCTTTTCAGAACTGCGTTAGCAAAAAGCATTCTTCCGTTCTTGCTCTACAAACCTGACTTCGTAGTTCTGCCTGCAACAATAGAGAAAGATGAGACAGGTCAGAGAATTATCAAATTGCATTCCGCCACCGAATTGCTGAGGCAGGGTTACTTACATGCCTCTGAGTGGTTTAGGAACGCGGAGAATTTCTGGAAGATTTACAGGACCGAGAAGTCTAAAGAAATGACCATCTTGGGAAGACTCGATTACCAAAGGGGACTGTCCGAACAAAACATCACTGCTCCATATCTTGTTCTCTACAACTCCTCGGCCAAAGACGCGAACGCAACGGTTGTGAGACGAAAGGACTTGGATTTGGAGTTTGTTGTTGAAAGCAAGGCGTATTCCTTCACGACAAACAATTTAGGCGAAGCTTTTTATCTTTCTGCTTTCCTGAATTCAAGCGTCCCAAATCTTCTCATAAAGGACTTTCAAACAAGAGGGCTGTTCGGCGCAAGAGATATTCACAAGCGAATCCTTGACATTTATTTTCCCGAGTACGACGAGCGGCAGGAGCAGCATAAGAGATTAGCTGAGCTTGGCAAGATTGCTCACGAAAAGGCTCTCAGCTTCCTCAAGAAAAGTCCTCCGAGTCAGGAACTTACAGCGATGCGTTTGGGTCGGCTGAGAATGGAGATCAAGAAGAATCTCGAAGATGAGATGAAAGAGATCGATAAGATTGTAAAAAAGCTGATTGGAGCATGAGGGCTTGCTAGAGGCCCGGCCGAGAAGTGGCTTTGAAAAATGTTTCACAGAGTTCCACCGAGGAAACAGGAAGAGAGACACTGAGAATAGACTTTTTCTCTGTGGAACTTAGTGATTTTCTCTGTGTCACTCTGTGTAATTCTTTCCTTTTGGGTCTTCGGCCGCGCTTCTAGAAAGGTCTGGCGGCGGAGGGGAAATGAACAGGTGTCTGCCCATCTTGTCACCCTGAATTCATTTCAGGGTCTGAGGAAGAGGCAGACAGCAGATGCCGAAACAATCCCGGATAGGAGCATTGCGGGACAAGCTTCGGCATGACGAGGTCTTTTTTGCCGCGTCAAAGTGTGCTCCACGCTACTGACAAGGAAATTCAATAAATCGTGCTTAGCGCGGAGCGCCGAAGCAATCCAAATGGATACAGGTGAATGTGGGGGATTGCCACTCCCGACATTCGTCGCAGAGACAAGGATTTAGTAAGCGGATTAATTTACGTGGCTCGCCATGAGGCATTCCTTCTCATCTTCGCATGAAGCCCCCATCGAATTACGTTGTAAATCACTTAAACCAGCGTTAAATTCATTGAAAAATGATTACTGAAAGGTTCCCTACAATCAAAATTCCA
Organism: Bacteroidota bacterium; assembly: GCA_023381615.1. Lineage (GTDB taxonomy): Bacteria > Bacteroidota > Ignavibacteria > Kryptoniales > JAKASW01 > JAKASW01. Next base: position 24,744 of record JAMCQL010000032.1, read on the forward strand.
CAAAGCCAACTTCAAATTCTTGTTCAGCAATTTGAAGGCTCGATGCAGTTTGCAAGCGGAACCACAACACATGTTTATAGAAAGGCGCTCGATCAGCTTTTGAGATACGCAAAATCAAATACATTCAGGTTCACGCCTAATGATTTTAGCCAATTCAGAATTTGGCTTTTTAATCGCAGGAAGCTGTGCAACAACACCGTGAATACTTATTTAACTGCCTCACGGAGATTTTGCGAATTCCTGGTGGAACTTGGAGTTTTGAAGAAGAATCCCACTTGGAGCGTGCACGGCTCGGCACAGAACTTCAATATCTTAGGGCTCAAGTTAGAAGAAGTGGAGAGCAGAATCTCTGCAATCGACAGGACATCCGTTTTAGGAAAGCGCGATTATGCTTTTATGTCACTGATGTTTGAATGCGGGGCGAAAATCTCTGAATTGATCAATGCAGACGTTGGTGATATGAAGCGCAGTGGCCAAACCGTTGAACTCTGGGTTAAGACCAAGGGAACGCGAGGAGAGTCTGAAATAATTAGGCTCACAGATTTTGCTCGAACCGCTTTGTTCGATTACATAGATTCGCGCGGTCGGGTTGCGGCCGATGACCCTTTGTTCGGAACAGTTCGCGCCGGCAGAGCTTTGGATGTCAGACTCTCTTTTCGCGGAGCGCGCGCGGCGATGCAAAAGCATCTGAAGTTTGATGAGGAAAAATCATTGAGACTCGATTCGCTCCGGACTTACTGCGCCGTTCGGCTGATGTCAGAAGGAAAAACTCCTGAAGAGATTCGTTCTTGCATGCGTTTCAAGAGCAATATGCCTTTGAGAAAATTATTAAATCACAGAAAAGTCACAGCAGAAATAAAATGAAATACGACTTCACTTCGATTGAAAAGAAATGGCAAAAGTTTTGGGAAGAGAAAAAAGTCTATCGTGTCGACTTGAACAATGCGAAGGAGAAGCTTTACTGTCTCGTAATGTTTCTTTATCCAAGCGCCGACAAACTGCATATCGGACACTGGTACAATTTCGGACCGACCGACACGTGGGCTCGGTTTAAGCGCCTAAACGGTTTCGATGTGTTTGAGCCGATGGGATACGACGCATTCGGTTTGCCGGCTGAGAATTATGCAATCAAAACCGGAGTTCATCCGCAGGACAGCACAGACAGGAATATTTCCGTCATCCGTGAGCAGCTCAAGACGATGGGAGCGATGTACGACTTCGATTATGAAGTCGATACTTCTAAACCCGAATATTACAAATGGACCCAATGGGTTTTCCTGCAGCTTTACAAAAAGGGTTTGGCATATCGAACGAATGCGCCGGTAAACTGGTGCCCGAAAGACCAAACCGTTCTTGCCAACGAGCAAGTTGTCGATGGACTTTGCGAGCGCTGTGGAACGCCGGTCATTCGCAAAGCGATGACCCAATGGTTCTTTAAGATTACAGCCTATGCCGACAAACTTTTGGAAGGTCTCGAACGCATCGACTGGCCTGAACGCACGAAGCTAATGCAGCGTAACTGGATCGGAAGAAGCGAGGGCGTCGAGATACAATTCAAAATTCAAAACTCACAATTCAAAATTTCGGTTTTTACGACTCGACCGGACACTTTGTTTGGCGCGACGTATGCCGTTCTAGCGCCCGAACATCCGCTGGTACAAGAAATTACGAAACCGGAATTCAAGTCGAGGGTTGATGAGTATGTGGAATTCGTTGCTCATGAGAATGAGATAGAGCGAACCTCGACGACGAAGGAAAAGACGGGTATTCCGACCGGTGCTTTTGCTATCAATCCGATTAACGGCGAGAAAATCCCAATTTGGATTGCGGACTATGTACTATCGACTTATGGAACTGGGGCAGTGATGGCAGTGCCTGCGCACGACGAACGCGATTTCGAATTTGCGACAAAGTATAAACTGCCGATCAGGATTGTGGTTCAGCCCAAAGTAGCGACGGGTTCCAATACTGTCGCTGCGGAGCCGCTTCTCGCGGCTTACGTTGACGATGGTGTTGCCGTGAACAGCGGTAATTTTACCGGACAAGAGAGCGAAAAAGTGTGGAACGGTATTGCCGATGAACTTCAGAAGACGGGGGCCGGCAGAAGAAAAGTGAATTACAGACTTCGTGATTGGCTGCTGTCACGCCAGCGGTATTGGGGAGCACCGATTCCAATTATCCACTGCGAATCTTGCGGCGAAGTTCCAGTGCCTGAAAAAGACTTGCCTGTTTTGCTTCCTTACGACGTTGAGTTCAGACCGAGCGGGGAGTCGCCTCTTGCGAGAAGCGAAAAGTTTGTGAACACAGCTTGTCCAAAGTGCGGAAAGCCTGCCAAGCGAGATGTTGACACGATGGATACTTTCGTGGATTCATCATGGTATTTTCTCCGCTATCTTTCTCCTCATCTTGATTCGGCGGCGTTCGACAAAAAATTAGTCGAGAAGTGGCTGCCTGTCGATAAGTATGTCGGCGGCGCCGAGCACGCAACCATGCATTTGCTTTACGCTCGCTTTGTTGTGAAAGCGCTGCAAGATGCCGGTTGGCTGTCTTTCGATGAACCTTTCCAGAGTCTCGTTCACCAGGGGACGATCACCAACCAAGGCGCAAAAATGTCAAAGTCGCGCGGAAACGTTGTCAATCCAGACCAGTTTGTCAACGGCTATGGCGGGGATACGTTCAGAATGTTTCTGATGTTCATGGGTCCCTACGATGAAGGCGGCGATTGGAGCGACCGTGGAATTACCGGCGTCTTCAGATTTCTAAACAAGGTCTATGAGTTGTTTGAAAGCAGCAAAGGCGCTGCGGTACAAAGCAAAACAGAATTCAAAATCGAAAGTCTTAATGAGAGCGAACGCAAAGTTTATCGAAGACTGAACCAACTCATAAAGAAGGTTACCGAAGATTTGGAACAATTCAGGTTCAACACTGCAATTGCAGCTTTGATGGAATTCATGAACGACTACACGCAAATCGCGGCAGGCGGCGAAGTAGGACGTGAAGTTCAAAACTACGTCCTGCAGAGCTTTAACATCATTCTCGCTCCTTTCGCACCGCACTTGGCGGAGGAACTCAACGAGATGAGAGGCGGTGAAACTTCGATCTTTGCATCCGCAAAGTGGGTGAAGTACGATCTCTACGCCATCGAAGAAGAGAGTGTAACATTGGTTGTTCAAATAAACGGGAAGGTGCGGGCGAGACTCACTGTGCCGGTAAATTCGAGCGACGAAGAAGTGAAGTCTATTTCGCTGGCGGAGCCAAACGTAAAGAAGTACTTAGACGGTAAAGAAATTCTTAAAGCCATCGTTGTCCGGAACAGGCTGATAAGTTTCGTGGTCAAGTGATGCAAAAGATTTCCGTGATAATCATCGCCGGCAACGAAGAAAAGAACATGGCGGAATGCCTGGAAAGCGTCCGATGGGCTGACGAAATCGTTGTCGTCGATTCCGAAAGCACGGACAGAACAGTGGAAATTGCCAGGCGGTTCACCGACAAAGTGTTTGTCAAAAAGTGGGGTGGCTACACCTCGCAGAAAAATTTTTCATTACAGAAGGCAAGCAATGAATGGGTTCTTAGCCTCGATGCCGATGAGCGGGTTTCACCGGAACTTCAGGAAGAAATTTTCAAGCTTGATTTTTCAAAAGATGATGGCTTTTACCTTCCGCGTCGGAACTATTTTCTAAACAAGGTGATCCGGAGCTGCGGCTGGTCGCCCGATTATCAACTTCGACTTTTCAAGAAATCGAAGACAACTCTTACAGACAGGCAGGTGCATGAAGGATTTGTAGTTGACGGCAAGAAAGGTTATCTGAAAAGCGAACTAATTCATTACACGCACACGACGATATGGGGCACCCTGACAAAGATAAACGAATATTCAACTCTCGAAGCAATCGAGAAATCGAAGCGAATTCGCGCAAACGGTTTTCATATTTTTGTCGAACCTATCTGGGCTTTCTTTCACCATTTTATTTTGCGACGCGGTTTTACTGACGGCGTGCACGGCTTGATGGTCTCACTGATTCACTCGATGACCAAGACACAAGTTTACATAAAAATATGGGAAATGCAGAATGTCAGAGAAAAAAAATAGTTCATTCGGAATCTATCTCCGGCTTTTGCAATTTGTGAGACCATATAAGCGGTTTCTTTCCGGTTCAATTGTATCGACTGTTTTCTATTCTATATTTTCAGGCGCATCAATTTATTTAACAATTCCTCTTCTCGACACTCTTTTTAATCAAGGTAAACCCCAGCCGTTGGCTGTTCCGGCGTCTGCGAGTTTCCTCGACCAGTTGAGGGCGGACGCAGCAAACTTTTTCAATAATTTTGTGTTCGCAGGAACCAAGTCCGAAGCGCTGTTCAAAATATGTTTCATAATTGTCGCTGCATTCTTCCTGAAGAACGTGTTTGGTTATGCGCAATCTTACTTGATGGCTTTTGTCGAACAGGGTTTGATGAGAGACATCAGAAACGACCTTTACAAAAAGCTTCAAGAGCTTTCAATCGGATACTTTACCAACGAGCGAACCGGTACGTTGATTTCAAGAATTACCAATGATGTTAATGTTATCAACAGCGGCATCTCGGCAAGTTTTGTTACAATGATTCGCGATCCGCTAATGATAATAGTCTTCCTCGGAATTGCTTTGTCGCTTAGCTGGAAACTCACGTTAATAGCGTTTGTCGTTATGCCATTTGCGCTTCTGATTATAAGCCGAATAGGTATGAAGCTTTACAAGGAGAGCGATATATCGCAGCAGCGGATGGCTGACATAACATCGGTGCTTCATGAAACAATAAGTGGTATGAAAATTGTTCGAGCATTCGGAATGGAAGATTTCGAGATCAACAAGTTCAAGAAGCACACACAGAATTATTTCAGATCGATTTTAAAGATTACACAGATCAGGAATTTGGCTTCGCCCATCACCGAGTTCCTTTCTGTACTTGCCGGTGGGATAATTATCTACTATGGCGGTATGCAGGTGCTTCAGTCAGGCATGCTCTCACCGAGCGAGTTCATGGGATTTCTCTTTGCAATCTTTCAGATCATGCCGCCGGTAAAAGAACTGACGACGGTGAGCAACAGGGTACAGGAGTCAGCCGCCGCGGGCAAACGGATATTTGATGTTTTGGATGAAGAAGGCAAGCTGCCTGAACCACCGAATGCCGTTGAGCTCAAGGATTTCAAGGAGGAAATTAGATTTGAAAATGTCTGGTTCAGCTATCCGCAAACACGAATAGGAAGAACCAGAACAGCAGATGGAGCTTATGTACTTAAGAACGTAAGCTTCTCAGTCTACAAAGGAGAAATTCTTGCGATAGTCGGACCGTCGGGCGGCGGGAAATCGACATTGATTGATTTAATACCCCGGTTTTATGATCCAACTCAAGGGGCGATTTTCATTGATGGCGTTGATCTGAAAACTGTCAGGATACCGAGTCTGAGAGCTTTGATTGGAATAGTTTCACAAGAGACGATTCTTTTCAATGATACTGTTCGAAGCAACATTGCTTACGGGTTGACCGATTGCCCATCGGAGAAAATTATTGAAGCGGCAAAAGCCGGCAACGCGCACGATTTTATAATGCAGCTTCCGCAGGGATACGACTCTGTTATCGGTGAGCGAGGCACAAAGCTTTCGGGTGGTCAGCGGCAGCGCATTTCGATTGCGCGTGCCCTTCTGAAAAATCCGCCGATAATGATTTTCGATGAAGCTACTTCTGCGCTTGATTCGGAGTCTGAAATGCTTGTGCAGGAAGCGATCGAAAGACTGATGAAAAACAGAACTTCTATTGTAATTGCGCATAGATTGTCTACGATAAAAAATGCGGACAGAATAATTGTGGTTGATGGTGGGAAAATTGTTCAACAGGGAAAACATCAAGAACTTGTTCGCCAGAGAGGTGGGATTTACAAAAAACTGTACGAAATGCAATTCAATGATTAAAGTTCATGCGGAGTAATGGCGGCATCAAGACAGGATAGATTTCTGCAATTCGTAGAAAACCCGAATAATGTTAAGCGTATTTTGGTGATACGGAATGGACTAATTGGAGATACTGTATTTGTGACTCCTGTATTTGAAAGATTGCATGAAAGTTTTCCGAATGCAAGATTGGATGTCGCCACAAGTTTCAAGAGCGTTCTGCTTCTAAAAAATTATTCCCACATAAACGCTGTTTTCTATATACCCGATAAATACTCAGTTAAAGAGCACGCCAAGTTTTTCTTTAGCCTTCGCAAATTTCAATACGATATTGCGATCGTTCAGGAAGTGAATTCACATTATGTTCTTATGGCAAAGCTTGTGATGGCAAAGTTCCTTGTCGGATTTGAGAATAAGTTGAGCTTCTTGCTAGATTTTTCTGTACGCCGGCCACAAGGGGTTCATGCGGTCTTGGCGGAAATAGAGGCCGTTCAGTCCTGGACGGGTTCCACGCTTCCAGTTGCGACACATTTAGTAATTTCAGAGGAAGAGCTGAAGGAATCAGAGAATCTATTGAAGGCGAACGGGTTGACTAACCGTGACCCGATAGTGTGTATGCATCCCGGTTGTAGTGGAAAACAATCGGAGAGAGAATGGGTGCCGGAGTATTATTCGGAATTAGCAGATTCACTGATCCAAAATAAAAAAGTAAGAATTGTTTTCACCGGTGTCGAGCAGGACCGTAATCTGGTTGAGAAAATCATAGCCCAAATGAAATATCCATCGGTGTCCATTATAGGAAAGACAAACCTGAGACAGTTGCTGGGGGTCCTGAAAATTTCTAAAATTGTTATTGGACCTGATACTGGCACCTTGCATCTGGCAAACGCGGTCGGGACACCTGTGGTAATGCTGTGCGGGTCAAACGATCCGAGCGATACTGGGCCATTCGATGCTTCCGGAAAATCTAAGTTTGTTCGGGTTGATTTGCCTTGTATTGGATGCGTTCGTAGATACCCTAAACCCAAGCAATGGGATATCTGCAAAAATATACGTCCTGTCCTGTGCATGGAAAAGTTGAGTCCACAAATAGTTTATGAAGCAACTACCGGGATATTGAAAGACTTATAAGGATTAGAAGCGAAAAGATGCGTATTGAAATACTCGATTGAGCATTTTCACTTATAAATAAGAGAGTGGTTTTAGGATGACAGAACTAATCCGCGCGTTAAAAGTCAGAGACATTGTTCTCTTCAACGTTGTCGCCATCGTAGGCATTAGATGGATCTCTCTCGCCGCAGCGACGGGACCGAGTTCAATCTCACTGTGGATACTTGCGCTGATTTTATTTTTCATTCCACAGGCGGTCGCCGTTATTTACCTGAGCAAGAAATATCCTGTCGAAGGCGGAGTCTACGAATGGGCAAAAGTTGAGTTTGGTGATTTTCACGGTTTCGTCGCGGGATGGTGCTATTGGTCGAACAATCTTGTCTATTATCCTTCTCTTCTGATCTCCGTTGCTGCCATCGCGGCATTCATCATACCGGGAACATCCGGTTTGGCATCGAATAAGGTTTTCATTGCAACTGTGAGTTTGGTTGTGTTGTGGATCGCCATCGGCTTTAATGTCGTCGGCGTGAAAATTGGGAAATGGGTTCAAAACATCGGCGCAATTGGTACGTTCGTTCCTATCCTCGTCATTGCTGCGCTCGCGGGAGTTATCGTTTATTTTGGAAAGTCGGAAACGCATTTCACTTTCACAAGTATTCTTCCAACGAAATTTGATTATGGAACACTGTCGTTCTGGTCATCGATGTGTTTTGCGCTCGCAGGCCTCGAGCTCGCGGCGGTGATGTCCGGCGAGATCATTGATGCCGAGAAGACGATTCCGAAGGCGACATATCTCTCCGGAATCGCGATAGTATTCGTGTACCTGGTTGGCACTGTCTCGCTTTTGATTGGACTTTCATCAAAGGATGTCAATTTTGTGACGGGCTTGGTCCAGTCGATACATGGATTAGAACTGAAGACCGGCACAAAATATCTGACGAACATCAGCGCATTTCTAATTACTTTAGCGGGAATCGGAGGCGCGGGAGCTTGGCTTGCCGGAAGCGCGAGAATTCTCTTTGTTACCGGCATCGATAATTACCTGCCGAGCAAATTCGGTACAATCCATCCGAAATGGAAAACGCCTCATATCGCGATCATCTTTCAGGGAATCATCGCAACAGTCTTTCTTCTAATGAGCTTTATCGGTGCGACAGCCGAGCAGGCATATCTCGTTCTTGTAGATGCGACAATTATCGTTTATTTCATCCCATACGTCTACATCTTTCTTGCATCGATCAAGGTCATCAGAAGGGAATCCGGCGCCAGTCGCAGAAGCACAAAGTCGTTCAAGATTGTTGCAGGCGCAGTGGGCGGGATTACCACAATTGCGGCAATTGTGCTTGCTTTGATTCCACCAGAAGCCGGCGGAAATCCGGTTTTGTTTGTGTCAAAAACGCTCGGCGGTTCTTTGGCTTTTGTGGCGGTCGGCGTTATAATTTTCTGGAACGCGAAAAGAAAACGCCCCGCCGCGTCGTGATAGCGTTCTGTCGCATTCTGTCTTGTGTTTATCAGGAGGGACTGCTCGCAACGTCTTTAAAGAAATCCCCTTCCCATCGAGGGGGAAAGGGAGGAGAGGGGTGATTTTTGTTTATTACTCTCCCCTTTATCCCAATGCTGTGAGGTTAAGAGTGTGGACTAAAGTCCAAATGGAGTTTTAATCGGTGTTCCCCGACATAAATGTCGGGGCTATTGCATGGTTTAAAAGAAATAGCCCCGAACTTCAGTTTGGGGTTTGAATAAGTAAGCTGTTATATGGGCTTTAGCCCAAACAAAACTCACTAATCTGACAGCATTTCTCCTTTCTATCGAGGGCGAGGAGATGTAGAAGTTCCTTAACGTGCTGTGGAGCTTTCGATTTTAGGAGATGATTGGAAGTTTATGAAAACAGAGTTAATAAATAAACTGGGACAAAGCGAGAGTCCGTATTTGCGCGAAGCCGCCAGCCAGCCTGTTCACTGGCAAGTATTTTCAGATGAAGCTTTTAGAATTGCGCGTGAACTCGATCGCCCGATACTCCTCGATATCGGCGCTGTCTGGTGTCATTGGTGCCACGTGATGGATAACGAGTCGTATACGGATTCCGAGGTCGCAGAGATCATCAATAAATATTTCGTTCCGGTAAAAGTGGATCGTGACCAGATGCCGGATGTTGACGCACGCTATCAGACTGCAATAGGCGCCATAACCGGAACAGGCGGCTGGCCATTGACGGGATTTCTCACTCCGGATGGAAAAGTCTTTTACGGAGGCACGTATTTTCCTAAGCGGGATTTGCAGGGAAGACCCGGTTTGCTCTCCCTCCTGCCGCAAATTGTTGAGGTTTACGCAAAAAGAAAAGATGACGTGATAAAAAGCGCCGAAGAAATATTCCAGCAGTTGAAAGAATATGAAAAGAGAGCTTCGCAAGCGGGTGAATTGAGTGAACAGACCATTAAGCTTGTAATAGACGATGCACGCTTGAAATTCGATAAAGAGTTCGGAGGATTTGGAAGCGCACCGAAATTTTTCAATGCCACAGCTCTCCAGCTTCTGACGGGAGAATCGCTCCCACTCAACGATCCGGCGGTGAATGAGATTGTTCAGCTTACTTTAGACAACATGGCGAAAGGCGGGATCTACGATCAAATCGGCGGAGGATTCCATCGGTACTCCGTGGATAGATATTGGCACGTTCCTCATTTCGAAAAAATGCTTTATGATAATGCTCTCATGCTGAAAATGTACCTGCGCGCATTTGAGACGATCCCCAAAGTTTCTTATTCCCGAATCGCTTCTGAGACAGCCGAGTGGATTGCTGGGAATATGCAGTCCAGCGAAGGAGCCTTCTACGCACATCAGGATGCCGACGTCGGTCCTTATGATGATGGCAGTTACTGGACATGGACGAAAGAGGAGATCGAAAGCACGCTGACGGATGATGAGGCAAAAGTTGTCGAACTCTATTTCGATATCCGCGAGATGCCAAACGACACGCGTGAATTTCCCGAAAGAAATGTTTTGCGAGTTGCGGTCTCAGAAGCTGACATAGCAAAGAATATTGGGAAATCTTTAGAGGATGTAGAGAAATTAGCTGCCGGCGCAAAAAAGAAAATGTTTGAATCTCGAAATAAGAGGAAGACGCCGTTTATCGACAAGACAGTTCTTGCAGACAGAAACGGTTTGGCAATCAGTGCACTTGTCGACGCCTCTCTTGTTTTGAAAACCCGGAAGTTTCTCCAGTCAGCAGAAAGAGCAGCCGAGTTTATTCTCGATAACATGGTCGACAGTGACGGGGAAGTAGCACACGCTTTTTCCGGGCACTCAGTGCTCTACGAGGGATTGTTGGGCGACCAAGTCTATTTCGGAATTTCATTGCTCGACTTATTCGACGTCATGAGAAACGATCGTTATCTCGACTCTGCCGAGAAAATCGCGCAAGTACTGCAGGAAGAATTCGAAGATAAGACTGCCGGCGGATTCTTCGACAGGTCTTCCAACAGCAAGGCTGAAGGAATGCTTTCTACTCAGAAGAAACCGATAGAGGACTCGCCAACACCTTCAGGAAATTCCTGCGCGGCTATTTTCTTCGACCGCCTTTTTGTTGCCACTGAAAATAGGAAGTACTTCGAAATTGCGGACAAAACCCTGAAGGCATTTGCAGGGTCAGTTGATAAACTGGGGATGTACTCGGCGAACTATGCGAGCGCACTGAGACTTCATTTCAATTTGCAGAGGAACCTGAAATAATTTTACACGCCCAGGGTTCGTCGGGTGTTACTCCATGCTTCCTTTTATGAGAAGTGATAGTGCAGCCCGCGCTTTTTTGAAATCGGCCTCGTAGACGAAGAAATCTACATCTCCGACACCTGGGGTGGGATATAATGAAGCGAAATCCTCGTTTTGGGTAAAGAATTCGATGCCTTCGTGCTCGAGAGCCATCTTTGCGGCGATGATTTCCGATTGGATATAGGTGCTGAACACCTTGATCTGTTTATCTTCCGATTTCTTTAGCATAATTAAATTTTGGCGATTGCCTGACGAAAGTCAAGCACAAGATCTTCGACGTCTTCCAACCCCACCGAAATTCTGATCATTCCCTCAGAAACCCCTGCGGCACTCAATTCTTCCGGGCTCATCTTGATGTGACTAGTGAGGACAGGTATGCTGACGAGCGACTCGACTCCGCCTAAGCTTGTTGCATTCAGCGCTATTTCCAGACTGTCGCAAAACTTCTTGGCTGAGTCAAGATCGGCCAGCTCAATACAAACCATTCCGCCGAAGCCATGCATCTGGCGTTTGGCGATTTTGTAGCTCCGCGAAGAGGGAATACCGGGATAAAAAACTCTGCTTACTTTCTTTTGGCGCATGAAGAATTCGGCAAGCCTTTGCGCTGTTCGGTTTTGCTGTTCAACTCGAACTTTCAGCGTTTTCAAACTGCGGTCGATCATGTAAGCATCAATCGGATTGATGCATCCGCCGAAGGCTTTCATTGTTTCGCGGACGCTCTTTGTGAGTTGCTTTGACGATACAACCGCGCCAGCCATGATGTCGCTGTGTCCGCCGATGTATTTCGTGGCGCTGTGTACCACGATGTCAACGCCAAAGTCGATGGGATTCTGATTAATCGGCGAAGCAAAAGTGTTATCCATGATGGTTAGTGCGCCGATTTTCTTCGCAGCGGCAGCCGTCTTTGCAATTGAAACACAATCGGTAGTCGGATTTATTGGAGTCTCGAAGTATACAAGCTTTGCATTCGGATAAAGTTTGTTCATTTCGTAAAGTTCGGCTTCGTTTACGAAGTGGACATCAATTCCGAATTTCGGAGCGATGTCGCGGAGGAATCTGTACGTCATTCCGTACAAGTGCCGTAGTGCAACGATGGTATCGCCTTTCTGGGCAAAAGAGAGAATGGCAGTGGTGATTGCAGCCATGCCGCTGGAAAAGAGAATTGCGTCTTCTGTATTTTCGAGCGAAGCTAATTTTTCTTCGGCATTTCTAACGGTAGGATTTGAATATCGTGAGTAAATGTAAAATTCTTCTTCATCGCCTATGAACTTTTCGTAGTTGTCGCTCTTTTCGACGGCAAAGGTTGTGCTCTGGTATATCGGGTAATTGGCGGCGCGATAACTCTTATCTTTTCTGCCGTGGATCGCCTGTGTAGATTTGCTTTTTTTCAAGCCGCACTCTCACTGAGTATTTGGATCATTTCTTTTACTGCTCTCTCCATTCCCACATAAAGCGCGTGAGAAATGAGAGCATGTCCAATACTAAATTCCTCAATCTCCTCGATCTGAGCGACGGGTTTGAGATTCCTGTAATTGAGTCCGTGTCCCGCATTAACTTTCAAGTTTAACTTGTGGGCGAACTTTGCAGCTTTCTTGAGCCGAGCCAGCTCTTTCTCAATGTCTTTGCCTTTTGCGTTTGCATACTCGCCGGTATGGAGCTCCACGAAATCTGCGCCGGCTTTGTTCGCAGATTTGATTTGATTTTCATTCGGATTGACGAAGAGGCTCACCAAGATATTCTTATCATGAAATCTTTTCGTTACTTCTTTCAGATATGAAACCTGAGAAGCGACATCGAGGCCGCCTTCAGTTGTCAATTCCTGTCTCTTTTCCGGCACGAGGGTGACAAGATCCGGTACAACATCAAGCGCGATTTTTATAATTTCTTCGGTTGCCGCCATCTCGAGGTCCAGTTTTGTTTTCAACGTGCGGCGGAGGAGATAAACGTCGTTGTCCTGAATGTGTCTTCGGTCTTCGCGAAGATGAGAAACTATCCCAATCGCTCCGGCAAGTTCAGCGAGATGCGCCGCCGTGACCGGATCGGGCTCGTTTTCACCGCGAGCTTGCCGCAGCGTTGCGACATGATCAATATTTACAGAAAGCCTTTTCATTTTACGATTCCTCTTTGGCGTAAAATTTCGTGACAGATAATTCCTGTTGCGACTGAAACATTTAGAGAGTCGACTTTACCTATTTGCGGGATAGAGAAAGTCATGTCCGACTTTTCACGCAAGAGCCGTTTTACACCGCTTCCTTCATTTCCGATTATGACGGCGAGCGGCACTTTGAAATCAAGTTCAGACATCGAGAGCGGCGCCTTGACGGCGCTCGTTGCAATCCAGTAGCCTTTTTCTTTCAGATACGTTGCAACCTGATGAAGATTGCCCTCGCGCGCAATCTTGACATGAAAAGCGCCGCCCGCGGAGGCTTTGATGACAGTCTCATTTACAGGTGCCTGTTCATCCTTCGAGATTATGACGCCGTCCACCTTGAAAAATGCGGCAGTGCGGAGTATGGCTCCAAAATTTTGCGGATCCTGGATGCGGTCGAGGAGCAAAAGAAAAGGGAACTGATTTTGGGAGACGGCATCAACGATCGATTCAATGGTCTCAAATTTTATTTTGCTCATGGTCGCGACAATTCCTTGAGCAGACTCGTCGCGTGAGAGGCTTGATGTGAGTTCTCCGAATTGTTTCGAGTCAACGCGCGCAAGCGGGATGCCTTGCCGTTTAGCAAGCGTATAGATCTCGTTAAGGCTGCCACCGTGTGCGGAATAGAGAACATAAATCTTAGAAATATTCGAACCGCTCTTTAACGCTTCTGCGACCGCATTCCGTCCGATAATTTTTTCTTCAGTCAATGAATATCCTCAAGCTTTCAACGTGGATCAGGCTAAATGAAATTTAATTAGATGTGTGATTAACTCATATTACGCACAAGTGTAAAAATTCTAAATTCTAAATCCGAAACTCTAAACAATCTCAAAACTCCAATGTTCAAAACAGTGAAAAAAAAGGGTTTTATGGAAAGATTTTACATTTGAATTTTGAAATTTGGATTTGTTTAGGATTTCGACATTAGAATTTTGAGTTTTGCGTAGCATCAGCGGCCAAAATCTTGAAAAAAGTTACTCAAGCTCAGCAAGCTTTCTCAAGAATGCCTGCTCATCGAGTTTGAATTCAAACACTAATTTGTCGTTGATAAATACCACGGGCACCTTGTTTCCAAATCGCTCGAACAAGTCGGTATTTGGTTCAAGTGTGATTCGTTCCAGAAAGAATTTCTTTTCCCGCCTCAACTTCTCGAGAATGCTTTCGGCCTCATCGCAGAGATGACAATCTTCTTTCTTGTAGAGAAGAACCTTTGTCATGTTTTTGCCGGTTCGGACTTCTTTCTATAATAAGCAAGACCGCCGATGCCGACGATTATAAGCACAATGGAAACCAATTGGGCCTCGCTTAAGCCAAAGAGAAGTCGCGGATTTATTCTCAAGAACTCGACGAGAAATCTTTCGAGTCCTGCAAGTACTAGATAGATCATAAAAAGTTTACCGTCGGGTTTAATCTTCTTCCTGATTCTCCACAAGATGTAAAAAATTATAACTGCGGCGATAAATTCATAAACAGGCGTCGGATGGAGCGGAGTATTGTCCGGAACGATCCCGTGAGGATACTTATCGGCAATTTCTGGAAAGTCTCTGAAAGCCACGGACGGCGGTACAATTCCTTTCGAGTAGTCAACGCCCCACGGCAGATTTGTCGGGATGCCGTAATCTCCGTCTCCGGAGAAATGACATCCGAGTCTGGCAACTCCATACCCTAAGATCAGCGCAGGCGCGAGCGCATCCGCCACCGCCATAAACTTGTAGCCCTTTCTGCGCACATCCCAGAGGATTACTAAAGCCGCGAGGATGAATCCACCGTACCACGTTAAGCCGCCCGGCGAGAAAGCCATTCCAATTGGATCTTTGAGAAAGTCGCCCCAGTTCTCTATCAGTGAGAGTATCTTCGAGCCGGCTATTCCAAAGATAACCGCTATAATGGTTACTTCGTTTGCGAAGTTCGGATCAAATCCTTTCCGCCTGAATTCCTTGACGGCGACGTAATTGGCGACGAGGAATCCGATCCCCATCATCAAACCGTAGCTGTAGACATCGAGTGGACCGATTTTGAATAAGATGGGAAAAACGGTGTTGTGACACATCTAACTTATTCTCCTTCGGAAGACCATTCAGAGTGTTTCGTAACTACCTCTATGAATCTTCCTTCTCGTGCTGCGCGCAAGACTTTTATTTCTCTCTTGATTGAAATCTTGAATTGGTTTACCTGCTTACCGCGTCTGTCGATCACTATAGTATATTCTCCCGGCTCAAGATTCTCGACTTCGCATATGCATACTGCCGGTCCGGGGCGGGGGAAATCGGACATTGGCGTTCTAAGCCCGACAATGTTGAAGAAGATTTTATTTTCTTCTCTCCTGCTGTTGACTACCAGCTCGTAGACAAAATTCCGGAATTCTTCCGAAGTTCGAAACAGGAACACGACACCAGCACGCTTAGCAAGCGGATCTTCAAAGCGCTCGATTAAGAGTTTGAATTCAACTTTGGAATCTGCTCGATGTACCTTCGGGGGTTTCTTATTTGACATTGAGATCAGATGTCGAAGTAGCTCGTTTCTTCTTCTTTGAAAAACTGAACGATTTCTGCAGGGGTCTTTGCGGCGAGGAGTTTCTTGCGAAATTCATCTTTGTTCATGAGCCGTGAAATTCTGCTCAAAAGCTTTATGTGCGGACCTACCATGTTGTCTCGCCCGACAAGCAGGAAAAGAAGCCGGACAGGTTCGCCGTCAAGCGACTGGAAATCCACCGGCTCACTTGATACGGCAAATGCCGCCACGATGTCATTTACAGCATCGGTTTTACCATGGGGAATGGCGAATCCTTTTCCCACACCGGTTGACATTATCTTCTCGCGCTCGAAAATTGCCTCGCGAACTTTTTCCAAGTCTTTTATCTTCTTTGAACTTCTCAACAAATCGACTATTGAGTTGAGGACTTCTTCCTTTGTTTTGCCAGGCAATTTTGTCGACACAAATTCATCTTGAAGTATGTCGCTAATTTTCATTTCTTGAGTTTCTCCCTTTTGTTGTAGGAACTTTTGTTGGGAATTTACAGACAGTTAAGTATGCAGCAGGGGCAGGCAGTGACCGGTCTGATGGAAATTTCGAATCACTTCTTCTCCTCTCTGTTTCCGCCTGCCCAATCGGAAAGCCAGTTCACTATTCTTGATTCGAAGTCGTCCGCAGTGGATTGGGCGAGTTCTTTGCTCTCAGATTCAGCGTTGATGTGGAACAAAGGTCTTTCTTTGTCAGGAAGCAAATGTATCCATGTTCCATCTTCGTAATGGACTTTAATACCGTCGATCGTCTCCCGCTTCTGAGTCTGCGTGGTTTCAATGAGTCTCCTCATTAGGCTTCCTTTTTCGCTCCATGGACAGTCGAGATTTTTCTTGACCATGTGAAGCTTTGGGATCATGCGGTCGAGTTCAGAAACTGTCATTTGAGTTTTTGAGGACATCTCAAGGATTTTAGCGACCGAAAACATCGCGTCGCTCGCAAACAAAAACTTTGGGAAAATAAAGCCGCCTTTTGTGCCTCCAACAAAATCGAAATTTCCTTCGTATGCCGCGTTCATAAGAGCTTGATGTGTTGCTTTGGTCCTCACAACCTCCAATCGGTGTTCTGCCGCTATGAGATCGATCTCGCGCGACGCGGAGAATGGAACGGCGATGCGTTTTGCTTCAGGTTCCGCCATTGCAAATAGTTTTGTGATCAACGAAAGAAGCCGATCTTCATCAACAAATTTTCCATGCTCGTTGACCACGAAAATTTTCTCGGCGCCTGCATCGAACATGAAACCAAAATCGTAGTTAAGAGATTTTACAATGTCTTCAAGCTGCTTTAGGTCGTTATCTACCTCTCTTTGTGTTCTTGTCAGTCTTTTGGGATCGAGGTAAGCGTTTAAAGCAACGACACGCGTGTTTAATGATCCCACAATGGTCGGAAAGAGCGTCGAGGCGACACCGTGGGAGTAGTCTATAACTATATTGAATTTCTTGTTTCTAATCGCCTCGATATCAAGAGCTTTTATGAAATCTTCGCGGTAGCTTTCATTCGTTCTTTCAGGAAAATATATGTCGCCAACTTGATCGTGGGGCGCTCTTGCATATTCTTCGCCGAAGAAAAGTCTTTCAACGGCTCGCGCCTTGCTCGTGGAAAGGTCTCTGCCGTCTGCATCGAAAAAGATTATGTCGGTCAGATCGGGGTCGAATGGACTCTTGCGCACGTGCACGCCGCCGGCAGCTTTTCCACTTCGGAGCTCGTGTCTGACGATTGGTATCGGTTCGCTCCTTAGATCATAAACATTTGTGCCTGACGACATGAAGCCGACGATAAGCGCCCGATTTATCATCCTGCTGACCGTGTCCGAATCTCTGCTGCATACTGCATATTTTCCCGGACCGAGAAGGGAACCGAACGATGCGCCTAACTTTGCGGCGAACTCGGGGTTCATTTCGATATTAGAAGTTCCTGTTACTCTTGCATCGGTGAAAATTGCCGAGAGCCATTTGTCTTCCCATACAAGGCTTCGGGACAAAGTCGCTCCGGCATCGAGAACTTTCTTCGGCCAAAGTTTTACGTTTGGTCTTATGTGGGCGCGCTTTCCAATTATGCAATCGTCGCTGATGAAAACATTTTCTTCAATTTCTACTTGCTCATTGACAATGGTGCTGCTTCCGATAACATCGCCGGTAATTTTTGAACGAGAGCCGATGTGAACATTGTCCCACAGTATGCTTCGGTGAATGCTGGAAGATGAATCGATTGAGGAATTGTCACCGATAATCGTGTCGGCAAGTTCGACATCGTCTCCGAGTGTAACATTGTTCCCAATTATGACAGTGCCTCTCGCAGATAGACTCTGGGGAAATTGAAAATCGGAAGGCGCAATTATCTTGGCACCGTTGAAATTAAAAAGCTTGCCGTCAACTGTTACCGATACTTTGCCGTCAAGGCAATCGAGCTGAGCTTCAATGTATTCATTGAGATTGCCAACATCTCTCCAATATCCTTCGGCAGCATAACCATAGAGAGGCATCTTCTGCTTCAGCATTTGAGGGAATAGTTCTTTACTGAAATCGTATTCATCGCGGTATGGCACCATTTCGAGCACGTCTGGTTCTATTACGTAGATTCCTGTGTTAACCGTGTCGCTGAAAACCTCTCCCCATGTTGGCTTCTCGAGAAACCTGACGATCTTTCCGTCCTTTTCGGTAATCACCAGACCAAATTGAAGCGGGTCGTTGACGCGGGTGAGTACCAAGGTGGCTTTCGATTTTCTGCTTTCGTGGAACTCTATCGCCTTCTTCAGGTCAAAATCAGTCAGGACATCTCCGCTTATGACAAGTATGCGCGAGTCTTGAAGCAGTTCATAAGCGTTGCGTACGCTTCCCGCTGTACCATAATCCGCGTCAGCTTTGACGTATTGAATAGAAGCGCCGAACTGGCTTCCGTCTTTCAGAAAATTCTTTATGGCGTTGGGATGATAAAAGACTAAAACTACAATTTCATTTATGCCGTGTTTAACAAGAAGCCGTACGATATGTTCGATCATGGGTTTGTTCATGATTGGAACCATCGGTTTGGGAATCTTGCTCGTAAGCGGACGGAGTCGCGTACCGAATCCGCCGGCCATTATCACAGCTTTCAACATTTAATTGCTTAAACTCCTTGATGAAAAATTCGGTGAAATATAAACCCCATGTGAGGTAAAATCAAGGAAACCACAGGGGCTGTCGTTGCTCTAAGTTAAAGTATTTTCGAGGCTTGCGATTCGACTTGGAAACCAAGCGCGAGGTTGTTATCTTCATCAAGCCTTTAAGTCCATCCTGTGAGGTGGAAAAGGCCCTGCCAGTAAACTTCACCTCACACGTAAAGGCTCTTTGTAAAACTCACTTGGAGTAAACATGAGAGTCAGATCTAAGATTGCGGATGCCCAACAAATAGCGCGTTCGATCACACGGCTTGCCCATGAAATCATCGAGCACAACAAAGGTGCCGCTAACCTTTGTGTCATCGGAATAAAAACGCGGGGGGATTTCCTGGCAAAAAGAATAGCCGAAAAAATCTCGGAGATTGAAAAAGTTGACATTCCGCTTGGCACGCTCGACATAACACTCTATCGCGACGATGTCCGGCAAAAATTGAAGCTCCCTGAGCTGAAGAGGACCGAAGTTCCGTTCGACATAACTGACCGGAACGTGATTCTGGTTGACGATGTCCTTTTCACAGGAAGGACAATTCGCTCGGCGCTCGACGCGCTGATTGATATCGGAAGGCCGAACACAATTCAGCTTGCGGTACTCGTTGACAGGGGACATCGCGAGCTTCCGATAAGTGCGGATTATGTCGGAAAGAATTTGCCAACAGCAATTAAAGAATCTGTCGTAGTACGTCTAACTGAAGTGGACGGATCCGACGAAATACTTTTGGTGGAGGAAGATGGCACAGGGAATTAAGAACTTGCTGGGTCTTAGAGACCTTACTTCGGACGAAATCGTCGAGATACTCGACACTGCACGAAGCTTTCGCGAGGTGCTGGAACGTCCGATAAAGAAAGTCCCCACTTTGCAGGGAACAACAGTGGTTAATCTGTTCTTCGAAAGTTCTACACGTACGAGAATATCTTTTGAGCTCGCAGAGCGCAGGTTAAGCGCAGATGTGGTCAACTTTGCAGCGAGTGGCAGCAGCGTTTCGAAAGGAGAGACGCTAAAGGACACGGCGCGAAACATCGAAGCGATGAAAACCGATGTTGTAGTGATCAGGCATTCATCGACGGGAGCTGCGCATTTTCTAACGAGATTCTTGAAATCCCCAGTTATCAACGCCGGCGATGGGATCAACGAACATCCTACTCAAGGGCTGCTCGATATGTTTACAATGCGGGAAAAGTTTGGCGATCTAAAAGACCTTCACGTCTGCATCGTTGGAGACATTGTTCATAGCAGAGTCGCGCGGTCAAACATTTTTGGTCTGACGAAATTAGGTGCAAAGGTCGCTGTATGCGGACCGAAGACTCTTATCCCGGATTATTTGGAACAATTTGATGTCAAGGTCTTTTACGATATTGATGAGGCAATTCAGTGGGCTGATGTCTTGAATGTCCTAAGGATTCAGTTGGAGAGAGAAGCTGGCGGAGATTTTCCTTCAATCCGGGAATACAGGCTTTACTGGGGAATTAACCGTCTGCGTCTGGAGAAAGCGAAGAAGTCCATCGTGATCATGCATCCCGGTCCGATAAACCGCGGAGTTGAACTTGATGCGGATGTCGCCGATGGAAATACTTCGCTTATACTTGATCAAGTTACAAACGGAGTTGCAGTGAGAATGGCTGTTTTATATTTAACGGGAGTTAAAACCTCATGAAAATATTTTTGAAGAACGCAAGGGTCATTGATCCGTCCGGCACTTACGACGGAATGTTTGACATTCACATCGTCGATGGAATGATCCAGGAAATTGGCACTCCGCTTGGCGGGAATCCTGTCAACTACGAAATCAATCTGCGAGGTAAATTTGTCGTTCCCGGTTTGTTCGATATGCACACGCACTTGAGAGAGCCCGGTCAGGAATTCAAAGAAGACATCGCTTCCGGAATTGCTGCCGCTGCTAACGGCGGTTTCACAGGCATAGCGGCGATGCCGAATACTGATCCGGTGGTTGATTCCGCCGACGTTGTGAAATATGTACTTGATCGCGCGAGGCAATCAGGATTGGTCAGTGTTCATCAAATAGCGGCGATTACCGAGGGAAGGAAAGGTGAACGACTTTCAGAAATGAAAGATCTCGCTGAAGCCGGGGCAGTGGCATTCAGCGACGACGGTTCCGCGGTAACGAACTCTCAAATGATGCGTTTGGCGCTTGAATATTCATCTATGCTTAATAAACCGCTGATTCAGCATTGTGAAGATCGCGACCTAACTAAATCAGGGTCCGCCAATGAAAGTCCGGCGACGATTAAATACGGCCTGAAGACTCAGCACCGGCTTGCCGAAGAACTGATTCTCATCCGTGACATAAAACTGCTTGAGGCATTCGGCGGAAAATATCATGCGACGCACATCTCGACTTCACAATCCGTCGAAGTTGTTTCAGACGCAAAGCGGCGAGGGCTTCCAATCACTTGCGACGTAACTCCGCATCATCTTTTCCTTGATGACAACATACTTTCAACTTACGATTCTGACTACAAAGTGAATCCGCCGCTCCGAACAAGAGAGGATTGCAAGGCTCTTATTGAAGCTTTGAAGAATGGGACAGCGGATGCGATTGCAAGCGACCATGCTCCGCATGCGCTGCACGAAAAGGAAGTCGAGTTTGATGCCGCGCCGTTTGGCATGATCGGACTTGAAACGACAGTCGGCGCCGTCATGACTAAACTCTATCACGAGAAGATTTTGACAATTCTTGAAATCGTAAAACTGCTTTCAGTTAATCCGCGAAAAATTCTTGGATTGCCTATCCCGGCGTTCGGGCTCGGAGCAAGAGCCGAACTTTCAATAATTGACCCTAATTACGAGTGGACGGTTGAGCCGGATAAATTCAAATCAAAGAGCAGGAATACCGGATTCAAAGGTTGGAAATTCAAAGGAAGCGCGGTGGGAATTATTAATGGAGAGAAATTTTATTTTTCAGATAGACTGAAGTAGTCACGTAAATTCGACTTTCTCTTCCATAGCGCTCCGGAGAAGCTCGAGGTATTTCTTGCGCGGAATTTCTGTCGCTCCGAACATTTGCAGGTGAGGAGTGATGTACTGAACGTCGAGGAGATTGAAGCCTTTTTCTTTCAGATGGTTGATAAGGAAGGCAAGGGCAACTTTAGAACTTCCGCTTCGATAACTGAACATGGATTCTCCGAAAAAAGCCGAGCCGAGAGCGACGCCGTAAAGTCCGCCGGCAAGTCCGTCTGAGTCTATGCTTTCAACGCTGTGCGCATAGCCAAGCCGGTGGAGTTCCATGTAGCTTTCGACAATCTCTTCGCTGATCCATGTTTCCTCTCTGCTTGCACAGCCTCTCATGACAGTCTCAAATTGTTTATCGATTTCAATTTTGAAGATTTGCTTTTTGATGAGCTGTTGAGTCGAGCGCGGTATGTTGTAGTTATTGAGAGGGATGATGGTGCGCGGATCGGGCGAATACCACGAAATGCTCCCGTCGCTGTCAGCCATAGGGAAGTAGCCGATTGAATATGTCCCCAGCAAAATATTCGGAGAAATCATCTTATAGTTTCAAAATACTTTCTTGACTACATAAGAAGGCGTGTGCATGGAGGGAAAAGTGGGAGAGCTTTTTATGCCAGCGTTGTCGAAAAAATTTGTGCCGACTGGTCCGGGACATACAGCCATTACATTAACGCCTGATCCTTTAAGCTCTCTGTGGAGGGCGAGTCTGAAGCTGAGCACAAAAGATTTGGTTGCGGCGTACGATGCCATGAATGGTACCGGTTGGAATGCGGCAGTACTTGCGATATTGATTATTGTTCCCCTTTTCTTTTTCAGAAATACTTTCACGAATTCGTAATTCAATTCCTGCAGAGCCAGGCAATTAAGCTCCGCCATCCGCATCTCGCGTTGAATGTCCAATTTGTGGAATAATCCATTCGAGCCGTAGCCAGCCGAGTTAACTAAATAATCTATCTCCAAATTGTTAGTCGCGCAGAATTTGACGAGTGAACTCCTGCTCGAAAGATCGGCGAGGTCCATCGGAAAGCTTATTGCGTCGGCGTTAAACTTCGATTCAAGTTCAGCGGAAAGTTGGTTTAGTTTTTCTTCTGAACGTGCGACCATGATGGTTGAAATTCCGCGCCTCGCGAATTCGCGGGCAAATGCTTGGCCAATTCCGCTTGACGCGCCTGTGATGACTGCGTAGTTTTTCATATTCATATTTTATCTGCAAAAGCGGCAAAATGCAAAGGTTGGGAATGAAAATGCGGAATGATTTAATGCGGTCGAAGCGTGGCATTTAACTTGCTTTTATTGCGACGCTTGGATATATTTTCTAAGTAATTTTTGGACAATGTTGATAATAAAAGACGAGTTGCTGACAAGGAAATTTTTAAAGATTAATTCCAACGTCAGTCAGAATATATGAAGTGTTCCAGAGTTGAGTGGGACACTTTTTTTTTTGCTTTTTTATAAATGAATCTGCGACAAGTAGTCAAGATAATTAACGAGAAGCTCCCGATTGAATTGGTAGCGGAGCAGGATAATGTAGGATTGATTGCCGGTAATTACGATGACGAATGTGAGAAGATGACAGCGGCATATGAATTGGAAAGTGACGTTCTTGATGAAGTTGTCAGTTCCGGTTCAAATTTAGTCGTTACTTATCACACGCCGCTCTTTCGGCCGGCTAAATCTTTCACATCCTCCCGTTCGCGTCCGGATCCGGTTTATGATGCCACTCGCTATCGAGTGAATGTGTTCGCCGTTCACACTGCTCTCGATGTTGTGAGAGACGGCTTGAACTTTGACCTCGCGGAAAGGTTGGGATTAAAAGAGGTACGTTTTCTTTCGCCGCTTAAGAACACGCTCTACAAAATTGTTGTCTTTGTTCCCCATTCGCATTTGGAGCAGGTGAGAAGGGCAATGGCCCGCGGAGGTGCAGGAAAGATTGGAAATTATTCTGAGTGCTCCTTCGAAGCAGATGGCAAAGGCACTTTTCTTCCAAATGAAAAGGCGTTTCCTTTCATCGGTTCTGCCGGCAAGCTGGAAAATACCGATGAGGCAAGGTTTGAAATGATCGTGGAAAAGCCGCTTGTCGCCACAGTTCTTAATGAAATGTTGAATGCGCATCCTTACGAGGAAGTAGCTTACGATATTTACCCGCTTCTCAACGATTCTCCGAATTTTGGTTTCGGTGCGATCGGCGAATTGGATGAGCCGGTGGCAATAAGAAAGTTTCTCGATGGATTAAAAGACTTACTCGATTTGAAATTTTTGAAAGTATCTCAGTTGCCCGATGTGAAAGTCAAGAGAGTTGCGCTGTGTGCGGGCGCCGGGGTTCCATTTTACAGAGACGCTGTCAAAAGCGGCGCCGATGTTTTCATTACGGGAGACGTGAAGCACCACGACTTCCGGGAAGCGCAATCGCATTCGACAATTTTAGTCGACGCTACGCATCGTGGTACAGAGAAATTTGCTGCTGAATTGATTTATGAGAAGTTAAAAGAAATGTTTGATGATAAAGTTGCTGTTGGGATGAGCAAGTGCCGACAGGAAAATGCAGTTTTTGTTTAATTTACTTAGGAGACAAAGGTGGTTGTCAAGGATAAACTAAAGACACTCTACCAGCTCCAACAAGTTGACCTTAAGTTGGACGGTTTGCTTGAGGAGCGCGGTGATTTACCGGCAGAGGTTGATGAACTCGAAAAGAAAATAACTTTACTAAAAACCCAAATCAAAGAGAACGACGATTATTTGAAGAAAGCCGTCGTACGAAAAAAAGAGATCGACAAAGAACTTGATGATGTAAGAAAGAGAATTGACAAATATACCGACATGCGCATAAAGGTGAAGACGAATCGCGAGTATGATGCTCTCAGTAAGCAAATTGACAATTTGAAAGAGAAGCTTCAGGAACTCCATAAGGAACTGGAAAACATTCAGTCAAAAGAGGTCGTCTCTTCGCGCGATGTCGACAAACTTAAGCAAGAATATGAAGAAGAAGAGAAAGTTTATTCCTCGAAAAAGGTGGAACTGGAAGAGCTTGTTTCACTGACACACGACGAGGAAAAGAGGTATGTCAAAGAGCGTGAAAAGTTTGCGCAAAAAATAGACAAGCAGACTATCTCCAGATACGAAATGATCAGAAAAGCGACGAAAGGGAAAGCGATCGTTCCGGTGGTTCGTCGAAACGCTTGCGGAGGATGTTACAACGTTCTCCCCCCACAGAGACTTCTTGATCTTCGGCAGATGGAAAAATTTTTTACATGCGACCACTGTGGAAGAATTCTAGTTCCCAACGAAATCGTCGAGGAAACGGCTCGCGATGTATGAAATTGGTCGCGAATATTGATGGAGCATCGTTCGGCAACCCGGGTGCAAGCGGTTTAGGCGTAGTTCTTCAGGATAGCGAAGGAAAAATTTTAGTCGAGCACTTCGAACATCTCGGTCACGGTACCAACAACCGCGCTGAGTATTTGGCGTTGTTGAGGAGTGTTGAGCTTGCACATAAGTTCGGCACTGACGAACTTGAAGTGAGGTCGGACAGCCAGCTTGTTGTTTCGCAAATGAATGGATTATACAAAATAAAGAACCGCGATTTGCAGACGCTTGTGAGAGAAATCCGCGAAAAGATCAAGAACTCAAATTTCAAATTCAGCATAATACATATTCCGAGAGAGTTCAATAAAGCGGCAGACAAATTAGCGAAAAAAGGAGCAGGACTTGATGTTTAGGAGTGAGCCAGGCAGCCGTCCCGATAACAATCGGGGAGGAAAGTCCGAACTCCACATGGCAGCAGGCCCGCTAACAGCGGGGCGGGGCGACCCGACGGAAAGTGCCACAGAAAATAAACCGCCCCGAAATCCCGACTTGTCGGGATTTCGGAGTAAGGGTGAAAAGGCGGGGCAAGAGCCCACCGTCTCGCTGCGTGAGCGGCGGGAGCTAGGTAAACCCCCTGCGGAGCAAGACCAAATAAGGGAGGAATTTCCGTCCCGATCAAGATCGGGACGGAATGCGAGGCTGCCAGTCTCGCTTGACTCCCGGGTAGGTCGCTATAGCTCGGCAGCAATGTCGGGCACAGATAAATGGCTGCCTCTCTCGCGTTCTGCGGGGAAGACAGAATTCGGCTTACCGGCTCACTCCGTTTTTTATTTTAAACGCCGGAAAGCTTTTTAAATGAATTATAATTGGAAGTTGTCGGAAGAGATAGATAAGACAATTGTTGATGAGCTCGCCCGTCAACTTAATATAAAGCCGATTATTGCGCAGTTGCTTGCTCAGCGCGGTTTCGATTCTCCTGAAAAAGCAAAATCCTTTTTCTATTCTTCACTTGGAGATCAACACGATCCGTTCTTGATGGATGGAATGGAGACTGCGGTGAAGCGTGTGTCCAAAGCGCTTGAGCGAAACGAGAAGATCTTGATTTACGGAGATTATGATGTTGATGGAACTACCGGCGCCGCATTACTCTACATGTTCTTCAGCAAATTGGGAGCCGATGTCGATTACTATATTCCCGATCGTCTTAAAGAAGGCTACGGCATCAGTATAACGGGTGTTGAGTATGCAGCGTCGAGCGGTTACACTCTGTTGATAAGTGTCGACTGCGGCGTTGCCGCTCACAAAGAGATAGCTTTCGCATCAACGAAGGGAATTGACACGATCGTCTGTGACCATCATGAAGTTGAAGTTTCTCCCGAAGCGATTGCAGTTCTCGATCCGATCAAACCGGGCTGCAGCTATCCGTTCAAATATCTTTCCGGCTGCGGCGTGGCTTACAAATTTGCGAAAGCGGTTTCGATGAAACTTGGTAAGGACGAACTGCCCGATCAGTACCTCGACCTTGTGGCAATTGCGGCAGCAGCGGATGTTGTTCCGTTGGTAGGGGAGAATCGCATCTTCGTGCAGGCTGGATTCAGCGCTATCGCACGTCATCCGCGCGCGGGAATCAAAGCGCTTTTCGAAAGCTCACGCGTCGATCACACGAAACTTACGACCGGTCAAGTTTCATTTAACATCGCCCCACGGATAAACGCCGTCGGAAGGCTCGGTGATGCAAAGCGTGCGGTGGAACTTTTGATCACCGACAACGAAGACATCGCTGCGGAATTTGCGCAGGTGCTCGAGAGTGAAAACTCCCACAGAAAAATTTTAGACGAGAAGACTTTCAATGAGGCAAAGGAACTTGCTCTTGGAATGTTGGCGAAAGGGGACAGAAACTCCCTCGTGCTTCACAGCGAAGCGTGGCATCCGGGGGTCGTCGGAATAGTAGCCTCAAGAATTGTGGAGACATTCTACAGACCGACGATCATGCTTGCAACCGTGGACGGAGTTATCCGCGGAAGCGCAAGAAGTGTTGTCGGCTACGATATCTTTGCTGCGATAAAAGCGTGCTCGGACTCGCTGCTTCAGTTCGGCGGGCACAAGTTCGCCGCCGGACTTGCGCTTGCTCCTGAAAACTTAGATCGATTCGTAAATGCGTTCGAAGAAGTCGTAGCTAAGACAATTTTGAAAGACATGAAAACGCCCGTGATATCAATTGATGCCGATCTCGATTTGAACGACATCAATGGCGATTTCATAAAAACGCTGAAAATGTTCGAGCCTTTTGGCCCGCATAATGCGAAACCGGTTTTTCGCTCTTCGAAGGTTTATTTGTCCGATGCGCGTATCGTCGGCGGTTCACACTTGAAGATGAAACTGAAATCCAACAGCGTTGTATACGACGCAATAAAATTCCGAAACGGTGACACCACTGTGAAAGCAGGATCAAGACTCGACGTCGTCTATTCAGTGGATGAAAATCACTATGCAGGCAGCGTATCTTATCAGTTGCAATTAAAAGATTTCAAAAACTCTGAATAAAGTTTGGAGGTTGAATTATGTCTGGACATAACAAATGGGCGAAAATCAAACACAAAAAGGCTGGAACTGACGCGGCACGCGGGAAGGTTTTTAGCCGAATCATCAAGGAGATTACAATTGCCGCACGAAACGGCGGCGGGGACATCAATGGCAATCCCAGGTTGCGTTTGGCGGTACAGAATGCCAAAGACGCCAATATGCCTGCCGATAATATCAAGCGCGCAGTTCAGCGCGGCACAGGTGAACTGCCGGGCACGGTTTACGAGGAATTAACCTACGAAGGCTATGGGCCAGCAGGCGTGGCAATTATGATTGAGCTTGTAACAGATAATAAGAATCGGGCGGTGGCAGAGATCCGCCACATTCTCGATCGCAACAACGGCAAGCTTGCCGAAGCCGGTTCGGTCGCGTGGATGTTTCAAAAAAAAGGAAGCATCGAAGTTTCGAAAGCGGGCATAAGCGAAGACGATTTGCTCGGAATCATTCTCGAAGCTGGCGCAGACGATATGAAAACTGAAGACGATTACTACGACATCGTTACGTCTGCGGAGAGTTTTGAAGCTGTCAAGAAAGCAATCGAGGACAAAGGTTTGAAGATATCCAACGCGTCACTGCAGTTACAGCCTCAAAATACTGTCCGTGTCGAAGGCAAAGAAGCCGAGCAGGTTCTAAGATTAATGGAGGCCCTCGAAGAGCACGAAGATGTTCAGAACGTTTATGCGAACTTCGATATTGACGACAGCGTTCTTGCGCAACTCAACCAATGATTGTTTTAGGCATTGACCCCGGTTCGCGCAAAACCGGATATGCTATCCTCGAAACGAATCGTAATAATAAAACTGTTCTTGACTACGGTACAATTACGTTGACAGATCTGAAGTCGATGCCGGAAAAGCTTGTCAGGATTTTTGAGAGAGTTGGAGAACTTTTTGAAAAATATTCCATTGAGACCGTAGCTGTCGAGGCGGGCTTCTACGGGAAGAACGCGCAGAGCGCCTACAAGCTCGGATACGCACGCAGCGCGGCGGTTCTTGCGGCTGCATTAAAGTCAGTTGAAGTTGTGGAGTACTCTCCCCGAAAAGTCAAGCAAGCGGTAACCGGTAATGGCAACGCGTCGAAATCGCAGGTCAAATACATGGTGAAAAATCTTCTTCGTCTGAGCGGCACCAATTCGATGCGTGAGGATGAAGCCGACGCGTGTGCGGTTGCGATTTGTCATACTCAAAATTCCAGTCCGAAGGATCCTTCGGACTGCGGCAAGGCGCGCTACAAAAGCTGGAAAGATTTTGTTGAAAAGAATAAACCTCTCATCGTGCGTTCCACTGTGGCTAATCGCAGAAAATGATATACAAAATAACCGGACATCTTGCGGAGAAGAATCCGACATCGCTTGTCATTGACGTGAACGGTGTTGCATACGAAGTGAGCGTTCCGCTTTCCACTTACGATGCTGTCGGGAAATTGAATGACGAAATCTCTTTGTACACAGTTCTCATCATGCGAGAAGATGATCTGCAATTATACGGTTTCGCAACTCAAAATGAACGTAAACTGTTTAAACTTTTGATAAGCGTCAGCGGAATTGGACCACGCACTGCATTAAGTCTCCTCTCGTCTGCGGCTGTTGCTGACGTTTATGATTTTATTGCGAATTCAAATTCTCAGGCGTTGATGTCAATTCCCGGGATTGGGAGAAAGACGGCGGAGAGAGTTATTCTAGAACTCCGCGACAAAATCCTGCGGGTTGGAATGGATGTCGAGGGGAAATACGAAGGTAAGGATGAAATTCGCTCGGAAGCCGTGGAAGCTTTGATTGCGCTCGGTTATTCTCGGATGCAATGTGAGCGGGCGATAAGGGAAGTCTTGAAGAGAGATTCGGCGTCTGGAAAATCGGTAGAAGAATTAGTCCGCGCCGCACTCAGAGAAGTGAAATAGATCTCGGTTTCAAAAGCCGATCAAAGCGGCAACTCAAAATTCACAGTAAAGTCGCTGAAGAAAATCAAGGGGTAGCTTCTTGAGGCGAATTCTTGAAAAAGTGGGATTGAATTACCTCGCCGCAAGCGGCGAGGTATCCTGTCATGCCCGAACGTTTCTATCGGGTATCCACAAATCCAAAGGATCCCGACCTTCGTCGGGACAGATTCCCGCTGAGAACATACCCCGACGGGGCCCTTCGGACGGGAATGACAACGCCGCGAACGGCGGGGAATCAAACCCGGTAGGGATTGAAAAGATCAGATGAGCGTCTTCGTTCTCTCTCCCAAAGTTTATTCCCCGTCAAGAGGATTTGATCGACAAGCAGGTTCCTCAAGACATGAAAGAAAAGTTTGCCGAGTGGGAGAAGGCACAGAAGAAATAATCCGGGCGACTTTTGCCGTTAGTATGGTGGCACACGGTATGCGGGATTCGGCTTCAAGCGGGAGCGGTATTCCCGTTTTTCTTTGAATGTTTTTGAGGGCCGAATTATATTGAATTTATGAGAGCTACGCGTGCTGAAGTCAATCTATCAGCTATTCAATTCAACATAAAACAAGTCGCTCGCAAAGTGAGCGGTAACGTTCGTATTCTTGGGGTAGTGAAAGCAAATGCCTACGGACACGGAATGGCTCCGGTTGCGAAAGCTGCACTCGAAGCCGGTGCAAGCTATCTTGGCGTTGCGCTTGCAGAAGAAGGAGTGGAACTGCGAAGGCATACCGGCGCTCCCATTTTGGTTTTCTCCCCGCCGCTTGAAGATTCACTTGAATCTTACATTCGCTTCGATCTTGATGCCACGATTACATCCATTGAAACAGCGTACGCGCTGAACTCAATCGCAAAGATGAACGGGAAAAAAGCGAGAGTGCAGATAAAAGTAGATACAGGAATGGGCAGGCTCGGATTTTTTCCAAAAATAGCTTTGGACGCTGTAAGAGTAATCACAAATCTGGAATCAGTGTCGTTGGTAGGTGTCTACTCACATTTCGCCACATCCGACGAGACAAACAAAGAGTTCGCTCGACGTCAACTCTATGCATTCAAGGAAGTCGTAGCTGCTATGAAAGATATCGGGTTAAAATCTCCACTTTTTCACGTTGCCAACAGCGGTGCGATACTCGACATGCCCGACAGTTATTTTGATATGGTAAGACCGGGAATCATGACCTATGGCTATTATCCGTCTTTAGAAACATCCGAATCGGTGGACATCAGACCGTCGTTGTCTTTAAAGTCAAGCGTTGTTCAAGTCAAAACTTTTCAGGCAGGGATGAGCATAAGCTATGGCAGAAAGTTTTTCACGAAGAGTAATAATCGAATTGCAGTTGTCCCGATAGGATATGGCGACGGTTTCACAAGGCTATTGACCGGCAAAGCGGCAGTTCTTATAAAAGGGAAAAAGTATCCGGTTATTGGCAGCATTACCATGGATCACCTCATGGTTGATGTAGGATCTGATTATGAAGCCCAGACAGGCGATGAAGTCACTCTCATCGGGAAGAGCGGGAATGAAAGAATCACTGCGTGGGACATCGCCTCAAGTTTAGGAACAATACCATACGAAGTCTTGTGCATGATAAACAATCGTGTGCCGAGAATGTATAATAATTCAACTTTAACAGATTAGAGCAGCTCATGAAAGTTTTTGCCGTAATAATGGCTGGCGGTGTCGGTTCTCGATTCTGGCCGAAGAGCCGCGAGGCTATGCCGA
Source organism: Bacteroidota bacterium (assembly GCA_023381615.1). Taxonomy (GTDB): domain Bacteria; phylum Bacteroidota; class Ignavibacteria; order Kryptoniales; family JAKASW01; genus JAKASW01. The sequence goes on from JAMCQL010000032.1 coordinate 55,881, forward strand.
AGCAGTTCCAGGATGTATTTGGCGAGCGGTCGTTATACCAAAGAACGTACGACAGAGTTGCCAAGCTCGTTTTGCCGGAAAATATTTTTGTCGTTACGAATAAAATTCAGGAATCAATTGCGGCCGGTCAACTGCCGGAAATTCCCAAGAAGAATATTATTGCAGAACCATTCGGGCGCAACACGGCGCCCTGCATCGCCGCCGCAGCCTCTGCGATTTCTTCTATAACAGAAGATGCCGTGATGGTCGTTCTGCCGTCCGACCATTTGATTTCTCAAGAAGAGAGTTTTATCGCTCAGTTGAAGGATGCTATTCGGCTTGCCGACAAACAGCATGCGCTTGTCACGATCGGCATAAGGCCGACGCATCCTGAAATCGGTTACGGCTATATTCATTTTGATAGAAGCACTGACGACAGAGAGTTAGCCGTTCATGGCGGGCACAATGTCATTGCGTTCAAAGAGAAGCCGAACCATGATACAGCAGTCAAGTTCATCGAGAGCGGAGATTATCTCTGGAACAGCGGGATGTTCATCTGGAGAGTCGATGTGATTCTGGATGAATTGAAAAGAAATCTAACTCACTTTTCTGATTTCTATCTGCCGCTAAAGGAAAATTTTGGTAAAGCAGATTTCAATAGACTGTTGGAAGAGTTCTATTTGCGTGCAGAGTCTATTTCGATTGACTATGCTGTGATGGAAAAAGCAAAGGAAGTATTGACGATTCCGAGCAATTTTGTTTGGAGCGACGTTGGATCGTGGGATGAAGTCTATAGGCTAAGCGACAGAAACGGCGAGGGAAATTCTTTTAAAGGAGACGTCGTCAGCGTTCGCAGCAAGAATAACTTTGTGTGGGCAGATGAGCGATTGTTTGCGATTGTCGATGTTGACGATCTGATTGTCGTTGAAACGAAAGATTCTGTTTTGATCTGTCGGAGAGGGAAATCGCAGGGCGTGAAAGAAATTGTGGATATTTTGCGAAAAGAAAACAGGCAGGACATCGTTTGAGGAAAGCTTTTCTGATTGCGATGGTTGCATCGGCGCTATATCTCGCCGGATGTTCTGCCGCCGCGCGCTTCACCAATACAGGGAGTTCAACGACGCAGCCGTCGTTCAACACATCGACCGAAAAGCCGCTGTTGACCGTCGAGGGAATAGCATCTTACTATTCATACGGATTTGATGGGAAAAAGACTGCGAGCGGAGAAATTTTTAATAAGAATTCATTGACTGCCGCGCATCGCGAGTTTCCATTTGGAACACTCTTGCGTGTCACCAATCTGGGTAACGGGAAGAGTGTTGAGGTTGTGGTAAACGATCGTGGACCCTTTGATAAATCCAGAATCATCGATCTATCTGAAGCTGCGGCGCGTGAAATTGACATGATTCAGGACGGCACGGCGAAAGTAAAAATAGAAGTTTTGAAATGGGGAACGAGTCAGACAGGAAATGGTGACTAAAGCGATGGCATTCTTTTGCATTGTCGAGTTCTGCTTTTAATCTCTACCGGGTTTGATTCCCCGCCGCTCGCGGCGTTGTCATTCCCTTATGTTCTCAACGGGAATCTTTTGTGGATGCCCGATAGAAACGTTCGGGCATGACAGGATACCTCGCCGCTTGCGGCGAGGTAATTCATTATAAAAGTCAGTTATAAATGTCTCGTTTTTTAAGAGAAGAAAAAATGTTTAAAAAAATCATCACGATTGTTTTGATCTCTGCTTCAATTTCATTTGCTCAGACTCCGAGTGAAATGAAGAACTATTTCCAACTTGCCTCCCAAGAATTCAATGTTCCGGCTTCTATACTTGAATCCATTGGATACACTCAGACCCGATGGGTACAAATCAAATATACCGTTGACCAGCTAATCGCACGCGATCCTCAATTGCAGCCGCCGGTTTATGGTGTAATGGCTTTGAGAGATGACGACTGGTTCGGCCATTCATTGATCAATGCTGCAAATCTTATCGGTGTGTCGCCGCAAGTTCTGAAAGACGATCCGTATCAAAACATACGCGCCGCCGCCGCCTTGTTGTCTGAATATCGAGATGAAGCGATTCAACGAGGCGAAAAGGTGACGCAGGATCCCTCAACTTGGTCTGACATAATTGCACGCTTCAGCGGAATACCACAAGCCGACATTTCTACAAGCTTTGCGTACCACGTGCTCGAATATTTGAAACTTGGAATTAGCCAGAATGGTATAAATATCCCCGCCGAAAATATTGATCTCTCAAAATTTCCGGAATCAGTAAAAGACGAAGGGATGTTTTCGTCCAAGCAGCGTTTGTACAAAGTTACAGGTGCTGATTATCCCGGGGCTGTCTGGGATCCAAGTCCTAATTTTTCATCGCGCAACGGGGCACCGATCGTCTTCGTAATAATCCATGACACAGAGGGACCATTTGATGCGAGCGTTTCATGGCTGAAAAATCCAGCAGCACAGGCAAGCGCACACTATATCATCAGAAGTTCTGATGGTTTTATTAAGCAGCTTGTGCACGAAACCGACAAGGCATGGCATGTCGTCTGCTGGAATCCAATCACAATTGGGATCGAGCATGAAGGTTACGTAAATAATCCATCTTTCTTCACTGAAACTATGTATGAGTCATCTGCTCGACTTGTGCAGTATCTTTGCAACAAGTGGAAGATACCGGAGGACTCGCTGCACGTCTTCGGCCATAACGCGTGGATTTATCCATGGTTCAATTTGATACCGTTTTCTCAGTACACCCAATATGTTGGCCCGAATTACGCCACTTGCAATACTCACACCGATCCCGGACAATATTGGAATTGGCACCATTATTTTGATCTTATTCACAGCAACGATACTACAAGACCTGTAATAGTCAGTGCTTACCCGAAAAATGGAACGGAGAATTTTGCTGCTTACGATGATGTCACCGTCACTTTTAATGTTCCGATGGATCCCACATCAACCGTGTCAGCTTTTTCGATTATACCGGCAATCGGCGGAGGGGCGAGCATGAACACAAATCTGACACGGCTTACTTTCAGCCATCCTGGTACACTTTTGGCTTGGTCTACAAAATATACGGTGAAGATCGACACTACTGCGGGAACACTCTCTGGCGTGCATCTTAGCAATCCTCTCGTCTACAGCTTCACTACCGTTCCCATTGACACTTCGGGACCCGCTCCGATCGCGGTTTGCCCTCCAATGAATGGGCATTCCATTCCACAGGTTTATGTAGAATTTCTTATGAATGAACCCGTGCAATACAATTCTCTGCCCGGTCGGATATCTCTTGTCGATTCCAACGGTCAAAAAGTAGCCTTCTACAAGGATCAATTTCAGGTTGCTCCGAATGGGAAAACTATAATTGCGATGCGCACGGCGTTCAATCTCACACCGGGTATGAAGTACACCGCGACTCTTTCTCCGGGACTTCAAGATTACTACGGCAATGTCTCGTACAAAACGTACAGCTCGACATTCGTAGTCGATTCGGCATTGTCGACCGGTGGAAATGTGTTGGACAATTTTGAGAATCAATCGTCGAATTGGGGAAACCCTTTGCAGAGTTCTGGGACGCGGAATGTGGATACTACGGCAACATCATTTTCCATAACCTCATCGAAACACTACTCCGGCTATTATTCCGGGAGGCTTTCTTATGGCTTTGATTCTTTGTCTGGTGGAGAATGCAGACTGACAAACAATACCGGCATTGAGATTGACACCTCTGCTTCAATAGGGATGTGGGTCTTTGGCGACAACAGCGGCAACGTGCTCGAATTTGCTTTCAGCACACCGGCGGATTATATCGTTCCGGTGGATACTTTAAACTGGTATGGTTGGAAGTTCGAGAATGTTTCCACCAAGGATATTACAAGCCTTGCACACGTTTTCAACGGAATAATATTGACTCAGACTTCTAACGCGCGGCTGAACTATGGAAATATTTATGTCGACGACTTGCAGACAAACGGTATTACAAATGGTATTGTTTCTCCAAATGTAGCTGTAGGATTTGATTTGCTTCAGAATTATCCAAATCCATTCAATCCTTCAACAAAAATTGTTTTTTCGATTTCTAAACCGTCGCAAGTACGACTCGAAGTGTATGACGTGCTTGGTCGAAAGGTTGCTACTTTAGTCGACTCAAAGTTGGCGCCGGGTACCATAACTGTTAATTGGAATGCAACTTCAGAGAATGGAAAAGCTTTGCCGGCGGGGGTCTATTTTTATCGTCTGACCGATGGCAATTCAACGTCCGTTAAAAAAATGATTCTGGTGAAATAAGACTTGCAGGATTTTTCGAACGACCACATACGGACTCTGTTTAGGACAAGCCAAGATTTCAATGAGTTGTTCGAAGCCTTTCGAGTCGCTATCGAAAGGAACTTAAATGACCTGGATGCCTACCGAGAATTGTTCTGGAACACTTCTCTAAAGCCAGAGGAATTGCTGTTCTTTGCCAAGAAACTTGGAGAAGTATTTCCCGACCTGGGTTATGAAACTTATCTCTGGTTATCTAATGTTTTTGAAACCCGTTTCGATACCGAGGAATCGGTCGAGCTCGCATTTTTGTGTTTGAAAAAAGCATCTAAATTCAATCCTAAATCGGTGGAACCGTTTTTATCTGCGTGTAACTTGTACGACCAAGATTTAAAAATTCCGACATTGCAAAGCATAATGGCATTTTTGAAGAACGGCGTTGAACAGGTGGATGACCCTAAATCAATTTACCAGCAACTGGCAGTTTTTTATTCGATGCTCGGCAATGACGAGATGTATCGTTACTTCCAACAAAAGTCACGTCCTAATTCCTGAGAATGCGACTGCGCGGATACCTAAGCATATTTGCGGCTGCGCTCTTCTGGGGATCCTCCGGAACTGCCGCTAAGTTTTTATTCGAACACGATATTCCACCGCTGCTCGTTGTCGAATCCCGTGTAATTATCGCTGCGGTGATCTTGACCGTCTTCTTTCTTCTTACGAACCCTCAGTCGTTGAAAATAAAGATAGAGGACTTGCGAGATTTTGTACTTCTTGGGATAATTGGCGTTGCTGGTTCCAACTATACTTACTACATGGCTATTCAAGTTACGAGCGTTGGTATAGCGATTTTGATGCAGTACACCGCTCCGGTTCTTGTTGCGCTGTTTATGGTTATGACCAAGCAAGAAAAAATCAGTAAGGTAAAGATTCTTGCCATTGCGCTTTCATTGGCTGGATGCGCTGTGATGTTAGGCGCGTTCAACCCTAATGTTCATATCACAACATTTGGGATCTTTCTTGGAGCGCTCTCTGCATTTTGTTTTGCTTTCTTTAATGTCTTTAACAAAGTTGCAAGCAAGCATTATTCTGTTTGGACGGCATTAACGTACACTTTGATCAGCGCAAGCGTATTTTGGCTCATCCTCGACTTATTCATTCATACTGGAATAAGAGTCGTGAACATCAGCGAGATGACGACGCTGGCGATATTTTCATTTATGTCCGTTCTAATACCATACTTTTTTTACTTCACTGGTTTACGACTGCTTCTCCCTTCTACAGCAATAATAATCTCGACGCTTGAACCGGTCGTCGCCATCATAACTTCGTTTGTTGTGCTAAGGGAGACGCTGCATTTTTTGCAGGTTACAGGCGGTGTTCTTGTGATATTAGCCGTTACCTTGCTGGAAGTCTATAGAGAATGAAATCAGAACGCAGAGTCGAAAAACTATCACGTGCCCTGCGGTATTCCCAACCCGATTTAACAGTCGTACTTGAAAACATACATGACCCGCATAATGTCAGTGCCGTATTAAGAACCTGCGACGCTGTCGGGATAAGAACAGTAAATCTCCTTTACACCGCGGAGTCGTTTCCAAAAATTGGAAGGAAAAGTTCAGCGAGCGCAAATAAATGGGTCGCAAGGAAGAACTTTAGATCTGTCAAAACATGCTACGATTCTCTGAGGGCAGACGGTTTTATTATTGCGGCGAGCGTCGTTGGTGAGAAGTCGGTTTCTCTCTATGAAATGGACTTGCGTCAGAAGATCGCCCTCGTTTTTGGCAATGAACACAGAGGCGTTACTGAGGATGCAGCCTCGTTTGCAGATCTGCGTTTTCAGATTCCGATGTACGGGATGGTGCAGAGCTTAAATGTGTCGGTCGCCTGCGCGATAACTCTTTATGAAGCATTGCGACAGAGAATGACTTCAGGGGACCACGGCCGGCAAAAAATTAGCAAAGAAGAACTTCAAAGACTGCTTGATGAATGGATTAAGAAATAGACAGGTTGACTTTGTCTGAAGTATAGAGTAAAATTCTGTGAGTTGGAGAAAGTCATGGCTGAAATTTTAACTCTCAAAAACATTTTGCAGGAACATACGGTTGAGGGTGAACTCTATGAGAAATTGGACAATGATTGGGTGTTGTGTTACGCCTGTGGACACAGATGCAGGGTTAAACCCGGGCGTGACGGAATTTGTCGCGTTCGATTCAACCGAGACGGCAAACTCCTTGTGCCGCATGGTTATACCGCCGGCATTCAATTAGACCCAATTGAAAAGAAACCGTTCTTTCATGCTTTTCCCGGCGCAAATGCGCTGAGCTTCGGAATGCTCGGCTGCGACTATCATTGCGGCTATTGTCAGAACTGGATTACGAGTCAAACCCTCCGTGATCCTGTCGCGACGGGCCACCTTGAGAAATGCGAACCGGAAAAAATTGTTGAACTTGCGTTGGTATATAAATCTCCCGTTTTGGTTTCGACTTACAACGAACCTCTCATCACAAGTGAATGGGCAGTTGAAATATTTAAGCTCGCCAAACTTTACGGTATTCACGGTGCGTATGTATCCAACGGTAATGCGACGCCGGAAGTGCTTGAGTTTATAAGGCCTTATGTTGATTTATATAAGGTTGACTTGAAGGGTTTTGATGACAAAAAATATAGGCAGCTCGGAGGAAGGCTCGATGTTGTCTTGAATGCGATTCACCTCTTGAAAGAGAAGGGTTTTTGGGTGGAGATCGTTACTCTTCTCGTTCCCGGATTTAATGACAGTGATTCTGAGTTGAAGGGCATAGCGAGTTTCATCGCGTCTGTTTCTCCTGAAATACCGTGGCATGTAACAGCTTTTCACCAAGATTACAAGATGCTGGACAAGAACAACACAAGCGCAAATTCATTGATGAGGGCGACGACTATCGGCAAAGAAGCAGGCTTGTACTTTGTTTATGCCGGCAACCTGCCCGGAATGGTGGCTAATCTCGAAAATACTTATTGTCCGCACTGCGACAGTCTGGTGATTGAAAGGGACGGTTTTAGAATTTTGAAGAGCCGTCTCCTGAATGGAGCTTGTTCTGATTGCGGAACGAAAATTCCCGGCGTATGGAAATAAACTTTAACTTTTCAAAAGAAGAAAAAGTCGAACTTCTAAAGATCGCGCGGCGGGCAGTCGCCGCCGTGGTAAGTGATCAAGCGTACGTTCCCGAAAAGCCCGAAAATCGTAAATTACTAGAAAAGGCAGGGGCATTTGTGACTCTTCGTGAAAGAGGAGAACTTAGAGGCTGCATTGGATATATTGAAGCGCGTTTGTCGGTTTATGAAACCGTCGCAGAGACAGCTGCGAAGGCGGCGGTCAGCGACCCAAGATTTGAACCTGTTGGTGAAGAAGAGCTTAAAGACATTGAAGTGGAAGTTTCGGTCCTCTCGTCGTTGACGAAGGTTAATGATATCGAAGAGATCGTAGTTGGGAGGCATGGAGTACTGATCGAGAATGGCTTTTACCGCGGCTTGCTTCTGCCGCAGGTGGCGACAGAAAACAACTGGGACCGGGATGAGTTTCTTCGGTATACCTGCATGAAAGCAGGACTCGAAAAGGATTGTTACAAAACTTCAGGTACCAGGATTTATATCTTCACTGCTGAGGTCTTTAGTGAGGGAGAGTTAGGTATAATTCCGGAGGCATATATTGCTAAGAGAACGTGATTATGTCCGCCCGCCAGCAGTCGCGGGCTTGTTTTATCCTTCTGACAAGTTGGAACTCGAACAGACTGTCCGGACACTTCTCAAGAAGGCAAGGGCTGATATTAAAATTGCAGTTCCGAAAAGATTATTTGGAATAATTTCTCCCCATGCAGGCTATCCCTTTAGCGGTTATACGGCGGCGCATGGATATTCGTTAGTGACAGCGGGTGATTTTGAAAGTGTTATTATCGTTTCGCCGAGTCATCGTGAATACTTTGATGGAATATCCGTGTTTTCCGGCAAAGCATATTCAACGCCGCTGGGAGAAGTTGAAGTCGATCAAGGGTTGCGCGACTCTTTCCTCGAGACTGCCGGTGATATTGCAATAGAATCGCGAGCGGGACACAAAGCGGAGCATGCATTAGAAGTGCAGCTTCCATTCTTGCAGTTGACATTAGAGAATTTCAAAGTACTTCCCATTGTCATGGGAGACCAAAAGCCAACATACTGCAAAGCTCTGGGAAAAGTTTTGGCGGATTTATCTAAAAGGAAAAGCGTTCTTCTGGTGGCGAGTTCCGACCTTTCGCATTACTATGATTATGAAACAGCAAACGAAATTGACAAAGTGTGTATAGATGATCTTTCAAGATTTGATCCCGATTATTTTGTCGAAGATATCGAAAATCGAAAGTGCGAGGCTTGTGGCGGCGGACCTATCGCCTCGTGTTTGTACGCCGGCAGGGAATTGGGATGTCAGCAAATTAATGTTCTTTATCACTGTAATTCTGGCGATACTACTGGTGATAAGGCTGGCGTTGTCGGGTACTTATCAGCAGTTATATCGTGACTGAATCCGCAATTAATTTCTCTGTTATTGGTCCTGGGAAAGTCGGCTCGAGTGTGGCAAGAGCCTTGGTAGGGCTGGGTTGGCGGTGCAGTTCAATAGTTTACAAGAGGAAATCGAAGGCAAAACTTAAAGAACTGATATCCAACTTTCCGCACGCCTTTATTACAAATTCAATCCTAGAATTGAAGCCTGATTTCGATTTGCTCCTAATTACCGTTAACGATGACGCCATTGAGAGAGTCACTTCTGAATTGAGCGAGCTGACAGACTTTGATTGGAAGGGAAAGGTTGTACTTCATGCAAGCGGCGTTGTTGAATTAGAGACACTTTCCGGTTTGCGGGATTTGGGAGCGCACGTGGGAGCGCTTCATCCTATCGCCGCGTTTGCGCGTGAGTTTTCCACTGAACGTGCCGAGGAAATCTATTATGATTTTTTAGGAGATAAGCATTGCTTAGATGCTGCGCGCAAAATCACTGCTGCATTGAATTCTAAACTGCTGATCTTGAATTCGGAGAGAGAAAGAGTTCTTCTTCATTTAGCAAGCGTAATTGCATCCAATTCTGTTGTGATCGCTGTAAGAAGCGCCGAAGATCTCATTTCGAATTTCGTTGATGTAAATGACTCTAAAGTAATATTAGAGCGTCTACTGGGATCGACAGTTGAGAACTTATCAACGCTGCACAATATGAACGCATTGACCGGACCATTAAAGCGTGGAGATGCCAATGTAATCTCAAAGCACATCAAGGCGCTTGAAAATGATGAGCTCTTTTTGCAGTTTTACAAATCACTATCAAGGCTTGGGATAGAGGCGCTCTTAAAAAATGAGAGCGATAAATCCCGCAAGACACGTTTAAACAAAATTAAGAAACTGTTGGAGGACAAATGAAGTTGAAGGCGCTGATTGCCAGTGGCGGAAGAGGAACGCGTCTCAGGCCAATAACTCACACGCAAAACAAACATCTGATTCCGATAGCGAACAAGCCGATTCTGCATTACGCAATTGAAGCAGCTGCGATGGCTGGCATAACAGAAATTGCAATTGTTACGAATGCGGACAGCGATGAGGTTCCACGCGCAATCGGCGACGGATCGAAGTGGGGAGTAAAGATAACTTACATCCCTCAAAACGCTCCTCTCGGACTTGCTCATGTGGTTAGGATTGCCGAACCTTTCATTGCGAAAGACAACTTCATCTTTTATTTGGGCGACAATATGGTCGTAGGAGGAGTGAAGCGATACGTTGATGCGTTCACGAGCAGCGGCGCGAATTGTTATCTGACTCTTGCGAAAGTGAAAGACCCAGAGAGGTTTGGAGTTCCGGAAATAAAAAATGGTGCAATCGTCAAAGTCGAGGAGAAGCCAAAGAATCCCAAGAGCAACTATGCGGTTGCCGGTATCTATATCTATGACAAAAACATTTTCGAGGCAGTGAACAATATAGAGCCGAGTGCCCGCGGAGAACTGGAAATATCCGACGCGCATCAATACCTCATCGATCATGGATATAAAATCGGGTTTGCCGAGATAACAGGATGGTGGAAAGATACTGGAAAACCAACCGATCTTCTCGAAGCGAACAGGTTGATACTTGAAAACACTGAAGCTCTTGTTGAACCGGGAGTTGATGTCGATTCCCGCAGCGACGTTGCAGGCAGAGTTGTTCTGCAGAAGGGCTGCAAGATCATAAACAGCAAAGTTAGGGGTCCGGCAATTATTGGCGAAGGAGCCGTGATCGAAAACAGCTACGTCGGACCTTTCACGTCAATCGGTTCGAATACCCATATGACAAACAGCGAGGTTGAATACAGTATAATTCTGAAAGGATGTAAAATCTTGGATGCAGGCATGCGAATCGAGGGAAGCTTGCTCGGAAACGACGTTGAAATCGTCAGAACGGACGGCAAGCCCCGCGTCCAGCGTTTTATGATCGGCGACCAAAGCCGCGTAGAAGTTGCTTAGACAAAGGAGCGAACAACTATGGATTTCCAAACAATCAAATACGGAAAAGAAAATCATGCGGCGATTATTACAATTAATCGTCCTGATAAGCTGAATGCGCTTAACGCAACCGTAATCAAAGAATTAGGCTCAGCTCTAAATCTTGCGGAAACCGACAAAGATGTTGCTGCGGTCATAATAACGGGCGCGGGTGAAAAGGCTTTTGTTGCGGGAGCAGATATCTCTGAATTGAACAAGTTGGATGTGATTACCGCGAAAGATTTCGCTGAGCGAGGACAAATGCTTTTTAATAATATTGAGAAATTCAAAAAACCGGTTATCGCCGCTGTAAACGGCTATGCGCTCGGCGGCGGAAGCGAACTTGCATGGGCTTGCCACATCAGAATTGCCTCGACTAACGCAAAGTTTGGTCAACCGGAAGTGAATCTCGGCATAATTCCGGGATATGGTGGTACACAAAGGCTCGTAAGATTAGTGGGGCGCGGTATAGCAACAGAATTGATAATTACGGGAAATCAAATCGACGCGGAGACCGCCCTGCGTTTCCGTTTGGTCAATAAGGTTGTCGAACAGGCTCAACTTTTGTCTACGGCACTGCAATTGGTCGAGTCGATTGCAGAGCGGGGACCGTTTGCAATTCGACTTGCGCTTCAGGCGATTGACGCAGCAGTGCAGCTGCCGCAAGACGAAGGAATGAAACTCGAAGCTCAGCTTTTTGCTTTGTGCTGCGGAACTGCCGACCAGAAAGAGGGAACGTCGGCATTTCTTGAAAAGCGCAAACCGGTCTGGAAGGGCGCCTGAAAGTAAACGCAGGAATTTTCTGTCCTTTTATAACCCTCCCGTTTTTAGTAAATTATTTGCGCAATGATAAATAACGTGGAGAAGCCGAGAGTTGTGGCTGCGATGAGCGGAGGCGTAGATTCGTCCCTCGCTGCCGTGCTCATGCTGGAGCAGGGTTATGATGTCGTCGGTGTTACAATCAAGACTTACGATTACGAGGATGTCGGTGGGAATGACAATCGCGACTCGAGCTGCTGCTCGATTGACGGGATTAACATGGCAAGAAGCGTCGCCAGCAAATACAATTTCCCGCACTACGTTTTTGACTTCAGCGAGCGGTTCAAAAGGGAAGTTATCGACGAGTTTGTCGCCGAATATCTTGCGGGACGAACTCCAAATCCGTGCGTGATCTGCAATCGCAAAATAAAGTGGGAATACCTGCTCGAGAAGGCAAACAGTCTTGGCGCGGACTACATTTGCACGGGACATTATGCGAAAGTAAGATTTGACGGTGATACAAAAAGGTATGTTCTGTCGAGAGGAAGTGACACGACGAAAGATCAATCTTATGCATTATACGGATTGACGCAGGAGAGTTTGAGCAAGACAATTTTCCCGCTTGCTGAAATGACAAAGCCGGAAGTTCGTGAGTTGTCTTCGAAGTTCGGTTTGGCAAGCGCTGACAAACCGGAAAGTTATGAAATATGTTTTGTTGCGGACAATGATTACACAAGATTCTTGAGAGACTCTGTGCCGGGGTTGGAATCCAGAATTGCTGACGGAGAAATTGTTCTTGACGGCAAATCAATTGGCAAGCATCATGGTTATGCTTTCTATACGATCGGCCAGAGAAAAGGTCTTGGAATCAGCTACGAAAAACCTTTGTACGTCAAAGGCATAGATGCAAATAGGAATGTCGTCGAGGTTGATGTTGATGAAAAGTTATATGCCAAAACTCTTGTTGCCGAGCGGGTCAATATGGTGAAATATTCTGAAATTTCGGAGCAAAAAATTTACAAAGCAAAAATCCGTTACAAAGACGGCGGAGCCAGTTGCTTTGTCAGGAAAATTGATGGAGAACGAATGGAAGTTGAATTTGTCAGCCCTCGCAGGGCAATAACACCGGGACAGAGTGTGGTTGTATATGAAAATGACGATGTTGTCGCCGGCGGAATTATATCGAGCGTTCTGAACTGACATGGCAAATTATTCAGTTCTAATTGCAGATGATGACGACTCACAAAGAGAAGTGCAAAAGTTGGTCCTAAGTGATGTCCAGAAAAGTATGGGTGCCGAGTTGAAAATTGACGAAGCGGAAGACAGTGTGCAGACACGAAAACTTCTTGGCGAGAAAGAGTACGACCTGATTATCCTTGATAATGAATTCAAAGATGACTTGATGCAGGGTCACTTGCCGGGAATAGCAATTTTGCAATTGATGAGAAAGAGCGGTCTAAACATGTCTTCGCCAACAATCTTCTGCAGCGGCGATCCGTACAACACGCTTAGGCCTATGGTAGAAAAGTTTGGAGCTGTTTATTATCCAAAAGCCAAAGCGGATGCAGAAGAAATGACCAAGTTGTACTCCAAACTATTGCAGGAATAACTCACTTCTCCAGCACGATTATGATGTGCTGTGCCTTGTCGACAAGTTTTAGAAGCGGATAATTAACCATTCGCCAAACCCAGAGGGGCAATTTTTCAAAAAGACTTGCGGCGCGAATCACGGTGAGGACTTTGCTCCCGAACAAATACACACTCGTCTTTGCCGAAGGGAAGAAGGAAAGAAGCGTTTCACGGTCGAAGCTATGGAGATGGGCATTCATAGGAGTCGGTTGATTGCAGTGAATGCAGAGGGTGTATCGGATATTTTCCTTATAGGGAGTTGAGACAATTGCCTTGCCGCCGGGCTTCAGCACTCTGAGAATTTCCTTCGCGGCTGCTTGTGGAGAATTGAGGTGTTCCAGAATTTCGGAAACAATCACGAATTCTTGTGACTCGTTCTTGAACGGAAGAAAATGAGCATCCGCCATCACGGGCGCCGAGAAATCCGATTTAAGTTTAGCCAGATTGTTCAGGGAAAGGTCGACAAACAAGATTTGTTCGTGGGGAATTGTCGATGTCCATCCGCCGCCGCTTCCTATATCAAGCACCGACTTGGGTTTGCCCGCCAGCTTGAGAATGAATTTTCTGAAAAGGTTATCGTATGCGCGACCTGCCGGATCAGGATTGTCAAAATAATCGAAGTGTTCGGCGTCCAATTTATAGTGAGTGATGTAGTCGGTGCAGTAGTTCACTGTTTCAACTTTCTTAGTTCTTCCGCAAAGGCATCGTAAGCCTCATCATCGAACAGGACGAAGGTAACACGGCGCAATGACTTTGCTTGTTGAAGGAAAGAATTAGTTTCTTTTGTCATTATCCTTGCCGCTTCTGACAATGGAAATCCGCCCACGCCGGTGCCGAGAGCGGGGAAAGCCACAGACTTTATTTCGTTTGACTCCGCAAGTCGGAGAGCTGAACGGGTTGCGCTTAAGATTTTTGTTTCGTTTGTCTGAAGGTCTTGCCCCATGACTGCGGCATGTATCACATGTTTCGCTTTCAGTGTGCCCGCGCTCGTTATGACTGCCTCTCCGACAGGTTTCGGTCCCTGTCTCATTGCCTCTTGCTCGATAACCATTCCGCCTCTGCGTTTAATTGCTCCGGCGACGCCTCCACCCATCCAGAAATGGTTATTGGCGGCATTCACTATCGTTTCACCGTCGTAATCGGTGATGTCTCCTTTTATTGCCTCGAGCGTTTTCTGTCCGATTTCTATTTTCATTTTTTCTGCGTAATCGGAATTTTCAGAATCATCTTTGTGCCTTTCCCGATTTCGCTCTGAATTTCTATCTCGCCGTTATGATCATCGATAATCTTTTTTACGATAGCCATTCCAAGACCGGTTCCATGTTTCTTCCCATAAGTGACAAAAGGCTCGAATATTTTCTTCCTAATTTCTTCCGGCATACCACTTCCGGTGTCCTCCAATTCGATCATGAGAGTATTGTCGTCAGAATGCGAACGCACAAAGAAATTCCCGCCATTCGGCATGGCATCGGCGGCGTTGCCGGCAATATTCAGGATGACTCGCGTCATCTTATCCATATCAATTTCAACTTCGCCGGCAAATGTATTCTCGTTATGAAGTTCAATATTTCGCTTCTCAAAGTCTTTCTGCAGAAACCACAGGACGCCCGCTAAGAACTCGTCAAACTTTACTTTTTGGATATTCATCTGCGAGACACCTCGCGAGAAATCGAGAACCTCCTGTGCCATGTTGACGAGCCTGTCTATCTGTTTAGTTATCTCGTCGACAAGGCTAGCGGCTTCTTCGCTGCCCGCCTTCTTCTTCAATACCTGAGCGTAGACTCGGATTGTGGACATCGGATTTTTTATGTCGTGGATTATTGTCCCTGCCATTCTGCCCACCGCGGAAAGCCGTTCTGTCTTTACCATCTCGAGCGCAAGTCGTGAGTTTTCTATAGCGATGGAAGCGTGAATTGAAAATGCCTTGAGAAACGTTTCATCTTCGGAATCGAACTTTCCTTTTCTCTTGTTGATGAGCTGGAACACGCCGATGATTTTATTGTCTTTATTGCGCATCGGCACACACAGGATGTTCTTTGTTTTGAATCCGGACTTCAGGTCGAACTCCGGATTGAACCGCGGATCGTTATATGCTTCTTGGATGTTTATCGTCTCGCCGGTTTCAGCGACGTAGCCGGAGATACCTTTGCCAATCGGCTGTCTAATTTCATTCATCTCATTGCCGACAATTATTCGCGACCAGATTTCATTTGTGTTATCGTCAACGAGATAAATTGTCCCGCGCTCGGCATCGGTAATGCGCATTGCTTCGTTGAGAATTAGCTGCAAGACTCTGTCTATTTCGAGGGAAGAGTTAACTGTTCGTGTAGCTTCGATTAGTGAATTCAGTCTCGCAATTTCCTTTTCGGAATTTTGCCGTTGGAACTCGATTTGATTTTTGAGCGCGTCGTTGGAGGCGCGAAGCCTGTCGGAGAGAGTCCTCGCTATGTTCCATGAAATTTGTGGAAATCTTACGAGGAATGATGAGATCGTTTTTTTCTCGAAACAGATTAATGTCGAGTCTCGCGTCGCTACTGCAGATGCGGAATTTTTGTTCTCAGCCAGAGGCTGATCCGCCTCCGGCGGACCGTCAATTGCCGCCATTTCTCCAAAGAAGTCCCCGGCTTTGAGGACCCCGAGGATTTCTTCCTTTTCTCCAACTTGCTTGCGGATTTCAACTTCACCTGATTTGAGAATATACAGCGCGGTTCCCACCGCTCCTTCCGTTAAGACAGTCCTTCCTGCGGGAATTGTTTCCTCAGCAGCTGACTTCAGCAATTCCGTTATTTCAGTTTCATTCAAACCTTTGAATAAGGAATACATATGATATCTCTCGATTGGCACCAAAAGTTAATTTAACAGCGATATAATCGCAACTTTGCTGACTGCAGTGAATTGCAAAAATCCTGAAGAACAAAAACAAAAGTGTACCGCCGGGGTTAGAAACCGACTTGATTTTAAGTTCACCATACAGCTATTTTATTTCGTAATTGCAGTGCGCACAAAATCTTATTTAATTTTCCTCGTTTTGATCTTCACAGCGGCAGTCTTCGACGGCTGCTTCGCGTGGAACTATATTTCAGATGGATACCAGAATTTTTCCGCCTACTTCAACACTTATTATAACGGTCAGGCTGCCTTTGAAGATGGATTGAAGGAGGTTAAAAGCAGTATCAAGGAAAGAGAAATCGCGCTGATCTCCGGCGCGCAGCCATATCCTTTCGTGATCAACGAGGCGATAAGACAAAAGTTCTATATCGCGATTGAAAAAGCCTCCAAAGTTCTCCAGCTTTATCCGTCCTCAGAGTTTACGGAAAACTGTCTTTTCATTATTGGAATATGCGATTACTATGAGGGAGATAACATCGGAGGCCAAAGAAAATTCAATGAGATAGAAGCCACATTCCCTAAGAGTAGCAGATACACTGAAGCAGAAATGTATTTCGGACTTATGCGACTGAAAAGTCTCGATTACGACGCTGCGTTTGCATCTCTTAATAAAGCGATCGGCATAGCGGAAAAGAAGAAGAATATGCCGGTGGCCGCGAAAGCCGCCGAAGGACTCAGTGATTATTTCCTTTCCCAAAATGATACTACAAGGGCTGCGGTCTATCTAGATTCCGCTGCGACATTTTCCACTGGAGACGAAGCTGCAATCTACGCTTGCAAAGAGGGGAGCATGCTCGTTGGCATTGGCGATTACGTAAATGCAAAACGCGCTTACGAAAAAGCTTATGCCCAAGCGCGTGATGTTCGATTGCGATTTTATTCTAAGTATTATCTTGCGCGAGTTCAAAGAATGCAAGGAAAATATTATTCCGCCCTCGGCAATCTGAATGAAATACGAGATGACGATAAGTTCTTTCAATATTTTCCATTGGTTGACTATCAAGAATCCGAAGTTCTTTATGACTCAGGTGCGGTCTCATCTGCTGTTACAAATTTTCAGAGAATTGACACGGCTTATGCCTCGAATGAAGCCGCGACGCGAAGCGCTTTCAAACTTGGAAATATTTACCTTTATACTGTGGGCGATTACCAGACAGCGTTGAGATTTTTCCAAAGATGTGCCGTTCATCCGTCCGTCTACACCATAAGTCCGAAGGCTCAGTTGTTGTCTGGGCTACTGCAGGAATATTTCATTATCGGGTACAGAGTCCAACTCTCGGACAGTTTGTACACGCAAGCTCTTCATGCCGCAGAAAGGAATGACTCGGCGATCGCGCACAGTCAGGTAGTTATTGACACGTTGTATGAGCATGCCGCCGATGCGCGGCAATCGTTTGCCGGATTTTTCCTATTCAAACTCCAGATACCGGATTCAGCCATCGCTTACTATAAATCGATTGTGCACCATTTTCAGAAGTCAAAGGCTTACTCTTCTTCGCTCTATACTCTTGGCGAATATTATTATTCTGCAGGCGACACGGCAGAAGGACAAAAATATCTGACACAGCTGCTCCAGGAGCATCCGGAATCGCATTACGCAGACGCGGCAAGTTCGCTATTAGGAAAACGGCCGCCAACATACGTGGATTCGTCTCGGGTGCAGTATGACCGCGCGATGGATCTCGAAAAAAATGGAGACTACGATTCTGCGGTAAAAACCCTCGACGATTTACTGAAAGATCAAAAGTTGTCGATAGCTCCTCAGGTTTTGTACGCGGCAGGCTGGATTTACGAAAACAAATTGTCGCAGCCGGACTCTGCTTATGTTTATTACAAACAACTTGCTACGAAATATCCGTCGAGCAATTTTAGTGCGAATGTGACGCTGGCTTTGACAGGCTATGAACAGGCCGAGCGCGACAGCGCCTTAGCAAGAAGTCTGGCAAAGGCCAAGGATTCGACCGCCAGCAGTCCACCGAAGCCTCTGCAACCTGCGATCACGCCTCAATATTCGAAAGTGGATTCGGCAGAAACTGTCCGCCGCCCTCCGATTATGAATCGTGCTGATTCTCTTGCTATTCAGCGCGAGCAGCTTAAAGAATTAATCAAGCACGAGAAATAAGTTTGCACCGGACTCATTTCCTTGAATCAGTCTCAGTTGTGGAAACGCGGGAACTGGCTGAGCGGACTTTCCTTACGAGATTTCATTCGCCGCAGATTGCTTCAACCGTCAGAGCGGGACAATTTGTCATGGTGTCTTTTCCGGGAAGTTTCGATCCTTTGCTTCCAAGAGCCTTCTCGGTTTGCGATGTTGAAGGTGAGAGAATCTCCCTGCTCTATGTGGCAGTCGGAAAAGGCACAACGCGCCTTTCGAAACTTCGTCCCGGCGATAAGGTTGTGATGAATGGTCCTTTAGGAAATGGATTTCCGGACATGAGAAATGGCGAGAAGGTATGGCTGGCTGTCGGCGGCTCGGGCGCTGCGATATTGCCGATACTCATCGTTGGCGCTAAAAATTCCGGTTCATCATTCCGCATTTTTTACGGCGCGAGAACCAAAAGTCAGCTTATAAACTTTGATTACGAATCGACTTTTTACGCAACGGATGACGGCTCGGCTGGCTATCATGGCACAGTTGTGGAATTGCTCAAGGCTGAATTATCAAGAGAAAAGCCGGATAAGATATTCGCCTGCGGACCGACGCCGATGTTGGTAAGCATGCAAAAGGAAATGTCGAATAAAGTTCAAATTTATCTTTCGGTTGAGACTCCGATGGCTTGTGGAATCGGTTTATGTCAAGGCTGTCCGGTAAAGAAGAAGGGTGAGCCTGATTATTTCCTCGCTTGTAAAGACGGCCCCGTCTTCGATTCACGCGAAGTCGAACTCGTGAAGGAAAAATCCGCACAATGACTCCTAACTTGACTGTCAATATTGGTGGTCTGCAATTGAAGAATCCGTTGATGACGGCTTCCGGCACGTGCGGGTACGGGGACGATCTGGCTGATTATTTTGACGTGTCGGCGCTCGGCGCAGTGGTCTCAAAATCGCTTACACTCAAGCCGAAAATCGGGAATGAACCTCCGCGGGTTACCGAAGTCGCATGTGGAATGCTCAACTCAATCGGGCTTGCTAACATCGGTGTTCGGAAATTCCTTGCGGAAAAACTTCCGCGATTGGTTGAACTCAATGCTGTGGTAGTTGCGAACATTGCCGCAAAGAGAATTGAAGATTATGTCTCTCTCGCAGAGACACTTTCCACCCATGAGCATATTCGAGGACTCGAATTGAATTTGTCTTGTCCAAATGTGAAAGAAGGCGGGATCGAATTCGGCGCCGACATAAAAACTTTGAGCATGATAGTCATGTTTGTGCGGAAAGTGTTCTCGAGAACTCTAATTGTCAAGCTTACCCCCAACGTAACTCGGATAAGCGAGTTTGCGAAAGCGGCTGAAGGCGAGGGCGCCGACGGCGTTACGGTTGCAAACACTTATGTCGGAATGGCGATAGACATTTACAGCAGAAAGCCGAAGCTTCATACCGTTACCGGAGGTTTTTCCGGACCGGCGATTAAGCCTTTGACACTTGCGAAAGTTTTTGAGGTTTATAATTCGGTTAAGATACCGATTATTGCAAGCGGTGGAGTCTTCAGCGCTGAAGACGCTATCGAGTATTTTATTGCGGGCGCGACAGCCGTTGAGGTTGGGACCGCCTTGTTTGCCAAGCCGGATGCTCCAATCGAAATGATAACTGGAATTGAGAATTATCTCAGCCGGTTTAAGCTCAAGAATATCACTGAACTTATCGGAAGTCTGAACGTCAACTTAGAAAACGTTCCGCACTTGCATCGCGGTTGACTTAAACGCTCTGACTTGAGCAAAAAAATAATGAGATTGTTTTGCACCGTCTTATTCGAAATCTTAATTCCATGAACGATCAGGGATCCCTTCTTGTTCAGTGAAGTAGGAACTACATTGTCATTTAAATCAGCCGCCGAATTTCTCTACGGCCTCGAAAAGTTCGGAATAAAAATGGATATGCAAAATATCGGGGCATTGATGGAGTTCGCGGGAAATCCGCACGAGCGTTTAAAAGTAGTACACGTTGCGGGCACGAACGGCAAGGGAAGTACCTGTGCCATGATAGCAAGTGCGCTCTCTTCTCAAAGGTACAAAGTTGGGCTGTATACTTCGCCGCATATTGTCAATTTCAGTGAACGAATCAAAATCAACGGAAAGCAAATATCCGAACAGGATGTTGCCATTTTGACGGAATTCTTCCAGCCTGAAGTCGTCAGGCTGAAAGCAACATTCTTCGAAGCGACGACTGCGATAATGTTTAAATATTTTGCCGATAATGATGTCGACTATGCCATAATCGAAACAGGTTTGGGCGGCAGGTTGGACGCGACCAATATTGTCGATCCTATTGTCTCAGTGATAACGGGAATCGGTTTGGACCACACTGAAATTCTCGGCAGCACTCTGGAACAAATCGCGTTTGAGAAAGCCGGGATAGTCAAGCATGACAAACCTTCAATAGTCAACGCTGAAAAAGAGTCGGTGAGGAAAGTATTTCAGCAAGTAGCTTCCGACAGAATTTCAAGACTTTCTTTCGTCGGCGATGTTTCGAGTTGGTCAAATGCAAGGGTTGATATTGAAGGTTCTGTCTTTGATGCACGGGTATTCGATGTTGAGTATTCAGACCTAAAGATTGGTTTGGGAGGCAAACACCAGATACAAAATGCCTTGACGGCGCTGTCTGCTTTACAACTGCTTGTCGAATCCGGCGAGAAAATCACAAGGGAAGCGATTTATCAAGGATTCGAGCGAATCAAAGAGAATACAGGTCATCATGGAAGACTTGAGATTCTCTCGCGTGAGCCTTTGGTAATCCTTGATGTTGCCCACAATCCTGACGGTATTCAAGCTGTCCTTGAAAGCTTGAGTCCTCTCCAAGGAAAAAGGGGAATCCTGCTGTTCGCGGCAATGCGGGACAAAGATGCGAAAGCAATGATTACCAACTTGCTCGATAGGTTTGAGGTGATTATCTTGACGCAGCTTCAAGTTGCACGATCCTTGAGCGTTGCGGAGTTGAAGAAGTTGTCTGATAATATTAAATTAAGTCCGCAAGTATTTGGCAATTCCTTTGAAGCATTAAAAGCTGCGTTGAATCAAACCAACAATGATAGTTTTCTCTTGATCACGGGATCCCACTACTTAGCGGGTGAAATCATGCCGGTAATGGAAAAGACACTGTTGAATTTTGAAAGTTGTTAATTATATTTGTCCGTTCTTTTTGAATTCCAATCCACAGGATCTCGACGAGTCAAGTCGTTGACCTTCGGACCGAACATAAATGAAGGGTAAACAGATCACCCAAGAAGAGTACCGTAACTGTGTGTGTAATACCAATATTAAGATTGTGTTTAACATTTCAATAGTAATTAAAATCTCTTAGGAGGTAGTTTCGATGACCGTAGATCTTGCAGAGCTGCAGGGAATGAAAGTAGCTGATTTGCATAAGTTGGCAAGGGAACTTGAGATTCCCGGTTATAGCGGATTGAGAAAAGAAGAAGTCATTTTCAAAATTATGGAAAAACAGAGCACAATGGTTATGGTTACGGATGTGGTTCCAACCGAATCACAGGCTCAGCCGGAGGCTCCGGGAATTTCAGTGAGCGCCGGGGTTCTCGATGTGCACAACGACGGGTATGGATTTCTCCGGTCTCCCAAGTACAATTATCTTTCTTCGCCTGACGACATTTACGTTTCGCCTTCCCAGATAAAGAAGTTTGGATTGATGACGGGTGACACGGTAAGCGGACAAATACGGCCGCCGAAGGAAGGTGAAAAGTTCTTCGCGCTCCTGCGCGTTGAAAGAGTCAACTTCCGCGATCCGGAGTTCACACGCGAACGAGTGATGTTCGATAATCTGACGCCGCTCTATCCGAACATGAAGCTCCATCTCGAATCCGTCCCGGGCGAATACTCGATGAGAATTATCGACCTGTTGGCGCCTATCGGCATGGGACAACGCGGAATGATCGTCTCTCCGCCGAAAGCCGGAAAAACAATTCTGCTTCAGAAAATTGCGAACAGCATCACCCGAAACCATCCTGACGTTCGACTGATTGTCCTCTTGATTGACGAACGTCCAGAAGAAGTTACCGAC
Source organism: Bacteroidota bacterium (assembly GCA_023381615.1). Classification (GTDB taxonomy): domain Bacteria; phylum Bacteroidota; class Ignavibacteria; order Kryptoniales; family JAKASW01; genus JAKASW01. Next base: position 78,089 of record JAMCQL010000032.1, read on the forward strand.
ATGGAACGTTCGGTCAACGCGGAAGTGGTAAGCTCGACATTCGACGAAGAGCCGCAGCGTCACACTCAGGTCGCCGAGATGGTTCTTGAAAAAGCAAAGCGGCTTATTGAAGCGAAGAACGATGTCGTCATTTTGCTCGACAGTATCACTCGTCTCGCAAGAGCTTATAACGCGACAGTCCCACACAGCGGAAAGATTCTCTCCGGTGGTATCGATTCGAATGCGCTTATCAAACCGAAAAGATTTTTTGGCGCCGCAAGAAATATCGAAGAAGGCGGAAGTCTCACGATCATTGCCACGGCGCTTGTCGAGACCGGAAGCAGGATGGACGAAGTTATCTTCGAAGAATTCAAGGGAACGGGCAATATGGAAGTTGTCTTGACGCGCGAGCTGGCGGACAAGAGGATATTCCCGGCAATTGAAGTTAATCGAAGCGGAACTCGTCACGAAGAACTTCTTCTGTCGCCGGATGAACTCAATAGAATTTGGGTTTTGCGTAAGATACTCAGTGACTATTCACCTGTTGATGCGATGGACTTTTTACTCGACAAGATGCGTGGAACTAAAAACAACAAGGAATTCCTCAAAGCAATGAACAGCTAAAAAAGGAGGTTCACATGAGACAGGTCGTCATTGCAAGTGCCTGTCGCACTCCGATCGGCTCTTTTCAGGGGGCGTTAAGTAGTTTTTCTGCACCAAGGTTAGGCTCGATAGCAATTCAGGAAGCAGTTAGGCGAGCGGGGATTTCTCCTCAGCAAGTCGAAGAAGTTTTCATGGGATGTGTTTTAACCGCAGGAGTCGGACAGGCTCCGGCGAGGCAGGCAGCAATTTTTGCGGGACTGCCGAATACTATTCCTTGCACGACTATCAACAAAGTTTGCGGCTCGGGATTAAAATCTGTGATGTTGGGCGCTCTCACGATAATGACCGGGGAAGCAGACATAGTTGTTGCCGGCGGAATGGAAAGCATGTCGAATGCGCCTTACTTGCTCGAGAAGGCGAGGACCGGTTACAGAATGGGCGACGGGAAAGTCGTCGATTCGATGGTCAAAGATGGTCTGTGGGATGTTTATAACGATTATCATATGGGAAGCGCAGCGGAACTTTGTTCCAGAGAGTGCCACATTCCGCGCGAAGCTCAGGATGAATTTGCTGTGACAAGTTACCGGCGCGCCTTGGAAGCCATCGAGAAAGGCTATTTCAAAGACGAAATTGTTCCGGTGCCAATCAAAGGCAAAGATGGTACAACAGCTTTTGTAGAAGAGGACGAAGAGCCGCGCAAGGTGAAGTTTGAGAAGATTTCACAGCTTAAGCCGGCATTCGAAAAGGACGGCACTGTAACGGCGGCAAATGCGAGCAAGTTGAACGATGGCGCCGCGGCGTTGGTGCTCATGTCCGAAGAGAAAGCGAGGGAACTTGGGATCAAGCCGCTTGCAAAAATTGTCGCGCAGGCTTCCACTGCGCAAGCTCCCGAATGGTTCACAACCGCTCCAGCAACGGTAATCCAGAAGCTTTTCACCAAGACAAATCTCAAGAAAGAGGACATTGATCTCTTCGAAATTAACGAGGCGTTCTCTGTCGTATCCCTCGCGGTCAAGCAAATATTGGAACTCGATCTTAGCAAAGTGGATGTGCACGGCGGCGCTGTTGCTTTAGGACACCCGATCGGCGCGAGCGGTGCGAGGATTCTAACAACGCTCATCTACGCCATGCAGAGACGAGATGCTCGCAAAGGTATTGCGGCAATCTGCATCGGCGGAGGAGAAGCGGCAGGCGTAATAATCGAAAGGTAAAAAATGGAGATTAATAACGTTGCAGTTATTGGCGCCGGGACAATGGGAAACGGAATCGCTCACGTTCTGGCACTTTCTAAATTTAATGTGAATCTGATCGATGTGCGCCGCGATGCGGTTGAAAAAGGAATGGGCTACATTCGGCACAATATGGATAGGCAAGTCGGCAGAGGCATCATCACCGAAGAACAGAAGAATGAAGCTCTGAATAAGATAGCACAGTCTACTTCGCTCGAGGGCGGGGTACGTGATGCGGATTTCGTTATCGAAGCCGCCACCGAGAATATAAAAGTGAAGAAGGATCTGTTTCATACATTGAGCGACATTTGCAAGCCGGACGCTATTTTGGCAAGCAACACTTCCTCAATTTCAATTACAGATCTCGGCGCTTCTACGTTCAAACCTGATAAAATAATCGGGATGCATTTTTTCAATCCAGTTCCGGTTATGAAACTCATCGAAATCGTCCGCGGCATCGCAACCTCAAATGAGACCTACGAAACAGTACGCAATCTTGCTTACAAGCTCGACAAAGTTCCTGTTGAGGTTCAAGATTATCCGGGCTTTGTATCAAATCGAGTTTTGATGCCGATGATCAACGAAGCAATCTTTTGCGTCATGGAAAATGTCGCCTCCGCCGAGTCTGTTGACACGGTGATGAAACTTGGAATGAATCATCCGATGGGACCGCTCGCGCTTGCAGATCTAATCGGACTCGATGTCTGTCTGGATATTATGAACGTCCTGTTCCACGGAACAGGCGATCCAAAATATAGGCCTTGTCCACTACTCAAAAAGATGGTGGCGGCTGGTTACCTCGGTCGAAAATCCGGCAGAGGATTTTATACTTACGACGCGAGACCCGCGTAAAAAGTATTTGAATCTACATCTACTCAAAACAGGAGCAATGTAATGGTTGATTTCGAGTTCACTCAAGAACAGTTGATGATCAAGGAAGCGGCGCGCGATTTTGCGGACAAGGAACTCGTAAAAGGAGCGGCTGAACGGGATGAGAAGGAGCAATTTCCTTACGAGCAAATCAAACAAATGGCGGAACTCGGTTTCATGGGAATGATGGTTCCACCGGAACATGGTGGAGCTGGACTTGACACAGTGAGCTATGTTTTGGCGCTCGAAGAAATTAGCCGTGGCGATGCTTCGGCAGGCGTGATAATGAGCGTGAACAACTCGCTTGTCTGCTGGGGCCTCGAAAAATTCGGCAATGACCTTCAAAAGGAAAAATACCTGAAGCCGCTTGCTTCCGGGAAAACGCTTGGTGCGTTCTGTTTGTCTGAGCCGGAAGCGGGAAGCGATGCCGTGAACCAGCGAACGACCGCCGTGCGCGACGGTGATCGTTACGTTATCAATGGCACAAAGAATTTCATTACCAACGGTGCAAGTGCAGATGTACTTCTCGTCATGGCAACAACCGACAAGACAAAAGGCGCTCGCGGCGTAAGCACATTCATTGTCGAGAAGAAATTCCCCGGAGTCATTGTCTCCAAGAAGGAACACAAGTTGGGGATTCGCAGCTCTGACACGGCTCAGATAACTTTTCAGGATTGCGGGGTGCCGGTAGAAAACCGAATCAACGAAGAAGGATTCGGTTTCAAGTTTGCCATGATGACGCTTGACGGGGGAAGGATCGGAATCGCGTCTCAAGCCATCGGTATCGCTCGCGCCGCGCTTGATGCGTCGCTGAAGTACGTGAAGGAGCGAAAAGCGTTTGACAAGCTGTTGTACGAATTTCAGGCAATTCAATTCAAGCTGGCAGAGATGCATACGAACATTGAAGCCGCTCATCTTCTCACACTAAATGCAGCGCTTAAGAAAGACCGCGGCGAGCGGTTTACCAAGGAAGCGGCGATGGCGAAATTATTTGCGTCAAAAATAGCTGTGGATTGTGCTCTTGAAGCTATCCAGATCCACGGCGGCTATGGCTATTTGAAAGATTTTCCGGTCGAACGATATTTGAGAGATGCTAAGATCACAGAGATTTATGAAGGAACTTCAGAGATTCAGCGTATTGTTATCGCAAGAGAAGTCCTCGACTTAAAGTAACCCTGTTTCTCTTTGCGGTAAGATGACTGAAAATCGTTCGTCGGGTCCGTGGAAACGCGAACCTGAATTTTTTATCTGACTCCAAACCTGTCCTAAACAAAACAGAGGTTGAGAGAGTCTCGCTGTGAATAATCAACAATGGATGCCCTTTTATGTTCTTTCTTTTGGCTTGACCCAAAAGAAAGAGCCAAAGAAAAGGTCAAGGCTACAGAAAAAATGACTGAAAATTTCTCCGCTCCGCTAAAACAAATAAAATACGTCTCATTTCCATGTAGCAGAGTAAATCCATGTTTGTTTCTTAACGCTTCGCTCCGAAATTTTCTATTCGTCATTTTTTCTGAATGCCATTTCTGGAACAGAACGTGAGGGCTAGTTCGTACAACATGAAAAAACCTCTCCAAAGTAAACAGAAATTCGAGGATTCCACCTCCCTTCAAAATTATCTAGGACAGCCGTGATCTGACTCTTTAAAATTCATCTAAGGATTCACAATGTACACTAAATTTTTTCTCTTTCAACTTCTCATATTAGCATTCACAGGATCTGCTCTTATGGCCGAAGTTCATGTCTTACCAACACCGAAATTTGTTCACGAAAAAGATACCAAGATCCAATTTGGAAAAGTCTCAGCGGATTTTTCGAAAGAGGCGGACGATGAAGCCGCTCGTGATGAGCTCGCGAAATATTTCGGAAAGAACCTTCGAAAGGGAAATAAAGCCCAGCCAAACAGAGTGCTGATCACCGCTCGTATTATCGACGAGAATACGAAACTTGATACCGACATTCCTCCTGCGATCCGGGACAGCGTTTTGTCTTTGGACGGCGGGTATTTCTTGCATGCAAGTGACAGACACATCAAAGTATTAGCGAGGACCAAGACTGGGATTTTCTATGGCGTCGTGACACTCCTTCAGCTGGTCGAAAAAGAGAAAGCCGGTTACGACTTAAAGGAAGTTACTATTGCCGATTATCCGTCGATGAAGATGCGCGGGATAAGCGATGACATAAGCCGTGGACAAATTTCTACCACCGAGAATTTCAAGAAGATCATCCGATTTATTGCGATGTATAAAATGAATATCTATATGCCGTACATCGAGAACGAGTTTGCATTCAAGTCTTATCCTGATTTCAGCAAAGGACGCGCTCCGTTGACTGCCGAAGAAGTCACTGAACTTGATAAATACGCTAAACTTTATCATGTTCAAATGATCCCAATCTTTGAAACATTGGGTCACATGGAAGACGTTTTGCAGAAGCCTGAATTTGAAAAATATGCCGAGTTTCCGGGAGCAACTTGTGTCGATGTCTCGAACGACTCCGCTTATGTTTTTTTGGAGAGTCTTCTCTCTGACATCGCCCCGGCGTTTTCGAGCAAATATTTCAATATGGCAGCTGACGAGAGCTGGGACGTGGGCCGCGGCGCGAGCAAGCATCTCGTTGACTCGCTCGGATTAGCGGAAGTAAACGCGCAGCATTACAAGAAGGTCTATGATATTTTGAAGTCTCTCGGGAAAAATGTGATGATGTATGGTGACATTATTCTGAATAATCCTGAAGTCCTGTCCGAAATTCCCAAAGACATCACAATAGTCGACTGGCATTACGGAGCATCGTTCGATTATCCGAGTGTTCAGGTATTCAAGAATGCCGGATTCAATTTTATTGTATCACCGGCTGTTTGGAATTTCACGGGGCCATTCCCAAATTTCTACAACACCTACGCCAACATTCAATACTTTACTGAAGAAGGTTATAAAGCCGGCACGCTTGGCGTAATCGTATCGACCTGGAACGACAACGGTGGAGCCGAACTTCGCGAATTGAATTATCCCGGTTATGCCTGGGGCGCGGAGTGCGCATGGAATCCGACGAATGCTTCTCCTGCACACTTCGAAAAAATATTCTTCCACCAGTACTTTCGAACAAAGTCCGATCTGCCGCGAATAGCTTACGAATTGCTAAGCTCGACGAACAATCAGATAGGCTGGTATGAATTCTGGCGATCGCCATTCGTGTCAAAAGCCGACAATCAGGTGGCTCTACGAAGTGAGAGCATAGAATCGACGATTCCGGAAGTTCTCTCGCTCATAAAGAACGCGCGAGAAGTTGTGGGCGCCAACAAAGATATACTGGACCTTTACGGGATTGCTGCAAAGATGGATAAGTACTGGGCAGATAGAGTCTTGGGCGTGAAAGAGATGAGAGATATTTGCAGTGACAGCATGGTGACTCCTCGGAGCCGGAGCGAACGGGTTAAGTCCATTGAGGAAAAGCTTCTGATCTCAATTGAAAGCATCAAGAATGAGTACACGAAACTATATTTGCGTACGAACAGGTATCCGATGCTCCAGCTGCTGGAAGATAGATTTGTTGATCAGGAAAAGGCATTAGAATCCGGTACGAAAAACCTTCTTGCCGGCAACTGCAATTACAACCAGCTCTTGACGTCGAGCTTCGTTTATTATCCCGCCAGCCGTCCGTACACTCGCGAAAAAGATAAAGTGGATTCCGCAACTTTTGTTAAGACTTTTGACCTTAGCGAAGTGCCCGAACATGCTGAAGCTCAGCTGATTGGTGACACATACTGCAACTTATTTATCAATGGTAAATTTGTCGGGGAGGTCAAGGGGAGGCGGACTCTTACGTTGAACGTTGAGATGCAGCGCGTCAAAGTTTTCGATATTAGAAAGTTCCTTCGTGAAGGGAAAAACACTTTTGTGGTTCAATCTGCGAACTACGATCCCAATGGCTCGGTAGGGTGTAATATCTTCGCTGAAATTGGTCACGATACTTTGGCAACGGACACAAGTTGGAAAGTGGCGAAGGGAATCTTTTCTCCCGACGACCTTGATAAAGCACAATTTGTGAATGCCGCAGAATACAATAATGGTTGGACAGTCTCTGCGCCGGATTTTTCTTTGAAACTAAAATCTTGGATTGAAAGATAGCTGCATTAATGATTTCTTTGTGTTGAATAGGTCGTTGACGCTTGGTTGTGTATTCCATGACGTTCAACTTGTTTGTCCACAGGATCCTGTGGACATTACTGAATTTAATTCAAGGGAGGATGCAAAATGCTCGGGACAAGGATTATTCGCGGTACGCCAGAAGCTTATCAGTTCCAGCTTCTAATTAAGCATCTCTTAAATGCAGGTTTGAGGTACGAACCGCAGAGAGAGATTGTCTACCGGAACATTATCCGCTACAACTACAGAACGCTAGAAGAGCGGATAAACAGGCTTGCAAGTCTTCTGGGTAATTTAGGAGTCAAGCCGGCCGACACTGTCGCTGTTCTTGATTGGGATAGCCACCGATACCTTGAAGCATACTTTGCGATACCGATGATGGGAGCCATTCTTCACACGGTGAACGTTCGTCTTCCGCAATCGCAGCTTCTTTACACTATGAGGCATGCCGATGACAAGGTAGTTCTTGTCAATTCGGATTTTCTGCCTGTTCTCGAAAACGTCGCAGACCAACTTACTTCCGTGGAGCGATATGTTCTTCTTTCCGACAACGGAAAAAAGCCGGAGTCAAAAATTAACTTTGCCGGAGAGTATGAGGAACTTCTTGGACGAAGTGATACTCATTATGACTTCCCGGACTTTGACGAGAACAGCATTGCTACTGTCTTCTACACGACAGGCACTACCGGCGAGCCGAAAGGCGTCTATTTTTCCCATCGACAATTGGTTCTGCACACGCTTGCGATAACTGCTTCTGTCGGAGCTTACCAAACTCAAGGAAGATTCCGCTCTGACGATGTCTACATGCCGCTGACACCGATGTTCCATGTGCATGCGTGGGGAATTCCCTATATGGCGACTTTGCTGGGAGTGAAGCAAGTTTATCCCGGAAAGTATGAGCCTGAGATGCTAATGCGACTGCTTGTTGGCGAGAAGGTGACCATATCACATTGCGTCCCGACGATTTTGCACATGATCGTCTCCAGCCCAGCCGCGAAATCCGTCGATCTATCAAAATGGAAGGTGATAATCGGCGGGTCGGCTCTTCCTAAAGGGTTGGCGGAAGCAGCCTTGAAACTTGGCATTGATGTTTACTCCGGATATGGAATGTCCGAAACTTGTCCTGTATTGACAATTACATATTTAACGGAGGGAGCTCTGAAGCAAGGCATAAGCACGCAGGTGAATTACAGAACGAAGACTGGGATACCGGTTCCGCTCGTCGACTTGAGGATTGTAGATGAAAAAGGAAACGATGTTCCGCATGATGGAAAATCCGTCGGTGAAATTGTGGTCCGGACTCCGTGGTTGACTCAAGGCTACCTCAAAGATGACGAAACGAGTAAGCAGTTGTGGAGAGGCGGATGGCTGCACACAGGTGACATGGCAAGCATGGATCTGGAAGGTTACGTGCAGATTACCGACAGATTGAAAGACATGATCAAGACGGGCGGCGAGTGGATATCATCACTTGAAGTTGAAAGCATATTGAGTCAGCACCAGGCGGTTTCAGAGGTCGCTGTGGTTGGGTTGGCGAACGAGAAATGGGGAGAACGTCCTTACGCCCTTGTCGTGCTTAAACCTGATTTTGTCGGGAAGGTAACTGAAGATGCCCTGAAAACGTTCATGCAGACATTTGTCAACCAAGGTGCGTTAAACTCCTGGAGCATACCTGATCGTATCACCTTCACCGAGTCAATTCCCAAAACAAGCGTTGGCAAAATTGATAAGAAAAAGATAAGATTGGATCTTCCTGCAAAACTTGGCTGAATCAAAAGTTGTGTAAGCACCTTTGGTGTACCACGACATATCAAAATCTGTATTTTCAATGAGAAACAATACTCTGAAAGGAATTTGATAAGCACGATGGCACTTTTCAAAACTGTGGCATTGGAATTTGTGAACCAATTAAACAAGAATACAATGTCCGAAAAGATCGGCATTGAAATCACGGAAATAGGCGAAGATTACCTCAGAGGTCGGATGCCCGTAGACGACCGTACGGTTCAGCCATTCGGGATTTTGCACGGCGGCGCTTCCGCAGCGCTTGCAGAGACCCTCGGCAGCATAGCAGGAACAATGGTGCTCGATCCCGAAAAGGAATACTGTGTCGGGATGGAAATAAATGCGAATCACATCAGAAGCGTGAAAAGTGGATTTGTTTACGGCACGGCTCGTCCGATCCATATCGGCGGCAAAACTCAAGTATGGGAAATAAGAATAGAGGATGAAAAGCAAAGGCTCGTTTGCATAAGCCGGTTGACTTTGGCAGTCCTTTTGAGAAGGGAACAGATGACTAAGTGACTTGGGAAACTCTCCCGCCTAATGCTGCGCACTGCCCACAAGAGTGAATAAATGAGCAGGTGTCTCGGTCAATACGTGGTTTCCATTCTCGGCCTCCTGATGTTTCTGGACGAAGCTGAGGCACAGCGGAAATTGACGTTCGAGCTCTGCGGGATGGTACCATACAATGTGCCCATGCGTCTGGTCATCCGACAATCAGATGTACCGGACGTAGACATCATTGCGAGATACTATTCAAAGCCATTTGAGGCGCCGTTCTGCTGGGTGTGGCGGATTGGATGGTGGTCAGACCAGCGCTCATGGGAGTTGCAGGCGATCCATCACAAGCTGTATCTCGAGAACAAGCCTGCAGAAGTTGAATCCTTTTCAATCTCTCATGGGTTGAATCTAATTACCATTAATCGCGGCTGGCAAGCTGGCGACTACGTTGTGAGGACTGGAGCCGGAATCGTGTTGGCTCACCCTGAGAGCACAATACGAGGGAAGCCGTTCCCGGAGAATCAAGGCATCTTTGGTATGGGGTACTACGTGAGCGGCCCAGCGCTCGTTGCAGGCGGTGCCAAGCAGTTGCGTTTAGTGAGTGATTTGTTTCTCACTCTCGAGGTGATGGCGGCATTGTCGCATGCAGATGTGCCGGTAAAAGACGGCAACGCCAGTCTGTTCAATGCTGTGTTTCAATTGAATTTTGGATTAGGCTACGCTGTTAACTGACCCCAGACGAACTATAGAATAACCCCAAAGGCTTTAGCCAAAATGTTGTCATAGCGGCGGTCGTTACCCTATCTTTATTCCTTTCTAATTCACAGGCGCAAATTGCGTATAACGGTTTGCGGGTTTTATTATGAAGGGGGGCATTAGAAGCACTTCACTGTCGCCAAGCAACGAAGTTTAACAGAGGCACTACCGTTCAATATTGCCGTCACCCCCATCTCAGAAACCCGATATTACCAGCGGTTTTTCTCTCTGTTGTCGAGGCGTCACAGTTTTATTGAAAGTTGTAGTTGTCCACCGAAACCAAGTTCAACAATTCTTTGAAGTGTCGAAATACGAACTTCTTTTATATTGTTCTCGATTTTAGAAATGTAGGACTTTGTCGTCCCAACTTTCTCTGCAAGTTCTTCCTGCGTCAAACCTTTTTCAAGTCGGGCTTCGTGTAACAAAGCTCCGATTTTGAAATTTTCGTAGCCAGCTTCAAGTTGGTCACGTTTTGCTGTCCCACGTTTGCCATAATGCTTGTTTTTGAATTGTTCAAGTGTCAAGATGTTACTGTTTTTCGTTTTCATACTCTTCTTTTATTTTAAGTGCTCTTTCAATTTCCTGTTCGGGTGTCTTCTGCGTTTTCTATTGAAAAGCGTTTGCCAACACGACTAATTGTCCTTCATCGAAAAAACAAAAGATGCGAAAAATATCGCTGCCTGACTGCACTCGAATTTCATAAAGTCTGTCAGTGTTCTCAATGTGTTTGAGATATGTTTCAGGGACCCTCTGAAATTCTTCTATCAAGTCAAAAGTCCAGATGATTTTATCTTTCACCTTGTCTCGTTGTTTTACGAAGAACTCTTGGAAATAGTCCTTGTAAAAAATGATAGTTCGACGCTTCTGTTTTTTCGTCACGGCTTAAAGGTACGAAAAGTTGCCCGTAAGTGCAACAGGCAATATTGAAAACATAACGCATCAATTATTCCCTCTTGCAGTTCCACATTCTCAATTTTACCTATCTTTCTAACCAGACGTCGCTTATCAAGTGTCCTTATTTGATAACAAAGCACGATAGATTCCATTTGTTATTCCTCCTTGATCTTGCATTGCGGCTAGCGTCTCGTCGCACCACGCAGTGGCTTTTGGTGCTAAGAAAAAAATCCATAACTCAAACTCAGATTACCAAAACGCACCAAAAGCCATTGAGCGACCGCTTTAGTTAATATCAAATGTGGGAGCGTCGTTGTGTTGCCTGTTATGCGAAATTTTGGCACCGTTCATTGGTACTTGCCACTTTTAGACTGTAGTGATGAGCCAATTGCTGTGCTAACTGCAAATCGCTCAAGATGGATTGTAGTCTGTATGCGCTTACGACAATTGTGGAGCAAAAGAACCATACGCCCATATTGACTAACTCTGGGTTGACATTGTGCTGGATGGAAGTCTCAACAATCCATTCGGCAATCCTCTGCTTCTGGTTAGCTTGAATGTTGGCGAGCTGGCTGATAGTTCGTTGAACCCAAACGTCGATAGGTTGAAGCAAGTATCTGCCATTCACGGGAGAAAGATCAAGTTGATATATAATGACAAGATCACGTAAGAAGAAAGAAGCGATTTTACCGCCAATGCCTCGAACAGCGCTGATCAGCTGAAACGCTGGTTGGACATTGTTGTTCTCCTGGATTTGTGAGTTGAGATGGTCGGTCAGTGAAACTTGTTGCAGGTTGTTTTGCAAAACCACCTCAAGAAGAGAAGGGGAATCGGCAAGTCCCTCTATGTTGTCGGGATTGGTCGACGGATACAGTGGGTTGTTCTTGGCATTCAGGTTTATGTTGTTCAATCTCTGGCTGAACGCCTGCCAAAGCAGAAGGATCGTTTGGTCGACTGTCCGTTGTTGTGCTGTCTGCAATCAAAGAGAGAATCGACGGCAGCATAGAAGTAGTCGGAGCGTCTTCCTTGTCTCTCGAAGGCATATCCTCCAAGAAGAACTGTCAGTGAGTCCCAAATATCCGTCTGATGATTTGGGCGGTTGGACCACAAAGGGATCATCAGCATTTGCCGATAGAAACAGCTTACCTTCTCAAAGAAAGTCAGCCAGTGTTCGATTCCGTTCATCTGTTAGGTGCCAAAATTTCGCATAACGTCCCGCGGCTATCTGAAGTCCGAGCGAAGCGAGGATTTGGGTCGGAGCACCCGCAGGGTGCGGAGCCAGATAGCCGCGTGTTATCTGACCGAGCCATAGGCGAGGCATGGCAAACTCTGTTTGCCATAGAGTTACCAGAAGCCCCCATGTTATACCCTTATTGCGCTTAAAGTTTAATTGGAACCGGTTCATTGCACTGTTCAATATCCATTCTTTTGCCATTTTTATACCTCCGCTTCTAAATCAATGAACTTGTCCTTATATTGATATTGATTCGTTCTATCTGCTGTTGCCATACCTGATTTAATAAGATAGGAATTGATAAATATTTTATTTTTCAAATAAACGTATGCTTCGACAGTATCTTTATCAATGATCTCGACAGCATCATATTTTAAGAATATCTCTTTTTTCAACACGTATTCCCTTAAATATTTCATTGATGAATCTTCATCAACTATTACTACACCCAGGAATTTTACAACAAGTCCGGTATTTAATTTAATGGTATTTGCATTTATTATCTCTACTACCCTATATAAGCCACCATTCTTGAAATTTAATTTGTTGGGTTCAATTTTTGGTTCTGCATCTTTAATTCTTGGTACATATTCAACATTCTCAATATCAATTTCTGCATCCCTTTTAATTACTTTGATTTGATTTGAAAAGTTCAATAAACTTTCATTCAGTCCAACTTTTTCTCTAATTGTTTTTAAAAATTCTTCATTTATTTCATAACCAATTGAATCTCTCTCTAAATTTAAAGCAACTCTCACTGTTGTACCACTTCCCAAGAATGGATCGAGAACAACATCATCAACGAAAGTGAACATTTTTATCAAGCGGTTTGGTAATTCTTCTGGAAACATCGCTTCATGTTCAATTTGTCTTGTACCCCCAAAGTACCAATGTCCATAGAAATATTGTTTCCATTCTTCTTTTGTCAAAACCGATTTTTCTTTGATTTCATTTGGTATTTTACCGTTATCACCTGGTTTTTTAAACATCAATATATATTCATAATCGATTTCCACTATTCCATTTGGCGGGTATGGAAATGAACCCATTACTGTTGCTCCACCAGTAGTGTTCATCGTTGTTTTTTTCTGCCAAATAATTGAACCCATGTAGTCAAAACCGATATCTTCACATTGGGCAATGAATTCAGCATGAAGCGGAATCACCTTATATCTGCCATATATAATTGAACGTGCGAATTGGTCGCCAATATTTAAACAAAATCGTCGACCCGGTTTTAATACCCTATAACATTCTTTCCATACACCGTATAAATCCTTTAAGTATTCGTGCAATGTATGTCCGTATCCAACCTGCCCCTCAACCCCATAATCCTTAATATTCCAATATGGCGGAGATGTAACTACAAGACCTACGGTGTTTTCTTCAACTTCTATCATTTTTCGGCTATCGCCGATAATGATTTTGGCTTTATTTTTCATGTGATAACCTCAATACAATCGTATTTAATAGTCTTTTCTCGGGGGCTTCTGGTAATTTCAGATAACGTCTCGGCAAACAACGCCGCCGTTTTGCGAACTATCAAATGAAAAATTCATCGCGAGCAAAACGGTGGAACGAGCACAACTATTTTTCTTACAGAGCTCCAACATCGCAATATCAAATGAGCGAGTGTCATTGTTTGCCGTGTTATGTGCGGTTGCCCTTTCATCTGAGCAAGAGGAGTTTGTTTGTCTGGACAAATTCACCAGCTTGCAACCGACAAAAGTATACTCCGCTGGCAACTGCAATGCCAAAATTGTCCGTTGAGTTCCAATCCACTGACTTGAAACCTGCATCTTGCATGGTGTTGACCAGTGTTGCCACTTCTTCACCGAGTATGTTATACACTTTAAGAGTCACATGCGAAGCCTTCGGGAGTTCATAGCGTATTGTTGTGCTCGGGTTAAACGGATTCGGGTAGTTCTGCTCGAGCCTGAATTCGGTTGGCACCTCGCTGGTAACTCTTTCCACTGATGTGACCATCTCCGACAATGGCCGCCTCCATACGCCGCTGCCATCAGTCCCGGCAAGCAGATTCGCCCCCGAGACGGCAAGCGACAGAATATGCGGACTTTCCAATCCTGTATTGACCTCTGACCAACTGGTACCGCCGTCGGTCGAGAGAAAGACGCCACCCCCATCCGTGCCGGCAAAGACATTCGTTCCGGAGATAGCGAGTGAGGTGACATATGTATTTGTCAACCCTGTGTTTGTCCCCGTCCACGTCCCGCCGCCGTCGGTGGAAAGAAAGACCGCATCTCCCCAGGTCCCCGCAATGAGATTCGTGCCCAGGACGGCCAGCGAGTAAATATAGGTATTCGTCAAACCGGCTTGTGTCCAAGTTGTTGCGTTGTCAGTCGAGAGAAAGACTCCGCCGCCAGTCCCAGCATAAACGCTTGTGCCCGAGACGGCGAGTGAATAGACGTACTTATTCTTCAAGCCGGTATTGACACCGGTCCAGTTTGTGCCCTTACTGGTCGAGCGAAAGACGCCGCCACCCCAAGTCCCAGCGAACACAGTTGCACCTGAGACCTTGAGTGAGAGAACATAGGTGTTTGTCAGACCTGTGTTGACATTTGTCCAACTTGCACCGTTGTTTGTTGAAAGAAAGATCCCGACATAAGTCCCGGCAAGCAGACCTGTGTCCAAGACGGCCAGTGAGTGAACAAGCACGGTTGACAAGGTCGAGCCGGTCTGGGTCCAGCTTGTACCGTTGTTAGAGGATGAAAAGACGCCATTGCCGAGAGTCCCGGCAAAAAGATGAGTCGCTGAGGAGGCTAAGGAGGCAACAGAGCTGTTCGTCAAACCCGCATTGACGCCTCTCCAACTTATGCCGTTGTCGGAGGAACGAAAGATGCCCTCGCCCGCATAAGTGCCGGCAAAAAGATACGTTCCAGAAACGGCGAGTGAGAGAACCGCACAGTCTGTCAAGCCGGTCTGGGTCCAGCTTGTTCCGTTGTCGGCAGACACGAAAGCACCGCGGCCTGCAGTCCCAGCAAAGACATTTCCTCCCGATGCGGCCAGTGAGTAAACGTACATTTGTGTCAAGCCCGTATTGACTGCAGTCCAGCTTGCGCCGTTGTCCGTGGAGAGAAATACTCCATTGCCCCAAGTCGCAGCAAAGAGATTCGGGCCCGAGAGAGCCAGCGAGTTAACGGCACTGATTGTCAGCCCGGTCTGGCTCCAGCTTGTGCCGTTGTTGGTGGAAAGAAAGACGCCTCCATCAGTCCCGGCAAAGATATTCGCTCCCGATACGGCAAGTGAGTAAACTGTCGTGTGAGTCAAGCCGCTGTCGACTGCTGTCCAGCTTGAGCCGTTGTTGGTGGAAAGGAACACACCGCCATGAGTCCCGGCAAACAGGTTCGTACCCGATATGGCGAGTGCCTGAACAAAATTGTTTGTCAGACCGGCGTTGATTGCAGTCCAACTTGTGCCGTTGTTAGTAGAACGAAAGACCCCGCGTCCGCTGCTCCCGGCGAAGATGTTCGATCCCACTATGGTGAGCGAGTATACGTACGTATCTGTCATGCCACTATTGACGAAAGTCCAACGTATCCCGCCGTCGGTCGAAAGAGCGACGCCGTTATCAGTTCCCGCAAAAATATTCGAGCCCGAGAAGGCGAATGAGGCAATATCGCCACTGTATGGCCAATTAGTCTGCGTCCATTGGGCAAACAAGACTGAGTTGGCTGTTGTGAAGAATAACATGGCGAGCAGGAAGAGAATCGTATGTGGTTTCATCGTGAAATCTCCTAAGGATCTCAATGGATAAGGGCAATTGCGCATGTTAAGCGCAGTTGCCCGTGTCATTTCAGAAGTAAAAGCTTTTTGGTGTCATGGTACGTTCCAGCTTGCAATCTGTAGAAGTATACACCGCTCGGCAGATTGACAGCGTCGAATCTAACGGAATGAAAGCCTGGGCTCTGGCGCTCATTGACTAACGTGCGGATTTCTCTTCCGAGGACATCGAACACCTTCAAGACCACAAGGCAGTTGGTTGGAAGTTGATAGCTAATGGTTGTTGAGGGGTTGAACGGATTTGGGTAATTTTGCGATAGTTGAAAGCCTTTTGGCGCAGAAATACTGCTATTTTCTATGCTCATAGTTGCTGTATCAGCAGCGCCAGCATAAATTGAAATATCATCGACGTACCCAGTAAAATTTCCTGGTGGAGATATGTTATCGTACGCGACCATGATACGTTTAATCGTTTTTCCGTTAAGCCAGCTTCCAATATTGCAACTTGTTTTGTTCCACGTGTTGAGTTGCCCCCTTCCCGTCCCAGGGTGCATTGAAACACCTGCATTGTCTGTGGCTCCAGCATCCCTTAAGTTACTTCCGTCAGTCATGTAGAGGTCAACTGATATGTGCCGTGCCAAACTGTCTTTCGGAAAGATGTAGAATGTGAGGTTTGAGGTCGGCAAGACCGGAATATTCACATCGAAAACTTTGAAGTAGTAAAACGCTTCAGCCGTTGAGGTTACGGTTCCACTTATCTTCAACGCATACTGACCTAATCTCGGATTTTCTTGAACAGGTGCACAACTCGCTGAGGATACATTCGTTGGAATTGAGCTAGGATCTGGAGTACTAATCCAGTTCGGCTGTGCATCATATTTTTGTTCGAAGCTTGTCCTGAAATACCATGGTCCTTCGGAGTATGGAATTGTTACATGTGCAGTAAGGGGATCGAGATTATTTTGCACCCGAATTATTTTTCCCACCAAACGCATGTAAAAGTCGGAGGAGAGATACGTGCCGTCCGCGCTGCTAGTGACGAAATATTGGTCTGTCGGGATTTCGTAATAGCTATCTGCCCCCTTTAAGATTGCTGTCCCTTCGTTATACTCATCAAACATTGCAACATACATTGATTGAACGCCCGCTTGCTTCATATTACGAAACTGTCTCCACAAGAATTCGCCTCTGTTTCTTGGAATTTGATTTTGTGGGCCGCCATTCCAATTCGACCAGGAAAAGCCTGGAAACATCACGGGCTGGTAATCCATTCCGTTTTCTTGACAGTATTGTAAGTCGGGCACTAAGATGTTCTGGGCATAATTGTCTGCCCCCGATGTGTCTGCAAAGCGACCCACGGTCCAGGGGGAAATCATGTCGAAGCTTTTATATACCGAATCAAATCCCTGCTTTGAATCATTGTTCCCAGTACGCCAGTATGCTGGCACTCCTCCCACAACATAACATCCTTGACTCTTGAACCAATTTATGACATTGAGACACTGCGACGGAGTTCCCACTCTGTCTGTAAAGCCAAATCCCCATATTGCGACAACGGGCTTTCCATTTTGAGTGGCATACTGTGGTGAAGAAGTCAAGTGAAGAACACCGGCTTGTTTATTGGCCCAATCAGTTTTCAAGGAGTCAAATTGGCTCGCGTCCAAAGTGCTGATGTCATACATAACGTAGAAAATCCTTCCATATTTCTCCGCGGCTCTTTTTATCCGCACACTTTCGCTATCGTGGTTTTGTTTATACACAAGGTCAGAAGATCCCACGGTAAAATTTTGGAACGCAATTCCATCGATCCCGTAAGCCTGCATCCAGGAAAAATGCTTATCGATGACTTCGTCCCTCCACGAGGAGAACAATTTCGTGGGCCTACCATCTCCAAGGTTTTGAAAACCCGTTTGGAACAACGAAGAAGGGGAATAGTCGGAGATATCAGGAAAGATGTCAAACGAAAGGAACCCAGCGCGTGGACGAACAGTAGAATCCCGATAGGAGCCATTAGCCCAGCCAAACCACTTCTGCATCGGCGAGCCGTCGCCGTAGCATTGAAACCACGCCTGATAACCACATATCACCTTGCCGACTAATGTATTAGAAACTGTCGGGCTTTGAGCGGTCGCCAAAGCCTTCTCTTGTTGAGCTACAGCATTTGAGCAGACAATAACAGCCATAAGGATAATAAGCCAAGCGGATTGCAGTATCTTCATTTCTCTATCTCCTTTTTAAATGGTCAACGGGCACTTCGCCTAACGTCCACCAAAAAGAAGTCGTTGCTTTCGCCCGCTATAAATGTCGCATAGCGTCGAGTTATCGGGCGAAAGCAATGAAGCGACCACGACATATACAAATGTGGAGCGTCTTCTTTTTGGTTGTTATACGTCTGTGCCGCGCGTGTAACTTGATTGAACGAATCGACAAAAATGAGTATGTTAAATAAAAGGAACTTTTCAATGCATAGTACTCTGGTGCAAATGAGCAAGGAGGAACTTGCTCGAATCGTTTCAAGTGCAGTCGAGGAGAAACTCGTCGAGTTGTTTGGTGACCTAGACGAAGATCTACTGATGAAGGAGAACGTGCGCAAACGGCTCCGTCGCCAAAAGAAAGCAGTTGCCAAAGGAGAACGAGGAGCTGATCTCATTACCATTCGCAAGCAACTCGGCTTGTAATTGTACTCAATTCGACTCCTCAAGTCTGCTTCTAAAGAGCTTGGAAAGCTCGATCGAACGACCGCCAAACGCATTGCAGATCGACTCGACTGGCTCGCGTCAAATCTCGATTCCACGAAGCTGTTCCCTCTCAAGGGCGAACTCAGCGGGCTATATAAGGTTCGAGAGGGCTCGTACCGCATCATTTTTGAAATCCTCAAGTCAGAAAACACCATAATTGTCCACGCCATAGGACACCGTCGAGAAATCTATAAGCGACGTTGACCACCGTGACATTTCAGCAAACGCGCGCTTGCACATAACGTCCCGCCGGAAGAAGTCGTCCCGATTCGGCGCTAGAAAAGTGCGAAGCTCCAAAGCTCGCGACGAATCGGGATGAAGCGAGTTCGATATATAAAAATGACGAGCGTCTTCTTCTGCTTGTTAGTTGCAGTTGTTTTGCTTCAAGAATCATACACAAGTTTCAGTCTGCGTCGAAGTTTTGTTGGCCCGCTTGGATTTCGCGTGCAGCAACCATTGAAGCGATGTTGGCTAGGCGACATCGTTCTTGTCTCTCTCGCAGTTCTCCAAGGTCACTATCGGTAGTGGTTGCTGAGCTAATTGGAATAGTCTCCGCCTCCTGTTGGTCACGATATAACAAGAAGGAGTGTACCACCAACCATATTTCGTATCGCTTGGCAAACGAATTTGCCAAAACAACATCTCGTCTCTCGAGCGTAGAGAATTGGTCAGCATACTTGGGAAAGACCTTTGAGTAGTAGACTACGAGTATTCCCTCCTCCATTTGAGCCGATGAAGCGACCGAATTGACGTCATCGGGCCAGTCCAGTTCAGCCCAAAGTGCTGAATCGGGACTCTCCACGGGTCTAATATCGAAGGGCGGTAAGGTCATTCTGCGCTCAGTCGCTCGCTCAGGCGGCGCTTCTTCCAATTTGAATGATCGCTCGTCGCTCAAGGTGGATAAGCCTGGACGAGAGAGCTCAACCCGCAGCACACCAGTCGCTCCGATTTGAGCATCTGAATTTGCTTCAAAGATGGCACGAAGTCGACCGCCTTCCAGCGGGGTCGAACCTCGCAACATCAATCCTGCTGGTGGGCTGACAATGTTGATTCGGGAGAGACTCGGGTTACTGGGATTGTGGTAAGTGCTATTTGCGTCCGTTTCGATGCGAACGTAGCGGCGCTGCCCTGGGTAGAATGGGATATGAGAATCCCCGTTCCAAACGAATTTGATGTACGTAGGCGGCTCGTGAAGCTCTATCGGTTGAGGATGCGGGCGAGGCGGCATTGGTCGCGGAATTGGCTTGTTTCTTTCTTCGCCTTGGGTTGCCACCTCACGAACAGTTCCAACACCAACATCAATTCCTTGTAGGCGAAGTAATTTGGCAACTTCAGTCCTCATTTGTTGGATCGCAGATTCATCCTTCTCCTTAGTGCCAGCTTCGCGCGCTTCGTTGTTAAGTCTGATGAGCTCATCATCAGACTTTAGAACCCTAACGACTTCTTGTTGGATGAGATCGTAAACCACACCCCTTCGAGCACCTTCGCGATTGGACACAAAGAGACTTCGTTTCCCTGCTGCGGTGAGGTTGTTGCAATCAATGTGACAGATAAGCCTCTGGCCCAAGAAGGTGAGTTCTGCATCTTTGCGAATCACAGACTGGGGTAATTCAGCGTGGTTCTGTCCGTTAAGAGTGAGGACAATAGGCTTCGCTGGATTAACGAATGAAGCACTTGGTTTCTTATTTGCGGATGATGGTCGCTCCAGTACCCAGTACTCAATACCAATACGACCGAAGTCTCCGATGCCCGAATAAAACATTCGGACTCGGTGCGAGAGAGATGGCCCTTTCGTCTCGGAGTCACCTTCGTCAACGGCGCCGTTTAACGCGTTTCTTGAACCTTTGATCACGCGACGATAGCCATGGATTTCATGGTCGTCAAGCCAGACAGGGAGCACTGGGTCAAATAGCGTCTGGTTGAGTAAACCATAAACGCTGTTTGGACCGACAGGGGAAGGATAGCTTGTAAGGTCATAGCCGAAGTGCTTGACGAGGGTCCCCGCCGCAAATTCTGCACTAGTCTTTTCGGCCACTAGCACTGAGCCTGAGAGAACCAAGTAGACATACCGTCCAGTTTTGAACTGTTCTGCTGGTAGGTCCTGGTAACATGCTATCGTAAATCCAATCTGGGAATGATCGCGGCGTGAGGCGATCAGAATGTAACGACTCGTTGCGAGCGTGCTTGACCCTCCTTGACCGTAAGCTCCAGCGAGGTAATACTTCTGCATTTTGTTGCTCTCGTTGAGGCTGAGGATTGTCTTCGCCATTTCGTCTGGTGAGAGTCCGATGCCTCGATCACGGACTTCGACGACTCTGGTAGCTCTGCCGTCACCAGTTCTGATGTTAATTGCGATTCTCTGAGCTATGGTACGACGCTGCACGGGAGTCATCTCGCTTAATCCTCCCTGGGGAATATTTAGCCAAGCGGTTGCAGCTTCCTTGGGAGTGCGACAATCAGGAATCCCGCTATGCGTGTCATGCTCATCTTCCAATATGGCATCGATACTGTTGGTCAATCGTTCCACAAGGGAACGACCAGGATCCGCGGAAGCTTCGATGGTTCCTCGATTGTTTTCCCTGCCTCCAAAAGGAATCCACTGCGTTTGAGGATTTGTGGTTTGGAACTGAGTGAGGGCTGCTTCAAGATCGTCCATCTTGGTCGCTTGTAAAAGTAAATCCAAGAGTTCTGTCTGAGTCATTTACTTGTCTCCTTTGATCTGATCGGGCAAAAACCTACCACGAGAGCCCTCGATGTAGCTTTGATCCGCTTCGATTGTAACCCAGCGTCGTTTGAGCTTTTCGGCTGCTGCCCCAGTGGTGTTACTTCCCCCGAATGGGTCGAAAACAAGATTCCTCGGGGTAGTTAGAAACTTGATGAAAAATTCAGGTAAAGCGATCGGCATTCTGGCTGGATGTGGTTGAAGCTTATTTGTTCGGCAATATCGAAGATAGTCATCACTGGACGCTGTGTTGGAAAGGGTAATTACGTTCGATGGGATTGCACCTTTATTGTTTTTCAGGAAAGATTTGGCTCCAATGTGGTGTTCAGATGGGCGTTCACCTGCGTTATACTTTCTTGTTTGTAAGAGCCTGAGCATCGAATCGCTGTAGGGCTTCAAGATACGACGATTATCCGCCTTCGGACGATCAGTAGTTGACATCCACCAGACAAACGTAAAGGAGTCCTTGACTCGAATCCGCTCTACATTAACCCATTGTGCGGGGCTCGGTAGCCTTGCAGGATTGTACACGATAAATTGCTGACAGAGGTTAAACTCACCAGCGTCGAGGAAACCAAGAAGCGCACGAAGAGCAAGAGGGGACATTACTGGTTTCCCAGGTTCCCAAGCGTTCCCAAGCTCAAGAACGATTGAACCATCCTTCCTTAACAGTTTTCGGAAGGTCTGAGCAAAATTAGCAAGCCAATGAACATAAGCTTCACCTTGAAGGTTGCCGTATTTTTTCTTCCTATTCAAAGGAAAGGGTGGAGAAGTGAAGATCAGTTGGATCTTCCCTTCATACCTTGAGAATGACGGGGAGGACAAAACCGACTCAGCCGTTCCTTGGTACATCGTTCCTCGCGAAGTCGTGTAAGCCACCGTAAACAGAGTATGGGAAGGGGGCACAGGCGCTGCACGCGTGGTTTCACCATTGGTGGTACGCAAAGTCTGTAAAGGTTGAATCATATGTTCCCTTCTATGTTAATCAGCAAAACAATTGCAACTAACGTGTTGCCCAAAAAAGTCGTGACGCTTTGACGCCATAAATGCGCGAAGCTCGAAGATGCGGCAAAGCGACATGAAGCGAGAACGTTCCATATTCAATGACGAGCGTCTTTTTTGGGCATGTTAGGCGCAGTTACTGTATGTTCCTCAGAATTTTCTCCTCATATTCTGGTACATTGATCGACTTTACCATATCTATGATCAGTTGAGCTTTCCAAACATGGCCAAGCTGGAGGGACTCAGTTATGACGATACCTTCCTTCTTGCCAGATTGCAACTCTTCCAAGAATTTTTTCTCTTGCAACATTTCCATGCTCGCATAGATACCAAGAAACTTCTGAACGCCGCCCACAGTTGTTCCACCCTGTTCCATCTCATAAGCACCATAAGAGACCGCAAAGACGGGAGACCCTGACATTCCGGGAAAGGCTGAAACGTCAACTACAAAAAGCGGCTTGCCTGAAAAGTCAACATTGGGTTCGGAGGCGATACTGCCTGTCTTCCAGATCGGAAGAGCATTGACACTATCTTCATACCCATAAGGATAACCAACGAGTGTGACTCTTGAAGAAGGGCGCAACTTGATAGGTGCCTTAGTCCATTCCTCAGAAATCCCAAAGACCTTACAATCTTGGTAGGCACCGGAGGGCAATGGTATTATTGCTACATCAGCCTCAGGGTATGTTTTACTAGTAATCCAAATGGGGTCGCCCAACCGTGTAAAAAGCGGATATCGTACTTCTTTCAAATCGCCCGTATTCTTTTCATCCTTATGGAAAAAGAAGACAATGTTATCACCGATTGGAGGCTTCTTCTCACTAGGGGCAGACCCAGTAAGAACATGGTAGTTAGTAACAAGAAAGATCACCGTAGCATTCTTGGCGGTGTCCTGCAAGGCATAGTAGAACCCCGTTCCTTGAGAGACGATGGAATTGCCTTTGAGCAATAACACTGGCGTGGTAATCATGGAAAGGTGTTCAACATTCGGCTGAGCGTTCATAGATTGCACCCACATTAGTAGAGCGGAGAAAAGATAGATAAATGTCTTCATTTATGCCTCACAGTAATGGCGCCTAACGTCTCGCGAAAGAAAGTCTGTCCCGATTCGGCGCTATAAATGCGCGGAACTCCGATGCTGGCGACAAATCGGGATGAAACGACCTCATCGACATCACCTCGCGGAGTGTCTTTCTTTCGCTTGTTAGGCGGTCGTGGACGCCCGCCCCTAACGACCCGCGTGCTCGGACATGAGATTTCATTAATTTGCCGTTGCGGCTCTCTTTCTCGCATCCTGTAGCACCCAGTCAAACACGGGATCACGCCCATGCACCAAATCGTCATATGTCGGCCAGATTGCTACGTCGGGGTACAGCGAGTCCTCCGAGTCCTTAGTGACATCAGGACGGAAAAATTTCTTGCAGGAAATGGTGCAGACGATGCTCGAATTGGGCAGTTTCAGACTAAGGATCTGACCGTAGTGTGAAGGACGACCGCGCGTGGGCTGACCGACAATAGTGAATAGCTTGTTGTCCTTGACTATGGTAGAAAGGATGATTGCGGAGCTATATGTCCCGTCGCCAACAAGAAAATACACGTGTTCTATAAATATAGTCCTATCTGGCTCAATGTAGTAGTCAGATTCCTTATCAGTGACATTCCGAAAATACTGTGCTTGCACGCTGTCTCGATGGACGAAAGAAGATGTAACAATGAGGCTATCGGGAAGTTGCCTTCCAGAGAACTTTTCAGCGTAGCGCGAAGCATAGTAATGGTACTCTTCTGGGAATGACTCCCCGTAGAGAGGCGAAAATCTTATTGCCATTGAGTAGTTGCGAATGTTGGGGGGAACTTTGAGGTGGTAAAGCAGCATTTCTCCGTAAATGGAGCCTCCGCCGCCGTTGCCTCTCAAGTCAACAATAAGTGTCTTTACCCCTTGTTCTTCCATGTCTTCGAACATGTTCTTCAGGAAGTTGTCGAAATAACCAATGCCGTTGAACCAGGCAACCGGATAGAAAAACAAATTCGAGGGAAAGGAAAGGATGTGGGCGATCCGGAGATCAGCCATCGCATTCCATTGGAAGTAGCATGCTTTCTCTTTTTCAAGAATCGTGTACTTGAATAGGCGGTTGACCTTCTGCGTAATCGGGTTGGTTTCGTAATGAAAGACGCGTTTCGGCTGCTCAACAGGCAACACGCGATATGTGCGCACGCTTCCGTCGCGTCCGAGAAGACTCAGGTCGAGCGTATCTGAGTGAGTGACACCTGCTTCACGTTGCAGGGAAGGAAAGACAAAATAGTATTGGAGGGTCCTTCTCGCCTGGTACACATTTTCATATGAGATGAACCTGCTGAAACGTGTGAGCACTTCATCAGTCGGAATACCGTCGAAGCCGAGGACGTGAGATCCGAGAAGAGTCGTGTCCGCTTCTGAACCAACAGATGCTAGGATGAGTGTGTCCTTAATCCAAAAGAATGAAACGGGATACTGCCGTTGTCCTCTGAGCCAAGGGGCAGGCGCGCCCGTGTGGCCATCGTGGAGATGGGAAAGAAATGATTTGAGCGACTCTTCAAACGCCGCTTTGCTTGTGTCCGTTGACAGAGAATTGAGGAGATGGGCCTGCTCACTGTCAAACTGATCTTTGCTCCAAGCTACGTATGGTTCCGGATGTGTTTCTCTAACAGCCTCCGTGAGGTAAAGGAAATCCTGCTGGAAGGGATTCATATGACGATAGCTCTCCGAATCTTGAACAGCAAGATGTGGAGTCTTGGCGAGTCCTTCAATAAGAGACCTTGAAGAGACACAACCCGAAAGGGCCCCGAAGGTGAAGGCAATAGCCACTCCAACGAACAAAGCTAAGAAATGTGAGCGGAAAGTGTGTGCCATGTTGATGCCTTTCTGAATTATTGCAAGCTAGTCCCGAACGCTCATTCGGTTATGAGTATAGGCGGGCGTCCATGACGCCTAACGTCTTGCAGGAAGAAGTCGTTGCTCTCGCCCGCTATAAATGCTGCGTAGCATCGAGTCAAAGGGCGAGAGCAATGAAGCGAACTCCATGGTATATAATAATTGAGCGTCTTCTTCCTGCTTGTTATCTGCCGCGCACATCGTGGCTGAACGATAATGTATTGACTGTGCTGTTCGTATTGGCTTGTTTCCCTATAGCCTCCATGTCGCGCTCGATGAGTTTATGCCTAGGTAGGTGTCCGAAGTACAAGGAACGTTTCCCTTTCCTTGCATTTCAGTCGGGTTGCCGTTGCTATCCACGATGTTAGCCATGTCTGTGAGAGATATGAGAACCGTCAGCAAAACAAAGCCGGTCGAGTCCATTAGTTGCAAAGTAAACCCCTTTGAAGAGGCTAACAAGGATTCGCGGGCATCTTTCAGTACTGGATCGTATGGATAGGCGAAAAGCTGATAATAGAGGTTGCCGTCTCTCCAAACGGTCTTGAGCGTGAGGGTGATTTGGGGTGATGTGGGCAATGTCTCGGAACCCCAGTCATTAGGTTGTAATAGTTTTCTCTCTACTTGGCGTGATTCTTCAGTTGTGCTGGGTTGCCGGAGTTTGGTTATTGTGTAGCCCTCGATTAGGCACACCTCGCCAGAAGATTTGTTGAGGCGATATAACTTGCCTCCCTCACCGGTGGATAATTGATAATTGCCGCCGTTACTACAAGATAAAGCGAAAAAGGCTAAAGCAACGACAAAGAGTCTCATTATGTGTCCTTTCAAAATAAGTGTGCGTGGCAGATAACGTCCGCCAGAAAAAAGTCGTCCCGTTTGGTAGTCCATAAATAAACACGTGTACCATCAAGTAAGGATACCAAACGGGATGAAGCGACCACCTTGCATATATAATGTGGAGCGTCTTTTTGCCGCTTGTTATCTGCCGTTGCGGGTAAATAAAGCCCCCGCTTCAGATCACCGGTAGATGTCTTTCCGATGACGGACGTGATATATTTCCACCACTCTTCTCTGAACATCAACCTGGTAAATTATCCGATAATCCCCCACGCGAACACGATAGCTCCCACTGCCTCCAACCAATTTACGGTGTCCGACCGGGAAAGGGTCGTCACCCAGCGACTCCGCAACCTGAACAATCCGCGGTAGAAAGTCAGTGTGAATTCGCCTCAACTCTTTCTCCGCAGACGGTTTCCACTCAATATCGTAGGAGGCCATCAGCCTTTAGTCGTTCTTTCAACTCCTTCATAGATATCGTTGGTTCGTCCTTACGTTCGGCAATCATTGCCAGGTCATGAAGGTCTTCCAGCATCTCTTCGTATTCCTCCACGGGAATTACGACCGCTGTCTTTTCACCTTCCTCATTAATAAGGTATTGTGGCTGAATCTTCTCACTCATATATCGCTCCTTACCTGAGAAAATGATAGCAAACGCCCGACACTATTGCAACTAGTTCGCGATCCCATCTCCCGCAATGGCAGATAACGTCTCGACGGAAGAAGTCGTCCCGATTCGGCGCCATAAGTATTGCGAAGCATCGATGATGCGACGAATCGGGATGAAGCGAGCTCGACATATACAAATGACGAGCGTCTTCTTCCGGCGTGTTATGCGCAGTGCGTTTCGAGGCTTTCATCGTTATCTCTATTTATCGGTAAGTTCTTCTTTTAGTAGCATGAGACATGGAAGAGTTAGTTGTTATGCCGAGTAGCCCTTACTGATGGCGTGCACTCTTCCGCTCTTAAGAAGGGAAAGGTCGGCAGCTATGGCGCCTAGCGTCGAAAGCTCGATGGTGGAAGACGGTAATTGGACTCCACTTGTCGCCTCAACCTGAACATGCGTGGTGAGCAAGTCTCCTCGATATTCTGAATCAAGAGTTTGGATCCAAGCCTGAATGCGTTTGACGCGACCAAAGTGGCCGTGGTATTTTATGATAACGACGGTGGTAATTGAAGTCGTTGGGACTCTGATTTTGCCTTGTGAGGATTGGATTTCAATGTACGGCGTTTTTACAGAGCAGCGGAATCCCGTACCGCCAGAAAGCAAGTTCGAAAAAAGACTGTTCGGGACTTCGGGTATGAGTGAAGCCGATTTGTCAATCGTGAGTTGATTGAGAGAGTTTGAAGGGGGGTCACTACTCACCAATTTGCCCACCGTCCGTAACACCTTGTCAGCCTGCTGTCGGTTTCTTTGGTCCGCTATGAAATTGGCAACGTCCTGTATTGGCTGCTCGTGTAGGAGCTGCGCTAGTAACACTTGGCTGGGACGCGGAAGTTGTTCAAACCATTGGAGAGCATCATCTGAATGTGGCATCGCAAGGAAACATCGTGCGAGCTCGCGAGCGAATTCCTGACGGCCTTGCTCAACTTCATCTTGTCTAGGAATTGATGCACCAAGTAGGGCAGCGATGCCAGCAAGTCCCACAGCTGGCTTGTCCCAATTGGTGTTAGGTGTGAACTTCTGGTAACCGTAGAGAGCGGCAAGTACCGACGCAATCTTCGCGAGCGAGAGCGGCTCCCCAGATTGTCGGCGCCAGTCATTCCATAAGCTCGCAATGTCTTCAAGGGGTTGCTTCAGTTCGTCCATTTTGGGTTTCTCCTTACGCTCCTTTTGTATTTGGTGTATTCACTAAAACGCATTGCGCATAACGTCCATCGGGAAGAAGTCGTTGCTCTCGCCCGCTATAAGAGTTGCGTAGCATCGAGACAACGGGCGAGAGCAATGAAGCGAGAACGACATATACAAATGACGAGCGTCTTCTTCCCGAATGTTATGCGCCGCTTGCTCCATCATGTTCCACTAGACTTTCAACACATCTTTAATGAGAAGCATGAACTCTTGTTCCGTGGGGCTGCCGCTTTGGTGTCTGACGCGAAGAAGTCTAACGCCAGCCTTTGCCAGAAGATTACTCTTTGCGGCATCTTTCGCTTTCTGCTTGGATGAATCATGGTGTACACTGTCCAGTTCGAAGCAGTACAACGGTTTGTAATCGTTGAATTGGTCATAGACCACTGAATCGACAACACCTTTGAAGAACAAATCCTTCTCATCGGGGGACAACAGAGACGAAACGGCGTCGTAGTCAATTAGGCAACTTAGAGCAACATTTGGATATACGTCATACCGTGGGAATACGCGGCGAAGAGCCATAAAGAAAGTCGCCTCTTGTTGTGATTTGAAAAGGCTGATAGAGTGGTCGATGTCAGACACGTTGGCGTTCTCTGTGACTACCACGTAGTTACTCTGTGAATGAGGAATCACCCTCGGCAGGGTGGCTTCATATTCTGCAATGACTTTTGCACAGGTAGGTTCGGTTGGCAAAACCTTAGCGTACTTATAAGCGGAGGCAACATCGCTCCGCTTCAAGGAGGCGTTTACGATGTGCACAACGACCTCGGCGGAGCGGGCTTCCGATAATTTGTAAATCCTGCTTCTGTCCAGAAGGAAGAGTTGTTCTATGTATTCTTCGATGGCTGGGTTACCATCTGCTTTTTGTATTTCTTTGAATAGTTCGTCTTCGAATGTCTTGAGCGCTGCCTTCAAAAGCTCGTCGCTAGCGGCAGCCCCACGGTTCTTGTGAACGAAATCAAGAAGTTCGCCCCACTTCTTTTCATACGTGAGTCGGTAAATGTACTCTTGATCTATCGTGTTATTCATGGTTCATCACAGAATTCTTTGGAGCAAGTGACGCATAACGTCTCGCCGCACTACGCAGCCGTTTTGCGAACCATTCAAGAAGCGCCGAAGGCCACTCCAAATGATTCATTTCTTGTGGCCGAAGGCGCAAGCCTCGTGAGCAAAACCGTTGAGTGAGCACTATTGATTGAGCCAAGCTGCGCTTCATATTTGCCTTTTTGAGTGCGCGAACGTCGTAGTGCGGCGTGTTATAGGAAGTGGCGGCACACGCACACGCAAGTGTCACTCTCTGGCATATTCTGCCAGTTTTGTTCTGATGAATGAGTTCAGCTTCGACTGCTTAACTCCGAATACAGTCTCAACGGCGTTGTAGAAATCCTTGTCGCTTGTCCCAAAGGAGAACAGTTGCCGGAGTTTTGGAAGGCCGCCTTCGTCAAGAGCTAGCTTGCAGAGCAATCCGCCGAACACATACTTAGGATCAGTCTCAGAGTCGTAATGCGAAAACGTGAGCACACTGTCTAGATCGAGCCCCGGATGATCCGCCAGATACTTCTGCATTCTCCTGGCATGCCAAGGCAACGGGTGACCCTTCGATCCGCCAAGCAATGCAGCGTAACCCTCGAGGAAATAGTGATGTGCGTTCGGAAATAGCGGATTGATGTATAGGTGCACAAATTCATGGGGATACCACTCGTTCTGTCCGGCCCCGTAGACAATTCGATTCGCTATATCCGCTAGCCCTCCGGTACCGCGGTTCTCACTTTCGCCTACATAGAAGTCGAAGCCCACCAAGTGCATTATTTGACTCAGATCGTCAACAAGATAGAACTTTGTTGGAAACGGCTTGATGTGCCAGATTGCTGTAAGAGTATCGATGAATGCGTTCATCCTCTCTGCAAGTGCCGGATCAAAACGATGACTTGGGGGAAATCTGTATGTTATGCTGCCGATCTTTTCGGTTGGCCAAGATCTAGTGTTGAAGGAGAGGATATTGCAGAGACGGTATGAGCCATCTACCTTTATTGCCATGATACGTATGATGCAAAAGGGGCGTGAGAACCCTGAGTTCGTTTGAGAAGCAAATAACGTGCGAATGATGTAAGAGCTATCACTGGGTGTCACGCTCATGATTGTTGGTTTGTAGTACCTAAGGAAATAGTATAGGCTCGGCGTGAAATAGACAGTATTGAGGAAATCAAACTTGTTGTACCGGCTTCTTTCCGAAGTGAGCCACCAAGGATTATCATACACACTGTCGGGATGCGAGTTGAGATAACTGTTCCAAATCCGAATGACTTCACCGATGTGGACATTGGACGTATCGATATCTGGGTTTACGTAGATGCTGATCCGAGATTCTTGAGCAACGAGGCTACTGCAACAAGCGACTAACAAGCACACAAGCAATCTCAATGGCCTAAACCTCGCTTTCGATTTGTAGCATAGTGTGCCGCCATTTTCCTATAACGTCTCGCGCAAAAAAGTACGTCCCGCTTTGACGCCATAAATATGCGAAACTCCATGGTCGCGGCAAAGCGGGATGAAGCGAATTCCATATATACAATAATGAGCGTCTTTTTGGCGCGTGTTAGGCGACGCGCAGCCATCATCTCAATCAATTGGTTCAGTGTGTAGCAAACCTATTTATGACCAATGAAGACATTAACAAGCACAGTTACAAAGAGCGCGGTGAGAGAAATACCGACGAATGAGCTGAAGATATAGAGAACTTGGAAAAGGATGTTCATGGTGTTCACGGTGTCAGCCTTTGCGCCAAAAGTGAATAAAGCGCCACTAGTTAACAAAAGGGCATCTCGAATTCCCATTTGCGATGTGAAAACGCTCAGCGCCAGAAGAAAGTAGAGCATCATTGTTGCTATGACTCGTGATGGTCGCAGACCGTAGCCAGATATTAGTTCAAAAACAAATCCTGCAACTTTGTCACGGAATTTCTGGGTGTTATATCGAGTATAGCATTGCAATTGGAGGAAGCGGTACTCACGTGCAATTGCGTCGGCGCCTCCAGAGGCATACCCATCACTGATTTGTTTGTATAACTCTGATTTGTCAATGTCGCGTAATTGTAAGTCTATGTTGTAGTGACTTGGCTTGGGCAAAAAGCCAGAGAACTCAGTTCTTGAATCAAACAGGCAATCATAAAAAATGTTGTTGGGGATAAATGTATTCTTGAAAATAGTTTCCGAAAAAGAGCAATTTGTGAATGTGTCTTCTTCAACGAAATCACAATTGATAAATGTGACCTTCTCAAATGTAGCAGCGTAACAATGATTGAACGAGAAAGTACAGTTCTCAAAAATGCAATCGTAGAACCTTGTGAAGGACATTTTGCAATAGAAGAACGCATTGATAAACTTTGAGTATTCAAACTCAGCGAAAGAAAAAATAATTGCTTGGAAGTTTTCGCCTCTAGGGAAGTTTATATTCTCGTTTGAAATTTGAAAACCTCTTAGGTCTGTTTCGCTTTTCAAGAAGCCTAGACGTTTTGCTTCAAAGTCACGTTCTAAGAAGTGTTCGCCAGCACCTTCCCTAATCATCGACATTATTTTATCATGCAATTGTCTACCTTCATCGCTTTCCCATCGTGTTCTATATTTCCAATTGTCGGGAGAATTTTGCGGCAGAAGATGTATTGAGGTGAACATACCTAGCCCTTCCTTTAAAGAAGTTGCACAAAAAGCCTTGTGTTGAATAGGCTATTTAAACCGCACGAGTTTCTAAATCTCACGGTGCTCAACCTTGAAATATTTTTGCGCGATAGAATCGGGCCAATTAATCGCAAGTTCCGGCAAGTCTGGGTGACCCGCATCCTTCCAGCCGAATTTCTTGCGCTGCTCCTTCCTACGAATTGCCCTGCGCCTCATAATTCTATCACTTGAACCACTCTGCCAAGTTGGCGACCAATACAAAACGAACTCCGTGTAAGGAATTGTTGCGAGAGTCAGATGCACTCGACCTATCATTGGATCACTTACTTCTTTCATTGGCTTCGGACATTTCTCCTTCGTCTCATTCCACCATCTGTCTGGCACTACAAGTCCCAGATTGTAACCATCATGACCATATTTCATAAAGAATTCTACACTATGCGCAAACTTTAACGTGTCAACAAATTCGGTCGTACGATTATTCTTAGGCACAACCTTAATTGGTTCGATGACTCCATTGAGATCGATCTCAGTAACAAACGCTCGCTTAGCATTCAGATAAATTAGCGAGTCCAATGAGTTCTCGGACTGATGGACAACCGTGAGGTATATGATACCGTAATGGAGCATCTGGTTATAGACGGAAGGGTTTTCAAATGATTTCTTTATCGCTTGCCACTCCTCTGGCTTATTAAGGAGCTGGAAATCGGTCAACAGCGGAATCCAGTCGGGGGTTACGCAAATATCATACGGACGGAATCTGAAAGCTTTAGGTCGATACAATTCGCGCGCGCACCACGCGATTAACAGGGCAAGCGCGATGCTCTGCTTCATAGAAAATCCCGCAACTTGCGCAAATATTACGTAGAAAAGCACTGCAATGGAAAAGTAATCAAAATTATCCTGAACCCATTTGGCTGACGTTTGAATCCATTTCATTTGCATGGTCGGTTACCTTTTGGTGTTGATGTGGTGACTCATTCACATCTATTCTCTTCTGAATAGTAGTGCCTAACGTACTGCCGCATCACGCCGTGCCGCCGTTCCATGATATATAAAATGACGGCGGCATGGAGCGATCCATGATAGCCTGTCCCGACATGCTTTAAGTTGGGAAGCGTCGTGATGCGGCTTGTTATGTGCTACGCTGCCGATTGCTTTTCTTCATTAGTTATAACCTAATCCAATTTTTATACTCAGTCCGAAAAACAAATCGCGAAGATGAGAATGTTCTGTAACAATTGTGGCTGGGGGACCAAATTTATAGCTCTGCGTAATAAACGTACCATCAATGGGCAACAAAATTTTGATTTCAGGTTCGAATAAGAAAATTCCTCCGAACCTCCTATTTGCCCCAACGAACAGACTGGTATAATGCGTAGAACCCGAACCGTTTCCCTGCCCCCAACCATGTATTCCTCCAATCTCAATTCGGTATTTACCAATCCAAGTACCTCCATAGAGGGAGATAAATCGATAATCAGTGGTGCCGTCAGCACTCAAAATTCCTTCGTTGTCTGACAGACCAGTTATTATTCCTCCCATGAATACAGGCTTCACCCGAACCTCGCCGCCCATTCCAATTCCAAACCCTCCTGTAGAGTTGGAATTAAAATGGAGACCGAAGACATCTAGGCTTAGAAAAAGATCTGCTCCGAGAGGCGTGTGCGTCTTGAATGCAGTCGTATCATACCCACTATGGCTCATGTTACCTCTAAACAAGCCCGGGAGAGGTTCCTGGGCAACTACGTTTTCGATGCTGGACGCACAAACGACGAAAACGAACGAAAGAAAAATTCTATGTTTCATAGGTCTTCCTTTATCTTTTGAACTAGTAAATATCCTGAATTTGTCCCGTCGGTGTTGTTGAAACAAGCATCCAACACAAGACTGCACCTTGAGTATTGGGATCAACAGGTCCAGTGTATCGACTGCCATTCCATGTCATGAGGGCAGATGAGGTGTCGTATCTGCCTGAGCTGTGCCAGTTCAAGAGATGTCATGGTCACTCTCTGCCAGCGTTGGGAAGCCCGCCAGAGTACGGCAAAGACCAAACTCAAGGCTCCTT
>JAMCQL010000081.1 GCA_023381615.1 Bacteroidota bacterium
TTTCTTCACCAAAAGGATAG
This sequence comes from Bacteroidota bacterium, assembly GCA_023381615.1. GTDB lineage: Bacteria > Bacteroidota > Ignavibacteria > Kryptoniales > JAKASW01 > JAKASW01. Next base: position 21 of record JAMCQL010000081.1, read on the forward strand.
CATTCTGCCTCTCTCATTTTCAAATCGAAAACACCAGAATTCCTCGATAACCTTTTCTCTGACAATGTATTACGCCATTTCTCGCCTTCAACAACCGGACAGTAGTGGTTCTATCTCGCTCTTTGTCTTCGCATGCGGACCAAGGATGCCAAAATCAAAGACATGCCGCTTACCAAGATGGATGAGGAGATAATTGGAATTATCTGACAACCAGCTTAACAGTCTTTCTTTGTAGGCCATTCGGGCCTTGTCATCGAACCCGTGGAAGCAGCCGGCATCGACTATCAAATCGTACTTCACCGGCGCATCGAATTTCGTCACATCCGCACGGATGAAATTGACATCGACTCCGAATTTCTCAGCGCGTCTCCGCGCGAATTCAAGTGCTTCCGGGACGAAGTCGATTGCGGTGACATCCAGCCCCTGCTGTGCCATGAAGACCGAGTTCACTCCGGTTCCGCAGCCGATGTCTAGCACCATTCCAGAGCCATTCAGCGATTGGACTGCTTCCCTCAGAAGAACAGGAATTTCTTCATGATGCCAATGGATGTGTGATTCGTCCTTGACACGCCGGTATGTCGTCTGATAAAAGAATTGCCGCATATTCATCGTCGACCCCTAACGAATCACTGTTTGGGCTTCTCAGTGCTCGAAGCCTCGAATTCACCTTCGTGCCATCTTCTCCAGTGATACCGGGGATCGTAGGAATATTTTGGTCTTCGGCCGATGCCTCCGAACAGTACCTTGGAGAGTATCAAGAGGCCGACGGCCTGCCAATACCCGATCGCCTTTATCCCGAAAATGATGGGTAAAAGCGAATTCCATAGCAGCATCAAGACAAGGCCCGCGACTGCCATGAATGCGAGCATGAACGGGAGGCTGAAGACAAACCACCAGCCTCTTCTGTGTGTCCCAAAGGGATCCATACGGACATTCCAACTACACATTGTTTTTTAACTCCTCATATAAATTTTTCAAACGTTTTCTCAAGAACAGAACGGCATACCGCTTCCGGGAAAGAAGCGTATTTATCGGCTCGTCTTTTATTTCAGAGATTTCTTTGAAACTCATCCCTTCGAACTCATTCATCTCGAAGACTTCACGCTGCTCATCGGGCAACTCATCGAGTGCGTCTTCGATCTCATCCCAGGACTGGTTTTGCCAGTAGACCTCGTCGGGAAGTCCGCTGAAATCGGGAATAATATCTTCAAGAGAAAGTGAGTCGCCCGATTCATCGCCGGGAATTCTGATCTTCACATCCCGGAAAGCCTGGGGTTTTTTCTTCCTCTGCGAGTCTATTATTTTGTTCTTCGCGACGCACATCAGCCAACCCGATATGCGGTCGACAAATTCTATTTCCTCAAATCCGGAAACAAATTGGAAAAGAACGTCCTGCAGAATATCCTCTGCCTCTTCCCTTGTCGGGACATTTCTTCTGATAAAGTTGAAAAGTCTTCCTCTTTCCTTCTTTATCGTGGCCTCTATCTGCTTCGAATCTTCTGCAGTCAATTTTACTTTTGCCTATATAATTAAAGACGAATTAGCTTGCAAATTATTGTGAGGACCGATGATATCACTTGGGCAGAAGGCAAACACGAAGTGCTCAACGAGAAAGAACTTTGATGATAGCCGCTGGAGACAATGGGTGGTGGATTATCTGGGAAGAATTGACCGTGAGGTTTATAACCAGGATAGCTTCTTATTCTGATTCGCATCACTATTTTCAGTCACCACCTCCACAAAGATTTCTTCAAGCGATGAGTAAGTCTCCTGCCCCAACTGGTCTTTCAACTTCGCCTTGATCTCCTCCATCTTGCTTTGGAACACAATCTTCCCTTTGTTTATTATAGCGATCTCGTCACAGAGTTTCTCGACCGTATCAAGCACATGCGAGCTAAGCAGAACCGTGACTCCCTGCTGTACCATCAACCTTAAATTGTCCTTAATGATCTTTGCAGACACCGGGTCTATCGCCTCAAGCGGCTCGTCGAGAACTAGAATCTTAGGGCGATGAATGATTGCCGCGGCAAGGGAGACCTTCTTCTTCATCCCGGCTGAATACGACTCGATCCTATCTTTCTTCTTTCCTTCGAGGTTGAGGAAACCGAGCAGCTCATCGATTCTCTCCTCCGCCTCCTGATCGTTAATTCCGTACATGCTGGCTGCAAACCGCAAATATTCCCTTGCTGTGAGTTTCTCGATGTAGCGTGGGGTTTCAAGGACAAACCCGATATTCCGTTTGTAATCAAAATCCGTCGGCTCAATCTTGCCGCCGAGCAAGCGGACCTCACCCGCATCCTTTCTTATCAAACCGGCGATAATATTGATTGTCGTCGATTTCCCCGCACCGTTCGGACCAACGAATCCTAGAATTGACCCTTGCTCTACGCTTAGCTCCAATCCATCAAGCGCCGTTACGCCCTTTGCGTACGACTTCCTCAACCCGACCAGTTCAATCGCTTTCATTTCTATTCCTCAAGCAGAGTTTGGAACTCAAGTGATAATTTTGTGCCCCATCGAGGTATCCAGAACAAATACGTCAGCACGAACAATGCGGCAACGAACCCCAACCCGACCACAAAACTGAACAGCATCAACAACACATAGATCATGGTGGAGAGGAACTCAAGAGCAACCACTATCAGGAGTGAAATGATGGAATACCTCGAAAGCCTGTTGAACGAGAGGATCAGCGTGTTGACCAGCTGAACGAGAACCAACGGCAGGAAAAGAGAGTAGATATCCCCCTGCAATAGCTGATAAGCTCCCAGCTTAAACTGGAGACCTGCTACGACAGACACGATTAGGTTCACGACGGAAAGCAGGAACCAGGTCGAGAGAGACTTCACGTACACAAATCTCGCCGCATTCAGCGGGAAGATCGAAACATGCTTCAGGCGTAAACCGTGACCGGTGAAATGGTGTTCCGTGACGCCGGCACCAAGAAGTTGAGTCACGAAAAATATCGGCAATATCATGGAAGCTGCATGCTGATGAAACCGCGAATTCATGATTTTCATCATCATAATTGCAAGAAAAGGATACATTAGTAAAAGAAAAAAGATTCTCTCCTCCTTTTGATGTATTTTCCAGTCGAGAAAAACTAGGCGACGAGCAGAACGAGACGCGGACGGCACTTTCGTTTCATACATGCTGCTACCCCCGGTCGAATCTGTGTTAACAAATTCTTTCGCGTCACAACTGACAGCAGCTCCTGGCTCGCTCATCGCATCATGGAATGGATTTCTCTCCCTTCCTCGTGCAGCAAAAGAAGTGCGCAAGTGATGCGAGCTCCTGGCATAAAATGAATCCAAAATAAGAAATACAACACCTATGAAAAGGGAAATTAATAACAGATGCCCCGCCTCCAGCGAAGCGATCCCAGCGTTTGAGGCAAGAATGCTGTGAAACCCTCTGGAGAATTCCGAGACGATTGGCAACGCGGTAAGTCCAGTGGGGTTGTTTCGCGGTATTGCCGACAACAGAAAGGAGACTAATATAATAGGAATAATGGCTGCCTGAGTCACTGTTTTCGCGCTAAAGAGATTTGCCAGCTTCTTAAATGCGATGAAAACCAAAAAGAAGATTTCAGAAGACAGAACGTATAAAGAGACGAAAAGAAAAAGCATGGCGAGTAACTGAATCAGGCTGGCGTGCCCTGCTAATGCGATCAGCACAGCTAGCAGCGGCAGAGCGTAGTATAAAATTCTCTTGTCGAGCATGAAGAGAAAGAAGCGGAGAAAAATCGAGCGAATCCTCGATAATGGGAAGAGCCTGAAAGCTGACTCGTCAATCAGGGTAACAACACCCAATTTTATTTGAACTGAAAGGTAATCCAGCATGAAAAGACCTAGTACCGAAGCAACCGTTGAGCCGGAGAGATTCCTCACATTGCCGGCATAAATAGGGATCACAGCCACCCCAGCAAGTATAACGCCACCTAAAACATACGGCAGGTACGAAAGGAATACGTTCCCCGCCTCTCTGTTTGAAACGGTGATGTTTGTTCTCAATATCGGCGTCAATTTCACTGCAACTCCGCTATTACATGACGGTAGAAGAGAACCGAAAGGAAATTCCGCGTGAGGTCGTGCTTACTGCAATACATGTCTTTCCGTTTTCTCCGAGTCTATTTGGTGGATCAGCTTCTTTCTTAAAAAATAACAGGGTTATAGCAAAAGGACAAACCAGGCAGTCTCCTAATGGCAGCAGTAAACCAACTGCAGATCAACTGTCTGGCAGTGGAGATAAGACAAAACAGCGCTATGGTCCCTTCTTGCAGCCGAGGTGGCACCACAACGTCTGCGATTTCCTTTTTCTGTCCTGAATAAATAATGTCCTGTCATTTCCTGTTGATATTTATCTCCACGCCGAAGTTGAGTATGAAGGGCATCCACTGAAATCTTATATGGTCGCTCAATGGAAACGAAACGCCCATCTGTCCGGTGAACCTGATAAGGGGTCCACCGAGACTTGCAAACAAAACCGGCTCAGCGAAAAGGCCGTCTAAGTTAGTCGAGACGTAGCCGCTCCCACCTTCGATCCTCCTGAAATGAACGTATGATGCCCGCATGGCGAATCCTCCGCTAGCAAACTCATTATACGCGCCAACGTCCATCTGAAGAAAGTAGCGGTTGTACCACCCTGTTGCGAGCAACTGCGAAGAAGGAGTGCCCCGCCAGGCATCGCTCGACGTCGCTTTCCCAGATCCGGCACCCACAAACATTTCAAAGCTGGATCCTTTTGTAATAGGCATATAGTACCCTAATCCGGCCTCTAAGTAATTGTGCACATTATAGTCAAGCGAATCACTGGTCGATTTTGAACCGAACGATCCGTTTGCCATGATGGCAATCGCATCCGACACCGCCACGGCACTCTGAACGTCAAGACCTGTAGTACCGGCGTTGCCCGCAATGCGGACTTCACCCGCGTTCCTAAGTAATGGCGCATCGATGGTGTTCGGCACATACACCGGCACGCATCCCGAAAGTGTCCCGCATGTTGCTGCGAGAAAGACTATTCCGCGTATTTTCATGATAGCTTCCTTTCGTACACAAATCTATAAAAATCTATGCTTCTCTCATCTGTGAAGCAAGAAAATTACTCGCTCGCACCGCTGAAAATGATTGGAGATTGGATCGAAAACATGTCGAAAGGCAAAAGTCAAAATTCAAAAACGAAGCTCGAAGATCAAAAGTGAAGAGAGAATTTCGATTTTTTGGGGTTCCATTTTTGATTTTTGAATTTCGATCTCATTTCTTGAGTCTATCTTGGTAGAGTTTCCTGAACTTGGCAACCTTCGGAGCTATCACCGCGCGGCAATAAGGCTGGTTGGAATTATTCGCAAAATATTCCTGATGGTAATCCTCCGCTTTGTAAAATGCCTTGAATGGAGATATCTCGGTTACGATCGGATCGTCCCAGATTTTTTCTGCCTCAATTTCTTTGATCACTTCTTCCGCGCTGCGCTTTTGCTCTTCGTTATGATAGAAAATAACTGAGCGGTATTGAGTGCCGACATCGTTGCCCTGCCTATTAAAAGTTGTCGGATCATGAACGGTAAAGAACACTCTTAGAATATCTCTATATGAAATCACCTGCAGATCGAAGGTAACTTGAACGACTTCTGTGTGTCCTGTCTTGCCGGTGCAGACTTGCTCGTAAGTCGGATTCGCAACAGTTCCGCCTGCGTAGCCCGACTCAACATTTACAACGCCTTTCAGATCATCGAACACGGCTTCCGTGCACCAGAAGCATCCGCCGCCGAAAGTGGCAATCTCCAATTTATCTGACTCCGTCATTTTTTGTCTTGCCTTCTCGATTGAAATATATCCACATGCAGGTACGCGCTCAAGGTAACTTTGTCGCCATTCCTTGTTCCCGTGGCCTGCGTCGAGGCCTCCGGCGCAGAGCGCAAACATGACCGCTCCCACAAAGACCATGGGAGCGGGATCGAGAAGAATATTGGAGAAAAGGTTGAAGACGGACTCGAGGTCCGCCTTTTCTTATGTCACAATATAATTGCCGGAAGCGAAGCGCCCCACGTCGCTCCGATCGAGGCAGTGGAAACATTCACAAGTTCACAGGAACCCGCTGGGATTTCTCCGCTCTCTCGGCCAAGTAACCAATAACAATTCCACCCGCTATCCCGAACCCGAGTATTGGCGCGTATGCACCGGTGATTATCGCGTCGGGGAAACTGAGCAGAAACCCGACAAGAATTCCGCGCAGCCATCCCGCTATTGGTAAATTGACGACCGATATCAAGAAACCTATCGCGAAGCGGTTAAAGAACGCACCAGCCATTGCTGTTCTTCTATCATGAATGTCTATCGCAAGCATCGGGATTACGTCAAGAATTCCGAAAACTACGCCTGCGATTAGGCCAAAGCGAACTCTCTTCATGTTCCGGCCTCCTTGTTTTTAGCCCAATTTAACGAAAAAAGTCTTCCTGTAAAACTATCGGGTTCTCCTCGCTTGGCGTTACAACGCCTTTGCTTAAGGGTATCTCGAAAAACCCAAAAATATTTTTCACCGCAAAGGCGCGAAGTCGCAGAGTATCTTTTTTATAATTTTTTCTCAGCGTCTTTGCGTCTCCGCGGTGAAACAAATTAGTTTTTAGAGATGCCCTTAAGTTTAAGCAACCTCTGTGCGAGAATCATCTTCCGTCGTGGAGCATGTTTCAACTCGTTGCGCTTGTGGTCACCAGAAATTCAAGAGTAGCTAAACAAAAATGCAAACGGAGGAAAGAAAAATATAGAGGCGGCGGCGGCAAATACACATGGCGAGGAACCGGTTTGACCTGCGACCTTGCTTTGAACTGTCATCCGATTAAGAATCGGATTGTACAATAAGACTCGACAACGTTCCGTAGAGTCCGATTCGCAATCGGACATGTTTATTCAGGGTAGGTGATGAGCCTTTCATTCCAACAGCGGTGGCGCCACCTCGCCTGCGAAAGATTTAGGTGTACTCCTGATTGTTAACGGAATCTTTCTGGAATTCTACGACTGCTTTTTTGTAACTGCCGAATACCGCCTTGACCTTCTTATCCATGTCCGAATACTGCAACCATTTGTCTTCTCTGTCGCAGTAAAAATCAACGAAGTCACTTCGGTCTTTGATCTTCTCAAACTCCGCTTTCCGTTTGATGTCGGATTTCATTCCTGTCTCCTTCATTTTATCAACTTTTATTGAGTTCCTTCGAACTCAGTGATATACAGGGTGAATTTACGATCCAACTTGTGATTTGATCAAGATGAAGAAGAGTTTTATACGACTTGGTCTATCAACCAGAAAGCACTCGGGTAGAAATCGAGAAAGTCTTTGGGTCGCCAGGAAATTACTTCGCTGTCGATTCCGCAATCAAAAATCTTCCTTCCGCCGTACCTAAGAACATGTGTCGCATTGAACACTCCGTCGTTCAACGAAGCCTCTATTACGCGGTCCCGATTAGTAATGAGAGTTGCCATCAGCTCCTTTGTGGAAAGTTTCCCCGTTTATCTATCGCCATCCTTCCTCAATTAGTCTCAACTCGGAGGTTTTTGAGTGCAATTCAGAGACGGTATCATAGTCTATAAACTTCACTCTCGGTGCAATAGGACGAAAAGCAGAGAGGGTAATCTTCGCCTCGAACTCTCTGCGGCGTGCACGGTCGGCAACAATTCTAAAATCAACATTGAAGTCTTGGAGTTCGACATATTTAAGAAGTGAGTTCTGTATGTCTGATGAATGTTCGACTTCGAAAAAGGCGCTGGGCAAGTTGCGTTCGTTAAACCACACCACATCTATGGTCTGAGCCTTCTCAATGAGATGATCATAAGTGAACCTGTAGATCTTCGAGAGTTTAGTCAACTCTCCGAGCTTACCGTTCAAGAAAATCTTGTTTTTGTCCTGGGCGGGGACAAAAGTTTGATATAACTTGAAGTTACCTATTTCGATGAGTAAACCCTGATAATAGGAATGTGTATAGCTTTCTCTTGTTTTGCTGGGGGTTTTCGAATGAGGAAAGATTGATTCTGGCAGTTTATTCTGAAATTCCTTTAACGCCCACAAACCCGGTCGAATCTTAAAGAAGAACCTTCCATCTTGGACTATTCGCCTTATCGAGGCAAATGGAGTTTTAGTGTTCCATTCAACGCCAGGTATCTTCAGAACTTCCGCATAAAGATGACCAAGTGCGGCGTAACCACCGTTAGCCTTCATTACTTCAATTACTGCATCGTGTTGTTTCATTCGGTCACTCCGACCTCCTCCCTTTGAAAGCTTCCGCCGCCTCCCGCATTGAACCAAAAGCGAACTCTCCCAATTCTTCAACGGTGGCTTCATGTGCGGCCAAGTCGAATTCCCTCGTAAGAAACTCGAGAAAATTCTCGTCTACTACATATTTTGAAAAATCTTCCACCTTCATTCGCAATATTGCCTCCCTTCTTATGACTCAGAAGCTTACATCCACAATCCTACCGCTGAACCACAATACTTTGTCACGGTCGCCAAGCTTTGGGGGTTATGACCGCTCTTCCTTCGAGTTATCCAACGGATCCTTCGGACAAGAAAAGCTACATGAGGTCAGAAGAAAAATCAAGATTGTGGAACAGAGGAAACAACTCGGTTTTGACTTCTTTCCGCATCTAGCGGATGTTTTTTGACTTTCCCCTATCCCATCACCTCAACCAGTCTCTCCAGCCTCTCAATCTTCTCCGTGTCCGTGTGTGGGAGGTCGGAAATGAAAGTTATCTCAACCATCGCCTG
>JAMCQL010000050.1 GCA_023381615.1 Bacteroidota bacterium
CTTGATTAAGTGTTGCGTTGCTTCTAAATTGTTGCTGAATTTCTGGAGGTAAAGATGGCAGAGAAAAAATGGTATAACGTGTTCGTTTCAGTTGAAGACGAAGAGAAAAAAGGCGAGCAAACACAGGCCGCTGAAGGACAGAGGCGTTTAGAGATTGCCGAGCCAGAGCTTGAGCAGCCCGTTGCCCGTGTCGGCGAAGAATTGCCGAGCTTTGAAGCGATTTTTCAGGCATTCGGGATAAAAGAGCCGGCGAACGGATTTACAGTCTATCGCGCTGAAGAACTCTTGAAAAGTGTCTATCTGAAAAACGCATCGCCGGAAATCAGACGCAGTGCATTGATGGTTGCTCTTGAAGCGCTGCGAATTCCCCCCGAAGAAGTCATCCAAGATGCTGTTAAGCGCGATAAGGCATTGACACAGTTTGAGAAAATTGAAGAACGCCGATTGCGCGAACTCGAGCAGAAGAAGAGCGAAGAGAATAAGCGTCTTCAGGAAGAGATGGAAAGAATCTTCAACGAGATTCGCGAAAAGATGGAAGATAACAACAGCATGTTGAAAGAAACGCGGGAGAAATTCCAGTCCTGGCAGCAAGACAAGGAGAAAGAGGAGCAAAGGCTTTCCAATGTTCTCCAGTATTTCGTTGCGCAGGAAGTGCCTGAGCAAACGCATACGACCAAGCGGAGACGCTCAACTTCTTCTGAAAATTGAAATAGAAAATGGCAGTCCTGATTTTTCTATATAGCCTGCCATGCGGCATTACAAAGCGATTTTGACGCATGGCTCGAGTTAGAATCGAACCGGGTGGCAAGGTGCTCATTGCCGTCGTAATCTTTGGCGCCTTGCTTTTTTTGTTTTTTATGGTGAAGGGGACTGAAAGTACGAAGACTCTGACGTCTCCGCTCCCGGCGCCCGTTGCCGAAAGCACGCGGACTAAAACATCCCAACCCCCATTGCCAGCTGCCGCAAACTCGCAGAATGTTAGCGAGCAAACGAGCGAAGCCGAGGTACCTACACAAAATATTCCCAAAGAAAATCAGCAGCTTGAAAAACAAAGGTCTATCAGAAGTCCGATAAGGATTTTTTTCGATTTCAATCGTGCAAGTATAAATAAAAATGTGTATTGCATTTTCGACAGGATCGAAAAAGCTGTGCGGCAAAACGGTTCAAAGAATTTGAAGATCGTTGTAGAAGGAAATGCCGATTCAATTGGGCCACAATGGTATAACATCTACCTTTCAAGAATGAGAGCAATTCACGTAGCCGATTCTCTTTCAAAAAGGTTGGGCGTTCCAATGAAGAACATAAAGCTCGTTGCAAACGGTTCGAGCAAACCAATTGCTTCCAACAGTACCCGCAGCGGCAGAGCTGAAAATCGGCGAACCGAGATTATACTTTATCTCTAGCGCACACGGTTTGCTTTCCCCCGATTGAGAGCTTGGAGCGGGGAGGCTGAACTCTTTAAAAAGGGAGGAGATTTTGTTTAAGCTTTTTTGTGAATTATTGGGGAATCCCATCTGTCCAACTTTTCTTACCGAACCTAAGTATTAAGATAAACGTCTGGAGAATTTGATGCGATATAAAATCTTGGCTGTTCTTTTTGCCTTCTCGGCTTGCACAACAGCATTTGCGCAGCACAATTATTCCATCCCTGTAGATAATTGGACTTATGATGTGATCCAGCAGCTTCAAAATCGCGGATACCTTCTCGATTTAAGCCCGGGATTCAAGCCTTACCGCAGGATGGAAGTTGCCGAAGCGCTCCAAAACCTTGAGAAGAAAACGGATATTTCCAAACTGCCTCAAGCCGACAGATGGTTGATCAAAAAACTTGACAGAGAATTCTCTTATGAAAAACAGCTCCTCGACGGCGAAAAGCAAAATCCTGATACATCTTTCTCAGGTGCAAGATTCGCAGAAGAGGCGTTCTTCAATTTTGTGAAAGGGGACTATAAAACTTTTAAATATTCAGACAAGCTAAACTTCCGACCAACACTTCGTACTGAGTTTGGTTTTGATGTTGGCAATCATATTTCTCTTTACACCGATGCAACCATCGATCAAACTTTACTCGACGATACGCTTTATACAGGCTCTACAAAATTTGGGCTTGATGCGCTGCACCAGCAGGCATACATCCAGTATTTTGATCGCTATGTTGACTTAACATTTGGTCGTGATTATTTGTCTTGGGGATATGGAAATAATGGTACGGTCCTCATCTCGCCGACAGCCGGCGCTTTGGATATGGCTTCAGTGTTTCTAAAGACGAGCGTTGTGAAATACAACTGGTTTGTAGCGCAGCTCAATCCGATGCCTGAGTTTACTCCGGATACAAACAGCTATATGCCGTTTCCCACCGTTGGTCAGCCGGATCCAATGGCAAATAGGTACTTCACCGGGTCTCGATTTGAATTCAACATTGCCAACAAGGTCTTCCTCGGAGCATATCAAGCGGCAACGTTCGGCGGCCCAAACGCACCAATTGATCTTGAAATCATAAATCCACTCCGTGTGACTTACGAAACCGAAAATAATAGTGGCAAAGATTTGAATGCGTTTCTTGGCGGCGACATCAGCATTTTTTGGCCGAGGAATTTCAATTTTTACGGCGACTTGATGATAGATGATTGGCAGGTAGACCGCAAGACAAAGGGCGATTTAAAGCCCAACCTGTACGCAATTGATGCCGGCATTCGTGTATCAAATATCCTTGAAAGTTTTGGAATAAGCGGAACGGATGCAAATCTGCAATACATGATGGTCAGGAACCGCGTTTATAATGAATATAATTGGGCGAGCTTCGAGAAGCTTCTGTTGAGAAATTATCCTGTCGCAAATCCATACGGAGATGACTTCTGGAATCTCGACTTGCGATTGTCTCACTGGCTTACCTACGATTGGAAATTTGGGATCGAGATGATGCATCTCGAACATGGGAGCAGTAATCTCTACGGTCCATACACTATGCCGTGGCTCACCGATCCGAATATTACAGTGCAGACGGGTTACAACGAACCGTTCCCTTACGGTACGATTCAGATAACAAATCTTTTCAAGGCATCGGTCATGTACCAGCCTCGTCAAGATTTTTATGGTCAAGCCACTATCATTTACACGCAAAATCATAATTATGAATATTCGGCCGGCGTTGACAAGGGAGTTGTTTCATTCATCTTTACCATCTATTACAATTTTGCAAAGTCAATCCTGTTCAGGTGAGGCATGTCCACGGGATCCTTCGGAAAAGAGAAGATTGAAGAACTGAGGAAACTCAAGGAAGAGGCGAAAGCCGGCGGCGGCCAGAAACGAATCGATGAGCAGCACAAAAAAGGTAAACTGACCGCACGCGAGCGTCTCGAAATCTTGCTTGATGAAAGTTCCTTTGTCGAGCTTGACATGTTTGTCAGGCATCGTTCTCACGACTTCGGTTTGGAGAAGCAGCGTTTTCCCGGCGACGGCGTTGTGACCGGTTATGGAAAAATCGACGGGAGGCTGGTATTCGTTTTTAGCCAGGACTTCACGGTTTTCGGCGGTTCTTTGTCGGAAGCGCACGCTGAAAAGATTTGTAAAGTGATGGATATGGCGATGAAAATGGGCGCGCCCGTAATTGGACTGAACGATTCGGGCGGAGCAAGAATACAGGAGGGCGTAGTTTCTCTCGGGGGTTATGCCGATATTTTTTTGAGAAATACTTTAGCCAGCGGAGTCATTCCACAAATTTCTGCTGTGATGGGACCATCGGCGGGCGGCGCGGTTTATTCTCCGGCAATAACGGATTTTATTTTCATGGTGAAGAATACCAGCTACATGTTCGTTACAGGTCCAAACGTAGTGAAGACCGTTACTCATGAAGATGTTTCGTCCGAAGAACTCGGCGGCGCTATTACACATGCAACGAAAAGCGGAGTGGCTCATTTCGCTTCCGACAGCGAAGCAGAATGTCTGATGGGAATTCGACAGCTGCTTTCTTTCATTCCTCAAAATTATCGGGAAGATCCGCCAAGAATATCGACCAAAGACAATCCGGATAGGGCCGAAGCGGAACTCGACAAAGTTATCCCCGACAACCCGAATAAACCTTACGACATGAAGGATGTAATCAAACTTGTAGTCGACGACGGTTTGTTTTTTGAAGTGCACGAACTTTTTGCGCAAAATATGATCGTCGGATTCGCACGGCTAGATGGGAAGTCAGTTGGGATTGTTGCGAACCAGCCGGCAGTTCTCGCCGGCGTTCTTGACAACGATGCTTCCGTCAAGGCTGCACGTTTTGTCCGTTTTTGTGATGCCTTTAATATTCCATTGTTGATCCTTGAAGATGTGCCTGGTTTTTTGCCGGGGACGGAACAGGAATGGCGGGGAATAATCAAGAACGGTGCGAAGCTTCTGTATGCGTTGAGCGAAGCGACAGTGCCTAAGATAACCGTCATAACCCGCAAGGCATACGGCGGTGCTTACGACGTCATGAATTCCAAACACATTCGAGGCGATATAAATTTTGCCTGGCCTTCCGCTGAAATAGCAGTGATGGGTCCAAAAGGAGCTGTGGAAATTATTTTCAAAAGAGAAATCGAGAAGGCGGAAAATCCTGGCGAGGTCGAGGCAAAGCTAATTGCAGATTACACGGCGAAGTTCGCGAATCCATATATCGCCGCGGAACGCGGATATATCGACGAGATAATCGAGCCGAGCCGGACTCGTCCAAGACTCATTCGGGCGTTTGAGATGTTGGAAACTAAAGTTGATACCAATCCCAAGAAGAAGCACGGGAATATCCCGCTATAAGCTCAAAAGGCCAAAGGTCAAAATTCAAAAAGAAAAGTTAACAGCGTTTTTTGACATTTGAATTTTGCCTTTTGACTTACTTCAGCCACCCGTTTTTCTTGTACCACTCGATTGTGTTCGCGATTCCATCTTCAAGAGAAAGTTTTGTCTTGAATCCTAACTCGAGCGATGCCTTCTTAGGGCTGCATGTCCAGTTCTGCTGTACCCCATCTCTCGCCTTCTCGATATTGATGAGTGCTGCCTTGCCTCTCAGTCTTGCTATCGACTCACTTATCGCTGCTGCTGCGTAAAGAACGGAATGCGGGATCCTAACCTTCAGCACCCACCTACCTAAGATTCTCTTTGTTATCTCGCCGACAAGTTCCCAATTATAGACATCTTCGTTGGATATGAAATAAATCTGATTCACAGCTTTTGGGTGTTCGGTGGCGGCAATGATTCCATCGACCAGGTCATAAGCATGTACAAAGCTCAATATTTTTTTGCTGAAACCGGCCATCGGAAGGAGGTGCTCGTTTATAGATTTGAAGAACTCGAAGATGTCCTTGTCACGCGGCCCGTAAACAGCCGGCGGTCTGATGATTGTGATGGGAATATCGGAAGTCCTGGCGAGGCACTCTTTCTCCGCCTCCATTTTGCTTTTGCCGTAGGTCGTGATGGGATGGTACGAAGTGCTCTCATCGACCGGTTCGGAACCGCTGCCTGGGCCGACGGCTGTGAGGCTGCTTACGAGCGTGAATCGCTTGACGCCGGGGTTGTACTTTGCTGCGGCAGCCAAAAGATTTTTTGTCGTGACGTAATTTCCCTTGAAATAACCTTCCTTATCTTTCGATTTGGTTACTCCGCCAACATGGAAAACATAGTCGACTCCTTCAACAGCCGCACGGAGTGACTCGATGTTATCAAAATCCCCCTCAACGAATTCGACCGGAAGGTCTTTTACATATTCCAATTTTGTTGTTTTCCGGATTAAGCATTTGACTTGGTAACCTCGTTCGAGAAGTTTCTCCACTAAGTGACTTCCGATGAATCCGGTTGAGCCTGTTACTAGCGCCTTCATTTTTTACATTGCCTTCTTTTGAGCTTTAATTTAAGCCAGTCAGCTTTGTGAAAAAACGTTTTACGGAATTTGAATAAGAAATACGGCTGGATAATTCATTTTTCATCTCTAAATACGATTGAACACGTAACTTCGGTAGATTATATTTATTTAACAATTTTACTGATGGAGAAATGAATGCCGGAACTTGTTGACAACGACAATTCAATAACCACAATTGATAAACTATCAGAATTTGACGACAAATCGGTAACAATACGCGGCTGGGTTTATAACAAAAGATCGAGCGGGAAAATACACTTCATTTTAGTGCGGGACGGCTCCGGTGTTGTCCAATGTGTCATAGTCAAGAATCAAGTTAGTCCGGAAGTCTTCGGTTCATACGATCTGCTCACTCAGGAAAGTTCAATTGCCGTTACCGGCAAAGTCCACAAAGACGACCGCGCGCCCGGCGGGTATGAGCTTCAAGTTGAAGACTTGGAAATTGTGCATGTGGCTAAGGAGTATCCTATCACTCCGAAAGAGCACGGAGTCGAATTCTTGATGGACCACAGGCATCTGTGGTTGAGGTCATCGCGGCAGCATGCGATCTTGCGAGTGAGGCATCAAATCATAAAAGCGGTCCGCGAGTTTTTTGACAACAGGGGTTTTACTTTAGTTGATTCCCCGATTCTCACACCGGCATCGGTGGAGGGAACAAGCACACTTTTCGAAACGGATTATTTCGATCTCGGGAAGGCCTATTTGACCCAGAGCGGCCAGCTTTATGCTGAAGCCGCGGCGATGGCTTTCGGGAAAGTGTATTGCTTCGGACCGACATTCCGCGCTGAAAAGTCGAAGACAAGACGACATCTGACGGAATTCTGGATGGTCGAGCCGGAAGTTGCTTGGGCAGACTTAAATGATGATATGAATCTTGCGGAAGAATTCATTGAACACATTGTTCAGACTGTTTTGAAAAAAAGTGAAAGCGAGCTGCATGTGCTCGAAAGGGACATTACGAAATTACAGCCGGTGAAGCGTCCTTTCCCGAGACTGCATTACGATGAAGCGGTTGAGATGCTCAAGAAAACGGGAGTTGAATTTCAATATGGCAATGACCTTGGCGCTGCCGATGAGACGATAATTTCACAGCAGTATGATCGTCCTGTCATGGTACACCACTATCCGGCCGCATGTAAAGCCTTTTATATGAAGCGCGATCCTGAAAGGCCAGACTTAACTTTGTCAGTAGACGTGCTGGCATCGGAGGGCTACGGCGAGATAATCGGCGGCAGTCAGCGCGAGGACGACTATGATACGCTGGTCAAGCGGCTTGAGGAATTCGATCTTCCGAGAGAGCCATTCGAGTGGTACCTCGACTTGCGAAAATACGGGACTGTTCCGCACGCTGGGTTCGGACTCGGCATCGAAAGAACTGTCGCGTGGATTTGTGGACTTGAACATGTGAGGGAAACGATACCTTTTCCAAGAATGATTTATCGCAATACGCCGTGACAGGAAGTCTAACCACAGAGAGACACTGAGACGCGGAGAAGGGGAGACAAGAAGTCTGGAGACAGGTTTTTCCCCGCAACATTTTTTTGCCGCGAAGGCGCAAAAATGAGTCAAACCTTGTCAAGGGTGAAAGGCTCTTAACCTTGACAAGGTTTTAGCATGACGCCCCAGCGTCTCAGTGGTGTTCTTTTTCAACAGCATGGTGAGAGACGAACTATTTTATCAACTTATTGGTCAACCTTTTGTTTCAAAAGAACGGAGTGAATATGCTTCAAGTAAACGACCTGCGGAAGACCTACGGAAGTACCACCGCACTTGACGGTGTTACTTTTGACGTAAAGCCGGGAGAAATTTTTGGTTTACTCGGCCCGAATGGTGCCGGCAAGACCACGACGATAAGAATTTCTCTCGGAATAATTGAACCGGATTCTGGTGCAGTGCTCTACAACGGGAAGGCACTTACGCCGGAGATGAAAGATTCACTCGCTTATCTTCCGGAAGAACGCGGGCTTTATAGAAAGAGCAAAGTCATCGATGTGCTTGTGTATTTTGCAAGCTTGAGAAGCGTTCCTCCGCTTGAAGCAAAAAAACGTGCTGCCGAATGGCTTCAGAAATTCGAACTGTCGAATTATGCTAATCATAAGGTAGATGAGTTGTCGAAGGGAATGCAGCAGAAGGTTCAATTTATTTCTTGTCTTCTTCATGATCCTGCACTTCTGATCCTTGATGAACCGTTTTCGGGACTTGATCCGGTAAATCAAATATTGATCAAAGACATAATGCGAGAACTTAAAGCGCGGGGAAAGACAATAATTTTCTCTACGCACCAAATGGAACAGGCCGAAAAATTGTGCGACAGAATTTGTCTCATCAATCGCGGTAAAGTTGTTCTCTACGGCGAACTTAAAGAGATAAAGAGACAGTATGGCTCGAACTCCG
The DNA here is from genome assembly GCA_023381615.1 of Bacteroidota bacterium. Lineage (GTDB taxonomy): Bacteria > Bacteroidota > Ignavibacteria > Kryptoniales > JAKASW01 > JAKASW01. The sequence goes on from JAMCQL010000050.1 coordinate 8,282, forward strand.
TTCATGTCGAATTTGACGGCGACTCGTCGAAGCTTCATTCGCTCAAAGGAATCGGCGCGATTGACCTTTATGAGAATTACGCCGAGATAAAAATGGACGGCAAAGCCGCGCCCAATGATATACTGACGGAGCTTTTGCCTCTCGTGGACATCACGAAATTTTCAGTCGAAGAGGCATCATTAAATTCAATATTCATCGAAGCGGTTGGAGGTAAAGATGTCGATTAAGAAACTGATGGCGGTTGCCCGCTGGGAATTCATTGAGAAGGTTAGGACAAAGGCGTTCATCATTTCGTTGATTGTAACGCCCGTGTTCATGATAATCGTATCCGTCGTCCCAAGCCTTCTCATGACGAAAGC
>JAMCQL010000086.1 GCA_023381615.1 Bacteroidota bacterium
CCGCAAAAATGTCGTCCTTGTCTCCTTATTAGAGTCCCTTCCTCGACCATGACATATAACTCGTGTAAAAACACACATATATGTGTTTATTTCCTTTAAAGCTAAAGACTCTGGGGTGTTCATACTTTGAAAATGTAGACATGGTTCTTGAAAGAAGCAACTTTACCAGTCCACGAAACAGCAAATTGATTTTCAGGTGCATAAAAGATATTTTTTAACTCGATGACCAATCCACAGGATCCTTCGGATTCACTCTTTCTCGGCTTCGATGGAGGAGCTACAAAAACCGCAGGGGCAGCGCTAAATTCAGAGAAGAAATTAGTGGCTGAAGCCGCCGGCGCAGCAGCTAATTTCCAGATCATAGGAGTCGAGAAAGCTTCCGAAAATATTCTTATCATCACGGAATCAATTCTGAAAAAGGCGAATGCTGATTTTCCGCGTATTCATGCGATGTTTTTGGGTCTGACGGGAGCGGGACGACCTGACGACGCCAAGAGAATGCGCGATGGGTTCATCGAATTTTTAGACAAGAGAAATTTGCCCGTGCCGAAAGTTCAAGTTGGAAGCGACGCAATTGCGGCATTGGAAGGTGCGTTCACAGGAAAACCCGGAATGATACTCATCAGCGGCACCGGCTCGATCTTGTTTGCAAAAAACGGGACCGAAACGATACACCGAGTCGGCGGCTGGGGACGATTCATCGGCGATGAGGGAAGCGGTTATGCGATTGGCAAAGCTTGCCTGACGGCGATTGCGAAAGAGTTCGACGGCCGCGGCAAGAAAACGATGATGTCCCAACTCCTGAAAGAAAAGAAAACCATCAGCGATCCGCAGTCATTGATCGTGGAAATATATCAGAAGAATTTCGACATAGCGGCGGCGGCGCCAATCGCCATCGAAGCAGCCGAAAAGGGTGACGAAGCCGCACTTGAAATCATGACAGAGAGCGCGGCGCAGCTTGCCGAGCATGTCGGCGCAATTGTCAACAAACTAAAGGAGCCGCTGCCGCTTGCCTTTATCGGAAGCATCCTCACGACGAAGAATATTTTGTCGCAAAAGCTGCGAAACATAATCGAGACAAACTTTCCCGAAATAAAAATACAGGAAGCGGAATCCTCTCCAGCCGTCGGAGCGGCGCTTCTCGCTTTCAAAATTGAAGAGGTAAAACCATGAAATTCCCCTTACTCCTTTTGGTCGCTTTTTCATTCCTTTCCTGTTCCACCGGAAATTACCAGACAAAAGAAGTCCAGTCTCCATCAAGTAAAATATCGATTACCGTAACCGTGCCAGAGAAGCCGGCGACTGTCGAAGTCGAGATTCCCGATACCGCTGCTTACGTGTGGAAAGCCGACACGGCGTGGGTTGAGAAAACAATGCGCTCGCTTTCTCTCCGCGACAAAGTTGCACAGATGGTTGTCCCGTTCACCTTCACTCCTTATATGAGCGACGACGATGATACTTACCAGAATCTCGTTCATTTAGTCCGCGACTTGCACGTCGGCGGTTTTGTGGTGTCGCTTGGGAATGTCTACGAGCAAGCGATACTTCTGAACAAGCTGCAAAAAATGTCGGACATTCCGCTTCTCATTTCTTCCGACTACGAGTATGGACTTGGGATGAGATTGGAAAATGGAATCGCGTTTCCGAGCAACATGGCACTCGGGGCTACCCGAGACTCGGCGCTGGTTTACAAAATCGGAAAAGATGTTGGAGAAGAGGCCCGCGCGGTCGGAGTCCTGCAAAACTATGCACCGGTATCCGATGTGAATGACAATCCGGAGAATCCGATAATCAATGTTCGTTCGTTTGGTGAGAATCCACAACTCGTCGGCAAACTTGCGTCGGCGTTTGTGGTAGGAACACAGGACGCCGGTGTCGTTGCGACAGCCAAACATTTTCCGGGACATGGCGACACCGATGTAGACTCACATTTAGCACTTCCGGTAATCAACTTTGGTTATCCTCATTTGGAAAAAGTCGAGCTAGTCCCCTTCCGCGACGATGTTGCCGCAGGAGTTAAATCGGTAATGGTGGCACACATTGCATTTACGAAACTTGTCGGAAACCCTAATGAGCCAGGCACCCTTTCTCATAAGATAACAACCGGTCTTCTTCAGGATTCAGTTGGCTTCCACGGTTTAATCGTCACGGATGCCCTCACGATGAAAGGCGTCACGAAAACATATTCTGCAGCGGAAGCTGCCGTGTTGGCTGTGAAGGCCGGCGCCGATATACTTCTCATGCCCCCCGACGATGAAGTCGCCATCAATGCCGTGACAAGAGCAGTTGAACGCGGCGAAATAAGTCCGGAACGAATTGATGAATCCGTCAGAAAAATTCTTTCGATCAAGTCTGAGCTTGGACTCGATAAGAATCGTTTCATAAATGTCGACAACATAAGCAAAATTGTCGGAATAGAAAGCCACAAGTTACTGGCAAAGAAAGCGGCGCGTCATTCGATTACGATAGTGAAGAACGACGACAATCTAATTCCGCTTCAATATCACCAGCCGCAGCGCATACTTTGTTTGACCGTTGCAGACAACATGAATCCGGCAACCGGCGCTCAATTCAGGCAGGAACTTTCCAGCAGATACGACAATGTTGTTTACGCGCAAATCGATCCAACGTCAAACGAAATCGACTTCGATAACACATCAAAATTGGCCAAATTCGCCGATATTGTGGTCATTCCGGCTTACGTCACATGGGGTGCGGGACAAGGCACGGTCGATTTCACCAAGCCGATTCAAGAATTTCTCGACAAGCTAATAAGTGACAAGAAACCAACCGTAATGGTTTCATTTGGCAATCCATATCTCTTGAGAAGCGTTCCGAAGGTCTCCGCATACGTCTGCGCTTATGGCAGCATGAAATATTCTGTGAGCGCGGCAGTCGAAGCGGTCTTCGGCGAAATCAATGTGACGGGCAAACTTCCGGTTACAATTCCCGGCTCTGCAAATTACGGCGACGGAATTACGCTGAAGCAGACAAGCCTCAGATACTCAGATCCTGAGGAAGCCGGCTTCTCCGCTCAAAGACTTGGGCGGCTTGACTCAATCGTGAATTACTGGGTTGCCGACAGCGCTTTCCCCGGCGCAGAGCTTCTCGTTGCCAAAGATGGAAAGGTCGTTTTCGACAAGGCATTTGGCACTTATGGTTATTCGCCCTATTCGAGACGAGTGAAACTTAACACGATGTATGATCTCGCTTCGTTAACGAAAGTAACAGCCACCACTTTTGCGGCAATGAAACTTTACGAAGAGGGAAAATTAGACATCAATGCACCGGTCGTGAAGTACATACCGCAGTTTGGACAAAACGGGAAAGAGAAGATAACTATAAAGAATTTGCTTGTACACGACTCCGGGCTTCCACCCGATCCGGCGCATTATCTCTGGTACACGTCGACAATTCCGCACGAACAGCTTCTCGAACTTCTCAAGAATCCCCGTTCGTTCCTCAAAGACCTTGTTGCCGCACACGAAGCAATGTATGACACACTGTATGCAACTCCGCTGGAATACAAGACAGGCACAAAGGAGGTCTACAGCGACATCGGTTTTATTGTCCTGGGAAAGGTGATTGAGAAAATCACCGGTATGCCGCTGAACGAGTATGTCGAGAAGAATTTTTATGAGCCGCTCGGGATGATTCATACGATGTTTAAGCCGCCGGATAGCCTCGTCGATATGTGTGCACCGACAGAATATGATTCTGTGAGCGGGGCCTTACTACAAGGGATAGTGCATGATGAGAATGCACGCTCGCTTGGAGGCGTCGCAGGTCATGCAGGACTGTTCTCCACAAGCAGCGATCTCGCAATTTACCTGCAGATGCTCCTGAACGGCGGAGTCTACGACGGAAGAAGATATTTGCAAGATTCGACGATTGCGCTTTTCACAAGGAAACAATCAAGTCTAAGCACGCGGGCGCTCGGCTGGGACACGAAGTCACCGGAAAATTCAAGCGCCGGACATTTTTTCTCGCCGATATCATTCGGCCATCTCGGCTTCACGGGAACTTCACTGTGGATTGACCCTGTTAGGAAATTGTTTGTCGTCTTCTTGACGAATCGCGTTTGTCCCACAAGAAATAACTATAAAATTGCAATCGTGCGACCGATCGTTCACGATGCGGTAATCGAAGCTCTTAAAAAGAGTAATTGAAAATAACATTAATTAGGAGGAGCAATTATGCTGAAGCTGCTAAAATTTAAAAATGAACCGTTCGTTGATTTCACGAAAACAGGGAATCGGCGAAAGATGGAGAAAGCCATTGCAAAGGTGGAACACGAATTAGGAAGAGAATACCACCTCGTTATTGGCGGCGAGAAAATCACCACGCCGGAAAAATTCTACTCCTACAATCCGGCAAAGCCGAGTCAAATGGTGGGAGTACTTCAGAAAGCCGACGCTTCACTTGCAAAACGCGCCATCGAAACCGCTCACGAAAAATTTCTGGAGTGGCAGTACGTTCCCGCCGAGAAACGAGCCGCTTATCTTTTAAAAGCTTCAAAGATCCTCCGCGCAAAAAAGTTCGAATACGCAGCATGGCAAGTTTTTGAAGTCGGGAAAAACTGGGCTGAAGCCGACGCCGATGTCGCAGAAGCGATCGACTATTTGGAATATTACAGCCGCGAGATGCTTAGATATGCCAAAGGCGCACCGATTACAAAGATCCCTTCCGAGAAAAGTGAAATGACTTACATTCCGCTCGGAGTCGGAGTTGTTGTTCCGCCGTGGAACTTCCCTCTCGCGATCATGCTTGGCATGTCCACCGCTTCGATAGTCGCAGGCAACACGGTCGTTTTGAAACCGTCGAGTGATTCGCCTGTCATCGGAGCAAAGTTCGTCGAACTTATGGCTGAAGCCGGATTGCCGGATGGAGTTTTGAATTTCGTTTCCGGTTCAGGCGCCGAAGTCGGAGACACGCTTGTCGCACATCCCAAAACACGTTTTGTGGCGTTCACCGGCTCGAAAGAAGTCGGAACACACATAAATAAATTCGCCGCTGAAGTCCAGCCGGGACAAATCTGGGTGAAGCGTGTCGTCGTCGAAATGGGAGGCAAAGACGCCATCGTCGTTGACAGCGAAGCAAACGTCAATCTTGCAGTTGAAGGAGTCGTGGCTTCCGCCTTCGGATTCCAGGGACAAAAATGCTCCGCTTGCTCAAGAGCGATCGTCGACGAGAAAGTCTACGACAAGTTTGTGGCAAAATTGAAAGCTGCCGTCGAGAAGATCAAGATCAAGCCGCCGAAAGAAAATGGAAGAATGGGACCGGTGATCAATGCCGGAGCCGAGAAGAAAATTCTCGAGTATGCCGAGATCGGCAAGAAAGAAGGAAGACTGCTCACGGGCGGCACAAAAGCAAGCGATGAAGGATATTATGTGAAGCCGACCGTCGTTGTCGACCTTGCAGCTCATTCGCGCGTAGCTCAAGAGGAAATCTTTGGGCCGGTTCTCGCTGTGATCAAAGCACGCAACTTCGACCACGCGCTCGAAATTGCGAACTCAACGGAATATGGATTAACCGGCTCGATCTATTCGAAGAATAGAAAGAAACTCGAGAAAGGCAAAAAGCTTTTCAACGTCGGCAATCTTTATCTCAACAGGAAATGCACCGGCGCTTTGGTTGGAGTTCACCCGTTCGGCGGATTCAATATGAGCGGCACAGATTCGAAAGCCGGCGGTCCCGATTACCTTCTCCTCTTCATGCAGGCGAAGGTTGTCTCAGAAAAGAAGTAACTGTTCACATTGGCGGCGGAGTAAGCCGAAGCTTATTCCGCCGTTTTCTTGAATGGAGAAAATTGTCGATGCGAATACTTGTAGTTGAAGATGAAAAGAAAGTTGCGTCGTTCATAAAGAAAGGCTTGGAGGAACAATCGTATGCCGTGGATGTCGCTTACGACGGCTTGCAGGGTGAGCAATTGGTTTCTCAAAACGAGTACGATGCTATCGTCCTTGACGTTCTCCTTCCGAAGCAGGATGGCATAGTGACCTGCCAAAAAATCAGGAACAAGAAAATCGACACGCCGATACTGATGCTCACTGCTCTCGGCGATACAGAGGCGAAAGTCCGCGGCCTGGACTCCGGCGCAGACGATTATTTGACGAAGCCTTTCCATTTCGAGGAACTCCTCGCACGTGTTCGCGCCCTCCTGCGAAGAAAAAGCAAAGACAAGTCCACGATACTGCAAGTCGGGGGCCTCACGCTCGATCCGGTTACTCGAAAGGTCGAACGCGAAGGAAAGCAGGTTCGCCTTACAACAAGAGAGTTCGCGTTGCTCGAGTATCTTATGCGGAACAAGGGGACGATTCTTTCGCGGGCACACATCGCCCAGCACGTTTGGAATGTGAGCTTTGATATGGAATCAAACGTGATCGATGTCTATGTAAAACTTCTCCGGCAAAAAGTAGATAAGGACTTCAAGAAGCAGTTGCTCCACACGATGGTAGGAGTCGGATACGTGCTGAAAGACGATGATGAGATCGATTAGAGCAAAAATAATCCTTCTCTTCGTAGTCATTTTTGGATTCACTCTGTCAATTTTTTCGGGAGCGCTTTATTTCCTTTACGCGCGGCAAAGCGCCCAGAATTTTGATTTGAACCTCAGCAACGACGCGCTCGAGATAGTTGGTCTAATCAAGGGGAACGGGGTTCTCGAACAGGAAGTTATTCCAAACTTGATTCAGCATCCGTTGACGGTAAACTTGGGGACAAAGAGATACGTTCAGGTCTTATCGATTTCGGGAAATGTCATAATTAGATCTTCGAATTTGAAAAATGTAACTCTGCCGGTCAGCCAGGAAGTACTCACGCTCGCCCTCAGCCAGCATCAGGTTTTCGAGACTCTTGATAAGAGCACAACCCAGCGTTTGATTACCAAGGGGCGACTCCGTTTGGTTACGTATCCCTTTTTTGATAACGGCGTTCCACGATATCTTGTCCAAGTCGCCTCGAATACTCTCACGTTGGATGAAGGTTTGCTTGAACTTAGGTTGCTGCTTCTTATCGCCGTGCCCTTGACGATACTCGCGGCAGCACTGGGAGGATTCTATCTCGCAAAGAAAGCGTTCGATCCGATCGACAAAATAATCCGCACGGCACAATCCATTTCAGCGGAACATTTAGACAAGCGTCTCGAAACGGGTAAAGTGGATGACGAGATTACACGCCTCTCGAAGACACTAAACGCGATGTTCGACAGAATCGAAGAAGCATTTAAGCTGCAAAAGCAATTCACCGCGGATGCCTCCCACGAGTTGAAGACTCCGCTGACAATCCTGCTTGGTGAAATCGAAGTCGCGCTCAATAACCGCCGGACCCCTGAAGATTACGTGGATATTCTGAACAGCTCCGTCGAAGAGATCAGGAGGATTACGAATATTGTAGACGAGCTTTTGACGATAGCGAGACTCGAAAGCGGGCAGCTCCAACTTCAGAAGCGTCCGACAAGAGTGGATGAGCTTTTACTCGACGCGGTCTCAAGAACATCAGCCTACGCTTCTCAGCGTTCCATCAATATCAATTACGAAGTCCAGAACAAATCCGAACAGGAGAGCGAAGAGGTCTTTGTCAATGGCGATCGCGACAAACTGCTCAGCGTCTTCATAAACCTGCTCGACAACGCGATCAAGTATTCGAACAGCAACAGTACTATAAGAGTTGTTCAAGTCGTCGAGAAAAATTTTGCCAAACTGAAAATCATCGACAAAGGAATCGGCATCTCTCCCGAAGATTTGCCGCATGTATTTGACAGGTTCTACCGCGCCGACAAATCGCGCTCCGTTGAAGGAACGCAGCGTGGATCGGGGTTGGGACTGTCCATTTCAAGATTCCTGGTCGAAGCTCACAGCGGTACGATAACAATCGAGAGCCAGACGGGACTCGGCACAACTGTTATCATTCAACTTCCAATTTTGCATACCGAGGAATTGACCGAGTCACAGCGGGCAGATTCGCTGGCATAGAGACGTGGCCGAAAACCTGGAATCTCTGTGTAACAAAAGAGCTATTTCACAGAGAAACACCGAGTGGCGCCCCCGCAAGCGGGGGCACAACTCGGCGTAACTCCTCTAATTTCTCCGTGTCCCTCTGTGAAATTCTTCTTTGCACAGGCCTTTTCGGCCGAGCTTCTAGCGAAGCTTCGCCTCAGACCGCCGAGCAAAAAGCTCGAACTCGGGACGGTTACAAAACCGCAATAACATAGGACGGCCTGAGAAAAAATGGCGTTAAGAACATTTCGGAGCGGAGCGTTAAGA
>JAMCQL010000020.1 GCA_023381615.1 Bacteroidota bacterium
AAAGAATACGCAAAGCTCGTGAACATCAGCGAAAGGCGGGCTTCAAGAACTCTAGTGAATCTGGTTAGGGCGGGCGTGATCAGGATTCATACGGAAGAAAGATTCGAGTACTTCACATCGGCATTCTAGACAAGGTCAAAAGTCAAAGTTCAAAGGTCAAAAACAAGACTTGAATTGAGTCATTTTTGAATTTTGACACTTGACTTTTGAATTTGTTCGGTGAAAATCTCAAATAACCTATACACGGCGATCCCGTACGCAACCGCAACATTGAGTGAGTGTTTGACGCCGTTCATCGGTATTTCGACCGCGATGTCTGCAGCTTCGACAATGTCTTTCGTGATTCCGCCGATCTCGTTCCCGACGGCGATGCAGACCGGAAAAATGTCGGAGGGAAGTTTCCAGATTGGAACGCTCTCATTTGTCTGTTCGAGGACGACGAATTTTATTCCGCTGGATTTTATTTCTTCGATTGCGTCGAGCGGCTTTTTATGATAAGACCATGGTACACTTTCCACGGCGCCGAGAGCTGTTTTGGAAATTTCCGGACGAGGGGGATACGGCGTAAATCCGGTGAGATAAAGTTTGGAAAGGAGAACCGCGTCGGAAGTTCTGAAGATCGAGCCGACATTGTAAAGACTTCGGACGTTTTCGAGGAAGCCGTGGATCGGACTTCGCTGCGCCGAGATTGCCTGGTCGACACTCAGCCTTCGCGCAGAAATTTCGGAAGGGGAAAGCTTATGCATCGACGGGTTGGTGTTTCGGTTTGCCGAACCAAATCTTGTAGAAAATCGCTTCGAGTACCGTCAGTAGAATGAGCGAAAGCGAGTCGCTGTTAAGGATAGGATCGATTCCTTTCTCACCGAAGGCGAGATGTATCACGAATGAAGAGAATGTCCAGCCGGCAGTAAATACTATTGCGGCAAAACCCAAAGAGAGGAACGCCTCGCTGAGAGTTTCCTCGTAATACCTTTTGACGAAAAGGTAAACGCCGCCGGTTATGTGCATCCAGAATATGAGGACAGGAATCATGGTGCGATTAAAATCTCATTCTTGAGTTTGAAAATCAAGGATGGTTTTCTGCAAGCGGTGGGGAGATTAGCAACTTTTCCATTGGCGTAACATTGTCTAGAGACGTGGCCGAAAAGTCCCACTGTCCGAAGGATCTTTTGAACAAGACCCGATGAAGAAAAGAATAGCACGCGGGGGCGCTCACGCGTCATCAGTGTTCTATCGGGGTTTTCGTCCGGCTTTCTAGCGTAGTGCGTCCGACATACCTTTACTTATGAACGGCTCTTATATCACCCTTTGCCCGCTCCATCATTATGTATTTGTTTAATGATGCGGTCACCGCCTTGTCGCAGATACCGCGCCACGCGGTGCGGGATCCCGACATAAAAATGTTTTTGACGGGAGATGGCGCAAGTCTCCGAAGGATCCTACGGAGAAGATCCCGTCACCGCGGAGCGGAATCCCGACGTATAGATGTTTTTGACGGGACTTGGCGGGGACGCTCACAGGATTGGATTCATTATCAAATTCCGTATTCTATAATAATTGCACACCTTCGGTGTTTTTACTTTTAAGCCCGAAGGGCTGATATTATTGTAGAAAAAGGCGTTCCCGAACAATCTAAACCCCATACGAGGGGTGACATAAATTTTGTCTCCTCTGGATTTTCAGGGGAACAAAACAATATGTAAAGAAGCGTTGGAGACACTACACTAGTGATTTGTGGTACCGTTCATTGTTGTAGTAGTCGATGAGCCGTACGATCTCCCGCTCGAGCTGCAATCTGTTCGGCTGCGGAAGGGGCTTCCGGTTTATAACAAGCTACACGCATTTGGTGATAGACTCTCGACAAATGGGAAACAACACACATTTGGCTCTTTACGATGCCGATACACGCCGCAATTTTTTCAAAAACATCAAAATCAGAAACGCTGAAATTATGGACGCGCAAACTAAGAGTAAAAAGAATTGCCATAATTGCCACTTGACATAAAACCTTCCTACAAAGCCCGCTAAATAACTTCCGATAGCTTGACCTGCAAACCATCCTCCCATCATCGCTCCTTTCATTCGCGGCGGCGCAACCTTGGAGACAAACGACAACCCCATCGGACTCAAAAACAATTCGGCAACTGTGATCACAAAGTAAGAGGAAATCAGCCAATATGGCGTTACGCGTTCGAATGACGAGTTTGCCGCCAACTTCACGGCAGGCAGATTCATCGAAGCAACGATCATTATTGTAAAAGATAACGCAGTGATGAACATTCCTAAGCCGATCTTAGCAGGAGACGATGGCTCTTTCGATCTTTTGTTCAACCACGCAAAGATGCCTACAAGTATCGGGGTCAAGAAAAGTATAAAAAGAGGATTGAAGGATTGAAAACTTTCCGGAGAGATTGGATTAACGGCAGGTAAGGTGTTGAACTTGAAAATCAAAATAGAAATTGCAGCCAGCGACACGGCGGCACAAGTCAAACGCGATTTTGTGGACGATGTCTTCCTAATCGTTGTGGAAAGACAAAGTATCAGTGCCATTATTGAGAGCAGAGAAAGAGGATCGAACAAGAGATAGGTCAGATTACCAACATGCGTCGCAGTGTAATTTTTTGCGAACAGGGTTAGAGTGTATCCGTTTTGATAGTAAGTCATCCAAAAGAAAATTATGATTGCAAAGACGATAAGGAGGGAAGTTAGTCTTTCTTTTTCCTCCGATTTAGTCATTGGAATGTCGTCCTCTGACTGCTGCTTGTCTTTCGCACGATAGTCGGCATGACTGTAGTATTTTTTGAACGATAGAAAAATTGCAATGCCGATGAACATCCCGAAGGCTGCTACGCCAAACGCCGCATTGTAAGCGTGCGCCAAGGAAAGATGGTAGTGTTCCATCATAAAGGTTTTTGTCTCTGCGGCGGCGATTGGAGCCAGGAATGCGCCAAGATTTATTCCCATGTAAAAAATGTTAAAAGCCGCATCCTTTAAAGAACCGCTCGCGTTAGGATAGAGATTGCCGACAATCACATAAATATTCGGCTTAAATAACCCGTTGCCGATGGAAATTACCGCAAGCGCCGTAAAAAGCAATATTGGTTCTTTTGTTGGGACAGCCATCAGCGCATAACCGATGCCCATCGTAAAAGCGCCGAGCAAAATTGTTTTGCCGTAGCCCAAAAGGTTGTCGCTGATCCATCCGCCGAACAAAGGGAGGAAGTAAACCGCGCCGAGAAAAATTCCGTAAATGTTTCCGGTTACCGTATCGTTCCAATGAAAATTTTCCTGCAGGTACAGAACAAAAATTGAAAGCACAGTGTAGAATCCAAACCGCTCCCACATTTCCGTGAAGAACAGGACATACAATCCTTTGGGGTGATTCTTAAACATCGGGTGTCCTCATTTTGTAAGGTTGCTTTCCATGGAGATATTTTTGACAGGGATAACCAAAACGATAACAATTACAATGTTACCGTAATGAATTTCAAGACCGATAAAAAGTGTTATTTCACACTTGCCCAAAATTAGAAATTGAAATGCGTGTGAAGCGTCTGTCTTAAAAGTCAAACAAACAAAACACGTTTTTTGCTAAGAGAAGGTTTGAACGAACCCTGTATCTCCGTTCCTTCATTGTGTGAGTATCAGCTTGGGAAGAAATTCGGGAGATGAAACCCAATGATCGTTTCTGACAAACAGGTACGAATATCAGAGCTTGTTGAAATTTAAGTTTACTTTCTGCGAACGCAAATCTTAAATTTGTTTGTGATACTTAAGAACTGGAGCATGCTAAATTATCTTTTCTCACGGCACGATTATTCAAGCCGACCATTAGATTACTTCAATGACAATAAGAGAAAACTTAAAGCAATTTTATGAAAATAGTAGCAGATCGAAACATACCTTTTGTTGATTCGGCATTCGGTCCTTTGGGAGAACTTGTCAAACTTGACAGTCATGCCATAGACAATCTTGCGGTGCAGCATGCTGATGCTGTCATAGTCCGCTCGGAGGCGAAAGTCGACAAAAAACTTCTTGCCGGAAGTGAAGTAGGTTTCGTTGGGACTGCAACCATCGGCACGGATCACGTCGATACCGAGTTCCTTCACAACCAAGGGATCGGCTTTGCGAGTGCACCGGGAAGTAACGCGAACGCGGTAGCCGAGTATGTTTTCACCGCGCTGTTCACGCTCGCTCGAAGAAATGAATCCGTTCTAAAGGGAAGAACTCTCGGAGTCGTTGGGGTGGGTAACATCGGGAGCAAGGTCGTCAAGCTCGGTGAAAAGTTGGGGATGAATGTTTTGCAGAATGATCCTCCGCTTGCGAAAATCACTGGGGACGAGCGCTTCCTGCCTCTCGACGATTTAATGCAGGCTGACTTCATAACGATCCATGTCCCGTTTACCGTTGGTGGGACCGATTCAACGTTCCATCTTTTCGACGAAAAAAGACTTTCTGCAATGAAACCGGGAAGCGTTGTCATCAATTCATCGAGAGGCGGTGTGGTTGAGACGGACGCACTGAAGAGTGCATTATCTCGCGGAACTATTGGAGCTTGCGTGTTAGATGTTTGGGAAAACGAACCGGAGATTGATATAGATATTCTTTCGCTTTCCGCAATTGCCACGCCTCACATTGCAGGTTACTCGATTGACGGGAAAGTTAACGCCACGAAGATGATCTATCAAGCATTTTGTAAGCGCTTCAACCTGCCGCAAACCTGGGATGCGGGCACGGCGATTTCTCAACCGGAAAACGCGGTAATTTCACTTGAGAAAATTTCCACCGACGTTGAGGATATTGTCGCGCGAGTTGTGAAGCAATGTTATCAAATCGAAAGTGACGATGAAAGTCTTAGAAAAATTGCTTCGGTTCCGAAGGAAGAACGCGGACTCTATTTCAAAAACCTCAGAGGCAATTACCGTTTCCGTTATGAATTTTCCAATACGACTGTCGTCCTTCCGGCACGAGACGAATCTTTAAGCGATTTGTTAGCTGCCTTTAGATTTAAGATTCATTACTGACAAAAGTAAAGGACTGCAATGCAAGTCCGAACCACAGCAAATCTCGTCCTGTCTTTTCTGTAATGTCATACGGGGCGCCATCTTCTTTTATCGGGTAAGTGCCCTTCTCTTTGTATAGCTCACCTTTAATGCCGTCCTTCATTTTTCCTGTCTCATACACGAGAATTTGTGGATGACTATCAGATACAAATTGGCAATCATGATAGTTTATTCCGGCGTTCCTCTATTCCAAATTGAACATCATGTCCGGCATTCGGTAGGAAGGTCACGGGTTCTCCCAATGGAATCCGTTGGGAAAGCGATACCGAATGTTGTTTGATATTGTGCACCATAGCACTTCGCGTCACTTGTGACTCAAGAACCACTCCTTACAACTCCTCGGAATCTGGACTAAGGCACAAATCGCAAATTGTCACGCTTACCTTTGTTGGTCCTAATATTTGAAATCGTTTTTCATTAACTTAATCGGCATTCTATCTCGAGAGTGAACAGCTTACAAATTTTTATAACCAGACAATTAATCAAACGGTTTGACATGAAAATATTTAAAACACTAAGCAGCGTTGTTTTATTATCCCTCCTCTTGACGGGAATAGGCTTTTCACAGGAAAACGGAAGAGGAGATTTTTTAACCAGAGCCATAGATAAGAGCGTAAATCCCAGCGTTGATTTCTTTAAGTATGCCACCGGAACCTGGATGGAAAATAATCCTATTCCGCCGACCGAAAAAGCATGGGGAATCGGGAATCTTGTGCAGGAAGAGACTTACGCTAGGCTGAAAGGAATTCTGGAAGAAGCTGAGAAGACGAAATCACCCAAGGGAAGCAGCGAACAGAAATTAGGTGATTTTTATTTCACAGGGATGGACTCTGTAGCTATTGAGAAACAGGGAATCACCCCGCTTAAGCCGGAGTTGAATAAGATCAATTCGATTAAAAACAAAAAAGAGCTGTACGACGTTGTCGCGCTTCTCCAAAGAGAAGGCGTGAATGCTATGTTCGGTCTCTTCGTGGATCAGGACCAAAAAAATAGCGACGCGTGGGCTTTGTATTTGTGGCAGGGCGGATTAGGATTGCCCAACAGAGATTATTATTTCAGGAAGGATCCAAGAACAGAGAAAATCAGAAGTGAATATAAAAAGCACGCTGCAAGAATCTTTGAATTGCTTGGCGAGAACAAAAACGGCGCAGTTGAAGACGCCGACGCAGTTTACCAGATAGAAGTCTTCTTAGCTGATTCTTCAAGGAAGTTGGAAGACCTGAGAGACACTTATGCGAATTACAATAATGAGAACGTCATGCCAAAGCACTACGAGGCGTGTTTCATCGTCGGGCACTTGCAAAGATTCCCTGCTCGGACGGCATTCTGACCAAGCAAGAATCCAAACCGTTAAAACGGTTTTGTGCGTTTTTTTGCGGATAGCCCCGACCTTAAGGTCGGGGCTAATAGGAAAGCCAGACAGCGTTAACTGTTTTAACAGTTACGAATTCTGAAATCGAAATAGATTTTGAAAATGAACAAACCACCACGAAACGATTTCGAGTTCTTCACTAAAGAGGAACTAAACTTTTTCAAACAGTTCAGAAAGCCGTACGACATTCAACTATTTCTGAATGGGATAGAATACAATCCTGACACTGTTACAAATTCTCCGAGTAAAGTGATCGAAAGACAATCGGCCAATTGTTTTGAAGGCGCCCTGTTTGCCGCTGCTGCTTTGGAAATGCTCGGGCACAAACCGCTTATCGTTGACATGGCGGCTGATAACGATGATGACCACGTTATCGCTGTCTTCAAACAGAACGGCTCTTACGGCGCAGTTGCCAAATCAAACACAACAGTTCTCAGATTCCGTGAACCTGTTTATCGGACTCTAAGAGAACTTGTGATGTCGTATTTTGATTTTTATTTCAATACGCTTGGCGAAAAATCTTTGAGAAGCTATTCCAATCCGGTTGATTTATCCAAATTCGACAAGTTTAATTGGATGACAAGCGACGAGGATTTGGAATACATAGGGGATTATCTTTACACAATAAAACACCACAAAATCTTGAACTCAAAATTAATCCGCGCATTAAGTCCTGCCGATAACGATTTATTGAATCTTTGTTTCAGCGGTTCGATTCAAGATGGATTGTTTAAACCGGAAAAGAGAAAAGTCAAGAATCAAAGTTAGAAGCTACGGCATGATCCTCCGGAAAAATCGCATCTCAGGATTCACGATAAACGTTCGATCTCAATGCCAACGGGCGACCGATTGGTGCCCGAAGCCCGCATCGTAGTGTTTTGTCTAAATTGTGTTAGCCGGGAAATATTCTCAGAGGTATGCCTCTGACAAGCCTCGGAATCAAATCAACCTCACAAAGGGTATACTTGAGCCGCAGCCATCTTTCCAATTCTAAAAAAATTGCTAAGCAGGATCTTCCACAGCTTAGAAGTAGTTACATTTAGCGTATTTCGCATTACGTATTTGTAACCTCACTGTTTCTGTAAATCTTAAAGCCCCATTTTTAGTTAATTTTCGCATATTATTCCCGGCACGCAGGTTGTCATCTTATATGTATGACTATGAAAAACATGAATTCAAATCCCCCCTGTCCCCCTTTATCAAAGGGGGTTAGGGGATTTCAAAAGGTTCTTCCCGCTTCGTGGGAGAAGCCGAACCATTTAATAAACAAGACAACAAACAAAACAACCTGCAGGAGGTTGACAATGAAAAAGCTAATGTTAGTCGCGGCAATGGTTCTTGGAACCACTGCGATATCGTTCGCGCAAAGCAGTGCGAGCACAAACGTCAACGTAACTGCAACGGTAATTCAAGGTCTGTGTCGTCCTGAAAAAAGTTGACACAATAATAAGAATATTTTTCTCTCTTTGCTACTTTCTCTCTTTTGTGGAAAGTGTGGATAAGTTGAAAACTCATGCTGCGTACCTCGCCGAAGGAGTCTGGT
>JAMCQL010000042.1 GCA_023381615.1 Bacteroidota bacterium
CTCTTATCTTCTTTTCCACAGGTGCTGTCTCCTTTCTTTTGTCGGCTATTTTGTCTTTTACTCAATTACAATTTTAACCGACTGGAGCGGCACCTCCTAATTTTTACACAAAGTTACGGACATCACCCGCACTCGTCCTGACCGACATGGGGCTACCTTTATTTGATGGTATGGTTCTCTTCAGAAAGTTAAAGGGTATTAATCCAAATGTGAAGGTAATCCTGGCAAGCGGATACGTTGACCCTGAACTTAAATCTCAAATTCTGGCGGCTGGCGTCCTCGACCTTATGCAAAAGCCCTATTCTCCACGGTCAGTCGTAAGAAGAATTCGGGAGATCCTTGACAACAATGAGAATGCATAGTTGTCGCCGCACCGACATGCCGGTTTTCGGCCCGGTTGCTCTGTTTAAACTTAAATCACGGCAAAGTTACCAGCCAGAGAGATGAATCCATGAGTAAAAAAATCCTCATTGTAGACGACGAATCAGACGTACTCGCATCGCTTCGGTTCCAGCTTGGCAGGAAGTACGAAGTTGAGACTGCCCAGGGAATTGAGCAGGGCCTGAGTGCCATTGTAAACAATGGCCCTTATGCGGTCGTAATTTCAGACATGCGTATGCCGAGGTTGGACGGCATCCAATTCCTTGCTTGGGTCAAGGCGAAAGCCCCCGACACTGTCCGTATCCTTCTGACTGCATACGCCGGTCTCAGGTCCGCCATGGATTCGGTCAATAATGGTAATGTGTTTCGCTTCCTAACGAAGCCGTGCCCTCCTCCCGTGCTTATGACTGCTCTGGAAGATGCCTTGAAACAGTATCGGCTCGTGACAACTGAGCGGGAGCTTTTGGAGAAGACTTTAGGTGGAACGGTCGCAGTGATAGCGGATATTCTTGAGATGGCTGATGAAGAAGCGTTTGGACGGGCTCAGAGAGTGAGAGATCACGCTAAATTGCTCGCAAAAGCGCTGGCCATCCCAGACACTTGGGAACTGGAAATCGCAGCATTGCTGTCCCAAATAGGTTATGTGACTGTCCCCGAGGGAGTGACGAAAAAACAAAAAGGTGGTCTGGTCCTGTCGGATATTGAGAATGCCATGGTTGCTCGTGTACCCGAAATTGGTCGGAACCTGCTTATTAAGATTCCACGGCTAGAGACTGTAGCCGAGATTGTACAATATCAAAACAAGAACTTTGATGGAACAGGCTTTCCTGCTGATGATATAGCAGGCGAGAAAATTCCACTGGGCGCAAGGATACTCAAGGTCCTGCTGGACGTTGTGCGCCTGACAGAAGATAGATTGTCTGCTCAATCAGCCTTCCAAGAGATGAAGTGCCGAATAGGATATTACGATCCGAAGATATTCGATGCGGCCGCTGTTAGTATATTGGGATCGGAGGGGGTGAATATGAAAACAGCGGAGGCCAAAATGGTGTTCGTTTCAGTCAGGGATTTATACCCGGGGCTGGTTTTGTGCGAACAGATCGAAACTGTCACGGGCCTAAAGCTCGTCTCTGCAGGAACCAAGATCACCGAACCGATGCTTGAGAAAGTCAGGAACTTTGCTGAACTAACAGGGGTAAAGGAGCCTTTGGCCGTTGAGAAGCACGGTTTTTAATTGTGAGCCGCTAGAGACGTGGCCGAAAAGTCTCACTGTCCGAAGGATCATTTGGACAAGACCTGATGAAAAAAAGAATAGCACGCGGATGACACAGATAGGACGGTCTACGACCCTGCGGATCGATAGACCCGTAGGGATTATCACGGATTGCTTTATCTTCAGCCATGTAGATCAGTGTTATCTCCCGCTCAATTATCTGTATACGTATGCGGGTGCCGCCTTCCGGCATGCCGCATCATTTGAAAAAATATGATGTCGGAGCGGCAATGGCGCAAGTCGAAGATCCCGCTTGCGGGGGCGCTCACGCGTCATCAGTGTTCTATCAAGGTTTTCGTCCGGGTTTATAGTGGATGCTAATCCTTAGTAAGGGAATTTTACGCGGGCTAGATAGGAGGAACTGGTTGATCTCGCCGTAGTCGTTGTCACCTAAGGTTTAGAGTTGCGCAAACCGCCCAAGCCTTTTCAAGCGCGCATGAAAAACGAGGCGTACTCTATCGAAGGGTTGTCAAAAACATTTATTCTGATTTGTTGCCTGTCAGATCAATGCAAGCAAGAAGATCTGCTCTGAAAGGTAACAGTGAACGAACTCAAAAATCTCATTACCTAAAGGTAGCCCGAATCTTAGGAGGCTCCTGCGCCCATATGTAAACCACATTTTTTCACTAAACCCAAAATTGTCAATAGAACTATTATGAGGCAACGACTCTTTCACAACTCCCGCAAAGTTACCCTTTTTGTGAGTCAATGCGAGATACTCGTTGTAATTGAAACTGTCACTCGAATTTTATTATATTTAGCGCAAAATGAACAAACGCGGCACAAGCTTCTCTAAACTTCTCAAATGACCGAAGAACCAAAGAAACCAGTAAAGCGATACGTTTTTGACGATATTAGTTCGGAGTACTATGCCGAGTACGATGAGCCGCAGGTAGTTCGTGCAGCCAAGAAGGAATCTCCTCGTCCGTTAGAGACCCCTTCTGCGCCTGAGCCTCAAAGGACTTTTGTCCCGAAAAAGGAGGGGCCACGCTTCAGTATCATTGACACATTTTATTTTAAGTCTGAAGAGCAATCTCCAGCCGAGCCGAGGGCGGAGTTTCATTCGATCCTGCATAAGCTTTTGGAACTCGTTCAAGAAGTACTGTTCGCAAATACTGCGGCGCTGTTCTGGGTTAATAGGGAAAGACAACTATTGGCTGTCGCCGATAAGATGACAAACTCGAATGTGTTCACCAAGGAGCTGCGTCTTCCTATTGGCAACGATGTGATCAGCAGAATTGCAATGAGCGGCAAACCGGAAATTATCTCAGAGATAAATCCGGCGGCTGAAGTTGACGTTGTACCTTACTACGAGGCACCTTGCGGCGCAAAAAGTCTGATTGGCGTACCGATTTTTTTTAGAGACGATGTTATTGCAGTCCTCGTTGCGGATAGTCTGACAGATGATGGCTTCGGCAGAGAGACCGTTCCGCTGCTTGGCAATTTTACGCGGCTATTTTCTTCAATTTTGCGCGCGCTTACGGACAAGTACGATCTCGGTGTTATAAAGACAACATTTAACTCGCTGAAGTGGCTGACGAGCGAATTGATGTCGAAGGGCGACGTTAATTCCATTTTAACGACGATAGCTACTGCAATTTCCGACACCGTTGATGCTGAGTTTGTGAGTTTGGTATCGCAAAGTGATTTGCATTCATGGTCGGTTTATCGCGTGGTGAAACGTTCCGGCAATGAATACGTAGAAGAAGGATGTAAGGTCAGTTTGAGCGACACACTTGCAGGGAAGGTGATCAGGGAGAACAGATCGCTTTACATGGAAGACCTTTCAAGAGTGGAAGACCATCGCTTCAATCAGACAGAGCCGTCAGGGAAGGGAAGTTTCGTGGCAATCCCGGTTTCGGGTTTGAGCACTTGTTTTGGTGTGATTACAGTCGAAAGCTTGAGTCCCGCAAAATTTTCTGCGCTTGAAGTTGACGGGATAAAGCAGCTTGTGAATCTCGGCGCATTCGCCGCTGAAGTCAATTCTGCTTATCAGCTTCTCGACAAGTTTGTTGTATTCGACAGAATCACCGGCACGCTGAATAAAAAGTTTTTCCTCGAAAGGCTTGAGGAGGAAATCGGGAGAGTGACCGATCTCGGAATTAAGAGTGCGTTAGTTCTAATGGGACTTGACAGGGTTGACGACATAAGAAACCGGTTCTCCGTTGAGGGAGTTGACTACATTCTTACGGATGTTGCCGAGACCGTGCGCGGGTGGCTTAAGCCTTACGACGCCATTGGTAAGATTTCAGCGCATTCTTTCGGAATTATCCTCGAAGGTTTTTCTCAGCATGAAGCATTGGCTTGGGGCGAAAAGTTTAGGAAGAATTTGGCAACAAAAGTATATCCGATTGGAAGCAGAAACTATATGGCAACGATCAGTGTTGCTGTTTTGAACATAGATGGCAAAAACGATCCGTCGGAACTCATCATCACGGCTCAAAAGGTCCTCCAGAGAGCCCACACGAGCGGCGGAAACATCGTGAAGATTTTATAATAAAGGAGAAAATAAATGGCTAAGACAACAAGTTTTGCGGAAAAAGCTGCGAAAGCTATGGCAGGCAAGAAGGGTTCTGGATGCCCGAAATGCGGCGAGATTCTTCAAAATGTTCTCGTGATTTCCGCAGAGAAAAACGAAAAGGCAAGCTATCGGTACAATCAACGCTTTGTCAAAGTTTGCAAGTGCAACGAAAAAGAAGTCTACGCTTAATTTAGGCAGGCGCGCTCCCAGTGTAACGCCCTTACGATTTCGGGGCAAATACACGAGTGACCTTGCATTGAGTTACCTTTTGGGTGTATGATACAAATAGGAGACGAAACGATGACAGAACAGCAACTTCTTGAGCGTATTACGCTCAATCCCAAAGTTATGGTTGGAAAGCCGGTTATCAAGGGAACGCGTCTGACCGTAGAATATATTCTTAATTTGCTGTCCTATGGCGCGACAGTTACAGAGATTCTGGAAGAATACAAAGGGTTAACGCCCGAAGATATTCAAGCGTGCTTGCTGTTTGCTACGAAGTCTCTGGCAAACACGTCATTTATGCCGTTGGTGGTGGAGCCAGCGTAAATGCGCTTCCTCGTTGATGAATGCACAGGCCCAGCGGTAGCACGTTGGCTGCGTGAGCAGAAGCACGAAGTTTTCTCGGTGTACGAAGAAGCACGCGGCATGGATGACGATGATATCATTGCGAAAGTGTTTGCAGAGAATTGATTTTGATCACGAATGACAAAGACTTTGGCGAGAAGGTTTACCGAGAGCGACGCCCACACAAGGGTGTTGTGCTTCTACGTCTTGAAGATGAACGTGCGGCGAATAAAATTGCTGCTCTCCGACGATTGTTTGAGAGCTATGCAGGGCGGTTAGCAAACCAATTTGTAGTGCTGACAGAAAGGCAGGTCCGTTTTGCGCGGACATCAGAGTGAGCGCCTTGCCTAACCAGCTCTTGCAGCCGACCGCTTCTCTGCTGCGTTTCACAGCGGCGGCTGAAGCGCGAGCCGATAGGCAGATATAGTCCGGCAGCAAGGATTTTTTGTTCATTGTAAAACACGAATAATTCGAAGAGTTGCAGTTGCTCGTTTCTTCACACAATGTTGTTTTCTACTTCCGTGGTATCATTAATTGTGGAATATTGAGCTTTGACTCAAGTCCCCGTTTTGCCGCCAATCTTTCGTCCGTATCGGGAGTCGAAATGAAAGATTTTTTTGTTATTATTATGAAACAAATTTGTTTTTATGTTGTCAAATAAGTATAGAGACGATGGTGATGAAGAATTTTATCGACTGTGTAAAACAAACAAGGAAAAATAAATGATTAAAGTCGGTAAGCAATATCCTTCTCGTGAGAACCAGACGATCGACAAGTATCTCCAAGAGATAGGCAAAGTCGATCTCTTGACTCCGCAGGAGGAAATTGAGCTGGCGATTAAGGTTAGAGAGAACGATCAAAAGTCTCTTGAGAAGCTGATCAAGGCGAATTTAAGGTTTGTGGTTAGTGTTGCAAAGCAATACCAAAACCAGGGGCTTTCTCTCGGCGATTTGATAAACGAAGGAAACCTTGGTTTGATCAAAGCTGCTAAACGTTTTGACCCAACGCGCGGATTCAAGTTCATTTCCTACGCGGTATGGTGGATCCGACAGTCGATTCTTCAAGCTCTTGCGGAGCAATCGAGAATTGTTCGTCTTCCGCTTAACCGCGTCGGCGCGTTAAACAAGATAGGCAAGAAGTTCAGCGAACTTGAACAGGAGTTCGAACGAGAACCGAGTCCGTCTGAAATCGCCGAGCAGCTCGACATGAGTCTTTACGAGGTTGACAAGACTCTGCAGATTTCCGGCAGGCATCTTTCGGTTGACCAACCGTTTGTTCAAGGAGAAGACAACAAGCTCCTTGATGTCATGGCGGACGACAATCAGCTTCCTCCCGATTACAGTCTGATGAAAGAGTCATTGAGAACTGAAGTCGAACGCGCTCTTAAGTCTCTGACCGACAGAGAGGCGGAAGTCATAAGGCTCTATTTTGGAATTGAACGGGAGCATCCGTTGACGCTTGAGGAGATTGGCGAAAAATTCAATCTCACGCGCGAACGTGTGAGGCAAATTAAGGAGAAGGCGATTAGACGCTTGCGTCACGCCACGCGAAGCAAGGCGCTGAGAGCCTACTTAGGGTAATTGCCAATAAGGCATCCCACGGACGGGATGCCTTTTTTGTGTTTGAAAACTTTTGGACGGCTGTTAACTTCTGCTATTAGAGCACCAAATATGTCTGTATCAAAACATTCTTTTCAGGAACTAAAAGTATTATTACTTGAAGACTCGATGGACCTGCGGGACCAGTTGAGTCGAATTTTGCAGTCGTCGAAAATGGGGTTTTTGGTTGAGACTATCCCGGGTTCTGTCGGTCTCAACAAGAAATTAACTTCCGGAAAATACGATATCCTGGTAATCGATTATGATCTCGCAGTTGGAGACGCATCATCGATTGTGAAGACAGCAAAAGAAATCGACCCTTTCCTGCCCGTCGTTATAGTTTCCAGAAACTTTGCTGATAGCATTCATTTGGAAGCCGCACAGATGGGAGCGGACTCCTACATTCCTTTGACAAGTGTTTCCTTAAGGATGTTCCCCAGCTTTCTCATGAAGAGAATTGAAAACTCAAGTCTTGTGCGGAAGACAAATGACTCCAGTCATCAGTCGATGCTTAAATCGCACCAGATCGAAATCCTCGGTTCACTTGTCCGCAAAATGGTTGAGACAAACGACTTGAAGTCGGTAATGCAGGAACTTGCCGAACAGGTTGTAAAAAAAATAGATATGAAAGTTGTAAGCCTACAGAGATATTTTCCACGCCAGCGCGGGTTTGCTGTCTACGGGATTTATCCACAAGGAAAGCTGATAAAGTTTGCGCAAATGTTTTTCGGGATTTCGCTCGACAGTTTTGTTTTTCCTTTTGATCCTGAAAACTGCATCGTGGATCGGTATACAGCGGAAAGAAAGCCGTGGGTGGGGACTGATTTCGCAGACGTATTCGGTACTACGATGCCATCCCAAGCAGCGAGGATGATACAGAAATTTGCCGGCGTAAAATCAGTTTATAACGCACCATTCTACAGTAAAGACCAACTCCTTGGAGGAATTGTAGTCGGCAATGTTCGAGCGAGTTTCACTGACGAAGAACTTGAAGCGTTCGACGCCATAGTACATATAAGTTCGCTTCTCTTTGAATACAACGAGAGCGTCAAATCACAAATAGTTCAAAACGAAAAACTGCAAGCGATTCACGAGACAAGTTCCCAGCTTCACGAAAACCTTGAGCCTGCAAAACTATTTGATATAATACATGAGAAGCTAAATGCTTTTGTCCCGTCAGATATTGTCCGCTTGTTCCTTTACGATGTCAAAAAGAAAGCTCTCATCGAAGAAAAAATACTCATGCGGAAAGGGAAGCGGCCGCATTTCATCGTTTCGGAAATTCCTCTTGGCAAAGGTTTGATCGGAAAAGCGGCTCTGGAAAACCGGTCTTTGTTAGAGAACAATGCCCATCTTAATCCGTTGTCAATCTATGCTTCCGAAAGGCCAGAGCTTGAGCATTTGTTAGCTGTACCGATTACTCATCATGGTGAACTGCTTGGTTCGATTGCACTCACGCGCTTGAAGGATGAACCGTTTGTGGAATCTGATCTCGATGCACTTGAAATCTTCACATCCCAGTTTGCTACAGCGCTTCACAACTCACGTCTTTATGATAACCTATTGAGGAGTGAGAGTCTTTACCGCCTCGTCCTTGAAAACGTGAACGACCCCGTTATCTTCGTCGGGACCGATGGGCGATTGTTGTTTGTGAATCCAAAGTTTGAGGAAGTAAGTGGTTACAGCTCGGAGGAGGTGCTCGGAAAGAAGTTTGGTTTCCTTGTATATCCGGACGATCTTTCTCTTGTTGCAAACCGCTACAGAGAGCGGATGAGCGGGAAGGAAGTTCCGAATAGATACGAATTCAGAATTATAAAGAAGTCAGGTGAAGTTCGGACAATAGATTACAACGTTACCACAATCGCGGAAGGCGGAAAACCGACAGGACTTTTGGGTGTCGCCAGAGATGTAACAGACGATCATATTGCGCGCGAAAAGCTGAAGCAGAAGACGCAGCAGCTTCAGACACTTCTTGATACCAGTGCGTCTTTGATGCACAGTGAAGATCCTGATGAGCTTTTACAAAAGTTGATCACCTATGCCAAAGAGGCTGTAGCCGAGGCGGATGGCGGGTCAGTCTTGATTTACGATAAGACAAAAAATAAGCTCAGGATGAGTGCTTCTGTCGGTTATCCGAAAGAGCTGAAGGACTCTTTTGAATTGGCTCTCAACGAAGGGTGGGGTGGAAAAGTATTCGCGAGCCGCACTTCGACTATCATCGAAGACGCATCGTTATATCCAATTTCCGGAACCGCTTCTAAATTTCCAATCGTCGGTCAGATCGCATCCGGCATCGCAGTTCCGCTTTTGGTTGACGACGAAGTGCTTGGAGTCATTTCGCTTGATAATTTTTCGAGCAAGAATGCATTCGGATTAGAACAGCTGCAGTTCCTTGAAGGCTTTGCTCACCAAGCCGCACTGGCGTTAAGAAAAGCACAGATGCACAGCGATTTGAAAGAGTCGGAATCTCGATACCGCACCATAACCGAGTCGAGCAGCGACCTGATAGTTGTTACAGATGACGACGGAAGGATTGAATTCTGCAATTTTAAATTTGCTCATACCTTCAGTCTGAGGTCTGAGCTGATAATCGGGAGAAAGCTTGCCGATTTCCTTGAGGAAAGTTCTCGCGAATCGGTAATCAAAATCATTAAGGCTGTCGGCCATGAAAGAAAGCATCGAGTGACCGCCGTTATCGATGGATTGCGTCATCACTTCGATGTTGTCTCCAAGACAATCAAAACGGGGAGCGGACAATCTCGGCAGATTTTGTTCTTGAACGATGTCTCGGGTGCCGTACGAACAAACGATTGGATGGAGAAAGCCTATGAAGTAGGATTGAAGCGCACCGGCGCAGAGTTGTTCGAGAGCTACGCGAATCTGCTCTCGGAGGTTTTCAATATCGAACTTGTCTATATCGGAGACTACGATGATGCCAACGATGTAAGCCTGGCCCATGTTATGAAAATTAGGGACAACTTTTTGCACACGCTGAAAGTTGGTCATGTCCAAAGACTTCTCAACAATGATCAAAATGGTATTCATCTTATAGATAAGCTCGCTCCCAGTGAAAGTGGTTGGAGATCGTTCTATGCCAGCGAAATTGAAGTCGATAAAAAATGTGTCGGCGTTATTATACTAGCAAGCGAACGTACTCAAAGAATTAGTCGTGCACAGATGAGCATTCTGCAGTTGGTGAGACAGCGGCTTGCATTCGAATATGAACGGCAAAAGAAAGAAGTTGAAACGCGCAGGCTTGAAGAACAATTGAGACATTCCCAAAAAATGGAAAGTTTGGGAACACTCGCGGGGGGAGTTGCACACGATTTCAATAATATCTTAGGCGCGATATTAGGGTACGCCGGACTTCTTAGGATTGAACTAAACCAGAATGAAAAGCTGACAAAATATCTTGACACGATAGAAAGGTCGGCTCAGCGCGCTGCAGAGCTGACGAGGCAGCTTCTGGGGTTTGCCAGAGCTGGTAAGACAACTGTCAAGAGTCTTGACTTCAACGGCATCTGTGTTGAAACTGCAGAGATGACAAAAAAGATGATCGAGAAAAATGTCGAAGTATCGTTGGAGCTTGAAGATGGTTTGCCTGCGGTGGAAGGAGATGAATCCCAGCTCTCACAAGTCGTTATGAATTTGGTTGTTAATGCACGCGACGCCATGCCAAATGGCGGGAAGCTGAAGATCGTTACTAGTCATTTAGAAGCTGATGAAATCGTACGTCTCAAATTGAATCTCGAGAAAAAAGACTATGTCGTCGTGGAAGTATCAGATACCGGACACGGCATATCGAAAGAAAATCTATCTCGAATTTTCGAGCCGTTTTTCACAACGAAACCAAAAGGGAAGGGGACGGGACTTGGGCTGTCTATGGTTTATGGAATAGTAAAGAACCATGGAGGTGAAATTGAAGCCGAGAGCGAAGTCGGGAAGGGAACAACTCTCAGGATTTATTTCCCTGCGACTTCAAAGGAAGCTGGAGCAAATCACCATCGGGAGCCGTCAGGAATCAAAAGAATTGTGAAAGATAAATTGTGCCTTGTTGTCGATGACGAAATTGAAATGAGAGATTTGTTGACCGAATCATTAGCGAGACTCGGATTTTCAGTTGTGGCTGTAGATGGCGGCAAGAAAGCCATCGAAGTCTTGAAGAATAATTCGAAAGTTGACGTTGTGATTCTTGATATGATAATGCCGGGAATGGATGGCAGCGAAACGTATTTCCGGATTCATAAATCGCGGCCTGAACTCCCTGTGCTTGTTTCAACCGGCTACAGCTCGGAAGGGAAAGTACAAGATATTTTAAACAACGGGGGTATGGGTGTCCTGCATAAACCCTTTACTCTTGAAGAGCTGCAGAGCCAGCTCGCGAACAAATTTCAAGATTAGTAATCACCTCTTCTTGTCTTTCAAAAAAATACTTGAATTTTTACGAAGCTGATTTGTAATCGGCAATCGGTTCCGGATAGTCTTTACCGATGATGCACCCGGCTGAGTGTTGAAGTTTGATCGGCATTTTGTGTGGAGCACGCAAGTATTTATGTCAAAATATTTTGGCGCATTGAAAAAACGTGTTTTTGGGGATTTTACGGAATAAATTTCCACTTTTTTACTTTGACTTGAATTTGCTTTTGATGCGCTCAAAGGCTATCATATAGCCGCAAATAACAGTACACCGTTGTTTGCGCCAAAGTGGTGGTTCATCACCGTGATGGTGTTTAGAACCATGCTTTTATAGGTTGTAGCTGCAGATGTAATTCCCCGTGTGCGGGTTCCGTTGTTGCGGATTCTACACGAGGCGTAGCATCGTATGCAGAGGTGATTGCAGGAACTTATTGTTATCTTCACCAGCAATTCTGTATAAGCCAAGAACATCTGGCGCGACGGCTCGGGTACACATTTAGAAACATTATTGAAAGGATCCAGCAATGGAGCAAGGAACCGTGAAGTGGTTCAACGCAACCAAGGGATACGGCTTCATCTCTCGCGAGAGTGGAGACGATGTATTCGTTCATTTCAAAGCTATCATCGGCGACGGCTACAAGACTTTGAAAGAGGGCGACAGAGTTCAATTCGAAGTTGAACAAGGCCCCAAAGGGTTGCAGGCGGCAAAAGTAAAGAAAATCTAAAGCCGCTAAAGCTTTCGAGTCCCGATTGACACCTCGTCAGTCGGGATTTTTTTTTGACCGGACGGGACTTAAATTTTGGTGCTTAGGATCAGTCTTTAAGCCGGGTGTGAGGTAACATTTCGCGGCTTTCGGCGTAGCCTTTTGAAAAGGAGTCGGAAAATGGAACGCAGACTTTATCGTTCGAGAAAGAACCGAGTAATTGCAGGAGTGGCTGGCGGATTGGGCGAATATTTTGACATCGATCCTGTCTTTGTGAGAGTCATATTTGTGCTTGCGACTCTTGCAGGTGCGTCAGGTTTGCTCGCCTACATCATTCTCTGGATTGTTGTACCGAATGAAAAATTTGAATCTCAACCAAAAACACCAACAGCGGAAGGAGAAACAGTCATGCAAGAGGAATCTCGTAATCACGATTATAGATATCGGAAGCAACATGGGGGTGTTCTCGGTGGTCTGGTTTTGATAGTTCTCGGAGGACTCTTCCTTGCCGATAATTACTTGCCACACTTCAGCTTCTCGGATACCTGGCCGCTCATTCTCATCGCGATTGGTATAGGAATGATTTTCAATTCGGTTCGGAGAGAAGAAGAAAAAGGAGAGCGCCATGAAAATTAGTCGACTGTTTGCAGGGATACTGATAACGCTTCTTGGTATAGCGCTGATATTGACGAACTTTGATATTGTAAGTCTGAATTGGCATTTCATTTTTAAGCTTTGGCCTATACTCTTAATCTTCGGCGGAATATCGATGCTCGTTTCTGATTCAAAGTGGAGAGGAATTTTGTTTGCCGTTACTTCGGTTCTTGTTCTTGTTTGGATTTTCTCTCTGGCTTCGATTGGCTGGGGAAACTTCCGCGGAATATTCCACCATGATGGGCGATTCACGCATAATCAAGAGTTCACACAAGATATGAGCAAAGATGTGCGTCATGCGGTTCTGACGCTGAATGCGGGCGCCGGATATTTTTCTATTAATGACACGAGCAGTGAATTGTTCTATGCGCACACTGAATCCAATGTCGGAGACTATGCTTTGGATGCCAACAAAGATGGCTCTACAGAGAGATTGGATTTCACCCTAAAAAGTAGAGAGGACCATTGGAGTTTTGGCGGATCAAAAAACCATGTCGAGATGATGTTGAATCCAAAACCAGACTGGAATTTGAATGTCGATGTCGGGGCGTGTTCTGTGAACTTTGATCTGACGCCATTCATAATTCGCACTGCAGAGATAAAGGCCGGAGCATCCTCTCTAAGAATCAGATTGGGAGACAAATCAGATACAACACACTTGAGCATGGATACAGGCGCCTCTTCGGTTGTTGTGTATGTCCCGGAGTCTGCGGGATGTCAAATAAATGATCGCGCGGAGCTTTCCAGCAAGACCTTCGACAATTTCATGAAGGATAGTGACGGTATCTATCATACCCCCAACTTCGACAGCGCAAAGAAAAAGGTATTCATTGATATCAAAGCCGGTGTTTCGTCGATTAAGGTGAAAAGGTACTGAACTACTAACCTTGCTCCCCTGAAACGGAAAATTTCTTGAACATTTTTCAAATTGATCGCCCTCTCGCGGGGCAATCTTTCTATCTCCTCTCTTTATTCTTAACATTTCAGAATTTAGATTTTAAAAAACTCGGAGGACGACAATGAAAAAACTTATCATTGCAATTCTATTACTTTTCTCAAATGCATTTGCAATCAATGAAGCAAGGCTCCTGCGTTTTCCGGACATCTACAACGACAAAGTGGTCTTTGTTTACGCCGGAGACATTTATGAGGTTTCCTCGCAGGGCGGTGTGGCGCGAAGACTTACTTCAGCTCCGGGACTCGAGTTGTTTCCGAAATTCAGTCCTGATGGTAAGCGGATCGCGTTCACCGGACAATACGATGGCAACTTCAACGTCTATGTTATGCCGAGTGAAGGCGGACAGCCGAGGCAGTTGACATTTCGTCAGGATGCCGGTGACATTCCGGAGAGAATGGGGCCGAACGATGAAGTAATAACATGGATGCCCGATGGAAAAAGTATTTTATTCCTCTCGCGAATGGAAGCGTTTAACACATGGTTTGGAAGATTGTTTACGGTTTCGATTGATGGTGGAATGCCTGTCACATTCCCGGTTCCCAAAGGCGGACTACTGAGCTTCTCGCCGGACGGGAGTAAGTTTGCATACAATCGCATCTTCAGGAATTTCAGGACATGGAAAAGATATGACGGCGGGCTCGCGCAGGATATCTATATCCATGATATAAAAACGATGGACGAAGAGAGAATCACAAAGTGGAAGGGAACTGATACCGACCCCATGTGGTACAAAGATACGATTTATTTTCTATCGGACCGCGATCAAAATCGCAGAATGAATATCTGGTCTTATGATCTGAAGACAAAAGAGAAAAAGCAGGTTACGTTTTTCAAAGACTATGACTGCAACTGGGCATCCTTAGGGCCGAATGCTATTGTCTTTCAAAATGGTGGTTACCTGTACGTTTTGGATTTGCCGGGCGAAAAACTTAGAAAGCTTGATATATCCATTCCGAATGACGAGACGCTTGGAATGCCTAAGTGGGTTGACGCAAGCAAAAACATAACCAATTTCGGAATTGCCCCGGACGGTGAGCGGGCAGTGTTCGAAGCGCGCGGTGACATTTTTACTGTTCCGAAGAAAGACGGAAATACTCGCGATATCACAAATACGTCCGGCGTTGACGACAAGAATCCGACTTGGTCACCCGACGGCAAATATATCGCTTATGTTTCCGACAGGACAGGCGAACAGGAAATTTATCTTCGCGAGGACAAACCGAACTCTGAAGCAGTTCAAATCACACACGGGAATAAAGCTTATCTGTATCAGCTTGTTTGGTCGCCAGACAGCAAGAAGCTTTTATATTCCGATGCCAGCTTGAATTTGTGGTATGTGGATGTTGCCAGCAAAGAGCCTGTCCATGTTGATAAAGACTCAATATGGGAGATCACCGACTACTCGTGGTCGCCGGACAGCCGATACGTAACTTATGCCAAGCACCATGAGAACAGCTTCACTTCTATTTATATCTATTCACTTCAAGATCGGAAAATCCACGAAGTGACCAACGGATACACGAATGATTACGATCCGATTTTTGATTCCGAAGGAAGGTATCTGATTTTCTTGTCCGACAGAAAGTACAACGGTGTCATTGGCAGCTTCGATATGGAATTTACCGACACGAAGACAACGGGGATTTATGTTGCGACTTTGCAGGCAGACAGCGCGTCACCATTCGCGCCTAAGAATGACGAAGTGAAGATAACAGGACAAAAACCTGAACAGGCAAAAGCCGGTGAGGGGAAGAAAGAAGCAAGAAGTCAAAACACAAAAGCAAAAGAAGTGAAGATCGATTTTGAAGGACTTGGTTCACGAGCGGTTGCAGTTCCAATCGCTGCAGGCAACATCGGTGGTTTGAGCGCGTCACCTGGAAAAATTTATTACATCACTTTTCCAACAATGGGACTGTCGGGCAATGCTTCCGGTGAAAAGTCTGCGTTGCATTGCTACGATTTAGTCGGGAGAAAAGACTCTGAACTTCTTGCGCCGGTCGACGGCTATGTTTTGTCTTCGGATGGCGAAAAAATCATATACAAGAGTGGAAACACTTACGGTATAATCGATTCCAAGCCGGCTGAACATAAGGTTGGAGACGGTGCGCTCAATCTTTCGAACATGAAGATGTTCGTCAACTTCCACGAAGAATGGGCTGAAATCTTCAATCAGGCATGGCGACTTGAAAGACAGTTCTTCTATTCGCCCGAGATGAACGGAGTTGATTGGGAAGCGGTCAAAAAGAAGTATGAAGTGCTATTGCCGTACGTGAACAATCGGTACGACCTGACTGATGTAATAGGCGAAATGATTGGCGAACTCGGAAATTCACACACGTATGTCGGTGGAGGTTATTATCCGGAAATGCACAAGGTGATGAGCGGCCTGCTCGGTGCGAATTACACAGTTGATCCGGCGGGCGGATACTACAGGATTAGCAAGATAATGATTGGACTGAACACGAAATCAAACCGCCAGTCCCCGCTCACAATGCCGGGCGTGAACGTCCATGTAGGTGATTATATCCTTGCCATCAATAACTTACCCGTGAAATTTCCGACGAGCATAGACAGTGCCATGGAGAATACTGTCGGGACAACGGTCACGCTTCTTGTCAACTCAAAGCCTGACCTAAAGGGTGCTTGGACAGTCGAAGTCAATCCGATCGCTAATGAATTGGATTTGCGCTACAATGATTGGATAGTTCGCAATCGAGAACTTGTCGACAAACTCTCTGATGGGAAAATAGGTTATGTTTACCTTCCGGACATGGAAGCGAGCGGACTGAACGCATTTGTTGAACAGTTCTATCCGCAAATCAGGAAAGAAGGCTTGATAGTCGATGAGAGGTATAACGGCGGCGGATTTATCGACCAAATGCTTCTTGAAAGATTGAGGAGAATTCTGGTCGGCATGGAGATGGCAAGACACGGTGAACCGAACACTATTCCGTCGCCAGTGTTTTATGGTTACATGGCTTGCTTAATAAATCAATACTCAGCCTCCGACGGTGACATTTTCCCATACTACTTCAGAAAATATGACCTTGGTCCTCTCATTGGAAAGCGAACATGGGGCGGTGTACGGGGCATTCGCGGTTACAGATCGCTCGTCGACGGCGGTTACGTTACGACACCCGAATTTTCACTTTATGGTCTCAAGAGCGAATGGATCATAGAAAATCATGGTGTCGAACCCGACATCGAAGTGGACCAGACTCCAAAGCTTGTTATGGAAGGACAGGATCCGCAGATTGAAGCTGCAATGAAATATCTCTTGGAGCAGATCAAAAAGGAGCCGAAGAAACTTCCGCCCTTGCCTCCGTACATGCCAGCTTATCCACCGGAGCACTGATGCAGGAATGTTGCCTGCCCACCGAAGTCTTAGTATAGGTGAGGATTGATGGAATATCAACCTTGTCAAGGTTTCTTTTTACCCTTGACAAGGTTAATTTATTCATGAAAGAAAGAGCTAAAATGTGAGCCTCACCGATAAACATCGCTGTTCCCTTTGATTCTCTCGCGGAGTCGATTTCCCGTCTTGACTTACGAGAGAAATTGAAAATACTCAGAATGCTGGATGAGCAGATTGCGCAAGCTGAAGAAGAGCTATACGAGCAAGATCCTCAAATCAGTGCAGAGATTCGGGATGCGCGCGCCGCTTACAAGGCGGGCGACTTTAAGAGGATAGATGACTATTTGAAGAAGTCATAGCTGCGATCTCGATGCCATATCAGGTTATCATTCCCAAGCCGGTGCAAAAGCAGCTTGATATGCTCCCACCTGAAATCCGCGATGTAATCATAACAAAAGTCATAGAACGGAAAGACGATCCCCGCCCGCACGATAGTATCAAGTCAAAAGGATACCAACAGGAATATCGCATAAGGATCGGTTCGTATCGAGTCAGTTACGAAATCGACGATGAAACCTCCACTGTCGCGCTTTTGCATTGTATGCACGGGAAAGATATTTATCGTTGAGCTGAACAATGGGAATCAAGACAATAGAACTATCTATCTTCGTCTTATGCTCGCTGGCGATAGTATTCCTTTCAAGAGACTCACTTCGTGATCGCCACTCTTACGGCTATTACAGATTTTTCGCGTTCGAATTTATTCTTCTGCTGCTTCTGGTCAATTATCACTGGTGGTTTGAAAATCCGTTCTCATTGACGCAAATTCTTTCATGGCTTGCACTTTCGGCCTCGCTGATTCTTGTCGTTACCGGCTTCCGGCTGCTCGGATTTTCGAGAGCGGCCGGTGCAGAAAAGATTCCGCTGGTGCTGGTTCAGAATGGAGTATATGCGCATATCAGGCATCCACTATACTCTTCTTTGGTTTTCCTCGCGCTGGGAACTTTCCTAAAGAAGCCGTCGCTCTTTAGCGCAATACTGTTGTTTGGCGCATCGTTCTCTCTTAATGCCACTGCGAGAACGGAGGAGAATGTTAATGCAGCAAAATTCGGGGAAAGCTATCGTGAGTATATGGGAAAGACAAAAAAGATGTTCATTCCATTTTTGTATTAAGCATTTGATATGAAGCTGCAACAAGAACAAACATAAAGGTGATTAATTGCTCGAACGTCTGAAGAATATAGGCCGCGATTTCAGGAGGCTTTTTGTGGAGTGGGGAAAATATTACGCTCTTCCATTGCATTGGAAAAAGAAAGAATGGCTGCTGTTCGGAGACTTCATCTTATTGGTCCTCGCAGCAGTATACTTAGACGAGCCTATTCGCTACTTTTTCTTTACGCTGCATGGT
Source organism: Bacteroidota bacterium (assembly GCA_023381615.1). Classification (GTDB taxonomy): domain Bacteria; phylum Bacteroidota; class Ignavibacteria; order Kryptoniales; family JAKASW01; genus JAKASW01. The sequence continues at coordinate 17,836 of JAMCQL010000042.1, forward strand.
CCTATACAAGATGTAGTCTTTAATTTCGGACATTGGTACGGCAGGGGATTCGCGACGCTTTACCTCTTCTTAGGATTTTATCTCGTTGGACTTGCTCTCAATTCCGAACCGACGCGGTTGAAAGGATTGATGATAGGTCAGGCTTATTTATATTCCGGGTTGATCACAATTTCGCTCAAGTCAATTGTCGGCAGGTGGAGACCATACGTTGGGCATGGGCATCTAGTTTTCACTCCATTCATAACTGCTCCAAATGATTACCTCTCTTTTCCATCCGGACACACAGCCGTAGCTTTTTCTCTTTCGACAGTGATGGCAGGATTTTCCAAGAACAAGATCTGGAAAATCTTTTGGTTCACCATCGCGGCAATAACCGGATTATCGAGAATTTATCACGACGATCATTGGTTTTCGGATGTAGTCTTTTCAACTGTAAATGGAATCGTAGTTGGATTTTGGTTACTAAAGCAATATGAAATCAAACATGCGGCTGCAAGTGATTTCAGGAATTCATAAGGCTTGACGAGGAGATAATTTCTTGAGAAGATAGAACAGAATTCCGTTTGTTGGTTTACAGCAGGTATAAGATCGGCATAATATCCATCGAAAATATTGTAGAGGGATTAGAGAACACTCCCCGTGCTTTTCTCGGATTGTTCACAGTGAAAACCTTGGAAAACAATTTGTCAAAGTGAGCTGACAGAATATTGATCTAATCTGCGGCGCGAATTGTTTTGCGGTTTACACTTTTGATTATCGTTAAATAGTTTACTTTTGAACGTGATGATTTCTGAACACGAAAATAGGGTAAAATATAAAATTCCGCTTGCAATACTCGGACTTATTGGGACAAGCATAATTTTTCTCCTTACAAGTCGTCATGGCGCTGGAATTTCGCCGGACTCCGTCGCCTACATATCTGTCGCAAGGCATATTGCAAGCGGCGCCGGTTTCATCACTTATGATGAGTACTATTTCGTGCTTCAACCTCCTCTTTATCCGATTTTATTGGCAGCAATAAAGGAATTATTACTTATAGATCCTTTGACATCGGCGGGTTATGTTAATGCAATTCTTTTTGGCCTCATTGTGTATTTCTCCGGGTTGTTTTTTTTAAAGAAATTGAATTCGTTCACATTAGTGGTTATGGGAACAGTCTCGGTTCTGATTTCATATGCGCTTGTTCAGGTGTCTCTGATGGCCTGGTCGGAACCTCTCTTTATTTTGCTGACACTTCTATATCTCTATTACTTTGAAACATATCAAGCAAAGGGAGATATCACTTCACTTATTCTTTTATCTGCATCGGCGGCATTGGCGTGTCTTACTCGCTACATTGGGGTCATAATCATTTTAACAGGAGTAGTGAACATCCTGCTCCAACGTAAAAATATTCTTAAGGAAAAGCTTCGGCATATAATTATCTTCCTGCTTATCACGGTTTTACCTGTTGGAGTTTGGATTATTAGAAACTATTCCCTTTCAGGTACTCTTATTGGACAGCGAGCTGTATCCTCATACACTTTATCCGAAAACATGAAATTCTTGCTCAACACTGTTCTTCCATGGTATTTGCCCGGTGGTATAACAGGGCAGTATGTAATCTTTTGGATTTTAACTGCGGTTGCCGTGATTTCTGTTGGGATAGGATTGATGAAAAGATGGAATAAAAAAGTATTGAACTTAAAACAAATAAGCCCAACCCTGATCTTCGTTTTATTCTATGTAGGGATTATTGTCATTTCGTCGACGACCACCGCCTATGACCATATAGACAATAGGTTGCTGTCCCCAATTTATGTGCCTGCAACCTTTATACTGTTTTTTGGCTCGGATAAAATTCTTACATGGTTACAAAAATATTTTTCTCCGAAATTGATAACCGTTCTTTTTGCAGCTGCCATAGTTATGTTGATGACATTCCCTGTTAGGAACACAATATATATCGTCAATGACTACATAGAACAATCCGGCTGGGAATATAACAGCAAACCATGGAGAGACAGCGAAACAATCCAATATCTTATCAAGCACAGGTCACTGGAAACAGGATTCACATTCTATAGCAATGCCCCTGAAGCAGTTTACATTTTAGCAAATATTGAAACCATGTGGAGTCCTGCCAAAACCATGTATAACTCCCCTCAACTTTTAAGTGCTAATTCAAAACTCAATAGCAATTGGCAAGGGGGTGGCAAGGTATGTCTTGTCTGGTTCAATAAAATTAACCGTGATTTTCTATTCACAATTAATGAGTTGCAAAAGAATACGAAGATGGCAGAGGTCGCTCACTTTCAAGATGGTGAGATTTATACTTTCACGGAGAAGTGATTCTGTTATGATGAACTCGCTTCAAAATTCTTCGGAAGAATATCTTTTGTTGAGCTTCTCACTGAAAAGGACGTACACGAAATACTTCAGGTTAGAAAGTCTTGTCTTTTGCGGAGAGGGAGGGATTCGAACCCTCGATAGAGTTATAAGCCCTATAACCGCTTAGCAGGCGGTTGCCTTCAGCCACTCGGCCACCTCTCCAAATAAAAAGGGACTAGAAATTTCAAAAGAACTGCAACCTGTGACGGTTTAGTCCGTCTGTGGCGGGTTGCCTTCATCCCGACATGGTCGGGACACACCTCCAAATAAAAAGGGACTAGAAATTTCAAAAGAACTGCAACCTGTGACGGTTTAGTCCGTCTGTGGCGGGTTGCCTTCATCCCGACATAGTCGGGACACACCTCCAAATAAAAAGGGACTAGAAATTTCAAAAGAACTGCAACCTGTGACGGTTTAGTCCGTCTGTGGCGGGTTGCCTTCATCCCGACATGGTCGGGACACACCTCCAAGCAAATCTTGCGTAGAAATATATCAAAGGATCAACCCATTTACAAGATTTCGGCGGGCATAAATTTGGCTCAACAAGTTGATTTGCAAGATCAAAGCTTCGAACCGCTGCGGAGCGCTGCGTCCAACGACTACTTTTTCTTCCGAAATCAATTGAACTTTTCAGTCATAACGGCTAAATTAAAATTCAAATTGGAGGAATAATGTTCGCTGTTGTAGAAATCGCAGGCAAACAATTCAAAGTAACGGAAAACATGAATGTTGCTGTTCCGAAGCTGGAAGCAAAGGTAGGCGAAAAGGTCAAGATAGATAAAGTTCTTCTTCTCGAAGAAGACAAGGCAAAGACGATCGGTAATTCATACGTGAAAGGCGCAGTTGTGGAAGCAACCGTAGTTGATCACGACAGGCATGACAAGATCCTCGTATTCAAAAAGAAAAGAAGAAAGAATTACAAAGTGACGAAAGGTCATAGGCAAAGTTTTACAACAATTCACATTGACACCATAACGCAGTCCCGCGAACGGGATCTACGATAGGAGTTTTTCATGGCACACAAGAAAGGCGGCGGCAGTTCACGCAATGGCCGCGACAGCAATTCGCAGCGACTTGGCGTTAAGACTTTTGGCGGCGAAAAGATAACCGCAGGAAGCATCATCGTACGTCAACGCGGAACAAAAATTTTACCGGGAGAAAATGTCGGCGTTGGAAAGGACGACAGCCTTTTCGCGCTTAAAGACGGCGAAGTAAAATTCGAAACCTATAGAAGAGTTCGTAAAAAAGTTAGTGTCATTCCTCTGAGCGCGAGTAACAACTAATCTCTGAAAGGGACTCGCAATGAAAATCACAGTAGTTGGGGCCGGTAATGTCGGCGCGACCGTCGCACAACGGTTGGTCGACAGAGAACTTGCCAATGAAGTTATTTTAACGGATGTAGTTGAAGGCATGCCGCAAGGAAAAGGACTTGATATGCTTGAGTCCACTCCTGTGCTCGGCAGCGACGTGAAAGTTGTCGGCGCAAATGCTTACGACGAAACTGCAAACAGCGACATTATCGTGATCACGGCAGGCATCGCAAGAAAACCTGGAATGAGCCGCGATGATCTCCTTGCAACAAATGCAGGTGTTCTCAAATCTGTTACGGAGCAGGTAGCGCCGCGTTCTCCGAAAAGTATAATAATCGTCGTATCAAATCCTCTCGATGTGATGGTTTATGTCGCATTGAAAGTCAGCGGCTTCGAAAGAAATCGAGTGATCGGAATGGCGGGAGTCCTCGATACCGCAAGATTCAGAACTTTCATAGCATCTGAACTTAATGTCTCGGTCGAGGATGTACAGGCGTTTGTTCTTGGCGGACACGGCGATTCGATGGTACCTCTCGTTCGCTACACGTCGGTCGCGGGAATTCCTTTGACTGAAATGATGGCTGCGGACAAGATTGAAAAGTTCGTCAAGCGAACACGCGATGGCGGCGCTGAAATCGTTTCGCTCTTGAAAACGGGAAGCGCTTACTATGCGCCATCTGCGGCTGTCGCTCAGATGGTCGAAGCCATTGCCAAAGACAAGAAGAGAATTCTTCCGTGCTCGGTCTTTTTGAAAGGTGAGTATGGAATGAACGACGTCGTCCTTGGCGTTCCGGTGAAACTTGGCAAAAAAGGTGTGGAGCAGGTCGTTGAGATCAAGTTGACCGATTCGGAAAAAGCTGAACTCAACAAGTCTGCAGACGATGTTAAAGCAAACATGGCGAAAGTAAAATTTAGTTGAGAAATCCAAAGCTATTTCTCTTGTTGCTTGTCCCGGCAGTGTTGTATTTAAGCGGTTGCACTAAATCGAGCGCTACCGGGACAACTGCAACATATATCACTGCGACAAATCTTTTTCCCTTGAATGTTGGAAATGCCTGGACCTATTCTGAATACGATTTGAACTCGAGCGGTCTGCCAACGGGGCAGCCGCGGAAAGTTGTCTCGCAAGTTGTCGGTACAACAACGATGGATGGTTACACGGGAGTTTATTTGGTTTCCGACTCAATCTTCTACTCGGCTGATAGCATCACTGTCGACACCACCTACTTCAGGGTAGTTTCTAAAAATCATTTGCAATTGAAAATTGCGATAAGTGCCGCGGGGTTCTCATTCCCGGCGATGTGGGGAGACTTTGTGAACGGTGATATTCCGCTCAATACTAATTTCAAGATCAAGGATACAACAGTGACGTTCTTAGGGTCGCCTGTCCAGCTTTCAGTCAACGGTATTGTTCAGGGCCCAGATAGTGTCCAACTTCAGAATGGAACAACGTACCCTTCTGCTTACAAGCTGACAACTAATATCACTTTAGGAACGGCAGGAAAAGTTGTGTTTACAACTTACTTTGTTGACGGCGTGGGGCCCGTAAAATTAGTTGAACAAATCTATATTAATAGCGGATTGTTTGGCGGGTACGATAGAGAGCTTCGGTCAACAAACTTTTGAAGCAGTGCAATAAGCCCTTTTAGGCTAGGCTGCGCCAACTTTAAGTTTCATCACTATCCTTGTTCCGTGTGGAGTAAACTCATACTCCACACTATCCATTAGCGACTTCACAATATGAATTCCTCTGCCGCTTGGCTTAAGCAGGTTTTCAGGCAGAAGTGGATCCGGCAATTTCTCTGGATCAAAACCTCCTCCTTCATCTTCAACTGCTATGGTGATCTCGTCGTTCTTAAAATCGACATCGATTATAACGTTTTTGGTTGGATCGTTTTTATTTCCGTGTTGTACGGCATTGTTGACTGTTTCACTCGCGATCACAAGCAAGTTGTGTGTTGCGGATTCGGAGATGTTAAGCTTTTTAAAAATTACCTTGAGCTTGCGTTCAGCTTCTTTGAACGCAGTGCTTCTCGTCTTGATAACTATATGTTCGTGTAATTCATTCACTAAAAATTATACCTTGCTGTCAGTTCGAAATTAGGATAAACAATTTGGTTTTGCAATGATTGTTTAGAGATTTGATACCAGCCGTCGATTCTCAATTCGAGATGAGACATGCTAAGCGAGATGAAAGCGGTAGGCCCAGCGTTGGTCTGGCGTGAAGCGAATTGTTTCTCCGTGGCGGTTATGAAATTGTATTGGGTCAGGGAAAGATATCTGTAACCGGCGCCATATCTGAGGCTGCCGGTGAAATAGAAAAGAGAAAGCCAATATGTCTGGTCGACAAAGTAGTTCAGTGGAAATTCAGAAAAGCTTGACCAGTAAAGTTCACCTCTTGTGTAAAGTTTCACATTTCCAAGAAAGAAGGCGGAGACTTTTGAAGTCAGGTTTACCGTCGTCGAATCGAGAAATGAAGCTTGACGGAAAGAAAAGCTGTGAACTTGTGAGTATGCTTCGAAATCGTAAACGGTGTAGTTGGCGAGAACTTCGAAGCGATTGAAAGTCCGCACTCTCGAATCGGAATAGATGACTATTGGAAATAATTTGTAAACAAAATTACGGTTATTGTTTGCGCTCCGCTGCGCCGTGATGTAAACGATGTGAATCAAATCGCCTTCAATCCCGAGCCCGGACTGAAAAGATGGACTGAATTGGTGATTGACCAGCAGTGCGATTGTGTTAGTGAGTTCGTCGCGGTCATCGTAGTTGAGGACGCTCGGTGTGTCATATCGGAATAAGGAAGCAATGCCTGTGAGATTCGCTGATGTGTTTCCGAAATGCATGAGGAATTGTCCGGATATCGTGTTGCGTGTCCCCACGTTATTGAGCTGCGCTTGATTCGCAATTTGCTGTTCCGTGAAAGCATTAAGCACAGGTGAGTTGATGACCGCATGGGTTTCGGTTCTCTCGGTATGTCCCATATTAATGTAAAGTGTGTCACCAAAGACATTTGCAGTTAGCTGACTGTTAAAGTCAAAGTTCGACACTCTTATTCTTGTGTCATATAAAACATTTGACGGATCGTTTGTCGGGTTGTACCTGTAAGTGAGTTCGATTTGCCGCTGACCAAATCTCGACTGAGCGCTCAACTGGAAGAACAAAATTGGCATTGAGAGTCCGGCAGAGACAGAACTTCTGTTTTCATTTCTGTCCTGGATATTGTTTTCAACGTTGAAAGTACTCTTGACTACTGAATCTGCGGGGAAATAGAAGTCTCTCAACTGCATACCGTATGATCCGAGGAATGAAATCGAAGCCTGCGTCGGAAAACTCTGGAAATAACCGACGCTGGCAGCCCTATCGTAGTTCTGTCTCGGAGAGATTTGCTCGTTGTGAAGAGTGAGCGAGGGAACAAGCCTGCTTCCGTCAAACGGCGAAAATGCGGTCGCGGCATGAAGATCGTAAGTGAATCCGTTATCATTTACACCAGCTTGTTTATCCCACTTGTTTCCGATTCCGCCGAGAACTGTATCTCTTTGTGTCGCGAAGTAGAGTCCGCTGGAGATCGTGGATGCTCCGACAGAATTCAAACCGATTTGTCTATTGTCGCTTACAAAATTCGATTGAAAGACGCCGAATCCGGAAATATTTCCGAAGATAGAACGCCTTATCTGTCCGTTGAAATTTTGTTCGTCGCGAATAAGATTCTGCTGTCCTTTTATCAATACCGAATGAAAATTTTCATTGATGGATATCGAGTAATCATCGGCATTCCAATCTTTGCCGGCAATGCCGCTCCAGCCGAGTGTGTTAATATTTTGGCTGAATCCGGTGAGGATAGAATTTTCGGAAGGAATTCCAGTTGAGTCTTGTATCTGTGCGAGTGCTTTTGAGGTAATAAGGAAAAAAACTGCAAGGGCAAAGCTAATGCGCATTTTCAAAAAAGGCGTTTATGAGCCGTTGTTCGTTTTGGGTCCCTACGTTTTCTATGAATGCGTTTTCCAGAAAGCCTCTCTTGTCGGCAAAGTCGTCCTTCGTATATTCTCCTGCGACCTTTCCTTTGTTTATGAAGTACACTCTGTCGCAGACGCTCTCAACTATATCGAGCAAGTGTGAACAATAGAAGACCGTGCCGCCGCGTGTTGTAAAAGATTTAATGAGCTGCTTGAGCGAAACGACTGCTTGAACGTCCAACCCGTCGGTTGGTTCATCGAGGATCAAAATTTCAGGATTGAAAAGAAGAGCCAAGCTCATGACAACTTTTTGCTTTGTGCCCTTGGAAAGATTTTGCAGCGGCTTCTTAAGAAAATCTTTGAAGAGAAATATTTCGGATAGTACTTGCAGTTTGTCGATTGCGGCTTTCTTGTCGAACTTTCTCAGCAGCGCCGCCATTGCGATTGTTTCCGTAGGAGTCAAAGACTCGTAAAGCTTTGGGGATTCCGGCACGTAGCCGACCAGCTTTTGTATATCGTTTCGTTCAATTGCGGCGTCCTTCTCAAGTACCTTGACCGTGCCCGAGTCGGCTTTCTCCAATCCGACGATTATCTTTGCCGTGGTCGTTTTTCCGGCGCCGTTCGGTCCGATGTAACCGCATGAGGTACCCTTCTCAACTCTGAAAGAAGTCGAGTCGAGGGCAACGTGGCCGGGAAATGCTTTGCTTACTTTAATGAATTCAATCATTGTGTTATCGCAAAGTTGTAAACATCGCTGACTGAGTTTGGCGTATTCGGATCGAGAGTCGTTGCCGCAACATGCCAGAAGTATAATTGATTATAGTTCAAGGAAGAACCGGAATAAACCAACGAATCCTGATCTGAAGAAATGGCAGCGGAATAGATTTCACCTCCTGTCGGGGAAGATGAGACGTAAATAATATAGCCAGACGCCCCCTGAACTTGATTAAATTTGAACACGATCGTGTTCAAATAATTTAGAGTAGAACCATTCGCGGGTGAAACAAGTGTCGGTCTGCCAAGAATCATATCCGAAGCCGGCTGCGAAGGTACGCTCCTCCAATGAGCAAAGTCAAAAGCAATTATCTTGTAAAAGTATTTTTTGTTAACGATCAGGTTGGTTGTGTCTCTGTAAACATTGGTGGTAAGAGCAGCGACAAGATTTGTGTGCGCGAGCGTGTCCGGCTGAAAAGTGCTTGTGGTGTCACGATAGACTTCGTAGCCTCCGAGATCGCCGTCGGGATTCGCAGACCATATCACTATTATGTATTTCCCGAATTCGTCGTTATGTCCCTGCACATTCAATCCGATCGGCACAAGCGGAGGAAGATAATTTTTCGGCTGCGCATAAACGAAGTTACTTGGTCCGCTTTCATTGCCATTAGCATAAACAGCGGTTACCTGAAAATAGTAAGTTGAATCATAACTCAAACTATCGACAAAGAAGTAATTATTCGTTGTTTCTCCGGCGAAGTTCAGGCTTATTTTGTTTGTGCCGAAGTAGACTTTGTAATAGGAAAAACCGACCGCGTTCAACTGGTTCCATTGAACGACGATCGAAGCGTCGTGTGCCGAAAAAACTTGTAAGTTCGTCGGTGGAATAATTATGAAATTATCTTCTGCGGTCGGAATAGATGAAAGCTTCTGACATCCGGCAACAGCCAAAAGAAAAACGAAAAAACAGACGGCTTTGGCTTTTGACATGTTTAGAATTCTCATTCAAGAATATTGCTGAATTTCGGATAATTCCGGTCTCGCAAACAATTTTTTCTTATGACGCTTGACGAAATCTTAACACCAAATACTTTTTTTGCAAAATCAAGGAGGAACTTCTCAGCATCAAACGAGACGGCAACTTCCGAATTTCCTTTTTGTTTCCTTTTGCGAAAATCAGCCAATGTCATGCCCGCGGTATGGTCGCCCTTGGTTTCAACTGAAACGAAAGAGTCAACGAACTTAAACCACTTCGGGTTCACCGCGGCGGCGATTGTTATCGGGTCGTGCAAATAGCAGCCATCGAGTTTTTCTGTAACACGATGGTAAAGGATGTAATAGTCGGTCGCTTGTTTAAGAAGCTTTTTCAGGTTGCTGTCCATCCCCTTGGATGAATTGAAAAGGGAAGTGATGATTGTTCTTGGCATGAAAAGTTTTTCCGTAACATCGAGCGGAACGAACTTCACACGCACTCCTTCGTTCAAAACAAAGTCCGCCGCATCCGGATCAACAAAAATATTGAATTCCGTGAACGTTGTGGTGTTTCCGTAGCCGAAGAAGACACCTCCCATTTGGATAATGTTTCCTGCTGCCCGCATGGCTTCGGCGTCAATCGAAACCGCCTTCGCGATGTTGGTCATTGGACCGATGGAAATGATGGTCAGTTTATTGCGCAATCTTCTCGCGGCTTCGACAATTTTATTGGCAGCTTCCCCGGTTTCCCAATCATTTTTGGAAATGTTGTGGAGTATTCGATAACCTCCGACACCGTCTTCGCCGTGGACCTCCGGCGCCGTCACTAATTTTCTTACCCGCGGAACTTCCGCGCCGGAAAAAACGGGCGCTTTCAATTGCAGGAAGTCTTTCAGAAGCAAAACATTTTGAGTTACTTCTCGGACAGGCACATTGCCTGAGACAGTCGTGAGCATTTCGATTTGAAGTTCAGAAGAATTAGCGGCATAGACGATCGCGAGAGAGTCGTCTACGCCCGCATCCGTGTCAATAATGACGTGCATCAGTTGATCGTATCGGAGACTTTGTACTTCGGTAAGTATTTCAGAACGACTTTTGCGAGATCGCTCGAGATCAGACTGCGCGAGCCTTCCAGCGAGTGGACGATTTGTGAGCCTTTGTAGAATTCACCGATTAGCTCTCTTGATGAGCGTCCGGTCCAGTTTTCATCTGCGGTGATGAAAAACCTGTCGAACTGCTCGCTCTTATGCTCTATTGCTTTTGCAAATGCCTGAGATACATCGTGGACATTTACCCATGCCCATAAATTTTTGTACCAGTTCGGATATTCGGAAATAAGTTTGCGATAGGTCTCGCGTTCTTTTTCCTCCGGAACCCAGATCCACGGAAAGCGGAGCGCAACGGTGTGAATCCCGTACGCACGCGAAAAGCCCTTCAGGATTTCTTCGGAGCAAACCTTGCTGAGTCCATAAGCGTCCTGCGGTGCGAGCGGATGTTGTTCGTCGATAGGAAAATAGAGTGGGGCATGAGTGCGTTTCGCGAATGCGAAGCCGAGCGTTGACTCGCTCGAAGCAAGAACGACTTTCTTTATACCGTTCTCTGCGGCGAACTGCATTATGTTGAATGTGCCGAATGTATTGACATGAAACACTTTCTCCGCAGGATCGTTCAAAGGATGCGGGATGCCGGCAAGATGAAGTATCGCATCGAATTTGTTTTTGATGGTTTTTAGACTTTCGCTTTGTGTAACGTCGACTTTGTGAAATTTTACATCGAAGTTAGGCTTAACTTTGTCAGCAACGACTACCTCGTAGTGGGATGCAAGGTCCTGGGCGACATATTTTCCGACAAGTCCGGATCCGCCTGTAATCAGTATTTTTTTCAAAGAGTAAACTTGTCTCCCTTCTTTGGCGCGGAAATGTTCTTGTATCCAATTTGACTTAAAGATTTGGTAAGTGCAGTTTGTTCTTCGGTTTCGCCGTGTACCAGAAAAATATTTTGAAGTCTCTTCTGGTCGAAATTCTTCGCGAAGCCTACAAGGTCATTATGGTCGGCGTGAGCCGAAAATGAATGCATCTCGACAACTTCGGCTTTCAACGGATATTCATCGCCGAAAATTCTTAGCTTTGGCTGGTGCTCCAGGATCCGTCTTCCGAGTGTATCGGGCGCCTGAAAACCGACTATCATGATCGTGTTATTGGGATTATCCACGTTGTTGGCAAGGTGGTGAAGTATTCTGCCGCTTTCGCACATTCCTGACGCCGAAATAATTATTATGGGTTCATGAATGTCGTTTAGCTTTTTTGAGTCTTCAACCGATTGAATGTAGTGTATGTATTCGAACCCGAACGGATCGTCGTGTTCCAAAACCATTTTGAAAACATCTTTGTTGAAACACTCCGGATGGAGGCGAAAAACTTCCGTGGCGTTTACCGACAGCGGGCTGTCCACAAAGACAGGAATCCGCGGCAGAGCCTTGCTGTCGAACAGACGATGAAGAGTATAAGTGATCTCCTGTGTCCTTTCGACGCTGAAAGCCGGAATGATTACTTTGCCGCCGCGTTTGATCGTCTTAAGAATAACTTCCTGCAGCTTGCTTTGCATGCCTTCAATCGGTTCGTGGAATCTACCACCGTAAGTGCTCTCGGTAATTAGAACGTCTGCTTCCTCGACAACTTCAGGGTTTCTTAAGATCGGCAAGCCTTTGCGTCCGAGGTCGCCGGTGAATAGAATTATCTTCTCTTTTCCGCCGTCCTCAATTCGCAACTGGACAAGCGCGCTTCCGAGTATATGTCCGGCGTCAAGAAATGTAACTTTCACTCCGTCGGCCACCGTTGTTTCTCTGTGGTATGATACTGAGACGAAGAGAGGCATAACAGAAAGAGCGTCCTCAGTAGTGTAAATTGGTTGAACAAGCGACTCGCCTCTCTTTGCGAGTTTCTTATTCAAGAAGGCGGCGTCTTGTTCCTGAATTTTCCCGCTGTCTGCCAGCATTATTCCGGCAAGGTCGCGTGTCGCCGGGGTTGAATAAATGGGTCCGGAAAATCCTTGCTTGACTAGGTTCGGAAGATTGCCGCTATGGTCGATGTGAGCGTGCGAAAGAACCACTGTATCGATTTGTGCGGGGTGAAAACAATTGAAGTTCTTGTTTACTTTTATGCTATCTGCTCGTTTACCCTGATAGAATCCGCATTCAAGCAAGATTTTCTTCCCGTTTACTTCGAGAAGATGCATTGAGCCGGTTACTGTCTGCGCGGCGCCTATGAATTGTAGCTGCATTCTATTGTCCCATCGAATTTTACACGAATATATTTGATGTTGCTGAGTGATTCAAGATAAAGTGGTGCGTCTCTTAGCAAGAGTAAGCTTGCTGACCGCTAAAAATTTTGGTGATAAAAAATTCAGCGAAATATTGACAATAAAGTTAAATGTGGCTAACTTTTTGTAATTCTCATCCAAATTGAGTGGAGCGGGATTGTGTGGGAGAGGAAAGCTATTGAGATGGGCGATCTCAAGGAAGGATTTGTCTTTTCCTCGCCTCTTATGAACAAACATGCGCGCAGGAGAGTTTTCAAAAGGTGGAGGGCTGTATGCGGGAGCGACAGTATTATTACAAAGCGGCGTATGAAAAGGCGTTGCTGGCAGCTCGTAGCAATGGAGCTGTTCTGATAGTTGGAGAAACAGGGGTTGGCAAAGAAGTTCTTGCAAGGTTTATTCATGAACGTCCAGTCAGGAGTGAGTCGGCATTCGTTCCTGTCAACTGCGCATCCATTTCGAGCACATTGTTTGAGAGTGAGCTGTTTGGGCACACTAAGGGCGCATATACAGGTGCCACAGAATCAGGGAAGGGGTTGGTTGAGACTGCGGATCATGGCACATTGTTTCTAGATGAAGTATCGGAGATTCCCACCAACCTGCAAGTAAAATTGCTTCGGGCACTCGAGACCAAGGAATTTTATCGAGTGGGTGATCCAGCAGCAAAGAAGGTTGATTTCCGGCTTATATGCGCATCCAATAGGCCGCTTGCGGAGTTGAGTGACGGTCAGTTTCTTAGAAAAGACTTTCTCTATCGGATAAATACTTTCATCATAGAAATACCTCCGCTTCGAGAGCAAAAGGAAATGATACCTGAGCTTGCAGCATATTTTCTTAGGGAAAACATGTCTCAAGCAAAGTTTTCTAAAGAGGCATTCGAACTTCTTTTGTGCTATCATTTTCCGGGGAACATTCGTGAATTGAGAAATGCTGTCGATTATGCGATTACCGCGGCCGGTGAAGGCGCTTCGATCATTAATGTGGAACACCTTCCAAACACATTACTTGAGCACTGCGGCTTTGTGAACAGAAAAGGGGCGGCGAAACTTAAAGATACATGGGCCTGTTTTGCCAGAGCATACATCAGTTACATTTTAAATGAACATGACGGAGACGTTGACAGAACAGCAGAAGAGTTGGGCGTATCGCGTGCCACAATATACCGCGCTATTAAAAAGGAAGCCAAATAGTTTTCAGCGTTCAGCCGACAGCTGATTGCTGATTAGTCTCAGTTTTGAGACGGAATTCTTGGCAAAAGTCTCAAGGCTGAGAAATCACTTTACAGCCATGCTTGCTTTGATGAGAAAAGGGGGATTTCTGTGGCACAGTGATTGTTATAAAATGAGATGTTAGGCGTTCAAGATTTCTGAATCGTAATAAGGGCAGATGCGAACATCAAGTTATATCATATACGTGAAACTTCTGGAATCGAAGGAGTACTTGCTGGTGCATGGTTACACAGGGGCGATTGATTTGCTGAAACCAAATGTTATGGTTGTTTTACGGTCAGAAAAGCTGGTGGGAGGAATGATGGCTGTGAAGGAGCATGAAGTTCCGACAACTACAGTCTTTTTGTGTGGTTATAGAAAAGGCCTATGCCTGAGATCTTGTCCCTAAGGGATCCATTCGGAAACGATTTCACGGGGAAGGGAGCGACTGTCGCTTTGCACCCTGTTGCTGGAGACCAACAGGGTCTTTATCGGGATGTGTACCGTTACTTTGCGCCGGTATTCCCGGATATCCCTCCTGACGTGCTTGAGAGAATCTCCGATGCGAGCTATGACTATTTCCAATGCTTATTGGCTTATGATCAAGTGATAGACAATCCTCAGGATGAGCGAGCTGGTGAGCACACCATCGCAGGATTCGTCTTTCATGAAAGAGCGGTCAAAGCACTTGCCTCGATTTTTCCCCATAGCAGCAATTTCTGGATCGACTTTGATTGCATCAAGGACGAATACTTCAGTGCAATCGAAATGGAGAAGAACGCCGCCTCTGGCAACGTTGAATTCAATGAGGAGTATTTTGCAAAGCTTGCGAGAAGGAAGTCCATATTTTGCCTGGCAGCGGTAAGTGCACTGAGCCACCTGAGTGGAGATTTTAAGTATCAACAAATATTAGGCGACTCTATTATCAGCTTGCATGTAGGTTTTCAAATATTTGATGATATCGACGACTTTAAAAGTGATCTTACTATCGGCCAGAGGAGCTACGTCTCTTTTCTGGTTGATCGCTTCATTGATGAAAATTCGCTGGGTGTAGGTGCGGCAGACATTCTTGCGAAGCACAAGCTCTTGTTCATCTCAGGCATAGCCGCGCAGCAACTTCAGAAGGCGAGATCCTATTTTGAAAGCAGCTACAATTATGTCGCTGACCTGCCGTTGGCGGAATATAAGGGTGTCATTCTTGAAAACGCCAGAAAAGCCGACAGACTGATCTGGGAAATTCAACAAAGCCTGATCAAGACAGAAAGCAAGCTGCGCCTCAGCAACAAGAAGCTGAACGATGGAGAGGCTGTGGTCTTGTCCGGTCAGTCGATAATGAATGCGATTTCTCAGGGAGTTGATTTTCTGCGCTCACAGCTCAACACTGACAATCTGTGGAGTGATTTCCTGACCAGTGCAGGAGAGAGCACGATATGGGTAACCTCGTATGCGGGATACATGCTCTCTGACGTGGAGATTTCGCCCCCTTGGTTGATAGGAGCGTACGAAAAATTATGTGCACGGGTGGAGAAAGGGGTTTCATTCAACGAACAAATGGTGCAAGACGGTGATTCCACGAGTTTCTACGTTGGGTTTTCTGCCCTCGTGAAAAGAGAGGTGAGCGACATTTCCATGCAAATGTGGCTGCGACACCAGACCGAGGAAGGCGGATGGACAACATATAGAGATCCCGATGCACTGCGTGTCAAGCTCGGTTTGCCACACGATTCCAATGTTACGGGATGGACCCAACCCCACGTGTGCGTAAGCGCTGCGGCCGCTATGATGGCTGCGCGTTGCTGCAATCTATCGGGGCACATTTTCGAGAAAACCGTACGATTCCTTTTGGAAAGCCAATTGGAGAGCGGAGAATGGAAATCGTATTGGTGGACATCAGATATCTATGCCACATCATTTGCATTGCAAGCCATTTGTGGAAGTGGCATGCAGCGTCAACATAACGATATTGGAAAGGCCTGCTCTTGGTTGACCAGTCAACAAACCAACGATGGTTCGTGGAAGAATCCTGCAACTGGCAGTCCATGTCCATTCTACACGGCGTTAGCGATGAAAGCTTTATTGGTCACCAATTCGCTCAAATATCATCACGAGATTTCTAAAACCGCTAAATGGTTGCTGGCAAATCAGATGTCCGATGGCAGTTGGCGATCAAAACACATACTGCGGATTCCGTCGCCTCAAATTGTAAATCCTGAAGAAGTAAAAGTGTGGCGTAAAAGTTCATTCGGTGTAAATACTCTGGTCGACAGCCACCGGCGCATTTTCACAACTGCGACCGTTGTCAACTGCCTTAAGTCATACATGATCAGTCTGCAGGAAAGCAAATAATGGTTTTACTTGACGACATTGCCATATCGAACTTCGATGAGAATCGGAAGTTGATAGTTTCGGGGGATAGGCATTTTCTTGCAAACAAAATGACGGCCGACTTAATTCAAAGCCTTCAAACTGCGGCGACAAAGGAAGAGGCACGTAAGATTTTCTGCAGCAAACAAGATTTTACTCTTTCGGCTGAAGAGTTTGAACGTGTGATTGCGGAAAAACTAGGACGATTCGGATTGACAGGAGATAATAACGTCTCAGCAAATCAGAGAAGGCAGCAATACTTAAAGTTGAAAGTTCGAGTTCTCTCGCGAGAGGTTGCAGCGTACATCGCAAGGTGGTTTTCTTTTCTGTTTGGTTACGGGGTATTCTGGCCACTGTTTGCCATTGCAATTCTTATAAGTGTCGTGAACTTTGTGTTCTTCACGGGGGGAGAAATTAAGGCTGGCGGCATTGTTGTCTCCTTCTTATTGTTTGGTCTCTCAACTGCATTTCATGAAATAGGGCATGTCGCCGCTTGCCGCCATTTCGGTGGAAAGCATGGAGGAATGGGATTTGGGTTTTACATCATTTGGCCAGTTGCGTATTCGGAACTTACAGGAATATGGGCACTCCGAAAAGGTCAGAGGACGGTTGTCAATCTTGCGGGGATTTACATGCAACTTCTTTATACTGCTGCTCTGGTCGGTGGAGGATTGGGCACGGGTCTTCAAGAGTTAAATCTTGCGGCCACTGCAATCACTCTAAGTGCTGTCTTACAATTGAATCCTTTTCTTCGCATGGATGGATACTGGGTTTTGTGCGACTTGATTGGACAGCCGAACTTGATGTCAAAAGCTTCTATGGCAGTAAAGGATTTATTCCTTTCCATTTACCGTTCCGCAGTCAGAACTGCAGTGCCAGATCAGAAGCAAGGGAAAGAGCGAAGCGTGTTAATACTTCTGTATGGTATTGCAAATATGAGCGTGGGTTTGATTTTGATGGTTTTGATATACGTGAACTACACGGAGAGCATAGTGCGCTTTCCCGAGAAGACTTTAACGATTATCCAGAGTATTGTGCACAGCAACCTTATTTTTCAGGATCTGACGGTCCCGTACCTGACCGCTTTCACCTTCTATGTTTTGTTGGTATTACAATTGAAATCAGCGCTCTCAGCGATAATAAAAAATCAGCCCTTGCTTTTCTCAAAGCTGGAGAGGAAAATAAGGGACAAATGAAAATCCGGCACAAAACCAATGGAGGTTATTATGGAAACATTACAAAGGAACGAAATTGAACAACTTCTCGACAACTTTGAAGTCGAAGAACTCGAAGACAGGATGGAGTTCACCACCTGGGGTGCATCTGCGTCGTGCACCTGCGGTCCCAATGGCTGCACAGTGACGGTTGGCGTAACTTGCACGCTCTGATTCCGTAAAGCGGTTGGAAATTGGGAGCGCTGATTCGATTGTTTAACAACCAATAGAAGACAGGAGCAATCATGAAAACCTTAGTCGCATTCATTTTATTAGCAAACGCTGTTGTCTATTCACAAGCAAATGGAATTAAAGGACTAATAAGGGATGCAGAAACTCATGCGCCGTTGCCTTATGCAAACATTCAATTAGCCAAAACGCCGCTTGGTACTGCGTCAAATCTTGACGGTGAATTTCTGTTGAGGGTCTCTTCCTTCCCAGTTCAGATCATCGTCAGTTACGTTGGTTATCAAACGAATACCATACAGGTTGAGGAAAAGGATGCGAGCAAAATAATCGAAATTTCCCTAAAAAGAGCTGAGATTGTTTTTCCTGAAGTAACGGTATCTGCCAGCGATACATTTGCCATTAATTTGGTTAAAAGGGTTTACGAAAAGATCACTGACAATGAAGACAGGGTGATAAACGGCGATGGATTTTACAGACAATATCTTAAAGTCGATTCCCAATACTCAGAAATAATGGAGATGTTTCTTAGCACACTGTTGAACAGCAGAGGGATTCTCAAAAGCGGTGTGGAAAATGGGAGATATGCACGCTTGAAGAGGGCTAAAGGCGACACCGTTTTGCCATTCTATCTTACCAATATGTCATACTTCAGTACAGTTACATTCAAATCTAGTCAGCACAAGGATCCCTTTTTCAGTTTCTTGCCATTTGTTCATAAACCGGGTTTGTATGTTCCACTAAGACCAAACGCAGACGAGTATTATTACTTAAAAACGGATGGATTTTACAGGACAGATGATGGGGAAAAAGTTGCAATAATAACATTTACCCCAAAGATCGACTTGGACCGGCCCACCTTCAGCGGAAGTATGGAAATCGAGGTCAACAACTCTCGACTCTTGCGCATAAATGAGAAGCTCGATGGTCTGCGACACAACCTGGTCCCTTGGCCGTCCTTTATGGGTTATTATGTGAGAGATAGCATACTGTCTTTCAGGGCTGATTTCAAAGATGTAAGCAATGGCAACTTCTACTTGGACCGTCTTGAAACGCGATACGAATTCATGGAGCGAAATGAAAAAGATCCATCTTTTAACAGACAGTATTCATTCGTTTCTTTCCTGACATTTTACGACTATCCAGAGAAAGCTAACACTTCCAAGCTAGAGGACTCAAATCAGGAATGGGACATAAATAAGGTGATAAACGCAGGCTACAACCCGGACTTTTGGAAAAAGCACCAAGACGTCATCAACGAAATTCCAATCGAAGAGAGCATCAGAGAGTCATTCATCAAGCATGGTTTCTACGGGAATCTATTTCCAGGAGGGGAGCCATTAAATGAAAAGTAAGACATTACTTCAGTACATTCTTGCCATATTGATTGGCGGTTTCTTTATAATATCCGGCGTGGGAAAGATACTCAACGTCGGACAATTGATAGAGACGATTCAGAATTACGGTGTTCCACCGTTTCTAGCTCCCGCCGCAATCTTTCTTCCACCTCTGGAAATAATTCTTGGCATTCTCATTATTATGCCTGCCACAAGGAAGGCCGCGAGCGGTGTTGTGCTCATGCTTCTCCTTATATTCACAGGAGCCTATCTGTATGCGCACTTCTTTAGAGGTGTTCAGGGTTGCGGCTGCTCGGGAGAGTTTTCTTTCTTGGATATGAATCTACCTGAATTGCTCGTTCGGAATGCGGTTCTCTTCGTGATGGCATTGGCTGTCTTCAGGATCTCTGGAAGCGTAAAGACATCTTTGCTTCGCTGGCAGAAAGCATTGGTGTTTGTAGTCGCTGTCCTCTCGTCGACCGCAGCCGGTGCATCTTCTGTAGAACCGCTTGTGCAAGGCAAAGACAAATGGATTGGTGAGGATATTTACTCAACATCATTATCGCATATTATTTCTACGAACAGAGATTCTACATATCTGCTATTTTTTTACAATATGGATTGCCCGCACTGCTGGGACGCAATCGAAAATGTCAAAGCTCTCCAACGCAAGAATGTTGTTGATAAAGTTGTTGGCTGCAGTTTCGGGAACGATGCAAGTCTTTCGAGATTTGAAAGCTATTTTCATCCTAACTTTGAAACGAAACTGCTTCCGGTGGAGGAACTAAGGACAATCACGCGTTCAGTGCCTCTTGCCTTGCTCGTGCGGCGGGATACGATTATGTATGCAGAACAGGGTAAGGTATCTTCTCCGCTAATCTACCAGAAATATGTTTTGAAAAAGGGCGGTGACATCCATATACCCTTTTGACATTACAAACTAATTCGCACGGTAATGTCCGTAAGTTTGTGTAAAAATCAGGAGGTGCCGCTCCAGTCGGTTAAAATAGTGATGAATAAACAACTAAAGAAAATCAAGAAAAGGAGACAGCACCTGACAAAAAAGAAAGATCATACATCCACTTGAAATTTCCGATAGTCTCTCAAGACTCTTTGAGACCCTTGACAGACGTTCTCCGGATCCTTTACAGAATGCCAGTATTATATACGATCTCATTTGTAATCGTAGCGTTTCATATATACTTTTATATATACTTTCAAAAACCTGTTGTTCATATCGGTTCGATTGCAGGTCCAGGTTTTATATTCGTTTACGCACTGCTTTCCCTTACCTCTTTCTTTCATGAGCTTGGACATTCTTCAGCCTGTCATTACTTTGGAGCTAAGCATGGCGATATCGGAATTGGGCTCTATCTATACTTCGTTGTGTTCTATGCCGATGTGACAGATGTGTGGAAGCTAAAAAGGATTGACAGGGCAACCGTGGATTTCGGAGGGATATACTTTCAGTTAATCTGTGTTTTGGTTCTGTTCACCATTTACGTGCTCTGGAGAGACGTGCTCATGGTAGAGGCCATATATGCAGTAGATTTTGCCGTAATAGCCTCGATGAATCCCTTTTTCCGCTTTGATGGCTATTGGGTTGTGTCGGATCTTTCCGGCGTATCCAACCTCCGCCAGAGATCGCAACAAATTGTCAAATATATTTTTGGAAAACTCAGAGGGAGAATCAGTGTCCCTCCGCCATCACTTCCAATTGAAAGCAAGGCGAAGTACTTCCTTGGTTTCTATTCCTTAGTAAGCAATTTGTTTTTTGGTTTTTTCATATACAGCATTTTCTTTTCGTTCCCGAGTCTTATCTCCTCATACTCATCAATTGCCGGAAACTCGATAGTCGGTATCGTGCACGCAATAGGAGTATTGGATTTTTGGGGCGTCCTCCATAATCTATCGGTGATTTTCTTCCCAACTGTCATGGTACTGATGATCGGAATGATGTTTTATAGAGGAATAAAAGCGATTGTGAAATATTTCATAAAAGTTACTCATCACTTACCATCAACAAAGTTCTCTTTTACGAAATGAGTTGATTGCAGTGAGATTATTTATCCTCTTCGTATTAGTGGTTGTCAACGCTGGGAGTGTCATTGCCCAACAGAACGGACTGGGGAGGATTGAGGGGGTGGTTACCGATGCGGAAACCGGGAAGGCAATTGAAGGGGCCACAGTTATACTTGTGGGAACCGGCATGGGTATTTCTACAAAATCTGACGGCACTTTTTCGCTTGACAAGGTACCCAGTGGAGTTTACGACATTTCCTGTGGTTGTGTTGGATACGAAACCGTCAAGGAGAGGAGTGAGGAGGTTCACGGGGGTGCAAGTATAATGTTTAGGTTTAGACTGACCCCGGAGCCAATTCGGATGAGTGAAGTTCTTGTTTCACCAAGTAGTTTTTCGTTTTCTGCCAGTAAAGGGTTCACCTACCAAATGTCATTCCAGGAATTAAAGAAATTGCCTAATCCTACCGACGACATTTTTCGCAGTGTTCAAGTCCTCGCTGGGGTGACGACAGATAATCTTAACGCGCAATTCAGCGTTCGTGGGCAAGACTTCCAGGACATGTTGACTTTGATAGATGGCTTGGAAATCTACGAGCCGTTCCATTTGAAGAATCCAATGGGGGGAGACTTTCAGTTCAATGGGGGGGTGGGCATTGTTGGTCAGAATATGGTCAAGAGTGTGGATCTTTCTTTGGGTGGTTTCCCGGCGCGTTATGGGAACAAGGACGCGGGGGTTTTCAATATCATCACGAAGGACCCCCAGGGGGACACCTTGCATGGAAGCGTTAATCTTGATTTCACCACTTCTGCCTTGACGTTACAGAAGACTTTCGGAAATCAAGGATTCTTTCTCTCTGCAAGAAGAGGCAACTACGATATTCTCATGAAATTATTAGGCTATGGGACTAATGGGGTTCCTGACTATTATGATCTCTTTGCAAAATACGTGTACCGTCCAAGTGAAGAGGATAATTTTTTTGTTGACTTCCTGCATTCGAGTGATAACTTAACCTTTCAGGACTCTTACCAGCCTAGCATTACAGCGCAGTGGATAAGTGACTACAATAATTATCTGTGGGCCGCGTGGAATCACAGGAACGGAAGATTCTCTGACCAGACGATTCTTTTTGGAACATTGACTCCTTCACAGTATATCTGGAATGAAAACGAGCCGCCTGGAACCAATTTTGGCAACGAAGGGGAGAAATCATATACTTTCGGCCTAAAGAGCAATCTTACCTTTGATGTGACGGAAACCAGTTCGTTGGAAGCGGGGGTAGAGTTGAGAAGGGCTGCTAACAGGGGAACTTTCTTTCGTGTTGCTCAAGACACTCTGTATTATCCAACAGGAACCGACACGGTTCAAGCCGGCTTGAATATTCTTGGCTACGACTTAGGTTCCTATGTCCTTTACAAATTTGGCGCTTTAGATAATTTTGCGACTCTCGATTGCGGTTTGCGCTTTGATTATCAGAGTTACATCAAACGTGGAAACAAGCAGCTAAGCCCGCGTTTAGCTCTTGCGCTTAGGCTTCCTTTCAGAACAACAGTGAGACTTGCATACGGTGACTACTATGAACCTCCGGATGTCACCAACCTGGAATCGCTTACTCCGGATCTTAGAATATCCAGTGCTGTGCATTATATCATTGGACTGGACAACAATTTTCTAAAGGGCACGAACATACGTCTTGAGGCATATTATAAGCGGCTGTCCCCAAGTGCAGATTCGATTTATTCGTACTCGAGGTTTTTTCCTCTAAGCTATGGTTATTCTCAGGGAGTCGATTTGATAATTCAATACAATGCTTCACCGTTGACAATATGGGTGAACTATTCTTACGGACTAGCGAAGGACGTGGCAACCAATGGAATGCAGTTCTATCGTGACATGGACAGGAGGGACTTTTTTTCAGTTGTGGGAGACTATCAGATTGGAAGCTGGGACTTCAGCATTGTTGGGCGGTATATGACAGGATTACCTTACACATATTTCTATTGGACAAAAACAAAGAAGGGAAATCAATACTACTGGGTGGAGGGAAGCGGTCATCAGTACAACGGTGCGCGAACGGATTCATATAGCGATATAGACATTCGTGCAAGCAAGTGGTTTCACTTGCCATACGGAAAATTGCTGGTCAAACTTGAGATCATGAACCTGCTTAATTCGAGGAGCCTGTACGAACAACGCTGGGACTGGGTCAGCGATGGCGTCGGAGGATTCATGCCGGTCCAGGATAACTTCTACACACTCCCCCTCATCCCTTCGTTCGGAATTCGTTGGGAATTTTAGGTAGATCATTTTCACAATCAAACGGACATGGCTGCTACGAAATCCATAGAAGCTTGGCGGGCAAGTCTAAATATAGGGGTATCGCAGCGATTGCGAGGTACATTCTCAGGTCAAGTCGCCGGCTACCATCCACCAAGGTCTCTTTAATGAAATGAGTCAATTGCAGTGAGATTATCTTTTTTGTTTATCATAGCGATGCTGAATGCAGTGACCGTTTTTTGTCAAGAGAGTAAGCTGGGAAAAATTGAGGGGGAGGTTGTCGATGCAGAGACGGGTCACCCAATTGAGGGGTCCACTGTCGTGCTTGTGGGGACCCGCTTAGGTGCTTCCACAAAATCAGATGGCACTTTCTCAATTCAATTAATACCAACAGGAGTATACGATGTTTCTTGCAGTGCTGTCGGACACGAAACCGTCATCAAAAAGCGGGTAGAAGTCAGCGATAGCACACCTGTGAGCCTTGAATTCAAACTAACGCCGCGACCAATTCGTATGAGTGAAGTAGTTGTTTCCCCCAGCAGTTTTTCGTTTTCTACAGGTAGAGAGTTCACACATCAAATGTCATTCCAAGAATTGAAGATGCTACCCAATCCTACCGATGACATTTTTCGTAGTGTGCAAGTCCTCGCAGGAGTATCGTCAGACAATCTAAACGCACAATTCAGCGTGCGAGGGGCTGATTTAGGTGAAATGTTAACCGTTATCGATGGTATTGAAGTTTATGATCCATTCCACATGAAGCGACCCTTTGGTGCCGACCTTCAAATGGATGGCGCCATTAGCATAATAAATCCCGAATTGGTTGAGAGCGCTGACTTGTCACTTGGTGGTTTCTCTGCGCGTTATGGTAACAAGGATGCGGGGGTTTTTGTGATCAACATGATGGATCCGAGAGGCGACAGTTTGCATGGGAATCTCAATCTTGATCTCGCCACTTTCGGGTTAACGCTAGCGAAGACTTTCGGAAATCAGGGATTCCTTGTCTCTGCGCGAAGAGGAAATTTTGATATGCTCATGAAACTGTTAGGCTATGGAACTAACGGCATTCCTTCCTACTACGATTTTTTTGCCAAATATGTCTACCAACCGAGCAGCACCGACAAAATCTTTCTCGATGTACTGCATTCGCAGGACAATATGAAATTGTGGGACTACGATACTGGCATTCCGAACACATGGATAAATAATTACGTTACCTACGCGTGGGCGGGATGGAAACATACAGGGGAGAGCTTTGCGAGCCAAACCTATCTTTTCGGCTCAGTTGTCCCCTCGAATTTCGATTGGAACAACAGCGAGTCGTATGGAGTCAAACTTGGCAATGAACAAGAAGTCTCGTACGCGGTGGGATTAAAGAGTGACTTCCAATTTGACCTTTCTGAAAATACTTTGTTAGAGGCGGGTATTGAAGCAAGAAGATCCAGAAACACACTCACCTATTTCCAAAGCATCCAGGATACATCCTACGTCCCACCTGAATACGACACCGCGAGGACAAACCTATTAATATCAGGCTATGACTTTAGCTTGTACCTTCTCTACAAGTTTGGTCTTTTCAGCGGCCTCGCATCCTTTGACTTCGGACTGCGGTTCGATTACCAAAGCTACATTCAAACCGGAAACGAACAGGTGAGTCCTCGTATCGGTGCGGCCTTCAAGTTTCCCCTCAAGACAATCCTGAGGCTCGCCTATGGAAGTTATTATCAACCTCCCGATGTCACGAATTTGGAGTCACTTAATCCAGATTTGAAGGTCGCGGAGGCTACTCACTACGTAATCGGATTTGACAATAGTTGGTTTAAGGACATTAACATACGGCTCGAAGGATACTATAAACGCCTGTCGCCAAGTTCGGACTCAATTTATTCCTACTTAAATTACTTCCACTTAAAATATGGTTTCTCTCAAGGAGTGGATTTGATTGTTCGGTACAATATTTCGCCGTTCACATTCTGGGGGAATTATTCCTATGGCATTTCGAAAGATGTGTCGGCAGAAGGAATTGAGTTCTATCGCGACATGGATAGACGGCAATCCTTCTCATTTGTTGGCAACTATGAATCAGGGGACTGGAATTTCAGCGCGGTGGTGCGTTACACCACGGGTTTGCCATATACTTCTTCTTATTGGATATTTTCAAAGGTGTCTGATGGATATCGTTGGATCTATGGGAGCAGCGAGTACAATGTAGTGCGAGCCGATCCATTCAGTGAAGTAGATGTCCGAGTGACAAAAACCTTTGCCATGCCTTATGGAAGACTGCTGGTGAAGCTTGAGATCATGAACTTACTCAATTCAAGGAGCCTTTTTGAGCAGCGCTGGACTTGGAGTAAGACCGACGGAGGAGTTATTCCTGTTAAGGATAATTTCTACACGCTTCCGCTCATTCCATCATTTGGGGTTCGTTGGGAGTTCTAGCGCGCCCTACCCGGTGCTCCCACCTTGTCATCACTTCCTTTTCCTCCTGAACCAGAACGGAGTCTGCTTTACAATCAACAAACAATCTGATGCCTGAATCGTCGTGTACCATCTTTTGCCGGTTCCAGACCATGGGGTGTCCTGTTCCACTTTGTCTTTTGTATCCATGAAATGTAATTGATTATGAGCCTATTTTTTGGTAATATTAGTAAACAAATCATGGTATGAAATGACGCAACCCCTCAACGTTTTATTCCTATCCTCAGAAGTGTTTCCTTTTGCAAAAACCGGCGGTCTTGCCGATGTTGCCAGCGCGCTGCCGCAAGCGTTAAAGGAAATCGGAAACGATGTCAGGCTTGCAATTCCTCGTTACGGTTTCGTGAGCGAACGAAAGTTCCGCATCCACGAAATCATTAGGCTGAAAGACATCGATATCCCAATTGGCAAGAAGGTGGCGAAGCTTAACGTGAAATCGTCGTTCCTGATCGGTGAGCGTACGAAAGTTCAGGTATATTTCATCGACAGCTCTGAGTTTTTCGGAAGGCCGGGAATCTATCAGGATCCAAAATCAAAGAAGGATTACGCCGACAACGACGAGCGATTTATTTTTTACTCGCGCGGTATTCTTGAAATATTGAAACTGCTTGGATGGGCGCCGCACATAATTCATTGCAACGATTGGCAGACCGGGCTTGTGCCGGTTTATCTGAAAAAGATTTACAGCCGCGATCCGTTTTTTAAAAACATAAAGACTGTTTTCACGATTCACAATATTGCTTATCAAGGCAACTTTCCGAAAGAGACTTTCCAGAAAACCGGATTACCGGCGGATGTCTTCACACCGGAAGGCGCAGAGTTTTACGGCAAGTTCAGTTTCATAAAAGCCGGTATCGTTTACTCGGATTACGTGACCGCCGTCAGCAATACTTACGCTAAAGAAATTTCAGAAAGCGAAGAGTACGGCTTTGGTATGGAAGGTGTCCTGAAAAAGAGAAAGAAAAAATTTACGGGGATTGTGAATGGAATAGATTACTCGATTTGGAATCCGGATACCGACCAATACATTCCTTTCAAGTACAGCGTAAAGACGCTCGACGCGAAAGTCGAGAACAAGAAATATTTGTTGAAGAGATTCAACATGAAGTTCGATCCGTCGGCTCCGTTGATCGGAATGGTGACGCGCCTCGTAGAGCAAAAGGGAGTTGATCTGGTTATCGATGCGTTTCCTGAGATCATGAAAATGAATGTGCAGCTGATTATTCTCGGTACAGGCGAGAAACAGTACCACGCAAAGCTCGAAGCACTTGCAAAAAAGTATCCTGAGAAGTTTGCCTTGCAGTTGGGTTACGACGATGAGCTTTCACATCTCATAGAAGGAGCATCCGATATTTTCTTGATGCCGAGCAAATTCGAACCTTGCGGACTGAACCAGCTTTATAGTTTAAAATACGGAACTGTGCCGGTTGTCAGAAAAACAGGCGGCTTGGCAGATACTGTAAAAGAGGTTAACGCGCAAAAGGGAACCGGTACCGGCTTCCTTTTCGAGACATATAAACCGGGCGAGATGGTAAAGGCGCTCGCGCGCGCGGTCAGTCTTTTTGGCGATCAGAAGAACTGGCAGAAGGTAATGCGCAACGGGATGCTTGAAGATTTTTCCTGGACTTATTCCGCCAGAGAATACGCAGAGCTTTATACCAAGATTCTCGAGAAGTGACGCGGGCAATTTTTATCGATCGTGATGGGACGATCAACGTCGACAAAGATTATCTCACGGATCCAGATCAGCTTGAATTTATAGACGGTTCGCCGGAAGCTGTTGCTCTGGCAAATCGGCTTGGGCTTAAGGTTGTTGTAATATCAAACCAATCGGGAGTTTCGAGAGGCATCGTGACGGCAGATCAAGTGGATGCGGTCAACGCGCGTCTGATTGAAATGCTGGAGGAGAAAGGCGCCCGTGTCGATGCGATTTATTATTGTCCGCATCATCCTAAGTATGGAGACGCCGTCCAATGTACTTGCAGGAAGCCTGATATTGGAATGCTTCTTCGCGCAAAAGCGGAATTCGACATTGACCTTAATGCCTCGTTCGTTGTCGGGGATAAATGGAGCGACGTCAAATGCGGCGAAAACGCCGGTGCGTTCACTTCGCTCGTTCTCACCGGCTACGGCGAATCCGATTATCAGCGGTGCATTGACGGCGGAATTAAAATAGATTATCTTGCAAAGAACCTTTACGATTCTGTTACAAACTTTGTCAGAAAGAAAATTGAAAACAATAATTAGAAGACTCCTCATAGTTGTCGTCGGATCGCTCGCGATGATCGGATGCACGAATAAGATCAATCAAACCGGTTCATGGCTCATCGCTTCAGACAGCTCGATGGTCCCCAGAACTATTGATTCGGTGACAGATTCACTTAAGATAACTTCCTCACAGGTCAATCTTGGCATCGCAACCGGTTCAAGCACCTCACTTTCACTCGGCAGCGTACCATGGACTGAGGCAGATTTGCTGCTAAGATTTTACAATGTCGATTCAGTTTACAATGCCCAGTCGATACTCTCCGCGAAAGTCGTTCTGACTCGAACTTCTTACGTTTTACAGCCTGCCGGCTACGATGTTCATAACCTGCAGTTTGTTGGTTACGCAATGGATACAGTGTGGAGTCCGATTACTTTCACGTGGGATAGTGTCAACACAATTGGCCATGGCACACAGAACGTGGTTTTGTCGCAGATGATCACCGACACTACGGTTGTGATTCAAGTTGACACGGGTTTTGTCCGGAAATGGGCGCTTGCGGCTGTAGATTCTACAGTAAAGAATAACGGTTTCATAGTGAAGCCGCTAAACTTGAGTGGTATACTTTCTGTTTATTCTACAGTTTCAACGATTTCCCGCCCAACTTGTACAATTGTGTATGTGAAAAACGGACAGACTGATACTTTGACCACATCGAGCAGCTATTCTACATCCGTTGCCCAGACAACCATTCCAAATGTTGCCCCGCCGGGAGCTTACAGGTTTGTGCAAAGCGGAACCGGGCTAAGGGAAAGCCTCAAGTTCGATTTGAGCCGAATTCCGAATTACTCGATTGTCAATTTCGCACAGCTTACCGTTTATGCCGATACCGTGGACACTTTGTACTCCGGCAACTCAGCGGATTCCTTGGCAGCATACTACGTCATCGATCCTTCTACTTACCAGATAAATTTGAATAATCCATTCGTCTCAACTCAGGTGGGGAACAAGTATACTTTCAACGTGTCCGTTCCGGTTCAACAAATGTTGAACAAAGGAAACTATGGATTTTTAATCACCCGCTTCAGCGAACTGAACAATGTCGATACTCGCTTCATTTATGACGAGAGCGCTCCGGATTCTCTGAAGCCTAAACTTACGATCACTTATACGCCGGCGGTGAAAAGATGAAAAGAGTTGCCTTGTTGGTTTGCGTCTCGCTATCCTTTGCAGGCGTTGTTCTCGCCGGTGATGGTTCTGTGCTATCCGCAAAAGGAGCCGGCGCCTTCACAAGTTTTGCAAGCGACAGGTCTGCCGGAATGGGAAATTCAGGCCTGGCGCTTCTTGGAAATGGTTACCTCAGCAGGTTGAATCCTGCCACGTGGTCAGCGCTGAGCAACGTCCAGTTTACAGCAACGTACGCCTTTTCAGGTGTCAGTTCACAAGACAAGATCGGCGGAATGTCTTCATATGATGCCAACGGGAATTTTGGCGGCGGAATTTTTGCGATGCCTTTGGACAGAAGTTTGGGCTTCACTTTGGCCGCCGGATTTGCTCCGCTCACTTCCCACGTTTACAAGATCAGTTCTTCGCAGCCCGCGACCTCATCAATTCCTGCAAGTTCATTTGAAAGAAATGGTGACGGCGGACTCGGCGAAGGTTTCGTCGGAGCCAGTATAGCGCCCGCAAGATGGCTGAGTGTCGGTGCGATGTTCAATTATGCGTTCGGGAGGACCGAATCAACCGATATAGTGAGTTTTCAAGATGCGAATTACTTCAGTTCGTATTCCGACAACAGCGTTTATCTTCGGGGGCCGGGCGGCTCAGTCGGGATAGTCCTGAGCGATTTAAATGAGTTGACAAAATTAGATTTCCTGAGCGGTTTGAGCGTCGCTGGATATTTCAAGACGTCTTACAACTTGAATGGAAATTACGAATTGCGAAACTTTTATGTGGACGGACTTGATACCACATTTTCACAATCCGCGACAGGCTACATTCCGCCGGAATATGGCTTCGGAATCGCCAAGAAATTTAACGATCGTCTAACGGCTGTCCTCGATGTCAGGACGCAGGCTCTATCTAAATATCAAGACACTTTTACCCCTGCCGGCTCCTTGAAGGATGCTCTTTTCCTTGGCGGAGGAATAGAATATTTCCAAGGAAGGGAAATCGGTTCTCTGTATCAAAAGAGGATTTTGAGAGCGGGTTTCTATTACCAAAGAACACAATTTGTGCTTCCAACAAAATCCGGACAAGACAAACAAGTCGACGAACTTTTTGTAACAGCGGGCGTTGAATTCCCATTGAGCTTCTCTTCAACAGTCGACGTCTCGGCGCAGTACGGATTTCGCGGACTGTCGAGCGATTTTCTTCTTCAGGAGAAAATCTTCAGGTTGTATGTGTCCGTCACGATGGGTGAAGCGTGGTTTGTGCGCCCGGAAGGAGGATGAAAATGATCGCTCTTGCCTCCGACCATGCCGGATTTGCTTACAAAGAGAAAATCAAAAAATTGTTAGACGAACTGAGACTTGAGTACAAAGACTTTGGCGCTTACAATGACGAGCCGAGTGATTACCCGGATTTCGCTTACGCCGCTGCCAAGTCAGTTAGTACAGGTGAGTGCCAGAGGGGAATTGTCGTTTGTGGAAGTGGAATAGGAGTGGACATTGTCGCAAACAAAGTCAATGGTGTTCGTTCAGCGCTTTGCATGACAGTTGAGATGGCGGAGCTTTCACGCAGGCACAATGACGCAAACGTGCTGAGCATAGGGGAGCGTTTGACAGACTGGAATACTGCCGACAAGATGGTACGAATCTGGCTTTCGACTCCGTTCGAAGGGGGCAGGCACAAGCGGCGTGTTGACAAGATACACAGTCTCAGCGGCTGTTAGTTAACTTTCAATGTGAGAGGCAAACATCATGGATTTCTTAGAGATTCTCAAGAAGTCTGACGACGAGGTTTTCCGAGCTGTAACAAAAGAAATTGGGCGTCAAAACACAACGATCGAGTTGATCGCTTCGGAGAATTTTGTAAGTAAAGCGGTCTTGTCGGCGCTCGGCTCCGTCCTGACGAATAAATATGCTGAGGGATATCCCGGCAAGCGTTATTATGGCGGATGTGAATTCGTCGATGTAGCTGAGAACATTGCGCGCGACAGAGTGAAAAAACTTTTCGGAGCAGAATACGCGAACGTCCAGCCTCATGCGGGAAGCCAAGCGAACATGGCGGCTTATTTTTCGTTCATAAAGCCGGGAGACACGATTCTTGGAATGAACCTTTCTCACGGCGGCCATTTGACGCATGGCTCACCGGTCAACTTCAGCGGCAAACTTTTTAAAGTTGTTCCATATGGAGTCGATAGAAATACCGGCAGGATCGATATGTCGGAAGTAGAGCGGCTTGCGATTGAACACAAACCTAAAATGATTGTGGTTGGCGCGAGCGCATATCCGCGTGATACAAATTTCAGGGCGTTCCGCGAAATTGCAGATCGAGTTGGCGCGTTTCTTATGGCAGACATAGCGCATCCGGCTGGCCTGATCGCGACGAAACTTCTAAACGATCCGCTGCCATACTGTCATATTGTAACTTCAACAACCCACAAAACACTTCGCGGACCGCGAGGCGGTTTGATTTTGATAGGCAAAGACTACGAGAACCCATTTGGCCAAACTGCGCCAAAGTCCGGCAGGTTGAAAATGATGTCGGAGATCGTGGACTCGAACGTGATGCCGGGCATTCAGGGCGGTCCTTTGATGCACGTGATTGCCGCGAAAGCCGTCGGTTTCGGTGAAGCCCTGAACGACTCCTTCAAGATTTATACGCGGCAGATCGTTGCAAACGCGAAAAAGCTTGCGGAAGAATTGACGAAGAAAGGTTACCAGCTTGTCTCCGGCGGAACCGACAATCATTTAATGCTTGTTGATTTGAGAAATAAGAACGTAGCGGGAAAAGATGCAGAGAAAGCGCTTGAAGAAAGTGGAATCACAGTGAACAAGAACATGGTGCCTTTTGATGATAAGTCGCCTTTCGTTACAAGTGGAATAAGAATTGGAACTCCGGCGGTTACGACGCGCGGCTTTAAAGAGAGCGAGATGGCTGTCGTGGCAGACTTCATTGACCGCGTGGTTACCAATGTCGGAAACGAAAAAGTGTATCGGGAAGTCAGAGAAGATGTGAAGACGTTATGCGGAAGATTTCCGTTGTACGATTTTGCAAAGGAAATTTCGGCAATTAACTGATGAGCGAACACGTTCAGGATATCGACGTTCCGGCGACAGCCCAAAGAGAGATGTCGTTCTGGGATCATCTGGAGGAGCTTCGCAAGCGCCTTATTTGGTCACTCATAGGTGTGGCAATAGCGACTATAATATGCGCAGTGTTTGCAGATGCGATTGTGAACAAGTTCCTTCTGGCTCCGGCAATTCACAGCAACCCGCCTTTGAAAATTCAAAATCTAAAACCGTACGGCCAGCTGATGCTTTATATGGAAATCGTTTTCATTGCCGGCTTGATTCTCAGCATGCCGAACACACTTTACCAATTTTGGAAGTTTGTCCAGCCGGCTTTGTACCCAAATGAACGCAAGTATATCACTTCGATTGTTTTCTTCTCGACTTTATTCTTCTTTCTTGGCGGAGCATTCGGTTATTTCATCCTTATACCGAGAGCGCTCGGTTTCTTCGCCGCTTTTGGTTCGCCTTCTATTGAGAACATCATAGACGTCCAGGCTTACTTCAGCTTTGTAACAGGCATGGTGCTTGCTTGCGGTGTTGTTTTCGAACTTCCGATGCTGTCGTTTTTCCTGGCGAAGCTTGGAATATTGAGTCCGCAATTTCTGCGAAAATACAGACGCCATGCGGTGATAGTTATATTATTGGTTGCCGCTGCCATCACTCCAGGACCGGACATTGCAAGCCAAATCCTGGTGTCAATTCCTCTTTATCTTCTGTATGAGGTTTCGATTTTCGTTGTTCAATTTGCTCGATCCAACAAACGCAAAAAGGAAGAAGCCGCTGCGTAAGTCTTTACAGGTGAGTTTTGGATTTAAATGAAATAATTCTGCCGATAAAGGAGCAGATCAAGCTTTTCGATGCTGAATTCAAATCAGCTATTCGTTCGAACATCGGACTTGTAGATATAATAGCGCGTTATATCCTTCGACAAAAAGGAAAAAAAATCCGCCCAATCCTTGTTTTGCTTTCGGCGAAAGCAAGCGGCGGAATTAATAAGAGCACTTATCGCGCGGCTGCACTTGTCGAGCTGCTGCACACGGCGACTTTGATCCACGATGATGTGGTCGATAACGCGGACACTCGACGTGGATTAGCCTCGATCAACGCGGCATGGAAAAACAAGATTGCCGTTCTGATGGGAGATTATCTCCTCTCGCGCGGACTTCTGCTTTCGCTGCTTAATGGTGAATTCGAATTTTTGAAGGTGAGTTCGGTTGCCGTGAAACGAATGAGCGAGGGCGAGCTTTTGCAAATTCAGAAATCACGACAACTTGATATGGACGAAGAAACCTACTTCAAAATAATTTCCGATAAGACCGCGTCTCTTATTTCAACATGCTGCGAACTCGGCGCGGTAAGCGCCACGAAGGACGAAGGAATTGTGGCTCATCTCAGAAATTTCGGAGAATACCTCGGAATGGCTTTCCAGATTCGCGATGATGTCCTTGATTACGAAGGCAAGAAAGCCACTTTGGGGAAGCCGATTGGGGGCGACATACGCGAGAGAAAAGTTACTCTTCCGTTGATTTATGCATTTGAAAACGCACCCAAGCAAACAGGGAAATCTGTGCTCAGACTCTTGAAGAACGGCAAACGCGGTTCGAGAATAGATGAGGTTATTAAGTTTGCAGAAACGTATGGCGGCATAGGAAAAGCTCACGAGAAAGCCGAAGATTTTATTTTGCGAGCGAGGGATGAACTCAACGACATCGAAAACTCTGATGCGAAAGAATCGCTCCTCAAGCTCACCGAATTTGTCGTGGATCGGGTAAACTGAACTACAGAGCCAACAGAAGCAGGGACAACGAAATCAAGACACTGATGAAAAAGTTTTATGGCTTTCAGGGAAAGTTGAATGGTCACATTTAGTAAGAAAGGCTCTGAATATATCCTTGCGCTCGGCGGAGGTGGTGCCCGCGGGTTGGCTCATATCGGCGTTTTGAAAGTCCTGCAAAAAGAAGGCATTAAGATAAGGGCGATCGTTGGCACGAGCATGGGTTCGGTCATCGGCGGAATGTATGCTTATTATGGTGACGCCATAGAGGTAGAGGAAGTTTTTAGGAAATTCTTTTCGAGCAATTTTCACGAAAAAATTGGAAGAACTTTTTTCCTTCTTTCCGAAGACCCGAATGCTTTGCATGAACCCGGTAACGTCGTAAAAAAATTTGGACGCAGTGTTATTTATCTCAAAGCCGCTTCTTCCGGCTCAGTTCTCTCGCGCAGTATACTTGAAGAGACTATCGGATTTCTGTTGCCGGATATTCGTTTCAAAGATTTGCAGATTCCTTTCGCGTGTGTCGCTGCCGATCTCGTGACCGGCAAAGAAGTTGTCTTGAATGAAGGTCGGATTCTTCCAGCTGTTGTCGCGAGTTCCTCAATTCCGGGGATAGTTGAACCATTAAGAATGGGTAACGCGCTTTTGGTTGATGGAAGTGCAACAGGCACTGTTCCGGTACTTGCCGCTCGAAAAACTTTTTCAGGGAAGGTCGTCGCGGTTGATGTTGCGATGGACTTGAAGCGTGATCAAGAACTTGGTACTGCCTTCGAAGTTGCGTTGAGAGCGGACGAAATAACCAATTATTATCTCAGCCGAGTATGGCTCTCGGAGGCTGACGTTGTGATACACCCGAAAGTTGGAAGAACAAATTGGGCCAATTTCAATAAATTGGACGAGATGGTCCGGGCCGGGGAGACTGCCGCCAAGAAAGTATTAACTCAGCTAAATAAACGAAATTAGCCGGAAAATCTAGTCTTCTTCAATTGCATTCCCCTCTTAATTTAGTTAAATTCAATAACAATGGGAGTTAAACCGCAATAAATGTCCTCCGTTAAGCTTCCTAGATGGGCGATTTCGCTTTTTCTCATCCTTTTTGCGGCATTTGCAGGCACTCTCCACGCACAGCAGTCTACTCCTCAGGCTGAACTTGCGCAGCACGGACTGAGATACGAGCAGACTACCGCAACGAGAGGCAGGATAAATTTAGAGGGAGAGTGGCAAGTATCTGTTGACAACGGCAAAAAGTGGCGGTCGATCACTGTGCCATCGACATTCGATCACGATGGGAAGGCGATATTCGAAAAGCGAATTTTTGTTCCGACAGGTTTTGTTAATCATAATCTTTTCACACTTGTCCTTGGCAACGGCGGAATATCAACCGAAGTCAGAGTCAACAATGAGTTTGTGGCAATTCATAACGGAGCATATTCTCCGATCAACGCCAAGATACCCGATAGACTTCTGCAAGCCGGCACTGAGAATATCATTGAAATAATCAGCAGCAACGACCTGAATCCCGTCACGACAATTCCCCTGAAGCAGCTTGCGTTCCAGCCGAAGTGCTACGGCGGTCTGTTCAGAAGTGTATATCTTGAAGTTAGGCCGGCGATCTATATTGATCAGCCGGCGGTCAAGATAATTCCCAACTCAAATTATAGTTCAGCCGATGTCGAAAGCGATATCGTCGTTTACGCTTCGGACTACTCGCGATACGGCATTGATTCAACAGCAACTTCGCTGCCTTTGAAAGCTCATGTGGAACTTTTTAACAAGGCAGCGGGCAAGGTTGTAGCGAAATCAGCAGATAACATCTTCGAGCTTACTCAAAACCACAACACGAAAGTGCACCTCTCGCTGCAAGTTCAGAACCCAAATCTCTGGTCTCCTTCTCAACCGAATCTGTACGAGCTTCACTTTTATCTATATGATGGCTCTTCGTTGATCGACGAATATTCCGAAAATATCGGATTCAGAACCTTCAATGTGTCCGGAGGGAAGTTCTATTTGAACGGCGATCAGACATTTATCAAGAGTGTGAGTTACGTCGCCGATTATCCGAAAGTGGATGCGGCTGTCGATGAAGTTCAGTTAGAAAAAGATGTCGCGGTAATAAAGACTTTAGGCGCGAACGCAATACGGGTTGTGAATTATCCTCCTTCACGGAAGCTGCTTGATCTTTGCGACAGGTTTGGCTTGTTGGTCTTTGAAGAAGTTCCGTTGGTGGATGCACCGGCTTCCGTTCTAGAATCGCGGCAGTATCGGGGAACTTTGCAGAGCTATTTGCGCGAGGTAATTCAACGGACTTGCAGTCATCCGTCGGTTGTGGCCATCTCTGCAGGCAGCAATCTTGATCCGACCGCAAGCGCAACTCTGAATTATATTTCTTCCGTTGCCGATTTGGTTCACAACGAAACCGACAGATTAGTTTACTATACTCCGTTGACAGGCTTGGCGGACGGGCACGAGAAAGGCGCGGATTTTATCGGCCTGGATTTGACGCCATTCAACTCGACAAGCAAACTGAAAGACTTTCTCGAAGAAATTTCTACTAGTTATCCGAACACCGCTTTCTTTGTATCTTCTGTGGGCACACAAACCCAGATTAGTAATCACAACGGTTACGCAGATCCACTTTCCTTGGAGCATCAAGCTCGGTATCTTGTTGACGCGTACCAGGCAATCGAGGGTGGGAACTTTGCCGGCATATCGATAAATAGTTTTGCGGATTGGCAAGGCGCCGTTCCACATCTCATGCCTAACGGACATCCGTATCTTTATACATTCGGACTTGTCAGTTACTGGAGAGAGAAACGTCCGGCGTTTGCTGCTGTTCGTGCACTCTTCAACGATGAGACTTTGCCGAGTCTCCCGATCGGAAATTACGCGGATACTCCTCCGATAATTTACGTCGTGTTGTCAACGCTTCTTCTTGTTATGATCACTTACCTTCATTACAGCCGCCGGTGGTTCCGCGAGAGCGCAACGCGCGCGATCTTCAGGCCTTACAATTTCTTTGCTGATATACGAGACCAGCGGATGATTTCGGCTTTTCAAACATCGACTGTATTGTTGCTTGTGGCGGCGGGAATCGCGATATACCTCTCAAGTCTTTTCTATGCATTTCGCGACAATTATGTGTTCGACAGACTCCTGGGACTCTTCATACCAAGCGATTTTCTGAAAATGAAGATAGACTATCTGATTTGGCATCCGATAGACTTTATTATTGCGTTTACAGTCTTCTTTATGGCGCTTGTTTCATTGATTACAGTCGTTATCAAACTCTTCTCTTATGCGGTCAAGATAAGACTTCAGATGGTAAGCGCGTTCACGATCGCGACATGGTCGATGCTTCCGATGGCCGTGCTGATCTTGATAGATATGATACTCTTTCGGCTCCTTAGCGATCCGAAATTTGTCTGGGCGGCGATAGTGATTTTAGTCGCTCTTTTCCTGCTTAGCCTGTTCAGATTGTTCCACGGGATTGGCGTCATTTACGATCTTCCGACCATCCGAGTTGGGTTGATCGGTTCGCTTATCATCATTGTCCTGGTACTTCTTGTAACATTCTATTACAACGGGATTGACGGAATCATCCCGTACACAAAATTTTTCTATAAATTCATTTTCGGAAATAGAGTTACGTAATGTTTCTTTCCAAATTAGAGTTGCTTGGTTTTAAATCATTCGCAACAAAAACCGAACTGACTTTCAACGGTGGAATAACCTCCGTGGTTGGTCCGAACGGCTGCGGCAAAACGAACGTCCTTGATTCTATCCGCTGGGTGCTTGGTGAGCAGCGTACGAGTATGCTTAGAAGTGATTCCATGGAGAACGTCATCTTCAACGGTTCAAAAAATCGTAAGCCGCTCGGGATGGCTGAAGTCACTATCACCATTAAAAATGATAAAGGTTTGCTTCCGATCGATTATGCGGAGGTGAGCATAACTCGCCGTGTATTCAGATCCGGCGAAAGCGAATATTTCATAAATAAAAATCAATGCCGGCTGAAAGATATACAGGATATGTTGATGGATTCCGGCATGGCTGCCACTGCTTATTCGGTAATCGAGCTGAAAATGGTCGAGGACATTCTGCGCGAAAATACGGACGAGCGCAGGAAAATGTTCGAAGAGGCGTCCGGTGTCACGAAGTATAAGGCACGCAGAAAAGCGGCATTCGGCAAACTTGATGATGTTCAGCGGGATATCCTTCGTGTCAACGACCTTATTTCTGAAATTGAGAAGAAGGTCAATTCGCTCGAGCGGCAGGCAAAACGTGCGGAACAGTATAAGCGCTTTGTCGATGAGTTAACCTCGCTCGAAAAACAGTACTTGTTTTCCGAATACAATTCTGTAGTCGCGAAAGTCGCTCCGCTGAAGGAGAGCCTCTTGCTGAATGAGAGTGAAAAAGCAAACGCTCTCGATGCTCTTTCACATCAGGAAGAATTGTTGAAGTTGATCCGATCAGAAATCGGAGAATTCGAAAAGAGTCTTTCTGCACTGCGCCTCCAGCGTTCCGAAAAGCAGAGTCAGCTTCATTCGATCGAAGAAGAAATAGCGGTGCTGATCGAGCGAAAGAGGGGACTCAACGAGAACGTATCATCGCTTGAGAGGCGTAAAGTTGATTTGGCGAGCAAGAACGAATCGCTCGCGTCCCAGATCGAAGAACTGAAATTAAGTTTGCTTGAGACAGAAAACGAAGAGAAGACTCTTTCTGTGTCTTTGTCGGCTGAACAGGAAAGCTTCAAGAATTTTGAGCAGCAGCTCTTTGCCGCGAGAGAGAAATCCAATGTCAGCCACGGCAGCCTCATCACGATCCTAAACGATCTAGCTCTCAAGCAAAACGAACGTGAAAGAGCGCACGCTAAGCTTGAAAGGGTGAAATCTCACAGCGAGGAACTTGTAACGAGGAAGAATCAACTCGAAGAAGAGCGAGATCAGTTGTCGGATCGGATCGAGCACGCAAAGTCTGAAAAAGAAAAGATCTCCCGCGAAATAGAATCGGAAAAGACAAAGCTAAGTGATCTTGAACGGCATCGTGAAGAGCTTTTCGGCGAAGTGGAACGGAAGAAATCTGGGGCACAGAAACTTCGCGACGGCTTGCAATCGAACGAGGCAAGAATAGATTTTCTAAATGGACTTGTGGAACATCTGGAAGGTCTGCCGGATGGTGCAAAGGCCCTCGCCAGAGGTGAGATAGATGGGCTTCCGAAGTTCGAAATTCTAAGCGATGTTTTCTACGTCGAACAAGATTACAGAATTGCTGCGGAGTCTATCCTCGGTGAAGCATCAAACTTTCTCGTCTCGCCCGATGAACACACCGCTCTGAGCGCAGTTGATGCGCTTCGCAGTCGTGATTTAGGAAAAGTTACTTTTGTTTGTCTCGATCGCATTGTGTCGCCCGCCCACCGGAGCGGCAATGTTGCTCACAAGCGGCTCCTCGACCATGTGCAAATGGTTCCGGAACACGAGTCAATCGGAAAATATTTCTTCGAGAATGTTGCCATTGTTGAGAATTTTTCGGAAGCCGAGAGGATATTACGGGAAGATACCTCGATAGTTTGCGTGAATTTTGCCGGCGACGTTTTCTCCGCCAAAGGAATTATCCGCGGCGGCAGCACGCGGCGGACCGAAGGCGGCAGAGTCGGCAAATTAAGACAGTTAGAAGAACTCAAGAGCGAAAGTGCGAGGCTCACGCAGGAACTTTCCGATCTTGAAAGAAGCATCGAAAGACTTCAGTCGGAAATGGAAATGCTCCCGATAAGAACAGGGAACGAAATTCTCCGCAACCTTGAGCTTCAACTTGCGAGAGTCGAACAATCGAGTCTCGAAGGCGACCGTAGTCTGCAGAATGTTGAGACGCAGATTGCCGATATACAGACTCGTATTTCAAAATTGGAGATCGAAGTCTTCGAAGCTCAAAGCGAGCTTGGCACGATCGAATTGGCATTGACACAATTAAATTCTGTAAAGAATTCATCGGACCGAGAATATCAGGCAACACTCGAAGAGCTTAAAGTTATCGAGGAAGAATATCGCCTGAAAAACGAGCAGCTACGTGATGCCCAGGCTCAACATATCGAGAGCATAAACAAACTTAATTTCCTGAGAAGAGAAATTCAGTCCTCTCAAGAACAAGTGAGCACGAATCTTGATGGCATCGCGCGGGCAGAAGAGGACATCCAATTTGCCCAATTGGCGATCGAACAATCCCAGCAGAAGCTGGGCGAGCTGGATGATCAAAAAGGTAATTTTACTTCAGAAATTGAAGCGCTCGATGGTCAATCGAACGAGATAATTGCGAAAATATCCGAGAAGAAATACTCTGAGGAGGTGGAGGATCAAAAGCTGAGAGATGCACGTGCCAGCCACGAAATTGCCGTAGAAGCGGCGCATCAGGTAAGTCTGAAAATCAGTGAACTTGAAGCTCACGCAAGAGCTATTGTCGATAGAGGAAACGAAGAATT
The DNA here is from genome assembly GCA_023381615.1 of Bacteroidota bacterium. GTDB lineage: Bacteria > Bacteroidota > Ignavibacteria > Kryptoniales > JAKASW01 > JAKASW01. The sequence continues at coordinate 58,244 of JAMCQL010000042.1, forward strand.
TAATTTAAACCTCGCCGAACAGACACCGAAGTCAATGAACCTGCCATCCGATTTTGACACAGGCGCCGCCCGCGAGAGAGTTAACTATCTTAAGGGAAGAATAGAATCGTTTGGGCCTGTTAACCTTGTTGCATTTTCTGAGTACAGCGAGGAGAAGCAGCGCTTGGATTTTCTTGTCGCCCAACGAGGTGATTTGCTTGAAGCAGAAAAGACTTTAACTGCGACTATCGAAGAAATAAATCGAACCGCGCATCAGAAGTTTCTGGAAACTTTTGAACAAATCTCAGAGAATTTCAAAACAACATTCCAAAGTTTGTTTGACGGCGGCGAGGCTGATCTTAAGCTTGAACCAAACATGGATCCGCTTGAAGCAAAGATTGAAATAATGGCAAAGCCGGCCGGCAAGCGGCCACAGTCAATTGACTTGCTTTCTGCGGGAGAAAAAACTCTGACGGCGATAGCGCTCCTCTTCGCAATTTATCTCGTTAAGCCAAGTCCGTTTTGTATCCTCGACGAAGTCGATGGACCGCTCGACGATAACAACACGGACAATTATGTCAGAATGATCAAGAAATTCTCGACCGACACGCAGTTCATTGTTATCACGCATAACAAAAGAACCATGGAAGCGGCAGACACGCTTTACGGCGTAACGATGGAAGAGCAGGGCGTTTCAAAAGTCGTCGCGGTCAGGTTTGTGGATGATTGGGTGATGAGCCAGTGACGCATTTGTTTCCAAAAGTGTTCGTGGATTTCGATGGGACGATCACGAAGCGGGACGTCGGAAACGCTTTCTTCCGGAAGTTCGGCAATGAGGCGGAATCGCTTAAGCTTGTCGGCAAATGGAAAAGTGGAGAGTTGTCAGGCAGCGATCTTCTGCTGAAAGAAGCGGAATATGTTAGTGTCAGCGAAGAAGATGCTCTGAAGTTTGTTGAGAATTTCGAAGTCGATTCTTCATTCAAGTACTTCCTGAACTTCTGTAATGAAAACGGTATCGAGTTGACAGTTCTTAGCGACGGACTCGATTTCTACATCAAAAAGATTCTCGCGGCGAACGGAATCTCAGGCGTTTCGTTCTATTCGAATGGAGCGCGTTTTCATTCGCTGCATATCGAGATCGAGCTTCCTTACGAATCAGATTGCACAAAATGTGCGAACTGCAAAGGTCATCAAATTTTGATGAACAACGGCAGCGACGACGCCATTGTTTACATAGGAAACGGCTTTTCAGACAGATGCGCCGTTCAGTATGCCGACGTTGTTTTTGCGAAGGATGAACTGTTGAGGTATTGTGAAGAAAACAATATTACATATTTTCCATTTGTAACTTTTGATGACGTACTGAAGAAATTCAGAAAAGTATTCGAAGCGGGAAATTTCCGGAAACGTCATCGTGCGGAGCTGAAGCGCAAAGAGGCGTACTTAACCGAGTGATAGACTCATCATCAAATAAAAGCTGGAAGCGGCGCCTATTTAGTTACCGGAGTTACACTCCGATCCCATTTTTGGCAATTATGGTAGTGTTCGCTGCGCCAACAATCTTATCTCTCGTAATTGGATTTGCTGCCGCATCGATCGGCGAGTGCATCCGCTTCTGGGGAGTCTCCTACGCAGGAAGTGAAACCCGCACGACAGGAACAGTCGGGGGAACTCAGCTTGTAACGAGTGGGCCTTATTCCTATGTAAGGAATCCATTGTACATCGGAAATATTCTGATGTACATCGGCGTTGGCATAATGTCCAACGCGCTTATGCCTTATCTTCCGTTAATTGCATTTGTCTATTTTGCTTACCAGTACACAGTTATCGTAAGCCTTGAGGAAGTGTATCTGTCACAGACATTTTCAAACTGGAATGAATACACGAAGAGCGTTCGGCGATTCATACCAAGCCTTACGAAATTTGGAGGCAAGAACATTTTTCCACAGGATCCCGCTTCGCGGGACAAACCAAATTTCTCAAGGGCGCTGCGTTCTGAGCGGTCTTCTCTAATTGCACTAAGCTCGATAACCATCTTGCTATGTGTGTTTTATCTTGAGCATTGGAGAATCGCTTGATGAAGACCCTTTTGATAATCGCTGGCGAAACTTCCGGCGACAAACATGCGGCTCATTTAGTAGAAAGCATGAAGAGAAAAGACAACGTGCAAGTAGTTGGAATTGGCGGCGACAAGATGAGAGCAGCAGGAGTCGAGCTTCTTCATCATGTCAGAGAAATGTCGATTATGGGATTTGCGGAGATAGTATCAAAGCTTCCTTTTTTTAGAAAAGTGCGCCGCGACCTTTTGAATGCGGTCGAGACAGAGAAACCATCGGCAGTAATCCTCGTCGACTATCCTGGATTTAATTTACGTTTCGCCGAGCTGGCGAAGAGAAAAGGTCTGAAAGTAATCTATTTCATCAGCCCACAAGTTTGGGCGTGGGGAAAGGGACGCGTCAAGAAAATTCGCCGCACCGTTGACTTGATGCTCACGATCTTCAAATTCGAAGAGGACATGTACAAGCGTGAAGGAGTGGACGCGCATTTCGTCGGCCATCCGCTGCTTGATGAAATGAAGAATCCGGGCGAAAATGAAATACAGAATTTCCGAAGCCGATATTCAAATATGGGAAACAAGCTTCTCGCTTTGCTTCCCGGAAGTCGGATGCAGGAAATAAATCACATACTGCTGACTATGCTTGATTCCGTGCGCATACTCAAAGAAGAGTTGCGTCAGGAAGAGGTTAACGTTGATGTCGTCATAGGATGTGCGCCGGGAATTGATGATAGAGTCTATAAAGAGATTATGAGCAAATCGGGCGTGCAGGCTCATCTGAGTCGCGAAGTTGATTTGCTCATGGGCTCGGCTGATGCCGGAATAATAACGAGCGGCACAGCGACTCTCGAAGCAGCGCTTCACGATCTGCCGATGGTCGTAGTTTACAGAACAAGCGCGGTCAATTATCTAATGGGAAGATTTCTCGTTAAGCTCAATTCGATCTCGCTCGTGAATATAATCGCACAGAAAAGAATTGTGGAAGAGCTGGTCCAAAACGATTTTAAGCCGCATAAAGCAGCAGGAATCATAAAAGAGATCCTTACCCGCAACGGAGTCGCAGATGAGATCAGACAAAAATATGTCGAGCTTAAGAAGATTCTTGGCGAACCAGGCGCTTCTGACCGTGCGGCAGAACTAATTTTGAAGATGGTTTAATGGCGAGCGTCACAAAAAACATATTGCTTCCGTTCAGCGCCTTGTACGGCGGAGTGATTTCTCTGCGCAACTTTGGTTATGACAATAATTTGTTCAGAACAAAAAAGCTTCCTGTGCCTGTGATTTCTGTTGGGAATATTACCGTCGGCGGTTCAGGTAAAACTCCGTTCGTAATATTTCTGATTGAAAAACTCTTGGCTTTTGGAAAGAGACCGGCAGTATTGTCCCGCGGCTACAAGCGTGTGACCGACGAACTGATTATTTCCTGTCCAGGAATTGGAAGTGAAGCTGATGTCCAGATGTTGGGAGATGAGCCGGCGCTGATTTCGCAAAGTTTCCCAAATGTGCCGGTGGCAGTTCACAAAGACAGGCATCATGCCGGACTAACCGTTCTCGCAAAATTTGGAACCGACGTTTTCATTCTTGACGACGGTTTGCAGAACAGAGAATTGCATCGCGACGTGGATTTTGTTCTGCTAAAACGCTCTCTGTACGATTTGAAAGACAACTATTTGCCTGCCGGCAATCTTCGAGACTCGAAGAGGCGGATCGGACAGGCGGACGTACTCGTCCTTGCATCGCACGACAACTTCGGGGTTTATGGGATCGATTTCGATTTGCTTGATGAATATACAAGTGCGCCTGTTTCGGGAGTGAGTTTTGTTCCATCGCATTTTTCTGATTACGCAGGAACCGTTCTTCCGCTTGAAAAGGTGAATAACAAAGAAGTCGCCGCCTTTTGTGGAATTGCGAATCCCCAGCAATTCTTTGCAGGCATAGAAAAGTTGAACGCGAAGATTGTAACGAGAAATGTCTTCCGCGATCATCATTGGTACGATGAGTACGACATCGATGAGATTTTCGGCGGCAATGAAGATTCGATTGCAGTTACGACAGCTAAAGATGCGGTCCGGATTTTTCTTGACGAAGAGCTAAGTCAGAAGGAAGAAGTAAAACGCATCTACGCGCTGCAGGAAAAAGCCGTGATTAATTTCGGAGAAGAGCACATAGACACTGTCCTGACAAAGACCTTCGGAGAGGTTTATGCTTAGGATCGGCATTTCGGACTGCGGTGAGAAGAACGCGAACTACGAAAAATTCCTGAGGCGGATTACGAATGCCGAAGTTGAAGTTTTATCGAGAGAAAATGGCGGTGAAAGGGAATTGGAAAAGCTCGATGGCCTTGTGCTTACCGGCGGCGAAGATGTTTCTCCTGAACTTTACGGAGACTGGTCCGACGAGACAGTTCACATTAATTCCGAGAGAGATGGTTTCGAGTACCTCTTGATTGAGGAGGCGCTCAAAAAGGGAATACCTATCCTTGGAATTTGCCGCGGCTTGCAGATCGGCAATGTCTATTTCGGTGGCACGTTGATAATAGATTTGCAGAAGTATTTTAACAGGAATCACAAAGCAATATCGGAAGATGAAGATAGATATCACAAAGTAAAACTAAATGAAAGCTCGCAGCTCACAAATTTCATTGAACAAGAAGATGGTATGGTGAACAGCGCGCACCACCAAGCTGCCGAGAGAATCGGCAGAGGTTTGAAAGTCGTGGCGAGAGCGGACGATGGAACCGTTGAAGCTATTGAAGGAAACGGAGAGTTACCAAGTAGAATCGTCTTAGTGCAGTGGCACCCGGAAAGAATGCAATTCGAAAATCCGTTCGCGCATGGAGCGCTCAACCTGTTCAATTCCTACCTGACTGACTATCAAAACTTAGAAAACTACGCCCAATGGAGGTCAAAAAATGAGTAAGGAAAAATACGTCTATTTCTTTGGCAACGGAAAAGCCGACGGAAAGGCTGAAATGAAAAGCTTGCTCGGCGGCAAGGGGGCTAATCTCGCAGAGATGACCAATATCGGTTTGCCTGTCCCGCCGGGATTCACAATTACAACCGAAGTCTGCACTTATTATTACGCCAATAAAAGAAATTATCCGAAGTCACTGAGGGACGAAGTTACGAAAGCGATGAAGCGTCTTGAGGCGTCTGTCGGCGCAAAATTCGGCGACAAAAACAATCCGCTTCTTGTTTCCGTTAGGTCTGGTGCGCGCGCTTCGATGCCGGGGATGATGGATACAATTCTTAACCTTGGAATCAATGATGACGTCGTGGAAAGCCTTGCCAAGAAGACAAACAACTTGAGGTTTGCATACGACGCGTACAGAAGATTTGTTCAAATGTACGGCGACGTGGTGCTCGGATTGAAGCCAACACACAAAGATGAGATCGATCCTTTCGAAGCGATAATAGAAAAGAAGAAAAAGGAAAAAGGTATTCACCAGGATACGCAGTTGACCGCCGAGGACTTGAAGGATCTCGTCAACCTCTTTAAGAAGGCGATCAAAGAGAAGACAGGGCATGATTTCCCGGATAATCCGATGGAACAACTCTGGGGAGCGATTGGCGCGGTGTTCGGATCCTGGAACAACGATCGCGCGATTGCTTACAGAAAGATGTACGACATTCCCGAATCGTGGGGAACGGCTGTCAGCGTCGTGGCTATGGTGTTCGGAAATATGGGAGAATCTTCCGGAACGGGTGTCGCGTTCACGCGCGATCCGGCCTCCGGCAATGACATTTTTTACGGCGAATACCTGATGAATGCGCAGGGCGAAGACGTCGTTGCTGGCGTTAGAACGCCGATCCCGATTTCGCGGCTTGCCGAGCAAAATCCGAAAGTGTATAATCAACTCGAAAAAATTCGCAAGACACTTGAGAAACATTATAAAGACATGAACGATATCGAGTTCACGATCCAGGAAGGCAAGCTTTATATGCTTCAATGCCGCATCGGAAAGAGAACTGCATTTGCAGCGATCAAGATTGCGGTTGATATGGTAGAAGAGAAACTTATTCCAGAAAAAGAAGCTCTTAACAGAATTGAGCCTGACCAGTTAAATCAACTTCTTCGTCCTGTCTTTGATCTGAACGAGAAAGAGGCGGCAGTAAAGAACAATCGGCTTCTCGCGAAAGGATTGAATGCGGGACCGGGAGCAGCGACAGGACGCGTCGTGTTCAACGCTCCGGATGCTGAAGAGTGGTTTAAACGCGGTGAACAGGTGATCCTGACCCGAATCGAAACCTCGCCTGAAGATATTAGAGGAATGAACGCATCATCCGGTATTTTGACGGCGAGAGGCGGAATGACTTCCCACGCGGCGCTTGTCGCCAGACAGATGGGAAAAGTTTGCGTCGCAGGATGCTCCGCTTTAGAAATAGATTACTCGACGCACACAATGCACGTCAACGGAAAAATCATCAGAGAAGGCGATTGGATTTCAATCGACGGCACAACTGGCGAAGTGGTCGAAGGCAAAGTTGCAACGAAGCCCTCGGAAGTCTTGCAGGTAATTGTCGACAAGACACTCGATCCGAAGGATGCGCCGATTTACCAGCAGTTTGCGAAGATCATGGCATGGGCTGACAAGTACCGGAATCTCAAGATTCGCACAAATGCTGACCAACCCGATCAAGCATCGAACGCAGTTGCTTTTGGCGCGGAAGGAATCGGCCTTTGCCGCACTGAGCATATGTTCTTCGGTGAACGCAAGATCGGTCCAATGCGCGAGATGATTCTTGCTGATACCTTGGACGCACGCAAGAAAGCTCTAGCGAAACTGCTTCCGCTGCAGCGCGAAGACTTCGAGGGAATTTTTGAGGCGATGAACGGAAAGCCTGTCACGATCAGAACTCTTGATCCGCCGCTCCACGAATTCCTGCCGCACGAAGAAAAGGCTCAGCGGGAACTTGCCGCTCAGATGGGCATCAGCTTTGAGAAAGTACACCAGAGAGTGGAAGAACTTCACGAGTTCAACCCGATGCTTGGATTCCGCGGCTGCAGACTTGGCATTATCTATCCTGAGATAACTGAGATGCAGTGTCAGGCAATTTTCGAGGCAGCGGCAAACACGCAGAAGAAGGGAATGAAAGTTGAGCCGGAAGTCATGATTCCTCTTGTCGGCAACGTGAAGGAACTTGAGAATCAGGAGAAAATTGTCAGACGCGTTGCTGAAGAGGTGATGAACGAGAAAGGCGTGAAGTTCAAATATCTTGTCGGCACCATGATCGAAGTTCCACGCGGCGCCATCACTGCGGATGAAATAGCGAAAGTCGCAGAGTTCTTCAGTTTCGGCACAAACGACCTGACCCAGACGACTCTTGGAGTCAGCCGCGACGACGCGGCTCGGTTCCTCATTCCGTACACGGAGATGGAAATCTATGCGAAGGACCCGTTCGAGGTTTTGGATCGCGACGGTGTCGGTTCGCTGATGAAAATCGCGAAGGAAAAAGGACGATCAGTACGTCAGGATTTGAAAGTTGGTATCTGCGGCGAGCACGGCGGTGAGCCTTCGTCTGTAGAATTCTGTCACATGATTGGATTGAACTACGTGAGTTGTTCGCCATTCAGAGTGCCAATTGCACGTTTGGCGGCGGCGCGGGCAGCCATAAAATACCCGGTTGCTGTTAAGCCGGCAAAAGCGGCCAAGAAGCCTACGAAGAAATCGAAGAGATGATCCGTAATCTCGGCGTCCCGCGGTGTCCGAAGGATCCTTCGGACGGGACGCCTTTTTAAAAACCAGATGGGAGGGATTATGCCATGATGAAACTTACCGACTTTAAGTACGCGGTTCCTAAGAACTTAATTGCGAAGACTCCTGCTCAGCCAAGGGATCATTCTCGACTTATGGTCTTGAATAGAGCGAAGCAGCAGATGGAGGAAAAGATATTTTATGAGATATCGGACTATTTCCAGAAGGGCGATGCTTTGGTTGTCAACGAAACCAAAGTGTTTCCTGCGCGGCTGCTTGGCAGAAAAGAAAAGACTAACGCAAAGATCGAGGTTCTTCTGTTAAGAGAATTAAACCACGATGAAGGCATTTGGGATGTCGTCGTAGAGCCGGCGCGGAAAGTCCGGATCGGCAACAAAATATATTTCGACGACGAAAAGATTTACGCGGAAGTAATTGACAACACGACAAGCCGGGGCAGAACGATAAAGTTCAATTTCAAAGGCGACATCTACAAAATTCTTGACAAGATCGGCCAAATGCCTCTACCGCACTACATAAAGAGAGATCCGACCGAACAGGACAAGGAAGACTATCAAACGATTTACGCAAGAGTTGTCGGCGCAGTTGCCGCTCCAACCGCGGGTCTGCATTTCAGCAAACGGCTTTTTGCTAAGCTAGAGAAGAAGGGGGTAAAAATTCTTCCAGTGGTTCTGCACATCGGAATAGGAACTTTTAGAACTGTGGACGTTGAGGACTTGACCAAACACAGAATGGATTCAGAGTTCTACGAAATACCACCCGAGACCGCAAAGGGAATTAACGACTCTATCAATGCAAAGAAAAATATCTTTGCCGTCGGTACTTCGGTAGTCCGTATTTTAGAGTCAAACATCACGACTGATAACCATGTAAAAGCAGGAAGAGGATGGACGGACAAGTTCATCTATCCGCCCTACGATTTCAAAGTAGTTGACCATCTTATAACGAATTTTCATCTGCCGGAAACTACGCTCATAATGCTGGTCAGCGCCTTCACAGGACATGATTTCATGATGCGTGCTTACAAGAAGGCGATAAAAGAAGGCTATCGGTTCTACAGCTACGGCGATGCAATGCTGATATTGTAATGGGCAGGGGAATAGGCGTAATCATTCCGGCGGCGGGTTCCGGAAAACGTCTCGGTGGACTATCTAAACCGTTGATCGAGATAGGCGGTAGACCAATTATCCTCCGCCTTCTCGAACTATTTGCAGAACTTGGGGATGTTAAGAGAATCTGCATTGCAGTCCAACCAGAAAATATTTCTGACTTTAGGAAAATAGTGGAACCAATGGAATTGTGGGGGTTTATGGAAATTGTTGAAGGTGGAACAGAGCGACCATCTTCAGTGAAGAATGCATTTCAAAATTTAAAGAAATCAATTTCCGAAGATGATCTCGTTTGCATTCACGATGCGGCAAGGCCGCTCTTGTCGAAGACGGATTTGGATAGAGTTATCGAAGCAGGGTGGAAACATGGAGCAGCGTTTTTGGCTGCGAAAGTTAAAGACACACTGAAGGTGGTTGATGAATCGAACTTCTGTGTTTCCACAATTGACCGCTCGAAGATTTTCGCAGCCCAGACTCCACAGGTGATGACTTCAAAACTTCTCTCGCGTGCTTATGATGCCGTTTCGGATTTTTCAGATGTTACTGATGAAATAATGCTTTTGGAAAGAATCGGTGTGAAGGCATTTGTCGTCGAGCCGCATAATTTGAATCTTAAGCTCACGACCGCGGAAGACTTGGAACTCCTTAAGAAACTTATTTTTTAATATACGTCGCGCTCAAGAAGTCCGACGGCAATACATCTCTGCCATCGTTCAACGCTGCTCCAAACTGCTGACCTAATCTGTTTGTGAACACATCTCTCGGATCTGCCGCAGTATCCAACTTGAAAGCAACCTCACCCTGCTCTATGAGATTTCCAATTACATCCGGCAATTTTTTTGTTCCAGTTTCATAAGTCAAATAGGCTGAGCCGAAAAAGTGAACTAGCTTGTCGCTGTCTCCCCATTTGTTCTGCGGCGAGTCAGGGAAAATGTACCTCGGCAGTTTGTTTATCCGTGCGACTGCATCTGCAGAATCCTCCGCCGGAAGTGGAAGCGTAATAATGCCAAGGAGCGGGAATGTTGGTTTTATGTCGGTTCTGTTCAAGACCGCAAACGAAATCGCGAGCAGGGCAGTGCCCACCTGCTTTTTTGACAATTCCATTCCTTTTGCGAAGATCAGGTCTATGTCTTTCATCTCTGCTGTCCTGTCGTGAGTTACCGGCGGGAGTTCATTCTCTATGTATCTCCGAAGTTTTTCGGTTACCTGAAAGACTTCCGGTTCGAACATTTTTTTGAGAAAATCTACTTGAGCAGAAGTTTTCCCAACAAAGATCAAAAGCAGGAAAATTGGTACTACGAAACGGGTAATAATTGATTTCAAGTTTGCAGAACGCCTACATTGAAGTGAGGAATAACTGGGTTGCTGTTTGCCATTTCAATCCCACGGGAAATGATTTCTCTCGTATCTATCGGATCGATTATATCATCTACCCATAATTGTGCCGCAGCATAAGTTGGATCCATTTCCATTTCGTATCGTTTCTTTATTTCATCGAGGAGCTTTGTTTGTTCTTCTTTCGAAATCTTTCTCCCGTCTTTTTCTCCGCCTGTGGCGGACCGGAGTCGAATGCTTAGGAGAGTCTGACTCGCTTGATCGCCCCCCATTACCGCAATTCTCGCCGAAGGCCAAGCAAAGATTAAACGAGGTTCATATCCTTTTCCGCACATTGCATAGTTGCCTGCGCCGAAACTATTGCCGACTATAAAAGTGAACTTAGGTACCGTGGAGTTTGAAACCGCATTCACCATTTTTGCGCCATCTTTGATGATTCCACCTCTCTCTGCTCGAGTTCCAACCATAAAACCAGTAACGTCCTGCAAGAATACGAGAGGAATCCGTTTTTGGTTACAGTTCATAATAAATCTTGCTGCCTTATCGGCGCTGTCCGAGTAAATCACTCCGCCGATCTGCATTTCGGAGGAATCATCGGGCTTTTTCGCTTTCACAGTCGTCCGTTGATTTGCCACAATTCCAACTGACCAGCCGTCGACGCGTGCGTAAGCGCAGATGATGGATCTACCATACGTTGCTTTGTATTCGTCGATCTCACTGTTGTCCACAATCCTGGCAATTATCTCATACATGTCGTACGGTTTCGTTCGGTCGCCGGGCAAGATTCCGTAAATTTCCTTCGTATCAAGCTTTGGTTGGTGTGATGCAATCCTGTCGAAGCCGGCGGTTTCTCTTGCGCCAAACTTTGACAAAAGTTTGCGGATAAGTTGGAGCGCTTCGGAATCCGAGTTCACTTTATAATCAGTTATTCCTGAGATTGATGAGTGTGTTTCTGCGCCGCCGAGTTTTTCGGTATCGGTTTCTTCTCCGATAGCCGCTTTCACAAGGTGAGGCCCGGCAAGAAAAACGCTTCCGGTTCCTTCGACGATTATGGATTCGTCGCTCATGATTGGGAGATATGCGCCTCCAGCCACGCAAGGGCCCATGACAGCGGCGATCTGGGGAATTCCCATCGAGCTGAGAATCGCATTGTTGTAAAAAATTCTTCCGAAGTCGTCTTTGTCCGGAAAAATTTCCGACTGCATTGGCAGAAACACTCCTGAAGAATCGACGAGATACACGATTGGGATATTGTTCTGCATCGCTACTTCTTGCGCACGGAGATGTTTCTTGATCGTGAGAGGGAAGTAGGCTCCTGCTTTGACGGTTGAATCGTTTGCCACAATTACAATATCCCGCCCGTGGATTTTGCCAATTCCCGTTACAATACCGGCTGACGGTGCACCACCATACTCTTCATAAAGGCCGAACGCAGCCATCGTAGCGAGTTCCAGAAAATTTGTTCCTGGGTCTATGAGGTTCTGCACGCGCTCGCGCGCCGACATCTTACCGCGTTTCTTCTGGCGCTGCGCCGCTTCTTCGCCCCCACCTTTGCGGATCTCACTCATTTGCGCATTGAGTTTTCTAAGCAGGTTTTTGTTCATGTCTTCGTTTTGTAGAAAGTTGGAATCGCGTTGTGTTTTACTTTCGAATTTCTTCATGATTTCTCTCTCTTATTAAAAGTTGTTCCGGTTCTGCGCACGGACAGTCGGAAATAGTGAGGACTTTCTGTGTGATTCCACGAAATACATTCTGGAATACTCGCGGCGAAATTGTCCGGAGTCTTTATAGCGTCAGCGAAAACTCTGATTATGGGCATTACCTCTTTTGACTTACTTAAGATTATTCAATCTTGCTCCCTTTTTCAAGTTCTATAAAGAGGAATGCACCCTCTTTTGTGAAATTAATTAGAACCGCCGAAGTGTTTCTTCAATCCGAATAGAGCATATTGCAACCCAAGTTGAGTAAGTACAGCGAAACCGTTCCGACAGTTTGGCGTTGTGTTCGGGGCAATAACGACCTCAAAGGAGAAATGATCAAGGCGGAACCGTTAAGCTAGAAACTTGGTTGAAAACCCTATTGAAAAAAATATCACCATCCGTCCATGAATCACGGACGGACACAGAGAACACGGAGAATCCCCCTGAATCCCCCTTTGAAAAAGGGGGACAAAAGGGGATTTCTTATTCCAGTGTCTTTCAGCCAGAGGCGGATGAGCCTCAGGCTCAGGTGTCTCTGTGTTTGAACTTCTCGGCTGTGCTTCTAGCCCGTAGACAAATTATCTTATAAAAAATTGAACGGAGAAAATCTTTCTGGTAAACACCGGGAACTAAATTCTAATGTTGTTGTTATATTAGTACTTGCTAATATAAGGAAATACACATGAAAAAAGCATACGTCGAAGGCAGTCTTTGCATCGGCCCGACGTTCTCGAAAGCCGAATTTGCTCTCATCAAAAGAAATCTGTCCGAGCAGCGCGGACTCGACACACTTGCCGATCTCCTCTCGGTCGCCGGAAACAGACAGCGTTTGAGGATAATTTATCTTCTGCATGCGCACAAAGAGATGTGTGTTTGCGATCTAGCTGAGTGCCTGAAGATGAACACTTCTGCCGTCTCGCAGCATTTACGGAAGCTAAAAGATAAAAACATTGTGTGCACGAGGAGAGACAAACAGACGATTTATTATTCGCTTGTTCCGAATGTCTTCACGTCAAATCTCAGGGACATGTTTGAAGGAGAGGAAACAAAGGAGCCACATTCATTTATGTATAAGGAGGTAACACGGTGAAACATTCAAATATATCAGCGGTCGGCTCTGTCATTACTGCCGTTGTGGCGTCGCTCTGCTGCATCGGTCCAGCCCTGCTTGCCGTGGTTGGCGTTGGGAGCATCGGATTTCTTGGAGCACTCGAAAGTTACCGACCATACTTCATCGGCCTGACTGTCGTTCTTCTCGCTCTCGCATTTCACCTTACTTACCGCAAGAAAGAAGTTGCGTGCGAAGATGGAACCTGTCCTGAAGGGATCCATTCGGACAAAGTAGTTAAAGCAGGGAAATGGAATAAAATTGGCGTGTGGATCTCGGCGACCATCGCGTTAGCTGCCATCATTTTCCCGTATGTGAACCTTACACCGACGGTGAATGCCACACCAGTCACGCAATCTGACACGCAAGGTCATTACGCAACCGCAGTTTTGAATATCAAAGGAATGGACTGCGAAGCATGTGCAGACGGACTTCAGGCATCTCTTTCACAGATGAAAGGCGTTAAATCAGCGGTGGTTAAATACAAGGAGGGATCAGCGACAGTAAAGTTTGATCCGGCAATTGTCGCGCCCGCGGCATTTGTCGATTTTTTTCGCAAGGCAGGGTACAAAGTCGCAGTTGTGGACACGACATCCGCGGCACAGGTCAAAGACCCGGCTCCAGCAGCATGTCCGACATGTTTCTGAGTTGTGTCGCTTATTATTGAAAAGCAAGACTTCTGAAATAGAGATCACAAAACTCAATTAAGGAAAATATCATGAAAGAATATCCACTTGTAATAATTGGCGGCGGAGCAGGAGCATTTGCAGCCGCAACTAAAGCAAACGACCTCAAACAGAAGGCGGTCATCATCAATGCCGGACTTCCTATCGGCGGAACTTGCGTCAACGTCGGCTGTGTGCCGAGCAAACATCTCCTCGAAGTTGGGGCGCAGTACTACTACGGACAGCGCCCGAAGTTTGATTCTATTAAAATGGAAGGCAAGCCGGAATTCGATTTCAAAAAAGCTATTGCGCAAAAAGACGAAGTCGTGGGTTCACTGCGCATGAGCAATTACACAGACGTCGTAGCGAGCTTTAAGACTGTCGAGTATATCGAAGGAAAAGCACAGTTCGTTTCAAAAAATGAAATCGAGGTCAACGGAGAAAAAATCCGAGGCGAAAAGTTTGTCATAGCTACCGGCTCGGAAGCAAAGATTCCACCCATCAGCGGAATTGATAAGATAAAATATCTGACAAACGTGGAGGCGCTGCAATTAGACCATCTTCCTGAGTCGATGATCGTTCTAGGCGGCGGACCGCTCGGACTCGAATTCGCGCAGATGTTTCACCATTTCGGAACAAAGATCACTGTGATGGAGAGAATGGAGCGGATCTTGCCGCTCGAAGAGCCGGAGATTTCAGCGGAGCTGATGCGTGCGTTGGAGGAAGAAGGAATTTCAATTCACACCAGCGCAGAGGTAAAGAAAGTTCGCGAAGAAAATGGATACAAGGCAGTCACGGTGAAAGTTGGGGGACGCGAAGTGGAGTTCAAATCTGAGGAGATTTTGGTTGCCACAGGAGTAACTCCAAACACAAAAGACATGGGATTAGAGAAAGCGGGCGTTGAGACGGATGAGCGCGGATTCATAAAAGCCGACGATGAAATGCGGACAACGAGCGAAAATATTTGGGCTGCGGGAGACTGTGTTGGAAAGCTTGCGCTCGAAACGGTAGCAGCCAAGGAGGGAGCAATTGCCGCGGAAAACACACTGACCGGTTCCCACAAGAAAATCATTTATGATGAAATTCCCCATGCGGTATTTACCGCACCGCAGGTGGCAAGCGTCGGCTTAACGGAAGAGGAGTTGATGCGGCGGATGAACGTGTGTGCATGCCGAACGGTGCCACTTTCGTCTGTTCCGAAGGCAAAAGCTGTGGGAGAAAATCGAGGTGTAATAAAATTAGTGATCGATCCATACACGAAAGCGATAGTCGGATGCCACATTGTCGCGCCGGCCGCCGCGGAGATGATCCACGAAGCAGTCATGGCAGTCAGGCACAAAGTTACGATAGATGATCTGATCGATACCATTCACGTGTTTCCGACATTCAGCGAGGGAATAAAACTTGCGGCTCAGGCATTCGTACGGGACATTCGAGTGATGTCGTGCTGTATAGGGTAGAAAAATAAAATTGGACTAAAGACCTCCGACCCTAGTCAGCTTCTTATAGTCCAATTTTCCTTTTATTTCGGTTCCGTTCACGCAGCAAAGTGATCTTTATTGCGAACTCCATCACGAGTTTACCCATAATACAATCTGTGTTTCCAATCCGAAGGTCAACGACTTGTCCACGACCCTTTGGGTCGATAGACCCGTTGGGACTCGTCGAGATCCTTCGGACATTTTTTTAACTGTGCGTTTTTCAGTGCTCACTAATTTAATGTTATATCTTGCGGCTCTTCTAATATGTAGCTGAGATTTATCAAAGCTATAAATAGAGAGGATGACCATTCATAACAGGTTGATTTATTTTTTATAGAAAAAGCAAAACTATATTGTTATAATAATTGAGCGAACTAAAAATGATAACATAGAAAAGAACATACATAGACAGATAGGATGTTGAAAGTAGAGAAGTTTATTTACCCGGTCTTTTCTTACTAAGCATAAGCAAAAGAAAAAACAGATAATGTATTTGTTTCAGCTTTATACTTGACTTTTAACATAACAGGGAGCAGTAACCCATGAATACATATGGTGCGTTCGGATGGAAACGATTGATCGCGGGTCACCCGTGGTTTGAAGGCGCGGGCAATTATCCCCTTCCGGCCTACTCTGAATTTATGCCGCCTCCGCGTTTGGGCCGCAGCCCGTTTGGCTCGATGGATACCCTGTTCACAGACGAAGATCCGTATGGTTGGCATGTGTCTGAAATTGAGCAAGAGTACGAGCTCAACCCAGGTCTCGAGAATATAGCCAGGCAAATCATGGGACAATTGCTTGAGCTGGGACGCGGGATGCCAGCGCATCACATCGCCGGACACCAGAGAAGGAATCTCGAAGATAATCCATATTGGCCCGCCGAAATCGCTGCTCGCGCCGGGCACCTCGATCACGAACGTTACGTGATTCTTCTGCCCCTGGCGCTCTCAAGGACACAGGACGACATGAGCCGGGTTCGCTGGACACTTTTCGGCTCCAGTGAACAGGGTCCCGAACGCGCCTTTTGGAAATCGTTCTACTCTGCACCCGGACGAGAACTTCCCGAGCGGCAGGCAATCGGTTTTGTCGCGCATCTTTTACATGCGGCGTATGGCAAGGACGCGAAGGACGCGGCACAGCTGGCGCAGATCGGTTTTCGTATCCTGCCGTCACCAAAGAATTCCAGTTATGCTTATTGGAACGATGAGCCGCTCCCGATCTGGACACGGCGATTCGTAGTCACCGAACACTCTTCCTTCGATGATGTGAAATATCTATTGGCCTTTGTGCCTTTTAGCAGCTTGCCGGTTGTCGTGAAGCAAAAGTATCTGGATGGCAAATTACACCTGCTGCCGTTTCCTGGAAGCCTTGTGTTTTGGGGAATCCCGGTCTATCACCGCCTGCAGAAACAACTGCCGCTTGCTTTGCAACTGCCCCTACAGCGACTTGTCGTTCGACATGACGGACCCGACGGCATCCGCGTGCCGCAATCAGGCTGGCTCCATGAGCCGCGCCGCGATCAGAAGGAAACCGAACTGCATGCCGAGTTATTGCTCAACACCTATCGCCGCACCAACCGCTGGAATCGGGTGCATCGTTATGAAGACGCTGCGGCAAGGAGCGCCAAAGTGGACAAAGTGGCGCGAATTCTCTTCAGCACGTCACTCGACGCGATGGATTTGTATGACAAACCGATTGGGCGCAATAGTCAGCTATGGAGTGAAAGCGGGGAATTGCTGCTCGATGGCCCGAACGCATCCCGTAAAGAAATTGAGCGAGCCGCAGCGGAGTTGATCGAAGGGGGAATTTTCCGTTATCGTTTTCAATTTCCCGCGATGCGCGTCGGCTTGCATGAAGTGTACTGGCACCGTCCGCTGGTTGCGTTCCTGTCGCATCACAGCGGTCAAATCGAACTGCTTGATGACGCGCTGCTTGGCTACCTGACGGCCTACCGGATCGATAGGTTCGATCTCGCTCACCCGGTGGAGTTATGGCCAAGGTTACTACAGCGCGAAGCTTATTTGTCGGCACTGAAATATTTTGAAACTTCACACGATCATTACGCGCACCAGACCGCGTTCAACATCGTCGCACTTTTCGATGCGTGGGCAGCGTTGGGCAAACAACCGATGCCCCGGAGTTTCGCGCACCATTTGATTCGGGCGACGAAAGCAGAAGCCTTGGATGATTGGCTGAAGGAGCTGTCCCGCCACACTACTCGGTGCGCAGAAGCGATGCAAGTTGAACAGGCGCTGCAGTCTCTTTTGCAGCCTGATCAACCATTGCCCGATGCAATCACTTTCGAGGCGACGGCGACACGCGCTTACGAGGAGGCGTATTGGAGTGATATCCTGACGCTATCGCATGGTAGTTACCTCAATAAAGATAACGCGGATGTCGTGCAGGATCAGCCGACGTTGCAACGTGTGGATCATCATCACCGCGACCTCGAACAACTCGGCGAGTACCTGATCGGCCGGCATCGGCAAGCGATCGCTGACGCTGGAATGGAAGGCAAGGCGGTTGTGGGGGAATTGCCCTTTCGCTGGCAAACCGATTTCGATTTCCCCTTGTTCGGCGGATGGAAAATCAATCAAGAAGGACACGAACGGGAGCGCAATATTCTTGTCGTTATACCCGGCAAGAATCGAATGGAAGCGGTCGTTTTGGGAGACCACTACGATACCGCGTACATGGAGGATATTTATGAGAAATCGCGCGGCGGGTCGGGGGCGCGACTCGCTGCCGCGGGCGCCGATGACAATGACTCGGCGACGGCAACGCTACTGCAGGCAGCGCCCATCTTTCTGAGACTCGCCCGCGAAGGTAAACTGGAGCGCGATGTCTGGTTGTTGCATCTTACCGGCGAAGAGTTCCCTGCCGATTCCCTGGGCGCGCGGCATTTCTGCCAATCCATGGTCGAAAGGACTCTTAAACTGCGAGTTGGCGAGGATCAGTTCGTCGATTTATCGTCGGTCTGCCTCGTGGGCGTTTTCGTGATGGATATGATCGCGCACAATCGTGACAACGCGCAAGATATCTTTCAGATTTCACCGGGCAAGAGTCGTGAGTCACTCCAGATGGCGTATCAAGCCCATGTGGCGAACATGCTTTGGAACGCGAAAACGCGAGAATGGAACCTGCGCCCTGAGCGCCACGGAAGCGGACGCAGCAAGCGCAGCCAGGATGGGGTCACGCTCCCTCAGATTGCGCAACATCCGGAACTGGACGGTCAGGTCCGAACCCACGACGATCCACAGAGTTCGCTCTATAACACCGACGGTCAGATTTTCTCCGACATCGGCGCGCCGGTTGTTCTCTTCATGGAAAACTATGACATCAATCGCACCGGCTATCATGACACGAAAGATACGATGGAAAACATCGATCTCGATTACGGCGCGGCGTTGTCTGCCATCGCCATCGAAACGGTTGCGCGCGTTGCGACCCTCGCAAAGATTTAGATCTTTGCTTGGCATTGGCGTGCCCCCAAAACGATCTAATGTTGTATTAGCAAATTAAACGACTATGGATCAGAGGAGACCACAACGGGGAAGAAACGGCACAGGGTTCCGAAGGCTACCGACCACTAGCTCCAGAAGCTTTTTATCCAAGTCAGTTTGCCAATGGACCGGATCAGTAACTTTGTATAGGTACACAATACGAGGGGCGGGTCATGAGGGTGTCGTGAACTCCATTCATTGACATTCTGGCGGTCTGTTTCTATATTATGCTTCGTTAACATGCAGCACAAATCATCGCACGAGAAGACAGCGTCAGCCAAGCTGACGTTTGTCGTATTATCAGATGCAGAAAGACCGTCCCGAACATTCAAGGTGTCCAGATTTCAACTGTCGCTTGTTATTTTCTTGGGATTTGTCGCCGTAGGTGCAATCAGCACGGTGGCTTTGATTTATACGCCACTCGGCAGATTGATACTGCCGGCATATTTTAGTACGCAGGCAGAGCAACTTGAAAAGATGAGAATTCTGGAATCGAAGGTGAACGATGTTGAAAAGCAGATTACGTATTTGACTGCTTACAATGTGAAGCTTCGGAACGTGTTGGGTGACAGTGTCATTGCAGATACGACGGAATTTGCTGCCACAAACCAATCGGAAGGATCTGCACAACAGCAAGTGTCCAAGGAAGTTTCGAACGAATATACGGCTACTTACCAACCAGTTTCTCCGGGGACTTACAATTCCACTTATTCGAACGAAGACGCAAGTTCGATTTTACCGCTTATGATGCCGGTCGCGGGTTTCGTAACGCGAGGCGTTGACTATGCAATGCAACATTACGGAATCGATATCTCTGCCCAGGAAGGCGAGCCGATCGTAGCGCCTGCCCCTGGAGAAGTCGTGTTTTCCGATTGGACATTGACGGGCGGCAATACTCTAATAATCGCCCACGCCGGTGATTTCATTACAGTTTATAAACATTGCGAGAGAGCACTCGTCGCTGTGGGCACAAAAGTGTCGAGAGGAGAAGCGATTGCTCTTGTCGGCTCAACAGGCGTTACGAGTACAGGGCCTCATCTCCATTTTGAACTTTGGCAAAATGGTAAGAACTTAAATCCAGAAAACTATTTGATTGTGAAGAACTGAAATGGCAAAAGATGACGCACAAGTAAATATTATTTCACACGGATCTCGATTCGAAGGAAAGATAACGAGTTCCGGAAGCCTTCGTGTTGATGGACAAGTTAATGGTGATGTGTCTTTGACCGGCGATCTTGTCATTGGAGCGAACGGTGAGATCACCGGCAATATCGATGCGCAGGCTGTGACTGTAGGTGGAAAGATCACAGGCAACATCAACGTGAAGAATAAGTTGGTCTTGGAAGGCAAGGCAAGGATCAAGGGCGATATCCATGCGTCGAAGCTTGTTATCGATGAAGGCGCGATTTTCGATGGCAAGTGCGAAATGAGCGGAGAGCGAAGGCCCGATCAGAAGAGTGAGTTATTTAGATGATTAGTGAGAAGGGTGAAGAAAAAGCAAAGTATTGGAGAGAGTTTAGGTGAGGCGTATAGACAGCTTGCGCCTTACATGGGACTCGGTACGGAGTTGGCCGCTTCTGTTGCCGGTATGTTGTTGGTTGGATATTTTCTCGATAAACACTTTAACACATCCCCTTGGCTGCTCCTTATTGGCGCTGCGGCAGGGTTGATTGGTGGTTTCTACAACTTTTTTAAAGAAGTACAAAAATTAGGCAAGCGTGATACAAAGAAAAGAGATTGATGCTTCCATCCGATTACTGCGCAGAAAAACGGCAATTATGCTGACGGTCTCAATTGCTACTATGGGGATAATCTCGGCTCTTCTTATCTGGAAATTCGGGAACGGCAGTTTTGGCGGCTCGTTTTTTCTCGGAGCTTTGCTCGGTGTGTTGAATGGCATCATCGGTTTCTTGACAATTGAAAAATTTATCGACAGGAGCAGCCTTATATTTCTGAAAGGCATCTTTCTTGGAATGGGAATACGTTTGCTGTTCCTGCTCGGAATATTTATACTTCTTGTAAAAGTTCTCGGTACGCATCTAATAGCTTTGGTTACCGGCTTGTTGATTTTCTATTTTGCGATGACCGTATTCGAGGTGATCTTTCTAAACAAAAGAATTGCGTTGAAAAGAACAACTAAAGAGTTGACTCCGTGATTTTTGGTTCTGGAATTCTTTCTTCAGCTAATTTGATGGCAGCTAATGCAGGATCTGTCGCCGCCGATACGGCTAAAGCTGTCGCCTCGCATGCCTCCGGCGCTTCGAACGGCAGTTGGATAATCGAGCACGTTACCGATTCGCACGTCCTTCAGTTTCAACCCTTTGGCGAAATTCATCTTCCGCAATTTCCGCCAGTTCATATCGGAGGAATGGTCATTGATTTCTCACTCACAAAACATATTGTGATATTGTGGGCAGCTGCGCTGCTTCTGATAATCTTTGTGAAGGCAGCAATGAAAGGATACAAGGACTCTAATGTCCCGCGAGGATTGGCAAGAGCGCTCGAGACTGTTGTCGTGTTTGTCAGAGACGACATTGTGCTTGCGGCTATCGGCGAAAAAGGAAAGAGACTACTCCCGTATTTTCTAACACTATTCTTCTTTATTCTCTTCGCGAATTTTTCTGGATTAATTCCTTACAGCTCGACGCCTACCGGCAACCTAAGTGTGACGGCCTCTCTCGCAATAATTGCATTTTTTGTTATTCAGATTGCCGGCATTGTTGACCATGGGTTCATTGGATATTTCAAAGGTCTCATGCCGCCGGGCATCCCGCTTTTCGTTTTTCCGATCATGGTGATCGTCGAAGCCCTTGGACTCTTCACGAAGCCATTTGCGCTGGCGATTCGTCTTTTTGCGAACATGATTGCGGGACACATCGTGATTTTTTCTCTAATAGGTTTGATATTTATATTTCATTCGATTTTTGTCGCTCCAGTTTCTATAGCATTCGCAGTATTCATAAGCCTGCTTGAAATTCTGATAGGACTGATACAAGCTTATATTTTTACAATGCTGACTGCGCTTTTTGTCGGGTTAGCTATTCATCAAGAACATTAAAACTTTTCACAAAACGAGAGGAGACTTAAATGCCTGATCTTGGATTGACTCACCTTGGCGCTGGACTCGGTGCCGGCCTTGCCGTAATTGGCGGTGGATTTGGAATCGGAAAATTAGCTGCCGCCGCCATGGAAGCCAGCGGCCGTCAGCCGGAAGCTTCCGGAGATATAAGAACTTCAATGATTATTGCGGCGGCGCTCATCGAAGGCGTCACACTTTTCGCAGAAGTTATCATGGTTATTCTTGCATTGAAGTAAGAAAACGGGGGTGTGAACTGAGCGTTTGCTGAGTGAACACTCCAAATTCTATCTGGAGTTTGAGATGCTACAGCTAAATACTGGGTTAATAATCTGGACTGCACTCACTTTCGGTCTTCTTCTGGTGATTTTGAAAGCGTTTGCATGGAAGCCGATCTTGGCAGCATTGGATGCCCGTGAGGATTCCATCCGCCAGTCCATCGAGCGAGCCGAAGAAGCTAAGAAAGAAGCCGAGAGAGTTCTCGAAGAGAACCGGAAGAACCTCACGAGAGCGGAGGAAATAGCTCAACAAGTTATCAAAGAGGCCAGAGAGCTTGCAGAGAAGGTCAGGAATGAATCTGTCTCGAAAGCTCACTCCGAATCCAATAAGCTTCTTGAAAAAGCTCGTGAGGAAATTGAACGCGACAAACAGCTCGCAATCACTGAACTTCACGGCTTGGTGGCTGAACTTGCTGTGAAAGCTGCCGAGAAGATTTTGAACGAGGCAATCGATGAGGCTCGTCAGAAAAAAATGGTCGAGAATTTCCTGAACTCGCTGCCTAAGAACTAAGGGGAAACATGAAGGGAACGATAGTAGCGAAGAGATACGCGGGCGCCCTTCTGGATCTCGCCTCTGAACTGAAAAAGGTTGATGAGATAGCATCCGACATGCGTCTGATCCATAGTTCGATCTCCGATTCACGTGACCTTCGACTTTTCTTCGAGAGCCCGGTAATCGACCATGCGAAAAAGAATAAAGTGGTACGCACGCTGTTTGAAAAAAAGATTGACGAGGTGACGCTGAATTTTCTTCTTCTCTTGGTCGAAAAAGGAAGAGAGAGCCTCGTCGAAGGAATAGCGGTAGAGTTCACCGTGCTTCTCGATGAATTGTTCGGTATTGTTAATGCCCAATTGAAGGCTCCGTATGAATTCGATGAGAAGGACAGAGCAATGGCGCATTCCAAACTCGAAGAGCTTACGAACAAAAAAGTTCGCGTCTCTTTTTCTCTGGATAAGAGTTTAGTCGGCGGATTTTTGGCGCAGATTGGCGACACGGTGTATGACGGGAGCGTTCGCCGCCAGCTTGAGATATTGAAGAAACAGCTTTCTGAAAATTCGTTACTCCAAAACTGAAAATAGTAAAGTTTAATTATATGAGGTTGTCATGCCTGAGGTAAGACCTGACGAAATAACTGCGATTTTAAGAAAACAAATTTCCGGATTCGAGAGCGAAGTTGATGTCTACGATGTTGGAACGGTGCTCCAAGTCGGAGATGGAATTGCTCGCGTGTATGGACTGCAAAAAGTAATGGCGAGCGAATTAGTGGAATTCCCAAACGGTGTTTTCGGAATGGCTCTCAACCTCGAAGAAGATAACATAGGCTGCATTTTATTCGGCAACGATACGCTGGTGAAAGAGGGCGACCAGGTGCGACGCACCGGCAGAGTTATGTCAATGCCTGTCGGCGAGGCGATGCTCGGACGTGTCATTAACCCACTCGGACAGCCTATTGACGGCAAAGGAGCTATTCAGACAGAGAAGTTCATGCCGGTTGAGAGGAAAGCGCTGGGAGTAATCTCGAGAAGTCCCGTCAAACAGCCACTGAACACGGGTTTAAAAGCTATCGACTCGATGATTCCAATCGGTCGTGGCCAGCGTGAGCTTATCATTGGCGACCGGCAGACGGGGAAAACCGCAGTGGCGATCGACGCTATCTTAAATCAAAAATTTACCCATACCGAAGAGGCTAAGAGAAGAGGAGTAAAACCTGTCTATTGTATTTATGTTGCCATCGGACAGAAAGCGTCCACAGTTGCTCAAGTTGTGGCTAAATTCGAAGAAGAAGGGGCGATGGAATATACGACTGTTGTGTCGGCTACCGCAGGTGTTCCGGCTCCAATGCAATTCATTGCGCCGTATTCCGGATGCACTCTTGGCGAGTTTTTCCGTGACAGCGGAAGAGACGCGCTTGTCATATATGACGATCTTTCGAAACACGCCTGGGCTTATCGGCAAGTCTCTTTGCTTCTTCGCAGACCGCCGGGACGCGAGGCTTATCCGGGAGATGTGTTCTATCTTCACAGCAGACTTCTGGAACGCGCTTCCAAGTTGAGCGATGATGAAGGCGGCGGAAGTTTAACCGCGCTGCCGATAATTGAGACTCAAGCAAGCGACGTCTCCGCATATATACCAACCAACGTCATTTCGATTACCGACGGCCAGATTTATCTTGAGACGGGACTCTTCAACTCCGGCGTCCGCCCGGCTATCAACGTCGGAATTTCTGTTTCCCGTGTCGGCGGCAACGCACAGATCAGAGCAATGCGAAGAGTTGCAGGAAGGCTTCGTTTGGATCTTGCGCAGTTCAGAGCCTTGGAAGCATTTATAAAATTCGGTTCTGATCTTGACAAAGTTACACAAGCGCAGATCACGAGAGGACAGAGGTTGGTTGAGCTGCTCAAGCAGAATCAATACGTGCCGATGCCGGTCGAAAAACAAGTGGCGTTGATTTTCACGGGAACGAATGGCTATCTCGACGGGCTTCCAGTTGGGAGTATTCAGCGATTCGAAAGAGAATTTCTTGAGATGATGGAATTGAGACACGGGGATATTCTCGACAGGATTGCTGATACGAAAGACATCGATCCCGATACTGATAAGAAGCTGCACGAAATAACTAAGGAATTTGTGGCGTCATTTAAAGCTTCCATCAAGGAGTAAAAAGTGGCTACTCTGCGCGAAATAAGACGGCGTATCGCAGGTGTGAAGAGCACCGAGAAGATCACGAAGGCGATGAAGATGGTTGCTGCAGCCAAGTTGCGCCGCGCGCAGAATGCTGTGTTTGCCGCTCGTCCATATTCTCGTAAGATAGGGGAATTGATGCGGCACCTCGCCGGAAATTCAGACCTTAGTGAAAATAAACTTGTTACTCCAAGGGAAGTGAACAAAGTCGCAATAATTGTAGTTACTGCGAATCGCGGTTTCTGCGGCGCGTTCAACTCAAACATAATTAAGGCAACTGTGGAGCACATCAAAAGCAACTATGCGGGAATTTTCGCTGCCGGAAACGTGAAGCTTTTTGCAGTTGGAAAGAAAGGTTATGACTTCTTCTCAAAGAGAAGATTTGAGGTTTCTGCGAATTTCTCCGGCATATTCAACGACTTGCAGTTTTCTGGCGCACAAAAAATTACATCTGAGGTTGTTAAAGGATTTCTAGACGGCTCGTACGACAGAGTAGATGTTATCTACAATGAATTCAAGAATGTTATCCAACAGCGTCTGGTGGTCGAACAGTTTCTTCCAATCCCCAAGGAGGAATTTGAGCAAAAAGGGAAGCGCGTCGAATTGCAGTACATCTACGAACCTGATAAAGCGTCCATTCTTGAGGCATTGATACCCAAGCATCTTGAATACCAAGTCTGGCGAATTCTGCTGGAGAGCAATGCCGCCAGCGAAGGCGCAAGAATGGCAGCGATGGACAACGCAAGCGAAAATGCGAGCGACTTGATTTCGACGCTGTCACTCCAGTACAATAACGCCAGACAAGCGGCAATTACAAAAGAATTGCTCGAAGTGGTTTCCGGTGCGGAAGCGCTGAGAACGGCGGGATAGTCCGAAGGATCCTACGGAGAAGCCTTTACAAATCCTGAGACGAAAAAGCCCCGTTCTTTTGAACGGGGCTTTTGTTTTAGTTGAGTCTATTTTTATTCTTCAGGGAAGGAGAATGCCGACAGCAACAACTGTGGTCCAGATACCACGTTTGTCGCCTTCTGCAGATTGAGTCACGTTGAAAGTTCGGACTATCTTTCCGCTCATTTTGTAGACTTTTTCGCGTTCATCCCAGTCGGCGTTCGAATCGAATTCGATCCCAAGGGTGGATGCCAACATTGTAGCGGCGAGATCTTCAGCATATTCGCCGGCCTTCTCGTCAGTTTCTCCGAAAGGATGATGTTCGGAGAGATATCCGTATTGGTTTTGATCGTTTGGAGTCGCAACGCCTATCGATGCGGCAACGAGCCTATTTGGTTCGTTGGTTGAGTTCCGAGCCATAACGCAAAATGTTATTTGTCCCGGCTGTAATAGTTTAACTCCTTCATCAACCGGAATGCGCTTACATCCCGCGGGATAGATACTTGAGACGGTCACCAAATTACATTTCTCGATCTTTGCATCACGCAGTGCAAGCTCGAAGGATTGGAGGTAGTCACGATGGCGACCTACCCCTTTGGTAAAGAATATTTTTGTTGGAACATACAATTTCACATCTCCTTCTTTATTGTCTTACCTTATAGAATTTTCGTTTCCCAACTTTGAGAATGAGGGGTGCGCTCAGATTAATAGGTGTGTTCGGATCGACCACTTTTGAGCCGTCAATCACGACACCACCCTGATTTACCAATCGGCGTGCCTCGTTGTTTGATTTGGCTGCACCGATGTTGACAAGTAATTGGAAAACGGTCAATTGGCTGCCGCTGTTTGTTAAAGTAACTTCTTCAATCTCTTCCGGTACTTCTTTACGAATGAACACGCGGTCAAAATTTTCTTCTGCTTGAACCGCTGCTTCGTGGCTGTGGTAAAGCGCAACAATTTCCCTCGCGAGCTTTCTCTTTAAGTCTCGTGGATTTACCGACTTTGATCCCAATTCTCTCTTGATATTCTTGAGATCAGATTCCTGCACATTCGTCGTCAGGACAAAATAATCATAAATGAGAGAGTCGGGAATCGAGAGTGTCTTGCCGTACATTTCATCGGGAGTATCGGTAATGGCGATGTAATTTCCAAGTGACTTGGACATTTTTTCTACGCCGTCTGTCCCAACAAGCAAGGGCATTGTCAGGATAACCTGCGGCTCGATATTGTATTCGCGCTGAATATCTCGTCCCACCAGCAAATTGAACTTCTGGTCCGTTCCGCCAAGCTCGACATCCGCTTGAATTGCCACGGAATCCATAGCCTGTGCAAGAGGGTAGAGAAATTCATGAACGCTTATCGGCTCCTCTGTATGGTAGCGTTTTTCGAAATCATCTCGCTCCAACATTCTGGCGACTGTATATTTGCTGGCGAGCTTTATGACTTCTTCGAAGCTCATTTTGCCGAGCCACTCGGAATTGTAAACTATTCTGAGATTTTTTGGCGAAAGGATTTTCGACGCCTGCTGGAAATAAGTCTCACCATTCTGTCGTGTTTCTTGCAGCGTCATCGGCGGGCGTGATTTGTTCCTGCCGGATGGGTCGCCGATCATCCCTGTGAAATCTCCGACGATTAAAATTGCAGTATGACCGATATCCTGAAACTGTCTGAGCTTCCTCAAAACGACAGAATGCCCAAGGTGCAAATCAGGTCGGCTCGGATCGCATCCCAACTTTATATTGAGAGGAGTATTTTTTTTGATTGACCTCTCAATCTTTTGAGCTAACTCTCCTTCTGGAATTATTTCTGCGGCGCCGCGCTTAATTAGGTCTAATTGTTCGTTGAGTGGAGGAAACAACCCTATCTATCTTTCTCCTTGTAGCGGTGGGGGATAATCACTGGAATTGTTCAAGCTTCTGCGTCGCGATGACGCATCTCGCGCTCTTGGTCGCGCTGTTTTATTGTCTCACGTTTATCAAAAGATCTTTTGCCTTTTGCAACTGCAAGTTCAACTTTCGCGAGGCCGTGCTTCCAATATAGTCTTAGCGGAACGAGGGAAAGTCCTTTCTGCCTCATTTTGCCGATCAATTTTCTTATTTCTCTTTTGTGCAAGAGAAGCTTTCTTGTTCGACGTGGATTGTGATTGAACGGACCTGCGTTCTGGTAGGCTGCAACGTGCATATTGTGTAACCAGACTTCTCCGTCCTTTAAAGTAGCAAAGCAGTCACTAATGTCCACCTTTCCTTGCCTGACAGACTTAACTTCGCTTCCTTTCAAAACTACACCAGCCTCCGTAGTCTCAAGAATTTGATATTCAAATCTCGCGCGCCGATTTTGCGCTACCGTTTTCTCCTCTGGTTCCATCTAACCTTTCCATTTTTATGATACCAATCGACAGAATCACCCTATTATCCTTTTGACTTCTAAGCCGTTTCCCGATTGCCACTTAAAATGCGAAATTTTACCTTTCAAAGTCAAGATGGCTTCTAAAGAATTTTATATTTGAGCCAACTGAAAAGTTGAACCTATAAATCGTCCAATTTCGGCAATTCATTCTATTCTCACATCATCTTTTGTCAATTGCGCGTCCATTTTTTATATTAAAATCAAAAAAGCGAATCAGAGATGGCACAATCGACTAAATCAGATTTGAATCTTGACAAAATTGTATCGCTCGCAAAAAGAAGAGGATTTGTTTTTCAGTCAAGTGAGATATACGGCGGATTAAACGGCTGCTGGGATTACGGCCCGCTTGGTGTGGAGCTCTTGAGAAACGTCAAGGACGAGTGGTGGAAGAAGATGACGCTTCAGGAAAATATCGAGGGAATTGACGCTTCAATCCTGATGCATCCGAAAGTGTGGGAAGCATCGGGGCACGTCGAGAATTTCACTGATCCTATGGTTGACTGCAAAGAGTGCAAAGCCCGCTTCAGAGCGGATCAGCTCGAAGATGTGATGTGTCCAAGAAATCCGAACCGCCCGGCGATCAGGTGCCAGCAAGAGGGAAAATTTACTGAAGCGCGGCAATTTAATTTGATGTTCAAGACTTTCATCGGACCTGTCGAGGATTCATCCGCGGTAGTTTACTTGCGACCCGAAACAGCTCAAGGCATCTATGTGAATTATCAAAATGTTATTGCCTCTTCGAGACAGAAGCTTCCATTTGGAATCGTGCAGATTGGAAAAGCGTTTCGCAACGAGATAAATACAAAAAACTGGTTGTTTAGGACTCGCGAGTTCGAGCAAATGGAAATGCAATTCTTTGTCAAACCCGGGACCGACGACGAATGGTTCGAGCGGTGGCGGCAGGAGAGAATGCAATGGTTCTTGGATCTGGGAATCAGAAAAGAGAAGCTCCAATTTCAGCGGCACGAAAAACACAAGCTGGCACACTATGCTAAAGATGCTTACGACATTGAGTATGAATTTCCGTTTGGCTGGGGAGAAATAGAAGGAATACACAATCGCACTAATTTTGATTTGACAAGACACCAACAGTATTCCGGAAAGAGCATGGAGTATTTCGACGATGCGACGAAGGAGAAATACATCCCGTATATAATCGAAACTTCCGCAGGAGCAAGCCGCTCTTTCATGACAATTTTGGTAGATGCCTATGCCGAGGAAGATACCGGCAAAGAAATTCGGACCGTGTTGAAACTTCATCCGCGGCTTGCGCCGGTCAAGGTTGCAATACTTCCTCTTGTCAATAGGGAGAACATGCCGGACATCGCAAGAAATATTTTCAACGATGTACGGAAAGACTTCAGGGCTTTCTATGACGACGCCGGTTCAATCGGAAGGCGATACCGTCGGCAGGATGAGGCGGGAACACCGTACTGCGTAACGATAGATTCCCAGACACTTCAGGATCAAACCGTTACCGTTAGAGAACGCGACTCGATGCAGCAGGAGCGTGTGTCTTCATCGGGAATTCTGAAATATCTGCAAGAAAAATTGAAACGGTAAAACAAGTGAAGACTGTTAAGTCGCAGGAACCGACAGATGTCCAGGAGTTTAAAGGGTTTTCCAAAGAGACTTTCGAATTTTTCGGTGAACTGTATAAGCACAATTCGGTTACATGGTTCAGAAAGCACAGAAAAGATTACGAAGAATATCTATTAAATCCTGCGCGCTCTTTTGTAATTTCTATTGGCCCATTCATAAAGTTCATCAATCCGGTCCTTGATACCGAGCCGAAGTTCAACAGGACTTTAGTGAGACTGAACAGGGATATGCGCTTTGCAAAGAAACCATATAAGGATTTCTTCTTGATTCGTTTCGGAAAGTCTAAATGGGATTCTGAATTGTTCTTGTATCTCGACAGAAACGGAATGGAGCTGGGGACTTTCATAAACAACGAGAAGACAGACGGCCGCCGTCGTTTCGGTGAAAACATTTCCGCACATGGTTCAGCTTTTATTGATGCCTGCAAGAAATACAAGATCGGGAGCGAATTCTCCGCATACGAGCTTCACAGCGGGACGGAGCCTATCTCGGAGCACTTCAATCCAAAACGCGACTACATGAAACTCAAAGGCGTCGATTATATCATCTTCGGAAAAGAAATAGATAAATCAGATCCTGTGGCGTCATCGAAGGGTTTGCTTGCCCAAGCAATGAAAATTTATAACAGACTTTATCCACTTTACATTTTCTCCACTTCGGACAATCCTCTTGCCGACTTGGAATCTTACCGCAGCCGAATAGGTTTGCTGAAGATTTCGAGCAAATGAAAAATCAAAGAGCTGTTTCTGCGGAGAGGCTTCTGCAGAGAATTGTTGAACACTCGATCAACACTGTTAAGCCTTCCACACTGTTTGAGCATCAATTCCATTTGACTGCTGACAAACTCAACTCGTTTGGTTACTCGATAGATTTGAGAAACTATCGCGAGGTGAAGTGTGTCGCAATCGGAAAATCCGCCGAAGCTATGGCATTTGAAGTGAAAAGGAAATTAGGCGGCAGAGTGAACGGAATCATCGCCACTCCGGTAGAAAGACACTTCGATATCGAAGACTTCAAGTTTTTCCACACCGGACATCCATTTCCAAATGAAGAGAGTGTAAAAGCAGGGAAAGCTGTGCGCGATTTTGTTGCCGTGAGCGACGAAAAAGATTTGCTTCTCTTTTTGATCTCCGGCGGCGGGAGTGCCTCAATTTTTCTTCCGCCGGAAGGAGTGAGTCTTGACGACATCAAACAGATGACCAAGGCTCTTTTAGACAACGGCGTATCTATCTGGAAAATAAACCTGATTCGACGACATCTTTCAGTTTTAGGCGGCGGGAAGTTGTCCGCTCTCGTGCCGAAACAAAAGAAAATATCACTGATAATTTCAGATGTTGCCGGCGATGATGTGATCTCTATAGCGAGCGGCCCAACTGTTCGTGACAACACGACTCCGAACGATGCTTACAGGCTTCTCGAAAAGAGCGGATTAAAGGACAAAGTTCCGAAATCGATACTGCCTTTCTTGGAAAAGGCAGGGAAAGACTTTGCGATTCCGAGATTCGAAAATAATGTTGTGCGAATGATCGCGTCGAATGCGGACGCGCTGAGTGCTGCGGAAAAAGTCGGTATTGAGAATGGATTCAACACGCTTGTCCTCACACGTTTCTTTGAAATGGACGCAGAGAACGCTGCGGATTTTTTGGTGTCGATTGCCAGATCAATCGAACTCGAGGGCAATCCCATTCCTGCGCCGGCACTGATACTCCTTGGAGGTGAAACCACCGTAAGAGTAAAAGGAAACGGAAAGGGAGGAAGGAACCAGCATCTCGTTCTGACCGCATTGAGAAAGTTAGCCGCGCTTTCAAGGAATAATTCTGTGGTCACCAGAACATCGGTCTTTTCCTTCGGAACCGACGGCAAAGATGGGAACAGCGACGATGCGGGTGCATTTGCTTCGTTCAACACTTTTGAAAAAGTTGACGGCGGATTAGAAGAAATCGAAAGACGCATCTCCTCGAACGATTCAAATTCTTTTTTTAGAAAATATGGCGGGCTTATAACTACGGGTCCGACCGACACCAACGTAATGGACATACTTGGAATAATAGTAGCATGATAACTGTCGATGAAATTGTGGAATTAAAAATAGACTCGATAGCTTTTGAAGGAAAAGCCATAGCGAGGATCGAGGGCTGTGTTGTCTTTGTTGCCGGCGGCGTACCTGGCGACGCTGTGAAAGCGAAAATTCTCAAGCGCAAGAAAGATTATGCGGAAGCGAAGGTCGTCGAGATCGTTTCTCCCTCACCACATCGCGTTCAGCCGCCGTGCAGGTATTTCGGAGTCTGCGGCGGCTGCAGGTGGCAGCATCTTGATTATGACGAACAAATCCGTTTCAAACGTCAGCACGTCGTCGATGCGTTTGAGCGAACAGCGGGTCTGCAGATCGACGTTGCCGACACCGTCGGAGCCGAAGAAATTTATGAGTACCGCAACAAACTTGAGTTCACTTTTTCCGACAATCCTTACAGGATTTTCGAGAATGATCCGGTGAAGGTTGCTTTGGGCTTCCATGCGCCGGGCAGGTATGACAAAGCTATCGATATCGAACACTGCTATCTTGCGGATGAAAAAGTAAATACTGTCTTGAATTGGTTTAGGAATGCAATTGCGCCTGAATCTAATTTGAAAAGGGAGCTGGGCCTTACAATTTATGATTCCCAAAGTCACACCGGTCTGTTTAGATTTCTGACAGTCAGGAAGTCGTTTTCAACCGGCGAGTTGATGGTCAGCTTGGTGATTTTGAATGAAGACGATGCGGTGGAAAAACTCGCTTCAAAACTTCACGACGAGCTTTCTTTCGTTTCGACATTTGCTTCGATAGTCAATTCGACACGTGCGCAGGTCGCAAACGGAAAAGTGTGGCGTGTTCATTTCGGCAACGGCTATATAACCGAAAAGATTGGGAAATATTCGTTCAGGATTTCTCCGCTTTCGTTTTTCCAGACGAACACTCTTCAAGCCGAGAGGCTTTATGAAGCCGCGCTGAAAGGCGTGAGCGGGAAGCAAGAAGTCATTTACGATCTTTACAGCGGCACAGGAAGCATTTCTATTTACTTGTCCGAATTGGCTGAGCAGATTTTCGGCTTTGAGTTAGTTGAGTCAGCAGTGAAAGACGCGGCGGAAAATGCCAATTTAAACGGCATTGAGAATGTGAAATTTGTCCAGACAGACCTGCTCGAACTTTTCAAGGGAAGAGATCCGATGGCAAATTTTCAGAAGCTAAGTCTGCCAAAGCCTGACCTGATAGTGCTCGACCCTCCCCGCAGCGGACTCCATCCAAAGATAGCTTCGAATCTCCATTTGCTCGGTGCAAAAACGATCGTTTACGTGAGTTGTAACCCGATGACGCAGGCAAGAGATGTGAAGGAAATTGTGTCGCATGGATATGCGCCTGTTCACTCCCAGCCGGTTGACATGTTCCCACAAACCTATCACATCGAGAACGTTCTGATTCTGCGCGCGACTTGATTCCGTTCGGCTTTTGCGCAAGATTTTGATGTGCATAGGAGAAAAATTTTTACGGGACTCCGCAAAGCAGGAAATAATAAAGTACGAATAGAATTTCTCTGTGGACTTTTGGCATGTCTTGTTGTATGGCTAACTTTCTTTTTATCCGGCTGTTCGCAATCATCACCGACTGCTCCCACCGGTTCTTTTGGTCCTCCTCGATTATTTATTTCGGGCAATCAAATTGTTAATAGTCTTGGTGTTCCACAAATACTCCGAGGCGTTTCCATTGCCGATCCCTGCTTTTTGTCTGAAGTTGATAAGCATCTTGATGAACAAGATTTCCAAGTCCTTGCTCAGGATTGGAAAGTCACTATAGTCAGGGTTCCAATTTATCCGGATTTGTTTTCGAGCGATCCGAATTATCTTTCCGATTACGTCGACAGCGTTGTGGCGTGGGCGGGTAAGTACGGAATTTATGCTTTCATCGGCTGGCACGCGCACGGAAATCCGCTCACCGGACAAACTGAAAATCCATCGTGGGCTTCGACTCCACCGTGGCACGGGAATCCGTACAATCCGAATCTTAATTTAGCCGTGAATGCGCTTCGGCAAATTGCATATCGTTACAAGGACAAACCGTGGGTTATTTACGGAACTTTCAATGAGCCTGCATTTATAACGTGGAACGTGTGGATGCCGATTGCGGAACAGTTGGTCGACGCTGTTCATTCTGCCAATCCTTCTGCGCTGGTGATGGTGTCAGGAGTAGATTGGGGATACGACTTAAGCGGCGCGATTTCTAATCCGGTGAAAAGGCCAAACGTAGTTTATGAAATTCATCCTTATCCTTGGAAAGGCATTACGTGGAAATATATTTTGCGTCAAGTGCATGCGCATTATCCGGTGTTCGTCGGTGAATGGGGATTTGACACTGAGATGAGTTCATCTTACGAAGAAGAAAATTACGGGAAACCGCTCGTTAATTTCTGTGCGGAAGAGGGAATCGGTTGGACCGCCTGGGTGTGGCACGACACATGGCAGCCTTCGATGCTTGCTTCATTCAATGGATATAGCCCAACTCCTTACGGCACTTTTGTCAAACAGAGTCTGAGTGTCCCGGTATATCAGCTGTTGAACGCCTCGAGAAGTTACGGCATTTCTTCCGTCACAAAGTAGAGCCTTGTTCAGATTTCTACGCAGTCTCATCGGACATTTTTGCCTGACCAAACACCACCGAGTTTAACTTTATCTGTCCTGATAGTTTCAGTATACTCAACTGCCGTCGAATACATCTTGTCTATGTCAATCATTTGGATGCACTCGAGATTATAGGGGCATGATTTTTTCCAACATGGAGAGCAGAAGAGTCCTTCGGGAATGAATTTTGTCCCTCTATCGTAAAGGTCTATTTCCGTCCAACAGCTTACCCCGAACCAAACGAGCACATATTTCTTCAGTGCAATCGCAAGATGCATTCCGAAACTGTCGCCGGTGATGACTATGTCCGCAGCATTCTCGTAAATAATTCCTTTGCGTATTCCCTCGGTTGTCGGTGTATTGAAAAGACGTGTCATCAACTCCGGATTTCGCTCTATCGCAGTTGAATAAATCTGTTCGTTTCGTTCAAAATCCTCGCGTCCGCCGAGAAGAAGCATTTTAATGTTTTTTTGGTGCGAAAATTTTTCTATGAGTTTCAGATGTTGTCCGATGGTCATCTTCTTATTCGGATAAAGATTGGAACATCCCGTGTTGAAACCAATGACGACTTCTTTATCCCCGATGCCTTTGGACTTCCTGTACCATGACGTCAATGCGATTTCTTCTTCGGTTAACCTCAGGACATATTCATCGCGCTGGTAGGGAAGTTTGAATGTCTCCGCAAGAATATCCTGTCCGGTGCGCTGGTTGACACGGAATTTCAGGTAATCGTCGATGCCGAGTTTGTAATTATAGCTCGCTTCTTTGTTCAGCGGAACTATCTGGGCATTTTCATTTAATCCGAAGCCGAGTTTTTCTTTTCCTCTCAACTTCATCGTCAACGCGGCAGACCTTGTTGATTTGTCGACATTCAAAATCAGATCAAATGCCATTTGCTCTAGAATGAGCCAGCTTTCTGCGTCCCAGACAAACACGTCGTCAATTAAGGGATTCTCCTGCAGGAGCGGCGCGGCCGATTTCAACGTAACCCAGCCGATGTAACTCTCCGGATATTTCCGTTTGATCGGTTCCAACTGCGCTGTTGTCATCAACACGTCGCCCATTGCGTCGAGATTTATTATTAAGATTTTCTTCCCAAAGCTTCTATCGTTTTGTGTGCATCCTTCGTAGCAAGTCTTGTAGGGAAAGCACGGCTTATAGCCCGTGAACCTTTTACAGTCGGGTATATTGAAGTCAAATACT
This sequence comes from Bacteroidota bacterium, assembly GCA_023381615.1. Classification (GTDB taxonomy): domain Bacteria; phylum Bacteroidota; class Ignavibacteria; order Kryptoniales; family JAKASW01; genus JAKASW01. Next base: position 93,682 of record JAMCQL010000042.1, read on the forward strand.
TTCATCGACTTTGTTCGCTCCTTGTTCAATCTTTGAGATTAGTTTCAGCAGACTTTGGAAAACAGTCTCTGCTTCAAGTTCTGTCATGCACAAGTTTCCAATCGGACATTTTGTTAGGTTGCACTCTAAACATTCGAGCGTTTCATTTCGTACTCTCACGGAAGTGTTTCCGTAAGGTCCCTGGAGATGCGGACTCGTCGGACCGAAGATGGCAAGAGTTGGCACATTCAAAGCCGCTGCAATGTGCATTGGTCCGGAATCGTTTGTAACCAGAAGCCGTGATGCTTCGATTATCGCTCCCATTTCGTGGAGGGAAGTTGGAGGAGCAAGAATCGTTTTGGATGATTGCGCAATTGCCTCCGCTTCCTTTCTTTCGGACGGGCCGTAAAGCACCACGACGGGCATATTCAATTCTGAGTCAATCATTCTGCAGAGTCGAATGAACTTATCAGTTTTCCATCTCTTAATTTCCCAGCTGCCTCCGATATTTATCGTTATGAATTTGTTCGCTGAGAGCCCCGGCGAATCCAAAAACTCGGTCGCAAAATTTCTCGCCGTGTCGTTGATATAAAAAGTCGGTTTCTTGAATTTCACTTGAAGTCCGAGCCGGCGCAAAGCGTCGAGGTTAAACTCAACGTTGTGAACCTCTCCGCTTCTCGGTGCGACGATTATATTGTATGCGTACTTCCTCCACTTGAATGGAAAACCGACTCTATATTTCGCTCCGCTGAACCACGTTATGATTGCAGTACGGGGATTCCCAAAGAGATCAATAACCAGATCATATTTGTTTTTTTTCACTCCAAATATGATCGATGCGGAAGATTGCTTTGTTGTGTCGAATGAAATCACATCATTGACAAATGGATTGCCGTCAAGGATCGTGGATGTAAATTTTTCCACAAGGAAGTCGATCTTTGCCTGCGGGAATTCGTCCCTCAGGTTCGGAAGAACCGGCGTAGACAGCAGAACATCCCCAATCGCGCGTGGTTTTATCACCAAAATCTTGCCTACTTTTGTCTTTTCGAATTGGAGATTCTTCATGAAGTTTTCAGAAAATATAATCAATACGTGCTGTCTTGAAAAATAGATAATTCGCGGGTAGATTCTGAAAATGAAAATACTCAGCTTCGCAGTCATTTTGTTGGCAGGCGGTACGGCGTTTGGTCAGACCGTTTATCAATTCTTGAATCTTGACGTCAGTGCGCGTGAAGCTTCACTTGCAGGAAGCGTAATGGCACGCACGGACGACCCGACAGGTTTCTACTACAATCCGGCTTTGTCGGTGGCTTCGAAAGACCGCGAAGTCACTTTCGGATTTCTTAAACACATCCTCGATATAAACGCAGGCTATCTTTTCTCGACTTTCCATTTTCCCGATAAAGGCTATTTCGGAGTCGGGGTCGGCTATATCAATTATGGATCATTTACGACAACCGATGAGATGGGAAATGAGTACGGAACGTTCAGCGCAGGCGATGCAGTTCTGACTTTAAATTACTCCAATTATTTAGCCGACAATTTCAGCTACGGGGTTAATGTAAAAGGGATTTATTCGTCGATTGCTTCCGCAAATTCAGCCGCCGCGGCGTTCGACGTAGGGCTCTATTATAATTTTCCCGATAATCTTTTCGGTGTAGGCTTTTCGATTCTTAACGTAGGCAAACAACTGAGCACTTACGGAACCGCGAAAGAGTCTTTGCCTTTTAATGTGCGAATCGGAGTGTCGAAGCAGCTTGAGCATCTTCCGGTAATTTTGAATTTAGCTTTTCAGAGATTAGGTGACTCAAACCTCAGCGCCTCAGATAAACTGCGTTCGTTTGTCGTTGGCGCCGATTTTTTGCTTTCCGATAACTTCCATGTTCGTGTCGGCTACGACAATCTGGAACATCAGCAAATGAAGGTCGGACTGAGTTCAGGCATTGAAGGTCTCTCTTTCGGAGTCGGCTTGAAGTTCTACGGATACGGATTTGATTACTCCTATTCTTCTTGGGGAAAGATCGGCGCAATAAATCGTGTGAATTTGACGACCGCGTTTTGATATAGATTGTCTTCAAATATTTTGTCAGAACTTAATGACTGCCGCGAGTAAGCAAGAGAAATATAGTGCCGCTTCTAAAAAATAATATTGTGTTTTTGGATGACAATTGATTCAGCTAACCCCCTGTGTCCCACACAACGGGACGTGTCCCCCTTGTCAAGGGGGACAAAAAAGTGATACGCGCCCAACACTTCCCCTTCCTTATTAAGGAGAGCCCCCCCGACCTATCGGGGGGATAAAGCCGACGGCTCGGCTCGTCGAGGGGAGATCAGTTCTATTAATCGAATGCCTTCATCGCAAAACACAACCTTAATTATTTGAAATGGTACTACGCAATCAAGCGCGTCTTGAATCGCTTCACAGCAATGAGGACTTGAAAATGCCTGAGCCTGCTTCGGACTATTTCATTTTTGTCGTGAACACCGGATCTACCTCGACTAAGCTTTCCTTTTACCGGAACGAGGAAGTGGTCTCATCTGCCACTATTCGGCACAGGCATGATGAGATAGAAGCTTTCAAAAATGTTTGGGACCAATATGACTATCGGAGTAAAATCGCGCTCGATTGGTTGAAGGAACTAAAAAAGACTCCTTCAGCTATTGTCGGGATTGGCGGATTATTGAGGCCTGTTATCGGTGGAACATACTTCGTGAGCGATCAAATGGTTGCCGACGCCCGTGCCAACCTTCAAGGCGAGCATGTTTCAAATTTAGGGTGCGCCATCGTGCAGAAGATTGCGCAGAAGTTTCGGTGTCCGGCTTTTGTAGTCGATCCGGTTTCCGTTGATGAGTTCGAGGTGTTGGCGCGGTATTCAGGCCATCCGCTAATCCAGCGGAAAAGTCTTTCCCATGCGTTGAATATTCATTCCGCAGCAAGAATTGCTGCCGGCAAAATCGGCAAGCAAATTTCGGAAACCAATTTCGTCGTCGCGCATCTTGGCGGCGGGATTTCTGTGGCGCCTGTGAAAGGCGGCAGGATCATTGACGCAAACGATGCCTCCAGTGACGGACCATTTACGCCGGAAAGAACAGGTGGACTGCCGCTCCAGCAATTTATCAGCCTTTGTCTTTCCGGGGATTTTTCGGAACATGAGATACGAAGGCTTGTGATGGGGAAGGGCGGTTTGCGTGCTTACCTTGGAACTAATTCCGCAAGGGAAGTTGAAGAGCGAATGCACAATGGCGACGCAGCGGCAGAAGAAGTTTATAGAGCTATGGCGTACCAAATCTCAAAAGAGATCGGCGCTATGGCGGCAGTTCTAAAAGGAAACGTCGATTCTGTAATCTTGACTGGAGGACTTGCGAGTTCGAAAACGCTGGTCAATTGGATAAAAGAAAGGGTTGGCTTTATTGCTCCGGTACAGGTTTACCCCGGTGAAGATGAGATGAAAAGTTTAGCGCTTGGGGGGCTCCGTGTCCTGCGCGGAGAAGAAAAGGCGATGGAGTATTAAATGGAAATGAAATTCGTCCGCAACTTTGACGAGATGCTCAAGTTTGCCGTCTCATTGCCTCCAAAGAAAGTGGCGGTTGTTTATCCTAATAATAAAGAAACATTCTCGGGAATAGCGGAAGTCTGCAAAATTCTGAGAACTGAGTTCTTGCTGTTTGGTGATAATGCGACGATCTCGGAAGGACTTTCTTCGATTAGCGCCGGAAGTCCGGAGATTGAAATTGTTGAAGTTAAAAATGTGAATGAAGCTTTGACAGCTGCAGTGAAGGCAATGAACGATGGGCGGGCAGACATTCTCATGAAAGGCAGCGTTGATACTTCAACGATGATGAAGGCTGTTCTTCAAGATGAAAGCGGATTAAAGACAGGAAGATTGTTGAGCGATATTTTTGTCTTCGAATATCCTTCGAGAATGGAAAATCAGTTGATGATGATTACAGACGGTGGAATAACTCTCGCTCCGGATTTGAAAAACAAAGTTGAGCTTGTTAATAATGCGGTAGAAGTCGCGCATGCATTAGGTAATTCCAATCCTAAAGTCGCAATCCTGTCAGCCACAGAATTCGTGCTTCCCAATTTGCAGTCTACGCTCGATGCCGCGGCCTTAGCGAAGATGAATGAGAGAGGTCAGATCAAAGGATGCGTTGTGGATGGGCCATTGGCACTCGACAACGCGCTATCCGCTGAGGCAGCGGAGGAAAAGGGAATCAAATCACCTGTTGCAGGTAAGGCGGAAATTTTGGTGGCGGCGAATATCGAAGCTGCGAATAGTCTCGCAAAGAGCACGACGTATTTTGCAGGCCTGAGACTTGCGCATGTTGTTGTCGGTGCGCAGGTACCGATTTTGATCCCGTCGAGATCTGACAAAAGCGACGCTAAATTGCTTTCGATTGCTTTAGGCAGTATTGTAAGTGAATATTTGAATAACAACTGAATCCCGACAAGGTCGGGACTGAGTATTATTTCATTGACAGCACTGCGTAGTCGTTTTGAACTTTTCTTTTTCGAGATTATTTTACGCAGTAACCGCAGTTGTCAACGATAACGATAGAGATAGGATCGGACCTGTTTTCGTCTAAACCTCGGAGCAAAGGAGATAAGAATGTCGTTTGAATTGCTTTTCCTCATCTCGGTCGTTGCCGGTTTTATTGGGGCGATGAGTGGAATGGGCGGCGGCGTTGTTCTGATTCCCGCTCTCACTTTGATGGGCATGGACATCAAACATGCCATTGCCATCAGCATTGTCTCAGTCATTGCCACCTCAAGCGGTTCCGCCTCGGCATACGTGCGTGATCACATCACCAATCTCAAGGTCGCAATGTTTCTGGAGATGTTCACGATTTTGGGCGCGCTTGTCGGCGCGGCGATCACTGTGGCCTCGGCACAGCGTCCGCTTTTCATTGTCTTTGGACTCGTGCTGCTGGGGTCATGGGCTGCTCTCTTCTTGCAGCGGCACGAGGGCTGGACACCAGTCGCGCATCAAGACGCGTTTTCCAAATGGCTGCAACTTGAAGGGAAATACTACGATCAAGCCGCGGGAGAAACCATTGAGTACCGCGGGGCGCGCGCCTACTTCGGCGGTCCGCTGATGTTCGGCGCGGGATTGATCGCAGGACTACTTGGCATCGGGGCAGGCGCGGTCAAGGTGTTAATCCACGATCTGGTGATGGGGCTGCCGCCGAAGGTGTCCACCACGACGAGCAACCTGATCATCGGGATCACCGCGCTTGCAGGCGCGAGTGTTTACCTCGCGGCAGGCTTGATTGATCCGGGACTCGCTGCGCCCGTGATCCTCGGCATCCTCGTAGGCGCATTTATCGGCACGCGGCTTCTCGTCCGGCTCACTAATCAGAAGGTGCGTCATTTCTTCTTGGTGGTGCTGGCGATACTAGGCATCGAGATGATTCTGCGCGGGATCGGAGTCATACAATGATAGCACTTGAAGGAACGACGGCGAGGCATCAACTGACTGGAGCGAAGACAGCCGGCTTTGATATGGAAGTTCTGGTTGGATACATTTTGCTGATCGGCGTGCTTCTCAGCATGGCGCTAATTGCCATCGGCGTGGTTTGGCGTTGGCTGTCGACGGGCCAACTCGGGATTGCATATTCAATCTCCGGCATGAATTTGTTCGACTTCGTGCTCACGGACATCCGACAGATGTTCTCGGGCGGTTTTCGACCGCGCCTATTTGTCAACATGGGAATTGCCGTGCTGATGCTGACACCATACGTGCGCGTGTTTGCTTCGATGCTCTACTTTGCCTTCGTGGAGCGCAATCGCAAGTACACGCTTTTTACCGCGTTTGTTTTCAGTGTTCTGACTTATAGCCTCTTCTTGCGTTAGACCGGTGAATATGGACGAGGCATCTGAAAAAAACATCAGGACGGAGGAAAAGATGATAGGCAACGATACACGAACTATTTCGTCTGCAAAATTGGGGCTTGCAGCTTTGACATGGGCCCACTTCTTGAATGATGGCTACATCAATTATCTGCCCGCGGTACTTCCCGTGCTGCTGGAAGAGTTTCACATCCCGCTTGCTTTGGTCGGCAGTCTGATCCTGGCGCTCCAGGGGATAGGGTCGCTCCTCCAACCCCTTATCGGCTGGAGAGCAGATCGTACAGGAGGTCGGAGTTTCGTCCTGGTCGGGCTTGGGATGAGTGCCTTGGGCGCGAGCTTGATCGGCCTGGCGCCGGGGTACTGGCCGCTGATCGGTCTCCTAACCATCGCTGGCCTCGGCAGCGCCGCATTCCATCCACAGGCGCTGGCATCTGCCCGTGCTATCATTGGAACCCGTGAGGGTATGACAATGTCGTTCTTCCTGATCGGCGGTGAATTGGGCCGCGGCATCTGGCCCATTGTGGCTGGACTGTTAGTCATGTGGCTCGGACTGCACAGCCTCTGGTTATTTGCCATTCCAGGAGTCCTTACACTACTGGTTCTTGCCCGGTTTACCCCTAATTTGCCGTCTGAACCCTCTCAGGCAGTACGGAGCGCATGGGAAATCAATCGGGGACCGATTCTGGCGCTCATCGGGTTTGTGGGGCTGCGGGGAATGGTTTCGTATGGGGTAGTCACCTTCGTGCCGTTGCTCTGGCATGCTCATGGCGGCTCGCTGATCGGCGGGGCATCGCTCATTAGCGTTATGCTGGTGGTGGGCATTCTGGGCAATTTCTTCGGCGGAGTGCTCGCTGACCGGATCGGCCGGCGCCCGGTGATAGTGGGATCAAGCCTGTTCTCGGCTCTTCTTCTCGCTCTCTTCCTGTTTTCGCAGGGACTCTGGCTGTGGGTAAGCCTGGCATTCTTGGGGATTGCCGTCTTTGCAACCGCACCGGTAACCATCCTTATAGGACAGGACCTTTTCCCGAAGAGCCACTCGATGGCTTCGGGAATCGCGTTGGGTGCAGGCAATGCACTCGGGGCTGTTGCAATTTTCGCTCTCGGCTTTGTCGCTGATTACTACGGTATTGATGCATCGCTGTGGTGGATTGTCGGATTGTCTCTTTTAGGGCTTCCCCTTGCATTGATACTTCCGGAAGGATCCGGCCGCACTTCCGCCTTATCTGGAGCATAAATAAACAAGATAATTTTTATAATGAGTATTAACTTTAAAACCGAAAGGAGACTAACGATGAAACGTATTACGCTATTATTCAGTGGAGCGATCGTGGTGCTTTTTGCTTCGATGCTCTACGCCACCACCGGGCCGCAGCTGGAGAAGGCCATCGAGAAAGGTAAGAATCTCTTCATGCATGGCACCTTCGGCGGCAACGGCAAGACCTGCGAAACATGTCACACTGCGGGAGGCACAGGGCCAGGTCGGATACCTGTCGGCATGAAATTCCCCGGCCTCGCAGGCGGCGCGACGTTCCCGAGTCTCGCCAACGCTGCAGCGATCTTCCCCCGCTTCAATCCCAAGGTCAACAAGGTGATCACAATCGAAGACCAGATCAGGAATTGTACAGCCGGTGCGCTTCGTGGCAAGCCGCCAGCCTACGGCAGCGCCGAGATGAACGCTTTGGTCAGCTACATTACATCGCTTTCCCAGGGCAAGCCAATCGACATGGGCGGGAAGCCGCAGTGACACAAGGTTTCCAGCCTCCTCCTCCGGATCTTTCTGTCTATTGCCCATCGCCTGAAAAGGGATTTGACGTCATAACAAATGCTTATTCTGGGACTGTGGTGTTTCCGTTCGGCAACTTGCCGAAAGATAGATATCCGCTGGAGACTGGCAAAAATTATTAATGGCAAGAGGATTTAATGAACTAGTGTAGTGCGTCCAACGCTCTTTACATTTGGTCCCTGAACAACGTTGAACTCCTCTACGAGGTCGATGACTCCCGACGGGTCGGGTCATCGACGACTCGTCGAGCCGACGGCTCCCTACGGGTCTGCGACCTCCACGAGTCTTCGACTCCGAGGAGTCGTAGACCGATAGGGTCGTTGACGGCTCGTCGAGTGGTCAAAAAAATGCCAATTGCCTACAAACGTGAACCTCCTACGGAGGTTTGGAATAGCGTTGCTCAACTCCGTAGGAGTTTCACGAAGTGATGGCTACGCCAGAATGTTTGTAGAAAGTGAAAAAAGAACCCAATTACAACTCCGTAGGAGTTTCACGAAGTGATGGCTATGCCAGAACATTAAGTCAAGGCATTTATGACGCACTACACTAGCGGAAAGGAGGGGAGAAGAATGAGCGTCAGTAAAAAACTCACCATCGTTCAGATGAACGACACCCATGCCTATTTTGATTTACACCAGGAAATGTTTTGGCAGGGCGACCGCGCTGTATATCGTCCTGCGGGAGGTTACGCGCGCATCGCCGCGATTGTAAAACAGCTTCGGGCTGAGAGCCAAGGGCGTATTCTCTTTTGCGACTGCGGCGATACTATTCATGGCACCTATCCTGCCTTAGACACCCAGGGACAGGCTTTGATCCCTATCTTGAATTCATTGGGGCTTGATGCCATGACAGCTCACTGGGAATTTGCTTATGGTCCAAAGGTATTTAACCAGCGGGTTGCTGAACTTAATTATCCAATGCTGGCAAACAATGTCTACGATAAAGAGACAAACAAGCCTGTCTTTCAGGCGTATGTCGTAAAAGAGATCGGCGGATTACGGATCGGGCTTGTGGGGATAGCCTCGAATATCGTGGACAAGACCATGCCGCCCTCCTACAGCGAAGGCATATCCTTTACCCTGGGCAAGGATGAACTTCCGCCAATTATCGATGTGCTACGCACTCAAGAAAAGGTAGACTTCATTGTCTTGGTCTCGCACCTCGGGTTCCCTCAGGAGATGAAGCTTTTGTCCGAGGTGCACGGCATCGATGTTTGTCTCAGCGGCCACACCCATAACCGTCTTTATAAACCGGTTCTCAATGGGAAAACTATTATTATACAGTCAGGCTGCCACGGTTCTTTCTTGGGTCGCCTGGACCTGGAGGTGGATGGTGGACAAATCGTAGATTACCGGCACCGGTTGATTGAGGTTGAAGCAGCCACGCAACCTGACCCCACAGTAGATGAACTGATAAGACAGGCACTCGCACCTTACAAGAATGATCTCTCGGAGGTTGTCGGTGCAACTGCCACAGCGCTCAATCGGGGAACAACCTTGGAGGCTACTATGGACAATTTCCTCCTTCAGACCCTGCTCGAAAACACGGGGGCGCAATTGGCATTTTCGAATGGCTGGCGCTACGGCGCACCAATAGTTCCAGGACAGATAACTTTGAATGACCTTTACAATATTATTCCCATGAATCCGCCTGTCTCAACAGTAGAGCTAACAGGAGAGGAAATCAGGGCGATGCTGGAGGAGAATCTTGAAAGGACGTTTTCATGCGATCCATACCAGCAGATGGGAGGGTATGTAAAGCGCTGTCTGGGTCTTAATGTCTACTTCAAGATAGAGAACCCTTCAGGGCACCGTATTCAAAAACTATTTGCAGGCAAAGAAGAGATACAACCCGGCCAATACTACACAGCGGCATTCGTCACGCCGCAAGGAGTCCCTCAGAAATACGGACGCAATCGCGAAAACCGGTCTGAGCGAATTATAGATGCGATGCGAAAATATCTATTAGTGCATCGTCCCCTTCGTGCAGAACTCAGAGGCGCATTCGTGGCGGTATAAGCAGGCTCTCGACATTTTTATGTTTTATAAGTGTAGTGTTTAAAATTATTAACTTTTTTTGAAAGGAGAGAATGATGAGTAATCAAAACGGTTTAACCAACCGCCGGGCGGCAGTGAAGAAAATGATACTTGGCATCGGTGCGGGCATGGTAGCTGTCGGCGCCAGTCATGTAGCATGGGCGAGTGGCATGAGTGGTAGTGCGCCGGCTGACTCGTTACCGGACGGAGCAGCTACGCTCAAGGAGTTGAGCAAAAGGCTTGAGAAAGCACCCCGGCGGCGGAATTTCAAAACAGTGCCGATGGTCCTGACCGATCCCTCGCAGTGGGACAACAAGGCCCTAAATGAGCTCCTGCATTATGCAGGCGCTCCCAAACAAGTTTGGGGGCATCTCTAAAAATGTAATCAAGGGAATTGACAAGCACAAATCTCAGAGACGGTTACAAACTGGAGCGGCATGAGCCATGTTCCAGTACTTGCCTTGTCTAATTGTGGCTCACGCTTTTGTCTTC
>JAMCQL010000054.1 GCA_023381615.1 Bacteroidota bacterium
ATTTTAAGCATTACCCTGTTTGAGAAAACACCTGTTTCTCAAGCACTTACAGATACACGACCCGAATTTCAACAGCACCATCTCGATAACCAATTGAATTTATTCGACTTATAGTTGGACACTAATGACATCAAATATAAAATGGATAAACGCTTTTCTGATGACCGGTTAATCGTTTTGCTCAGCGACGGTTCAATAATAAAATTAAATGTTGCCAGCTTAATAAGCGGCGGAAGCGGGTTTCCTGTGCATCTTATTAATGGGCCAAGCACAATAGGCTCAGTAGGTTACGACAAGATTGACGGCGATGCCCTTTATATGCTCTCAACTTCAGGAACTTTCGTTTCAAGGGACAGCGGCTCCACCTGGCAAATCGATACAGTCGGCATAGGCACAGCTTATATATGGGATATTGCCATTGATTCTTTACAGTATGTTTATGCTGCAACCGATCACGGCTTATTTAACCAGAATCCCGATTCAAATGCCTGGCATAAAGTAAGTTCATTTACTCTCAACAACAGCTTGTCTAAAATTTTTATTGACAGAAAAAACCGGATTTTTCTTGCTGGCAACAGCCGTGGAATTTATATAAGCTCAGATAATGGCTCAACATGGTCAATTGATACAACCGGAGTAGGAAATGGATTACAATTCATCAATACTTTCGGCGACGACGCTTACGGAAATGTATACGCTGCAACATCAAGCATTTCGGCCACACCCAACGCAATCTTTAAATCTTCTGGCGGCTCTTCAGCATGGACAAGAATTGACCAGGGCATTACTGCTATGACGGTTAATTCACCAACAATTAATTCTATCGGCGGCAATTCAACTTTATTTGCCGGAACATCATTCGGCAAAATATTAAAGAGCACAGATAGCGGAACAACATGGGTATACGATACACTTGGTTTATCATCAATTAAAACAGGTATTTTTTATGCAGATGAAAACGGTACACAGCATATTGCAACCACACAATATGGAGGAAGCTTTTATGAAATGATCTACCAAAAAATTCCAAACGGAAGCTGGACACCGGATACATCCGGCATTGGGAGTGCCAACTACAGCTACTCAAGGTCAATGTCATCCGATAATCACGGCACATTGTATTTAAGTGGTTATTTCAAGCTTCAAAATTCATCTGCTGCAGCTCCATTAACACTACGAAAGCAAATGCCCGGCGGTTCATGGTTAGCCGATACCGTTGGGATTGGTTCAAAAAACTTTTCAACGATGGCTACGGACAGGAATGGAATAATGTACGGCACAAATAAAGTCGTACTCTTACGAAGAACCAGCCAGGGCTGGTTAAATGTTCCTTTCCCAATTCAACTGACTAATTATCCCAATCTTGTGGCTTTTTCATTTGACTCGAGCAATGCTCTGTTTGCGGCATTTCAACAATACTCATATCCAGCGGGTAATGTAGGAGCTGGTGTATTTTATTCAACCGATCAAGGTGCGAACTGGACTTTTGTCGGACTTGATAGCTTAAATGTAAAATACCTTTCCTCATTTGGGAATACAACTTACGCGGTAACCGACCGCGGAATTTTCATCGTTAATAAAAACGGTGCAACGGCAGTGAAGGTACAAAATCAAATTCCACTGCAGTATGAGCTTTATCAAAATTATCCGAATCCATTTAATCCGGCAACAGCAATCAGCTATCAGCTTTCAGCATTCAGCCATGTTACATTGAAAGTTTATGATGTGCTTGGCAACGAAATAAAAACCTTAGTGAATGAATATAAGCCGGCTGGCAAATACACAGTAAACTTTGATGCATCAAAGCTTGCAAGCGGAGTGTATTTCTACAGGCTGAACGTAAATGATTATACTTCTACGAAGAAATTGCTGCTGCTGAAATAAAATAGCAATTCACAAGAAAGGAGTGAATACTATGAAAAAATTACATTACATTTTTATCGTCTGTATGCTGTGCTTGATGCAAGAAGGCACGCTTCACGCCCAATGGGTGCAAACCAACGGTCCTAATACCGGCACCGTAAATGCTCTTGCAGTCTCCGGCGCAAATATCTTTGCAGGTACTTCCAGCGGCGGTGTTTTTCTTTCCACAGACAATGGGACAAGCTGGACTGCAGTCAATACCGGTATGACGAAAACCGATGTCCGCGCACTTATTGTAAGCGGCAAAAACATTTTTGCAGGGACTTCCGGCGGCAACGTCTTTCTATCGACAGACAACGGGACAAGCTGGAGTGCGATTAATATAGGCTTGACGAATTCCGATGTCTATGCTCTTGCTGTAATCGACACGAATCTCTTTGCTGCGACTTATGGCGGTGGTATATATCTTTCCACCAACAACGGTGCAACATGGACTGCTACAGGCTTGACAAATGCAAATGTTCTATCTCTTACCACAAGCGGCACGAATGTGTTTGCAGGGAGATTCGGCAGCGGAGTGTTTCTTTCCTCAAACGATGGTAAGAGCTGGACTGCGGAAAATACAGGCTTGAAGAATACTTATGTCTATGCGCTTGCAGTAAGTGATACGGATCTATATGCCGGAACCTATGGCGGCGTCTTTCTTTCTACCAACAACGGGACGAACTGGAATGCAGTCAACACAGGTTTAACAGATATTAGTGTGAACGCCCTTGACGTAAACGGTGCGAATCTCTTTGCCGGGACTTTAGCCGGTGTATTTCTGCTGCCGAGTAAAGACACGAGCTGGACAGATGTAAATAATGGGCTGGCGAACCGTTCCGTCTACTCTCTTGCAGTCTCCGGGAACTATCTGTTTGCCGGGACATGGAGCAGCGGTATATGGAGGCGTCCTCTTTCGGAGATGATAACCGGCGTTAAAGACGATAGAAGTAATATCCCGTCAAGCTTCTCACTTTCTCAAAATTATCCTAATCCATTTAATCCGGCAACAGCAATCAGCTATCAGCTGACAGCATTCAGCCATGTTACATTGAAAGTTTATGATGTGCTTGGCAACGAAATAAAAACCTTAGTGAATGAATATAAGCCGGCTGGCAAATACACAGTAAACTTTGATGCTTCAAAGCTTGCGAGCGGAGTGTACTTCTATAGATTGCAAGCTGGAAATTATATTGATGTAAAGAAGCTGATGCTGCTGAAATAACAAGCAAGTAGATCTTATTGAAATCGGAGGCGGCGCAGTGATGCGCTGCCTTCTTTGTATTCGCTTAGCAGCACCTCGGTCCTTCGCCGCGGTCGGAGAAAACACCTTTCAGAAAATCTCTGATCGCGTGCCAGAAACGCCGCACTGCCGATATTACTACCGCCGCTGTCATTTCACTCCGACTTTCACCTGATCCATCATGTTCGTGAACTCGTCAAAGAGATAATCGCTGTCGTGCGGACCCGGCGAAGCTTCGGGATGATACTGCACGCAGAAAAGCGGCAGACTCTTGTGCCTGAAACCTTCGAGTATGTTGTCGTTCAAATCTATGTGTGTTACTTCGTAATCGGAAGTCAGGCTTTCCGGATCGACAGCAAATCCGTGATTATGAGACGTAACTTCAACTGTTCCATTTAATAAATTCTTCACGGGGTGATTTGCGCCGCGGTGGCCGAACTTCATCTTGAATGTCTTCGCGCCTGATGCCAGCGCGAGTATCTGATGTCCGAGACAAATCCCGAAGATCGGTTTCTTTCCGATAAGACTTTTTATGCTGTCGATTGCGTAAGTTACCGCCGCCGGATCTCCGGGACCGTTTGAGAGAAAGATTCCGTCTGGGTCGAGTTTCAAGACTTCTTCTGCGGGGAAGTTCGCCGGCACGATCGTAACGTCGCACCCGCGTTCGTAAAGCTTGCGGAGAATATTCGTTTTTATTCCGTAGTCGTAAGCAACGACTCCGTACTTCCATCCCGATTTGCCATTAGCTGAAAACTTGTATGGCGCTTTTGTCGTAACGACTTTCGCGAGATCGAGTCCCGCCATCGAAGGGAATGCTTTCGCTTTCCTGACGAGCGACGCATCGTCAAGATCCGTTGTTGAGATTACAGCGTTCATCGCGCCGACGTCCCTGATTATTCTCGTGAGTTTTCGCGTGTCGAGTCCTTCAATTCCGATGACTCCGTTTCTCTTCAGGTAATCGCCCAGGCTTTCAGTTGCCCGGAAGTTGCTGTAGAACTTGCTGTATTCTCTGACTACAAAGCCCGCGACCTGCGGCTTTGACGATTCGACGTCTTCCGGATTTATTCCGTAATTGCCGATGTGCGGGTAGGTCATCGTTACGATTTGGCCGCAATAGGACGGGTCGGTCAGGATTTCCTGATAGCCGATCATGCTCGTGTTGAACACGACTTCGCCGGCAGTTTCACCCTCGGCGCCGAACGATTCACCTGTGAAAACCACTCCGTTGGCAAGTGCTAATTTTGCTTTCAAATCTGCTCCAAATTCTTCGGTAAAATTTAATAACGCCGGGCTTGCATTACAATTTGCCGATTAAATAAATGGAACCGTTTACGAATTAAGTCAGAAGAGTTGACAGTCCTAAATTATCTTATTCCAATCAAACACAGCGTTACTGTTTCTTGCTTCTGTCAGCTATTTGTTCCCATATTATTTGAGAAAACTGCGATGAATCTCATTGCCACAAACCGCCTGACAAAAGCGAGGAGTTCGAAATGAAAAAGATTGAAGCAATCATCCGTCCGTTCAAGATTGACGACGTCCGCGAAGCGTTGATAGAAATCGGAATAAAAGGCATGACGATAACAGAAGTAAAAGGCTATGGGCGCCAGAAGGGGCATACGGAAATGTACCGCGGCTCCGAATACCAAATTGACTTTCTCCCCAAAATGAAAATAGAGATCATCGCGCCGGATGATAATGTCGACAAGATCGTTGAGACTATCATAAAGAGCGCAAAGACAGGTCAGGTGGGCGACGGGAAGATTTTCATCTACCCGGTCGAAGAAGTAATCCGAGTCCGCACGGAGGAAAGCGGCGAGGCGGCACTTTAACACCTGTCAGCGTTCAGCCATCAGCTTTCAGCTATGAGCTATCACTCGGGCTACGTCGCGCTTGTCGGTGAGCCGAATGTCGGCAAGTCAACTCTGCTCAATGCACTCCTTGGACAAAAACTCTCCATTGTAACTCCCAAACCTCAGACGACCCGGCATAAGATCGCGGGAATTCTTACCGGGGAAAATTACCAGATAGTTTTTCTCGACACGCCGGGACTCATCAAGCCGAAGTACGCGCTTCAGGAAGTTATGATGACATTCGCCGATGAAGCGATGAGCGAGGCGGATATAGTGATGTTCCTCGTTGATGCGAACGATCGCGGCTCTGTTGGATCGTTGAAGAGTTCGAAGGCGATCAGGCATCTTTTGGAATCGAAAGATGCGAGACCTATGTTTCTGGTTTTGAATAAAATAGATTTGGTGAAGAAGAGCGAAATTCTGCCGATCATCCAATCGCTGAGCGAGGTATATCCTTTCAAAGAAATCATTCCCGTCTCTGCATTGAATGGAGACAATCTCGACGACTTGAAAAACACCATCATCAAATATCTCCCCGAAGGAAATCCGTTTTATCCGGAAGACTACGTCAGCGACAGGGACGAGAGATTCTTCGCAAGCGAGCTCATCCGCGAAGAAATTTTTAAGACGTTCAGAGAAGAAGTTCCCTACTCGACAACGGTCGAGATCGAAGAGTTCAGGGACAGCGACAGTGAAAGAAAGGCCTATATACGCGCCGTTATTTATGTCGAGAGAGATTCCCAGAAAGGAATAATTATCGGGAAAGGCGGAGCGGCGTTAAAGCAGATTGGACAAGACTCGCGGCGACAGATCGAGGAATTGGTTGGCCATGAAGTGTTTCTTGAATTATTTGTGAAAGTCAGAGAAGGCTGGCGTGACGATAAGGGGAAGATTACACATCTCGGGTACCATTGAGAAAGTCAAAAAGCAAAAGTCACAACCATGATTATCATTCCGAACCATGAACTGTCCGCCAGAGGCGGATGCGCTGGGGAGCAAGCCTTCGGCTGAGAATTTTAAGTTCGTCCCGGCGAGCCTTGCAACTCAAACTCTCCGTTAGTTAATATACCTTCCGAAAACAGGAGAATGAATATGGCAGATATCCGACCGTTCAAAGCAATTTATTTCAACACAAGTCTAACCGATCTTTCAAGAGTAGTCGCACCACCATACGACGTCATTGACAAGAGTCTTCAAGATGAACTTTACAAGAGGAGCCCGAACAACATTGTCAGGCTCGATCTGAACCGCGAATCGAATCCGTATCCGGCTGCAGCGGCAGAAATGCAGAGGATGCTGAAAGAAAAAGTTCTCGTCCCGGACAGCGAAGCGAGCATCTATCCGTATTTCCAGACATTTAAAACGCAAGACGGTCCGAAGGTCGATGACTCCCGACGGGTCGGCCTACGGCCTCGTAGAGGGTCAACGACTCCCTACGGGATCGTAGATCGACTCGTAGAATCATCGACGACCCGTCGAGATCCCGACCTTCGTCGGGACAAGACAGTGACGCGCCGAGGTTTCGTATCATGGATAAAGTTGGAGCCGTTCGAAGCCGGTGTCGTGCTTCCACACGAGCGGACTCTTTCGAAGCCGAAGGAAGATAGATTGAATTTGATGATCTCGACGAAAGCAACGTTCAGCCAGATATTTAGTTTGTATGGCGACCAAAATAAGACGCTCGAAAAAGAATATGACAAACTGAAAAGCACAAAGTCCTATCTGGAGGCTGATTACGACGGAGTCAACAACAAGATTTACAGGATCAACGATTCGGCAACCATTAAGACTTTCCAGAATTTGTTGAGCAAGCTCGCCGTTTATATCGCCGATGGCCACCACAGATACGAGACGGCTCTTGAATATCAGCGCCTGATGCGCGAGAAGAATCCAAAGCACACCGGCGAAGAGCCCTACAATTTTATAATGATGTACTTTACGAATATCTTTGATGAGGGACTCGTCGTTTATCCGACTCACAGGATAATTCACAGCCTCAGTAACTTCGATTCGAACAAGCTTGTGGAGACTGTGAAGACATTTTTTGAATTGACTCCCAAATCAGATGTGAATGCGCTTGCGAGTTCGCTTAATTCCGCCGGCGATTATTCTTTTGGGATGATCTTGCCGCAGAAGAAATATTTACTGATGAAGTTGAAAAACAGTGCAGACATCCTGTCCGTGGTCAAAGAGAATGTTCCCGCTCCCGTGAAGAGACTTGACGTAACGCTTCTCCACGATTACGTTCTCCGGCAGACGCTCGGGATCTCCAAAGAGGCGCAGGAAAAGAAGCTGAACATTAATTATACGATAGACAGACACGAAGTTGACAACGCCATCCAGTTGGGCAAAGCCCATGTTGGATTTATTCTCAACTCGACGAAGGTTGAGCAGGTGCGCGAAGTTGCAGATGCGGGTGCAGTAATGCCGCAGAAGTCGACTTACTTTTATCCGAAACTTCTGTCTGGTGTTTTGCTGAACGGATTGGAATAGAAGAAATTTCTTGGGGAAGTAGAGCTCTCCGCCTCCCCAATTAAAAACTTTTTGTCTACCGTATCACGAGATTCAACGCATTGAAGCTTGTGCCGCTGAAGGAGGAAATCGTGCTTGAATACTTGCTGGAACGAAAGTCGGCGTGCAACTGAGCGAACTCTACTCTAGGTACCTTCATATATCAAAACTCAGACAAATGAGACAAGTTTTGTTGCAAATTGCAAGCTCAGGAATTCCCCTTGCGAAAATGGAGTCCCGTCCCCCTTCCACAGAAACTCTCGAGTTACCTG
>JAMCQL010000001.1 GCA_023381615.1 Bacteroidota bacterium
TCCAGAAATACTGTATTTCCCGCACTCGATCTCCTCTACTACCTTTCGTCTGAATGCCTCGCTGTATCGTATACATCTCGTTCTCTCCATAGGTTATTAACTCCTTATGTGGATAACTCCTCCACATTCTTTGAAGTGTCAACCTATTTCAGGACAAGACAATGGCGACTCATCCCCCATCCATTCCCTCTCCCTTCTCTACTTGTAGAGAAGGGGGGATAGGAAGGGGTATGAGTTTGGAATCGAAACGAGCCCGTACTAAATTCAGCTGACGACAGCCATGAAACGATCAACCATAATCCTCGCAGCGGCGGCCATTGCCGGAATCATTATATTCATTTCATCTGTGCCGAAATATTCGATCCTGTATTCGATAGACAGCAGGCTCGACCGTGGTCAGGTAATAAAGTATTCCAGAGAGATCGCTCAAAGGATCGGGGTGCCTCTCCCTCAGAATCTCATGCAGAACACCACATTCACGGATGACGGCGTTTCGCTCGCATATTCGAGATCGGAAGCTGGCACGCGCAGCATGAATGAGCTGGTCAGATCCGATTCGCTTTCCCTGAACTACTGGGACGTGATGTGGTTCGACCCGGTGAAGCAGTCGGTAAACGGGAGGATGTTTGAGGTGCTGATCTCGGCCGGCGGAAAGCTGAACGCGTTTGAGCGTTTCGTGCCCGACACCGCCTCCGGTGCTTTCCTGAATGAAAAGGAGGCTCTCGCGAATTTCCACAGCTTCTGGGAAAGCAAAGGCCTGGCCGGGATGACGGGTATTTCGCTATCCGGATGGAAGCTGACCGCGTCCGAACCGGTGGTACTCGAGCGCAGGCAGGATTGGTCGCTGACAATCCAGAACGACAGCACCGGAATACCGGGTTTGAAGCAGGAACTGAAGGCGCGAATAGACGGAAGCCGGATCGTAAATTTGGATATAAGATACCGTCCGCCCGAACAGTTCAGGATCGATTACGGCGCGAAGTCTTACCCCTATGTTTTTCTGACTTTTGTTTCATGGATCATGATGTTCCTGTTTTTCGCCGTGGGACTCATCATTTTCCTGAAGAGATACAACGACGGAGAAGCCGGAATCGGGTCGTCTCTTACGGTGAGCATTGCCTACTATGTGCTTGCAGCCGTCACGATGATACTTTCGTTCCCATCCCTGGCAAAAGGGCTGGGTATCGGAACGATGAACATTTTCTATTTGAGTCTGATCGTTTCGGGAATAATTTTTCTTCTGTGGCTCCCCCTCGTTTCGATACTGACATTTTCCGCGTGGGGTGTCGGCGAATCGTCGGCGCGCGCGATATGGCCCGAGAAGCTTCACTCCTTCGACGCCGCGTCCCACTTTAAAATATTGAACGATAAACTCGGCGGATCGGTGCTGCGGGGCTACGCCTACGGCGGAATCATACTCGGCGTGTACGCTCTTCTCCACCATATCCTTCGTCTCCACGAATATCCAAATGAATTCGTCGGCACCACCACGGCGCTCGATTCATACATCCCGTCATTCAAGGTCCTCGCGGACGCTTTCTCGATGGCTCTGTTCAGCGAGACATTTTCGAGGCTCAGCATACTCTCGTTCTTCGGCAGGAAGAAAATCAATAAGGGAATCGCGGTGTCAATGCTCCTCTTTTTCCCGTTGCTTTATTACCCGATGCCCTTCGGCACATACGGGGCGGCGACTGAAATTCTGTTCTGCCTCGCGCTTTCTGCCGCTTTCATTTGCCTTTTCCTGAGGCATGATTTCGTCACGGTTCTCGTGGCAGGCACGATCTTCTGCTCGGCGCAGGGGCTGATCCCGGTCTTCGGGTCGTCGAATGGATATTTCGAAACGAATTCTGTAATTGCGGTTATACTCCTTGCGCTGCCCATCATCGTCTCGCTAGTCGCGTTGTGGCGCAAACAGCCCTTCGAGCTGACAGTCGATCTTATGCCCGCGCATATCCGGCGAATAAGCGAGCGCGAGCGCATGGCAAGAGAGCTTGAGATCGCGAAGAACGTTCAGAACAATCTCCTGCCGAGATTCAACCCGTCGATTTCGCACTTCGAGTTCGGCGGGATCTGCATTCCGGCGCTTGAGGTCGGCGGCGATTATTACGACTTCGTGCAGATGCACAACGGTATGATCGGGACCGCAATCGCAGACGTTTCGGGAAAGGGTTTGCCCGCAGCTATTTACATGACTCTCACGAAAGGCGCACTGCAAGCTTACGCGGAAGACCAGCCGTCGCCGAGGAAAGTCCTCAGCAAGATCAACCAGATCGTCTACCGCTCGATATCGCGCGGAACGTTCATAAGCATGATATACGCGGTCATCGACACGAAGACACGGAAGGTCAAGTTTTCACGCGCCGGACACAACCCGCTTGCGTTGTTTTCTTCCGACGCCAGTTCCGCGAAACTCTTCACGCCAAACGGCCTGGCGCTCGGTCTCGACAACGGCGACAAGTTCGACAAGACTCTGGAAGAGATGGAGATAACGCTGAGGCCGGGGGACGCGCTCGTCTTCTACACGGACGGCTTCACAGAGGCGATGGATGCGCAGGCAAACGAGTTCGGAGAAGAAAGGCTGGTCGAGCTGATTGAGTCAACCCGTCACCTTCCCGTCAAGGAAATGATCGAGAAGATCGATGCTGGAGTCAGGAGGTTCGTCGGCGGCGCACCGCAGCATGATGACATGACGATGGTGGCGATAAGAGTTAAAGCGGATTAACCAGCTACTTCAGATCGCAACAGTTTGCCGCCGGCTTCACCAACATTATGCAAGCGCGAAAGCTCTAACGGGCTGTTGAAAAACACTGTTGAATCGTAGTTGCGAGCAGTTTCACTGCGAAGTCCCGCTTCCTGAGATCCCGTAGAGCGGGACAATCTTGTTTTTTTCTTTGAAAAGCGAGATCGCCACGTCGTCCCGCCTATGCGGGACTCCTCGCGACGACAGTAAAAACACTTTTTCAACATCATGGTGAACTACCACCGCCTTCGGCGGTGGCTTCGTAGAGAACGATGAGCTGGACTTCCTTCATGTAGTGCATCGTCCTCACTCACCCCCCGTCCCCCTCTCTTTCGCAAAGAGAGGGGGGAGTGAAGGGGTGAGTTCCACCGGCAAAGCCATTCGTCCATTACCACTGCCTTAGGCAGTGGGTTTCTACACCGTGCTAAATTCGAGGCACGAAATTCTAAACAATCCTAATTCCCAAAGTCCAAAAATTCAAACAAAAAGACCGAATCAAACGGGGAGGTTTTGCATTTTTGTCATTCGAATTTGTTTAGGATTTAGATCAGCCGTTATTGCGAAAACTTCTTCAAGACCAATTCGTGTATGTACGGATTTCCCGCCAGCCCCGTCCGGTTGTAGATGGTCGGATTCCCTGCAAAGTCCGTGAAAATCCCTCCGCTCTCTTCAATGATGATTTTTATCGCAGCCACATCCCACGGACTGACTATCGGGTCAAGCATGGCTTCTGCCGAGCCGTCGGCGACAAAAGTGTAACCGAAGCAGTCGCCGAACCCGCGGTCGTGATAAGATGATTTTATCACATCCTTGAAGGGATCTTCGTATTTCGTTCCAATGAAGTAGCTCAATCCGCCGAACACGACTGTGGACTTTTCTAATTCTTTGACCTTGCTGACTCTTATCCGCTTGCCGTTCTTGAAGGCGCCGTGATTTTTCGATGCATAAAAGGTTGTCTTGAGCGCCGGCAAAGCCATTATGCCTGCAACGATTTCGCCGTCATGCTCCAGTCCGCACAGCGTTCCCCAATAAGGAATCCCGCGTGTGAAATTTCTCGTGCCATCGATCGGATCGATGATCCATCGTAAGGGCGATTCATGAATCGTCCCTACGCTTTCTGCCGATCTCTCGCCGAATTCCTCGCCGTAGAATCCGTGGTGCGGAAATTTCCTCGCGAGTTCCCCGACCAAAAATTTCTCGCAGGTCTTGTCGGCAATAGTCACCGGACTCTTGTCGGACTTGTAGTCGACTTTTATGCGGGTACGAAAATGTTTTAGCGTGATACGCTCAGAAGCCTTTACGACTTTCAGAGCGTATTCCAATTCTTTTAGATATGACTTCAAGTGATTCCTGGCAGTAAAACTGTCAATTAAGGAAGAGATTTCTTAATGTCGCCGAAATTCTTCAGGCTCCGGCGGCTTTCGTTTTTTTTGCCTCGGCGCGGCGCGCTTTTATCTTCGCCTTGATCTTTTTTACTTTGCGGTGATGCTTCTTGGCTGCAACTTTGGTTTTCTTGTTCATTTACTTTTCCTGTTATTTTTGTTTAATATTATTCAAAGAAAATTTTCTTCGCGGCTCGCTGCACAAATGAAAGAAACCGCATTTCTGACAGACATACCTGTCCCCAACGATCCATTTGGACAGCGAAATGTTTGAAGTCGCGTACCGCAGTTATTCCAATATTCGTTGTCCGAGACTTTCTCAAACAGTCCGCGCGAAATTTTCAGAATCATCAAACGCCATGTGTATCAATTTTAACAAAGCGCCGAAGAAAATCCAATTTCGAAATCAATTTTAAGATCTTTTAAAGATAACGCCTCGCGATAAATCACGATGCTATTGCTTTGTTCCCAAGCTCCGCTCGGCGAAAAAGCGCGAATTTAGAAACCCGTCTGCCGTGTAAAAACAAAAAAACGCTGGACGGCAGTTACGCCATCCAGCGCCCAAGCTCAGTACTCAACAAATCAGTTTGTGCTGACGTCGGAAAGATTCGGATCTTTCGTTTGGGTTTTCGCCTTTAGTTCTGAAAACTTCAATTCGCCTGTCCGCTTGTCAAGTTTCACTTTTACGACCATCCCTTCAGTGAAAGTGCCCTTCAACATCTCCTCGGCGAGCGGGTCTTCAAGATAGCGCTGAACTGCTCTTCGCAGGGGTCGTGCGCCGAATGCCGGATCGAATCCTTTCTCGGCAAGAAATTCCTTTGCGGGTTTCGTCAATTCAAGTTTGACACCGAGAGTGGCGAGTCTCTTGCGCAGGCTTTCTGTATGGATGTCGATAATCTTCTTCATGTCGTCGGTCTCGAGCGAATGGAAGATGATAACGTCGTCGATCCTGTTCATGAACTCCGGATTGAACAGACGCTTCATCGCTTCTTCAATTACTCCCTTCATCGACGAATACTGATCCTGAGAAGTAGATTGTCCAAATCCGAATGTGCCTGCCGTCTTTATGTCGCGCGTGCCGATGTTGGTTGTCATGATCAGAATGACGTTCTTGAAATCGACTCGTCTTCCCAGACTATCCGTCAAGATTCCATCGTCGAGAACCTGAAGCAGAATGTTGAACACATCCGGATGCGCCTTCTCAATTTCATCGAGGAGAACCACGCTGTAAGGTTTGCGGCGCACTTTCTCGGTCAGCTGTCCGCCTTCTTCATAGCCCACATATCCCGGAGGCGCTCCGACAAGACGGCTGACGTTGAATTTCTCCATGTATTCCGACATGTCGATTCTGACGAGCGCATCTTCAGATTCGAAAAGGTATCGCGCGAGAGCTTTCGCAAGTTCCGTCTTTCCGACGCCGGTCGGTCCGGCAAATATGAATGAGCCGATCGGTCTCCTCGGATCTTTCAGTCCGGCGCGGGCGCGCCGGATGGCTTTGCTCATCTTCTGAACCGCTTCGTCCTGACCGACAACTACCTTGGTTAATTCTTCCGACATCTTAAGAAGCTTGACCGACTCGCTTTCTGCAATCTTGTTCACGGGAATGCCTGTCATCATTGCGACGACATCGGCAACGTGGTCTTCGGTAACTTCGTGGATGGTTGTCTCGGCTTTCAACTCCCACTCGCGCTTTGCAATTTCGAGATCAGAAAGAAATTTTTTCTCGAGGTCGCGGAGCCGCGCGGCTTCCTCAAAATCCTGTGTCTTTACTACTTTATTCTTCTGCTGTTTTATCTTTTCGATTTCTTCTTCAAGCTCGACGATTTCCTTCGGAGCAATAATGTTCGCGAGGTGAATTCGGGAACCGGCTTCGTCCATTACGTCAATCGCCTTGTCCGGCAAAAACCTGTCGGTCATATAACGGTCGCTGAGCTTCACCGCGGATTCGATTGCTGAATCGGTGAACCGGACGTTGTGGTGCTCTTCGTACTTTTGCTTGATGTTGTTCAAAATTTGGATTGTCTCGTCGACCGATGTCGGCTCGACCATTATTTTCTGGAATCTGCGGTCGAGAGCGCCGTCTTTTTCGATATACTGTCTGTAATCATCAAGCGTGGTCGCGCCGATGCACTGAATCTCGCCTCTTGCAAGCGCCGGTTTGAACATGTTCGACGCGTCAAGCGAACCGGAGGCTCCGCCGGCGCCGACAATCGTATGAAGTTCATCGATGAACAGGATTACATCTTTCGCTTTCTCAAGTTCATTCAAAACCGCTTTCATACGTTCTTCAAATTGTCCGCGGTATTTCGTGCCCGCGACCAAAGCTGCGAGGTCGAGAGTCACTACGCGTTTGTTGTGAAGAACGCGGGAAACTTTTTTCTGTACGATTCGAAGTGCCAAGCCTTCCGCAATGGCGGTTTTTCCGACTCCCGGCTCGCCGATTAGAACCGGATTGTTTTTCTTTCTTCTCGCAAGGATCTGAGCAACGCGCTCGATTTCTTTCTCGCGTCCGATTATCGGATCGAGCTTGTCTTCCAACGCAAGCTTGGTCAAGTCTCTCCCGAAATTATCGAGAACGGGAGTCTTCGACTTTTCGCTCTTTCGCTGTTCGGCGCTCGAGCCTGCGGCGTGCTGGGTCGCCTGGGCAGCAGGCTGGGACGGCCTGCCGTTTATAATGTTGTCCAACTCCTGACGAACACTGTCGTAAGTAACATTGAACTGATGAAGAATTTGAGAAGCCACGTTATCGTCATCGCGCAGAAGCGACAACAGAAGGTGCTCCGTTCCGATCACGTCGGACTTGTAGAGCTTCGCTTCCAAATAAGTAATCTTTAAAACTTTTTCCGCCTGCTTTGTCAGCGGTATGTTGCCGATCGTCAGCGTGCCCCCGGAAGTGCGGACTGTGTCTTCGACAGCCTTCTTCAATTTGTACAGGTCCACGCCGAGATTTCGGAGGATCTTAACCGCGATCCCTTCGCCCTCGCGAATGATCCCGAGGAGAAGATGCTCGGTGCCGATAAAATCATGTCCAAGCCTCAACGCCTCTTCGCGGCTGAGTCTAATTACATCCTGTACCCTGTTAGAAAAATTACCTTCCATTTCAAACCTGATAGTTTAGTTTCATTGCTAATTTCAACAATTTCGAATCTCAGCGAGTTTCATACGATCGATCAATTGCGCTTTCCAAGCCAACCTCCACTTTGTCTAATTTAAAATAGCGTTCAACCATTATCAAACGAGCAATTTCGACCAAAAGACAGGTTGTCAGCTATTTCTTTTAATTTCGGAAAACATCGGACAAAATCAAGTCAGGTATCTTTTCTCGATTCGCTTGTGTTGACCACAACCATTCCCGATCGAACCATCAACTCTTCTGATTCCTTTGAAAAATTGGCGGCGGCGGTTAACTTTAAACGCTTCGACATTACTCATTTTACGGTGGCATTAACGTGAAAATTGACCGTCTGATTCAAATTCTTCTACCTCACGACGAAAAGTTCTACACGTTGTTTGAGGAATCCACCCAGCTTCTTCTCAAAGCTTCCGTTACACTGAAAAAAATCGCAGACGCGGATGAAGGGACCACACGAGCACTTGCAAAGGAAATCCAGGACCTTGAACATCAAGCCGATGAAGTGACTCACAGAATTTTTGCAGAGCTGAACGCAACATTTGTTACACCATTCGACCGTGAAGATATTCATGAGCTTGCATCTTCGCTTGATGACATCATGGATTACATCAACGGCAGCGCGACACGCTTCGTTTTGTATAATGTAAAAGAGCGTGCCGAATACATGAAACAACTCATGGACATCATCCAGAAATCTGTCGAGGCTGTTGCAAGAGGCGTCTCATTTCTCAGAGATTTCAGAAAATCGGATTCGCTTCAGAAAGTTCTTCGCGACGTGAACGAATACGAGAATGAAGCGGACACGGTGTTCGAGAATGCAGTGGCGGATCTTTTTGCAAATGAAAAGAACGTTATACAACTGATCAAACTCAAGGAGATTTACGTGGGATTGGAAACGGCGACGGATCGCTGTGAAGACGTCGCTAATGTCCTCGAATCTATTCTGATAAAACATGCCTGATTCCTTCTTCACAAGATGATCGCACTTGTCGTTTTCATTGTTCTGGTCGCTCTCGTCTTCGACTTTCTAAACGGATTTCATGATTCCGCGAATTCAATAGCGACTGTCGTATCGACGCGGGTACTCACACCACGGAAGGCTGTCGCATGGGCGGCATTTTTTAATTTTGTAGCTGCTTTTCTCTTTGGTCTCCGCGTAGCTGACACGTTAGGAAAAGGACTCGTCGAGCTGAGTGCAATCAATCAGTATGTCATATTGAGCGGACTCTTCGGAGCCATCGTTTGGGACTTCCTAACATGGTACTTCGGCTTACCGACAAGTTCATCACATGCTCTCATGGGCGGATACGCAGGAGCTGCGATTGCGAAGGCGGGCTTCGCAGCAATTCTTTTCAGTGGTTGGATTGGAACGGTCGCATTTATCGTGATCGCACCAGTGATGGGACTTGTAATTGCTTTCATACTCATGACCTCGGTAACATGGATTTTTCACAAAAGATCTTCTACAAAGGTAAATAAAGCTTTCCGCAGACTTCAGTTGCTTTCTGCCGCTTTTTTGAGTTTAGGTCACGGCACAAATGACGCTCAGAAAACTATGGGGGTAATCACCGGACTTCTGGTTACGGCGGGATTCCTCAAGTCTTTCGCTGTGCCGTTTTGGGTTATCATAATGTGCAACTTCACGATTGGGTTAGGGACATTGTTCGGGGGATGGAGAATTGTTAAAACAATGGGACAGAAGATTACAAAGCTGAGACCCGTGGACGGGTTTTGTGCAGAAACTGCCGGCGGCATTACTCTTCTCGTTGCAACCTTCGCCGGGATACCGGTAAGCACAACTCATACAATAAACGGCGGCATAATGGGGGTTGGTGCGACAAGGCGCGTGTCTGCTGTGCGGTGGGGAGTCGCAGGCAACATCGTTATCGCATGGATTTTAACGATTCCATTGTCTGCACTGGTAGGAGCAGGAGCTTACAAGCTCATCTCAATTTTTGTAAAATAAATCCTGCTTCAGTGCGCGTCGAGCCAGTTCAGGCCCGTGCCGATCTCGACGTCAAGAGGTCTGCGCTATCCCCAATTGCGCAAGTACACCTTAAATGTTTTTTTTCGTCATTTGTGCAACCAGGCATTAGTCTGCAAGCCGCTCATTCCGTCAGTTTGAGCGACGGTTCTTACGATAATAGGTCTTGTGCGCCCTTTGGGACAAAAGCGTAACAAACGAATTCGTCAGCATCGGTTTGATCGAGCCGTGTGAGATTGCATAGAACGTGTTCCATCTCATCATCTGTCTCATCGCAGCGACACGCAATGCACAAGTGAGGCTTCCGAATCAGGTCCGGATTCAGCTCATTTCCATCGTCATCGAAATAAGGCATACTAGTTCGACTATCTTTTTACTTGCGGTGTCCTAACGTGCTGGAATTAAGCCGCGTGCAAACGTTTTAATTGAATTACCTCGCCGCAAGCGGCGAGGTATCCTGTCATGCCCGAACGTTTCTATCGGGCATCCACAAATCCAAAGGATCCCGACCTTCGTCGGGACAGATTCCCGCTGAGAACATGCCCCGACGGGGTCCTTCGGACGGGAATGACAACGCCGCGAGCGGCGGGGAATCAAACCCGGTAGAGATTTGAAAGGCCGCTTCAGTGCGCATCGAGCCAGTTCGGCCCCATCCCGACTTCGACATCGACAGGGACACTTAGCTTCACCGCATTTTTCATCCTATCCACAACAAGTTCTTCAATCTGCTTCAATTCGTCTTTCGGAGATTCGAAAACAAGCTCGTCGTGTACCTGCAGTATCATCCGTGATTTCATCTTCTTCGTTTTCATCTCGCGGAAAATTTCGATCATCGCAAGCTTGATCATGTCGGCGGCCGTTCCCTGTATCGGCATGTTGATCGCCTGTCTTTCTTCCGCCTGACGCACCGGAGCGTTTCTGCTGTTTATGTTCTGCAAATAGCGGCGCCTTCCAAGAAGCGTTTCGACAAAACCGTGCTCTCTTGCAAAGTCGATCGTTCCATTTATGTACTCCTTCACTCTCGGAAATCTCTGGAAGTAAGTGTCGATGACCTCTTTAGCTTCGCTTTGTGGAATGCCAAGTCTGATCTTCAAACCGTAGGGACCGATCCCGTATAGAATTCCGAAGTTCACTTCCTTTGCTTTGCGTCGCATATCGGAAGTTACCTTGTCGGGCGGCACTCCGAAGACCTTCGCGGCTGTTGTGCGGTGAATGTCTTCGTGTTTATTGAAAGCATCGATCAAACCTTCATCCTTGCAAATGTGTGCCATGATGCGAAGTTCAATCTGCGAATAGTCCGCCGAGACCATTACCCAGCCCTTTTCTCCCGGGACGAACGCCTTCCTGATTTCCTTCCCCATTTCTCCGCGAATCGGGATGTTCTGCAGGTTCGGATCCGATGAGCTGAGCCGTCCTGTCGCTGTAATTGCCTGGTTGAACGAAGTGTGCACTCTTCCTGTCCTCGGATTTATCAAGGTCGGAAGCGAATCGACGTAAGTTGATTTGAGCTTTGTGAGTTTGCGGTAGGCAAGAATTTTTTCCGCGATCGGATGTTGGGCGCTCAGCTCTTCCAACACAAAAACATCCGTGGAAAAACCGGTCTTTGTCTTTTTTGTGGAGACAAGTCTCAATTTGTCGAATAAAATTTCTCCGAGCTGTTTCGGCGAGTTTATATTGAACTCGGTTCCTGCAAGCTTGTAGATTTCATCGCCCAAATTCTCGATCATTCTTTCGAGCTCTTTGGAAATCTGGGCGAGAATCTCAATGTCTATCTTCACGCCTGTTTTCTCGATCGCCGCGAGCACTTCGATCAACGGAAATTCCATCTTTTCGCAGAGTTCCAGCAGGTTCGACTTCTCTAATTTTTTCTGAAGCACGCCCATCAATTGCAGTGCAACGTCTGCATCTTCGCCGGAATATTCCGCGACGACTTCCGGCGACACGTCGCTCATGTTCTTCTGATTCTTCCCCTTGCCGATGAGTTCCTCGATGGAAACGGGTTTATACTTCAAATACTCTTTTGCCAGAGTGTCGAGGTTGTGCTGGCCATCCGGATTAACCACGTAAGCGGCGACCATGGTGTCGAATTCGATTCCCTGTGTCCACACGTCGTAATTGGAGAGCACGAGCATATCGTACTTCAGGTTTTGTCCCACTTTCCTGATCTTCTGCGATTCAAAAATGGGTTTCAGAACTTTGATGGCGTCTTTCACATTCACGCCGCGATGCGCCTCGCCTCCCGAAAAAAGATCGCCGCCTTCCGATGCAATGCTCACGTAATATGCTTCATGAGGTTTCACCGAGAAAGAAATCCCAACCAGCTTAGCGTTGAGGGCATTTATGTCGGTTGTCTCCGTATCCATCGAGACGATTTCCGACTTTTTCAATTTCTCCGCCAGTTTTTGAAGATCGGCAAGCTGCGTTATGAGTTTGTAGTCGTGCTTTACATTTGATATGCCGCCGTAGTTCTCGTCCTCCGCTTCGGTCTCTTCATCTCGAACCGGTTCTTCCAGTTTTTTGTTTGTCGGCGATACAACCTGCCGTGCTCTATTAAGCAGCGTTCTGAATTCAAGCTCGTTGAATAATCTCGTGATCTCAGAATGATCGGGAGTTTTCTCTTTGAGTGAGTGAAAATCAACGCCGAGCGGTACATCAGTTTTAATTGTAACCAACATTTTCGAGAGTAGCGCCATCTCCTTTCCCCCTTTTAATTTCTCGCGAAGGGCGGGCTTCTCGATCTTGTCGGCGTTGGCGAGCACTTTCTCTACCGTGCCGTACTTCTGTATCAGCGGCACAGCAGTCTTCTCGCCGACGCCTTTTATGCCGGGAACATTGTCAACCGAGTCGCCAGATAGCGCAAGAACTTCTATAACCTGCGGCGGCTTCACTCCAAATCTTTTCTCGACACCCTTCTCGTCAACTATTTCCAGATCCGTCCCGCTTTTCCCGGGTTTATACATTTTTATTCGCGGCGTTACAAGCTGCATAAAATCCTTGTCTGCGGTAACCATCATAACATCTGTGTTTTCCTTCGCGGCGATCTGCGCGAGCGTGCCGATTACATCGTCAGCTTCATAACCCGGTCTTTCGACTATCGGAACTCCGAACGCTTTCAATATTTCCTTAATATGCTTTAGCTGTTCCACCATCTCTTCGGGCATCTTTTCGCGCGTGGCTTTGTATGCTGGATACTCCTTGTGACGGAAAGTGGGTTCGGCGGTATCGAAAACCGCGACTAAATAATCGGGATTTTCGTCGCCGAGGATCTTCAAGAGATAGTTTGTAAACCCGAACGCGGCGCTCGTGTTGACGCCCTTCGAGTTTATCAAAGGTCTCCCGATCATCGCGAAATAGGCGCGGTAGGCGAGCGCCGTTCCGTCAAGAATAAAGAATCGTTTTGCGGGCACTGAAAGCTCCTGTTTGAGATAATTTACTAAAGAAAGCCACAGGGGAAAACTAAAGAAATTCAAAGGTCAAAAAAGACCTCATAAAACATTAGTATTACCCGAATATGGGTTGCGTTCTAAGTCGTGTTTTTGACGTTTGAATTTTGCCTTTTGATTTGGTATAAGTTTGAACTTCCAACATCTCCGTCTTATCTTTAAAAAAAAGGAGCCTACATGATGGAACAACCAGTTACTGCAGATCAACCGCCGTCCCCAGGATCCGGTGGACAAGAACCACTTTCCTTCATGGATAAAGCCGCGGGAGTTTTCTACGAGCCGTCAAGAGTTTTTGAGTCACTCAAAACCGCCGGTGTGAAATTTGTCGACTGGTTCGTGCCGGTGCTGCTTCTTGCGCTTTTGACGAGCGTCGCGACTTACGTTCGGTTGAGCTCGCCTGACCTTCGCTTTCAGGTGGTCCAGCAGCAGGAAGCGGCTATCGACAAAATGGTCACCGAAGGAAAAATGACCGCTGATCAAGCTCAGCAAGCAAAGACTACGATGGAGGATAGATTTCAGAGCGGCTCAGTGAGTGTAATAGGAATCGGCGTGTTCACAACGTTCGTTGCCGTGTGGATTATCTTTTTTATCATTTCCGGCATTTGGCTTTTGGTCGGAAAATACGCGCTCAAAGGAACGATGACTTACACTCACGCGATGGGAATTGTCGGACTCTCTGAGTGGATAGCGCTCGTCGGCGTGATCATAGGAACAGTCATGTCGGTCATGTTATCGAGACTCGACGGAGGATTGCAGCTCGGCATGCTTACACAGATGAATACGCAGAACAAAACTTATCAGCTTCTTTCAAGGGTTGATTTGTTTACGCTGTGGAGTCTCGTGGTCGTTTCAATTGGTTTGGCAAAAATCGCCGGCAAAAAAGTATCCCAGTCTGCAATTTGGGTTTTTGGAATATGGGTACTATGGAGCATCCTCAGCATATTCGTCCTCGGCGGTATGCTCGGCTAAGGGAATATTTTGGGTTGATGTAAAATCTAAGGGCAGGAGTTTTCAAATCTCCTGCCTTTTTTGTTTTGATCACCTAATCTTTTATCAGGATGCAACGTTTTCTCAATGAGTTGATTGCAATTTTCCGATTAAGACTTTAAACTGTTTCGCAGCACAATGAACATCGAATACCTCGACAGAGCAAACCGCATAGCGACAGACAATATCTCGAGCGCTCAGCAAATTTTAAAAGACACCCTCGACCTGCTCTTCGACTTTTGCGTAACGAATTTCGAAGCCGAGAACTTTGTCCGGGAACTGTTGTCAATTTCGACGGCTTTGTCAAATGCCCAATCGCAAATGTCGGCTTTGTCGAATATTTGCAGGCTCGTCATTTCCGCATCCGGCAAAGTCACCCCGGGAGAAATGGCGCTTTACATTGATGCTCTTCGCCAGAAGGCCGGCGAAGCCTCTTCGAAGACGGCATCTGAAGCGACGAAGCTGATCGCGAACGGAAAGACTTACGCGACTCTGAGCCAGAGCGAATTTGTAATAAAGTCATTCGAACGGGCGGCGAACGAAAACAAAACTGCAACAGTCTACGTCATGGAGTCGCGGCCTCTTTTTGAGGGACGGCAAACCGCGCGTGCGCTCAAGAAGATGGGACACAGGCCGATTCTCGTGTCGGACGCCGCGATAGGATTTTTCATAAATGAGATCGATTCTGCATTTGTCGGAGCCGATGCGATCCTTGCCGACGGTACGTTAGTGAACAAAATCGGTTCTTACGCGCTCGCCGCCGCCTGCGCTATCGCGAAGAAAAATTTCTACGCGGTTACAAGCGTGCTGAAATACGACTCAGAAAAAAACATCGCCGGTTTTATCAACAAGGAAGAAGGCGCGCACGAGATCTTTGCAAATCCGGAATTTGAAGTCAGGAATTTTTATTTCGATAAAGTGAATGCTGAACTCGTCACGGCTTTAGTCACGGAAGTCGGCAGCTTTTCGCCCCTCTCCGGATTGGAAGCGCTGAACGCCGCGATGCGGAAGATGTATGGCTGAAAATATTTCGCGGTTCGAACGCGAAATCAATGCCACGACCATCCCGCTGATTGCGTTCGGAGCCGCGCTTAACATCGTCGTCGGACAGGCAGTGCAACTTGTAAAATTGCCGCTTTATCTCGACTCCATCGGAACGATCCTCATCGCCTGCGTTGTCGGGCCGGTCGCGGGAATGCTCACGGGTGCATTTGCAAATTTGACATTAGGTTTCTTTTTCAATTACGCATTCATCTTTTTTATTCCCGTTACGCTTGTTATCGGAGCCTTCAGCGGATTCGCCGCCCGGCTCGGAGTTTTCAAAAAATGGTATACCGCCCTTCCCGCCGGAATTATCCAAGGGTTGCTCGGCGCGGTTACTTCCGCTCCGATTGCCGCGTTTATGTTCGGCGGGGTTACAATGGGCGGGACGGATTTTCTCGTTTTATATTTCAGAGCGATAGGTAAGTCAATAATTCAAAGCGCCTTTATGCAGGGACTTGCCGCTGATCCCGTCGACAAAGCCGTTAGTTATCTGATCGTATACTTCCTTCTGACGAGAATACCGCGTTCAATTCTCCTGCGTTTGCCCGGTTATGCAAACACCTGAAACTTTTACGAGAGAATACAATCCGTTCGATCATTATTTAACTTTCACAATCGTATTCGCCGCATTCGCATTCAAGTTGGAATGGCAGCTCATCGCACTCGCCATTTTAATTATCGCAACGACTTTTTCCCCTAACAGAAAAGCGATATACCGCGGATTTATTAAATTCGTCCTGCCGCTCATATTGATCGGCTTTTTCATTAACGGAATTTTTTTCACTGGTAACGTCGTCTTTGCGCTTGGACCTTTGAAGTTCAAAGATGCCGGGCTCCTCTTTGCGTCAACAGTCGCAGTCCGATTGACGCTGATAGTAATTTCGATCAGTTACTATTTTTCCAAAGTGAAATCAGAAACCATCTCGGAATATCTTGCGACGAGAGGCGCGGACAGGCGTTTCATTTATATTTATCTGCTATCCGTCGCAATGGTCCATCTCATGCGCGACAAGCTCCAAAAGATTTATACGGCACAGTCCGCTCGCGGGCTTGACACGACAAAAAACTTTTTCACACGCGCCAGGTATCTTCTGCCGCTGCTTGTTCCTCTTTCTTACTCGTACCTTGCCGAGAGCCTCGATCGCGGAATCGCACTGAGAGCCGCCAACTTCGCAGATAAGAAGTCATCTCAATCCATCTCCAACAAGGTTACTCCTTTGCTCGAAATCAAAGTGAACTCCACCGGCTTGCTGTTTGGTAGATTGCTTTTTCTTGCAGCTGTGCTTGTCGGAATATTGAGGCTTGTCGGATGATTTTGCTTTCCTTCAAAAATTTTTCCCTTTCTTATTCAAAAGCTCTGCCGCCGGCGCTGAAAAATATCAACCTCGACATTAACGAGCGAGAAAGCGTCGTTGTCAGCGGCATGAGCGGCGCAGGAAAATCGACTCTTTGCATCGCTGCGGCAAATTTTCTGGAAGCTTTCCCGGCTGTCGTAACGAGCGGAGAAATACTTCACAGCAATGGTCGGGAAAAAAGCAGAGTCGCAATCGTAATGCAGAATTTCTACGCACAGATAACTTATTTGCGTTCCACTGTCTTCGAGGAAATCGCCTTCCCTTGTGAAAATTTGGGGCTTTCAAGAGCCGAAATCATACGCAGGGCTGAAGACGCCATTTCAAAAATCCGTATCGGGCACCTTGCCTACCGCGACCCGCTGGAACTTTCTGGCGGCGAAAAACAAAAAGTCGTGTTGGCTTCCGCGATAGCGATGGAACCAGACCTGCTCATTCTCGACGAACCGCTCAGCCAGCTTGACCCCGAAAGCACCTCATATCTCTCCGATGTCCTTTCCGAACTCAAAAGCGAAATGGCGCTTCTCATCGCTGAAAACGATCCTTATCTCACGTTGAAAGTTGCCGACCGTGTCATCGTGCTTTCCGATGGCGAAATTATTTCCGACGGAAAGTTCGGAGAAATTCTGAATTCGACAACGGCGCAGCATCTTGATCTTCCTGCGTGGACAAAGTGCATTTCAGAAGGAGTGAGGAGAAAAGCCTTCCGAAGCAACGTCGGGGTTAATCCGTACGAGTTGAATTACAAGAAAGCAATTTCAACCCTGAAGAATTTGAAATGAAAATAAAATACGACCGCGTCTCGTTCTCATATAAATCGACCGACGCGCTGAAAAATATTTCATGCGAGTTTGAATCCGGAAGCACCGTGCTCATCGCAGGACACAACGGCTCCGGCAAAAGCACATTCCTGAAACTCATGAACGGAATTTTGAAACCGACGAACGGCTCCGTCTATTTGGGTGAGGCGGCGACAAAGGACAAAAGGATAAGCGAGCTCGCCAGCCGCTGCGCATTGAGCTTTCAAAATCCCGACGACCAGCTTTTTGCGGCGACAGTCAGGAAGGAACTCCGATTCGGAACCGAAAACATAAAAGGGGACGATTCACTTTTCGATCCTGTCGTCAAGACGCTTCAGCTCAGAGATCACCTTGAAGCAAACCCCTACTCTCTCACATATGCGCTCCGGCGGCTTGTGGCAATTGCCGGTTCCGCGGCGATGAACACGCCGATTCTCGCTCTTGACGAGCCGACCGCCGGGTTATCTCTGCGCGAAAAGAGTTTTCTCGGCGACCTGATTTCGCTCCTGAAAAGTATGAAGAAAACAATCGCGATAGTAACTCACGATTTGAATTTTCTCCTTCCGTTTGCCGACAGCCTGCTGATGCTTGCTCATGGAGAAATTCAATATTCTGGAAGCCGGGACGGGCTTTTTACCAGAGATGACGCAAGAGCTTTGCTAACTCGGTGCGGAATCAATTATCCGATTTACACGAGAATTTCAAAAGCTCTCGATTTAGATAAACAGTGCTTTAACGCAGAAGAAATTCTCGACGAGCTGATAAAAAAGAGAGCCGGCGCCGCTCCCGTTCCGACATCATATTCCCAATAATGATGCGGGTGCCGTTCACGGCACCAGCGCACAAACGGACAGCGCCAGCTCGAGGGGGCATAAACACATATCATGGATGCCGGTTCTGCTCTTCTACAAGCGACCGGCGATGTTTAGTTCTGTAAGAAGCTCACTCTTTGTAAAATTTCTTCTGTCGATGAAACTCACCTTAGATCCGTAGTCCTTCAGCAATTCATACACTGCCTTGACATTCTCGGGATCAGTAAGAAGCAAAGCCTTGCCGGCATCACGGCATGCAGAGATTACATTCTCGGTCAGATTCTCTTCCGAGGCATCGACCACCAATACCGTGTCCTGATCTTTCAAAACAATTCCTTCCTCCACCAACCGTGGACTTATTTTTCTGAGCTTGAATCCTATTCCATCTACAACAGTCGTGAAGAGTCTGAAAAGCTGATCATCGTCGGTTATAAAAAACATCTGCTCGCCGCTTTCAACCGCAAGGTGTTCTTCCGATTCTTCGTCGAGAACAGGAGAAACGTTAGGCAAATAGACAACGACGGTGGTTCCGCTTCCGTAAGCGCTGTCAACCCAGATTGCTCCGCCGTGAAGTTCGACGAGCCTTCGTGTCAGCGCCAGACCGAGTCCGCTTCCACCCAGCTTTCCACTCAACTGGACAAAAGGCTTGAAGAGTTTGTCGAGATCTTCCTTCTTTATTCCGATGCCCTTGTCAATAACTTTCATTTCAATTCCGTCAGCGGACTTGGCGACATCGAGCGTTACAACGCTTCCTTCCGGACTGAAAGTTATCGCGTTATTCAAAAGGTTGTAGAGAACCTGTTTGAATTTCACCGTGTCCGCGACAAAAACATCGAGTCCGTCTTCGATATGCGCCTCGAAGCGGATTCCCTTCTTGTCGAGCAGAGGCTTTAAAATCCTTCGAATACTTTCAATGACTTCTTTTATCGAAAACTCCTGCGTCTCCAGTTTCATTTTGCCTGTCTCGACTTTTGTCAAATCAAGGATGTCGTTGATAAGGCTGAGTAGGTACTTGCTCGCCACAATAATATTTCCGCTAAAGTCAGCCAAAACTTCGCGAGAAAGATCTTTTGCCTCAGTGTGGATTATATCGGCAAATCCGATTATCGAATTAAGAGGAGTACGTATTTCATGGCTCATGTTTGCGAGGAATTCCGATTTCGATCGGTTCGCCGCGTCCGCGCGCCCGGCTTCAATGAGAAGCTTCGCATTCTGATAATGCAAGTCGCGGCTTTCTTTCTGCATCAGATTGTATGCTTCGAGCAGTTTTGCGCCGACGAAAACTATTTCAATCGCATCCTCGTTCGGTTTCAGCGCTATGATAGCTCCCGTTGCTGCGTCTTGCTCCTTCGTCGGGATGACCAAATATCCCTGCGAATTGATAAGATCTCGGCTCGGCAAATCTTCGAGAAGCAACTGCGGGACATTTATGATGAACCCGACTTTTTCGGCCAGCTCGAATTCTCCGGAACCGGCGGTTTTCCTTGCGAATGCGATACCGTCAGAACGAGTTGCGTCCTGGACTTCCTTCAGATATAGCCGGACATCACCGGTTGCAAACAGATTCTGCGCCGCCTTCAGAAGCTGGCGATACGAAGACATCAAGAGCTGTGTATTCTCCACCGGCTCGAAGATTATCACGCGGGATTCATTAGCACCTTTTACTACAGTCAGCCGCGCCCGGACTTTGAGCCCATCGCGTCTCATATAAAAGAAATCACTGGCAATGTGCGATGTTCCGACGGTGAACTTTTTCATCTCGCCGGGTCTGATGGCTGTAGACAGTATCTCTTCGACTTCGTCCGATTGCGCATTTGATCCGTCGAGTCCGAATATTCTATAAAAAGCTCTGTTGATATTTGTAATCTTGTACTCCGTATTCTGTCGGCGTTCATCCTTGTCCAGAACGACCACGCCGACGCTCAAATCATCAAGCGTCTGGAAGAGCAAACCATCCACACTTTCGATCATATTAACAGAACGGTTCGTCGTATCAAGCATCGGCCGGTAAATTTTCTCGCGGATCACTTCCTGCATGTACCGGTATTCATTGTTGGAAAGAAATTTCTTCGTGGGAATCTCTA
Organism: Bacteroidota bacterium; assembly: GCA_023381615.1. Taxonomy (GTDB): domain Bacteria; phylum Bacteroidota; class Ignavibacteria; order Kryptoniales; family JAKASW01; genus JAKASW01. The sequence goes on from JAMCQL010000001.1 coordinate 19,762, forward strand.
CGTGGCACGAAAAGTTTTCATCATCAATTGCGAATGATACGTTCCCGTCTTTATTCTCCGCGCCCTCGCCAAATTGTTTTGCTCGTTCATCGATTTGTGTCAATGCACCGTCGATTTTCTTAAGCAGGGTTGTAGAAGTTTCGTTTTCGCCGTCAACTTTAATCGAAAAGTCACCGAAAACCTTGCTGTGAAACTGCAGAATTCCTTCACCTGATTCGTAAGCTTTCGCCAACGTTTGCAGAAGTTCTCTCAACGCCTGTTCCAGAGAAGAAGTCTTCGCTATCCTAAGTCCCGCCAAGGATTTTATTCTCTGCGCGGACTCAAGTTCAAGCTCAAGCCTTTTTTGCTTCTTTACAATTGCGTAAACAATTGTAAGCAGGAGCGAAAAAACGGCGGCGATCAACAATATCGTCTCGCCCATGTTATGCCTCCTCGAAATTCAAATCAACTGGAATATTCCAGTACGTCGATAATCCAGTTGATATAATTCTTGCGAAGAAGTTTTTCGGCAGCATTTCTTATTCTGTCGACTTCTTCGTAATTGTCGTGTTCTCCACCGCCGGCGTGGACATACTCGGGTTCAACGACCAGCGTCGGCATGTAGCGCTTTATGGAAATTATTTTTTCGTCGCTCGCGAACTTTGAATCGACTACAAACAAGTCGAGACGGTTTGAAAAGGCGTGTGCGGTCGCCTCTTCGACACTGTCCACAAATTCCAGCTCATACTTAGGGTGCGGAAACGCTTCTGCAACAATTTTCAATGTCTCCGCATTTTCGATGAGCACCAGAGTTCTGCAAACGAGCGGCATCTTCCTTTTCCTTTCACAACGGTAGCTTGCAAAAGTGTGCCGCAATGCCGGCTTGCGGCTATAAAAAAGAGCTTCTTTGTAACTCTTTGAAATAAAACAGATTAAGGTAGACTTGGGCTGAGGTGTTTAGATTGTGATGCCGCTGCGGCGTGTAAAGATTACAGGAAGATTGAAATTATTACCGTTAATTTTGTGGGATCTCAGGCTTTACGAAGATGACCTCTTCGCGATCAACAAACACAGCGCCCGGCTGGCCTTTCGCTTTTTTCACGAACTTTCTCATCGTGTAAGCAACGGGGACAATACCGCTCGTCCTTGCTTTGCTGTAATGTGCGGCGATACTTGCGGCAAATTTTATGACCTGCTTCTGCGGATACTCGCGCGAAGAATTCCTGATGATGACATGCGAACCTGAAACTCCGCGGGCATGTAGAAACACGTCGTTCGGTTTGGCAAAGCCGAAAGTCAGCTCATCGTTATTGCGCGCGTCCTTTCCAACGTAAACCTTGTATCCGTTGTGTTCGAACACTCTGAACGGAATCTGCTCGCTCTCTTCCTGCGATTTGCTTTCGGTCAATGAAGTCAGAAATTTGAGATCAAAACTTCCTTCCACTTGTTTTGCCAACGACTCGATCTTCTCAATCTCCTTCTCGATTTCGATTTTCCTTTTTATAGCTTGTTGAGCGGAGACGCGCGCATGTTTCGCTTTTTCAAAGTAAGCCTGCGCATTCTGAACAGGCTTGAGGGCTGGATCCAACCGAACCTCTATCTGACTGTTCTCTATCGGAAGTTGAACCGCCGACATTCCTTGCTTAATACCGGCAAGATTGCTCATCAAATATTCGGCGATACCCTGATATTTTTCAGCCCGATTATTCAAGACGTCAGCTTCTATTTTTGCAAGCGTGCGGCGGAGCGATCCTTTTTTGTGCTCCAGTCTGCCCAATATATTTTTCCTGATGATGAAAATTTTGTCGCTCTTCTTGGAATGAATCACAAAATCGTGAACACAATCATTGACCGAATCGTATCTCTCAAAGTCGTTTATCTGTAGATGTTTCAGGTCGATCAATCCAAATGCAACCGGGTTCCCATCATGCAGGTATATTCTCGGAGACGGCTGCAAAAGTTCTTTTCTGGTCGCCGTTACAACTTCAAACAGCGCGGCATAATCTCCATCGGTTTCGATTCTGACATGGTTTAGATTTGTCTCCGTTGGTTGTCCGTTCGCCAGCGCGTATCGGTAAATTATTTCGCGCGACAAGATGGAGTCGATCGTTGGAATGCATTTCGAAAGTCTCCGGGCCAGATCACCGCTTGTCTCTACAAATCTCGCTTGGAAGTCCGCAGAGGTTGACGGAAATTTCGGTGCACTTAGATTATCTCCCAACTTTTTGCCGATATAGTCCGACGGTTTCAAAAACGCATTGATAATAGCACCATCCTTGTCGAAATAATAAGCATTTGCAGATGCACCGTAAAGATTAACCGTAAGACGAGTGTCGTCATTGAACTCGAAAAAGAGTTGTCTCTCGTTCTCAACGACACCAAGCGCCCGCAAGATCTTATCCGTCATTTCCGATAGGACGTTCGCCCCTTTCAAATTTGGGCTTTGCAGTTCGTGCGTGAAAATAAAATTGTCCTGCGGCAGGCATGAAGCGACAAGTCTTACAAATCTCCCGTCGGGATTTTCAAACAAAAGTTCAAGCGTGTATTTGCGCTGCGTCAAGGCTCGCAAGATTTTCGCGCCGGTCAATTCCGAGCGGATCTCGCTTGCAAGATGGAGCAATGTGTAGTAATTGTTCAGCATTTGATCAGCCAATTTCCATGATTGAATTTATACTTTGCTCCGAAATCCTTCCAACACTTGTTTTTCGTTTCCGTTGAATTAATTTCTATTGATGACACGAAGCGAACGGAAGACGAGTCTTTACGAAATTATCTACAGTGCAGTTAGAAAAATACCAAGAGGCAGAGTCGCGACTTACGGCGAGATCGCGCGGCTGTGTGGGCTGAGAGAACATGCGCGTCTCGTCGGCTACGCGCTTCACAATCTCAAACCCGATTCGGGCGTTCCATGGCATCGCGTCATAAACTCCCAGGGGAAAATTTCTCTTCCAAAAGACAACGGCGCTTACGAATTCCAGAAAAAGCTCCTCGAAAGTGAAGGCATCGTATTCATAGGAGATAAAATCGATCTGACTAAATACGGCGTCGGAGCGTCGGATAAAAATTCGAAACGGTGAAAGATGTCTAAAGAAGATTTTCCAATGACGACCGCGGTGCGTGAACTCAAACAAAGGAAAGTCGCGTTTGTGCCGCATCTGTACAGCTACGTCGAACACGGAGGAACGAAAGTCTCTTCGGATTCGCTTGGCGTTCCCGAACATGCAGTGATAAAAACTCTCGTGATGGAAACAGACGAACACAAACCACTCCTTGTGTTGATGCACGGCGATTTAGAGACTTCGACAAAACAACTCGCCCGTTCCCTCGGAGCAAAGCACGTCGAGCTTTGCGAAGCCGATGCGGCACAGAGACACACCGGTTATGTTTTCGGCGGGACAAGTCCATTCGGTACGCGGAAGAGACTTCCGGTGTACGCAGAGAAAACGATTTTTGATTTGCCAAAGATTTACATCAACGGCGGGAAGCGCGGATTCCTCGTTGAGATTGATCCGAAGGAGTTGAAAATGGTTCTTGAGGTAACGGAAGTAGAAGTGGCGATTCCTTCTTCGTAGGTTCGGGGTTTAAACACATCGGGCACAGAGAAGCAGAGGGACAAAGGAAGAAACTTGTCACGTTGTGTCTTAGTGTGTCGGTGTTTTGATTCAACCACAAGAGGCACAAGAGAAACGGATAAAGAAACTGAAAACAAAGTCCCGCCTTCGGGCGGGACTTTGCAGATGAGAATAGTATGACGCAGGTCTCACTTCATTAGGATCCCCGCCGGAAAGCGGCAGGATTTGTGATCAAACAAAAAATTATTTGATCATCAACATTTTGTTTATTTGATTGACTCCAGGTGCAGTCAAGCGATAGAAATAAACACCGCTTGCGAGATTCTCTCCATTGAACTCCGCAGTGTGTACTCCTGCATCCTGATATCCATCCACAAGCGTCATCACTTCCCTGCCTAAAACATCATAGACTTTCAGTGTCACACGACCACTTGTCCGAAGATTATAGCTGATCACCGTAGTCGGATTGAATGGATTCGGATAGTTTTGTGCTAAGCCGTTAGTCTTTTGCTGACCACTGACTGCTGATTGCTGATAGCTCCCGTACGGCATCTTTCCCGTCTTCGGGTCAACATAGGTCATCAGTGCATCTTCCGCCAGGGATAGCTCCATCGGAGTAGACAAGTTGGCCTCCGTCTGGAGGTGCTTCAAAATCGAGGACGCACTTGTCGGATCGTTTTCATTGTATAATTCGATAAAGAAGTTATTCAGCTCTGCCCTAACCGCAAGCGAGGTGTTGGCGTTCTTACTGATAATCTCATCGTTGACATCCCTTGCAGAATTCACTTCTCCTTCCTTGAGGTACAGGTATGAAAGGAGGAGGTCTTGGACATTAGAGGCTTGTGTGGGGAGTGATTTGAAGAAGTTGATTATGTCCTGTATCGTTGCACTATCGGCACAATTGTAAAGTTCCACGTATGCAGCCTGTTGATCGGGATGCCTTCTAAGGAAGGATACGAAGTAATCTTTTGCTTCTTTGTATTTATCCTGTTCGCGCAGCTGTATTCCAACGAGAAGAGAGTCTTCGGAATTGGACATGTTTGCACCCACAGACCCATTCGTGGTAATACGGGGACTCTGAGCATCGGATTGCGGAGCTGTCACTCTTGCTGCGACTTGGTTTGTCTTAACTCCACTGCCGCCTGGTGCTGGTGATGCCGATGGAAGAGGAGCACCTGACCATGGATCGGTGGAAAGCCAATTATTATAATCGATGGAGGATCCTGAACCGACAGCAAACATCGAAGAGACTGGAGTTCCTCCCCAATAAACATATTCTGCACTTAGTGAGCTAACAGTACTATACCAGGTATTAAGCGCAACGTTAATACTGTTATTGTGAATGCTGTTCCCCATATAATAAGAGTAAGGGGCACCCGCGCCCGGGCAAATAGTGGGATAGCTCTGTTGATACACCATCACGCCGATTTGACAATTGGTAATGCAATTGTTCTTGTTGTTGTTATTTGCATTTGAGAATTGCGGCGACGAGCCCCAGATGGCAGCTATCCCCCAGTTGTAGTAGTCAACGTCATTTTGCCACACATTGCCGTTCCCACCTGAAAACAATATCCCAGCTCCTTGTTGGTTTTGATTCGTCTTATAAATTACGTTCTGGTTGCATGTGACGTTCGAGCCATTCTGCACAATGATCCCATGATAGATGTCGGAGTTTGATATCGTGTTATTCAATGCGGAGCCTGTGGAGCCGGAGAAGTTGATACCGTTCATCGATGAGTTGGTAATGGAACAATTCTGGATTGTAACGTTTGAAGCGTTTATCACATCCACCTCTGTACCATATTGGATGTTGGCGTATTGAATGGTCGAGCCGGATGCACCGGAACCGCTAAGGTAAATTGAACCCCAGTCACCGGGTGATGTGCTGCCAGTGGATGTAAATGTAACTTTAGAAGAAGAATTGCCATTTACGGTGAGTAAGCCACTTGCAGTCAAAGAAGCTCCGCTTGGTATCCTAACAGTTGTCCCCGGCTGTATAGTGAGAGATAGTCCACTCGGTACGGTCACTGAACCCGTGAGAGTTACGGGAACTGACCATATTTCATTTGAACTTAGTGTTCCCGAGGTTGTTACAGAGCTTATGTACTTTGTTACAGAAATAGTGTTCCCATTTAGATTATCATTGACATCACAGCGAAGTGTGAAACTTTTTGTTCCCATCTGTTGGGCAAGCATTGGAGAACCAGTGGAAACCACGTTCCAAGAATTACTCCCGAAATCCTGCCGGTACCATGTGTAAGAAAAATCGCCGGAACCACTAGTCATTAATACGTTGAACGAGAGACTGTTGCCAGACAAACCACATGATGGACCTGTAAGGCTTCCAGCGGGAGGTAGTGCGAACCAAACATCTGTCTCAAGTGTCGTTGGCTGATAATTGTAGTTACTATAAGACGCAAAGTAATAAGGAAGCAACCAGAAATGTACTCTGTACTTTCCAAGTGTACTTGGTAGTTGGTTATCCTGGATCATGGTGACAAATCCCTTTGAGGCATAGTAACCGGCCGGCAATAGTTGCACGACAAAAGTCCCATCAGACTTATATACTGCAGGAGAAGATGGGAATGTTGTAGTTGCAGTCGGCATGGTTGCGTTGATAGTTGTAAAACCATACCCGACAGTTCCAAGATGAGCGGCATACGGATTCAATAAATCTGCGCCGCTTAAATATTTATTGATGCCATACACGTTGTCAAATTGATCCAATGTCCAGCCTTCTAAATAACTTGATGCGCTGTTTGACATATATGTTGACACAAGGGTTTGAGGGCAAAACCATTCATGTGTACCTACGCGAACACGATCAGAGAGTTGCTTAACCGAACATAAGTAACCATTGCCATAATAGGCGTCAAAGATATGGAACATCTGATTTGCTTGGTCAGCTACCCATAAACCGCTCCCTGTTCCGCCGAAAATACCCAAAGAGCTTAGAGAAACACTCATGCTAAATTGGGTACTCGTATAATTACCAGTAATTTGGCCGCCCTGAAAACCGGTTACATTATCTATGACAATTACCCTGGTTCCGTCATTATCGATGACGGCTAAACTCGATCCACCATTGTATTCCGCCAAAACTTTACTTGGGTGGTAAAAACTCACCGAATTTCCTGAGCCATCAACCACACTTGTGTAATAGCCTAATTGCGTGCCGCTCCACGAAAATTTGTAGATTGCATTACCGGCTTTATCAACAATCCAAAGGAAATCGTCGCTGACATCGTTCGGCGTTCCGTTATCATCCATAAATAAATCCACCGCCTGTTGAACTCCTGAAGTCGAGACGTTTTTAACAAACGATATACTCTGAGACCCATCATTGTATTTTAGTTGGATTACACCAGCCGGAGAACCAGCGAGAACAAAAATATTTCCATACATATCCATGCTGATGCTTGATGGTTCATAAATAGGTTGTTCACCTGAATGGTCACCATAGGAAGCTATCCATGATAAGGATTGATCGCCAAAGACTAATCGGTTCCACGTATTGTCCGTTGTAACCACAACTCCAGTCGTATTCGAGTTATTTAGCGTTACCGCTGTTCCTCCATAAAGCATACCATAAAGACCTACTCCGAGATATTGCCGTGTCAGTGTTCGATTAATACTTGGAAAATCTGAGCCGTTTATTGTAAAAGTTCTACCGACAAGAGCGTGATTTGAAAAAACAAATGATGAAACAGTATTAGAGACCGAACTTATTGTGCCTAACTTGGTACTTTGTGCTGAGACGGCCTTTACTTTTGAGATAGAGCTTGGCGCTGTACCAGTTCTTGGAGAAGTAACAATCCCAGTATATTTATTAGAAGTATTTCGCTGTAACAAAGACTGTACGAGAAAGGAAGAACTGACAATTTTCCATCGACCAGAAGAATGAGAAAATGTCATGGCTTCTTTCTTAGAATGTCTTTTGAAGTCAGTTGAAACCGAACATTGAACAGTTCCATTGTTACCTCTTACGGTAACATTGATGCTGTCTATCTGTAACGCCATTGGAAAGAAGGAAGAGTCTATTGTGTTTACGGTGTTTTCTGCCTTAAAATCTGTTGAAAGGAATCTCGACAGTCTGTCCAATCTGTTAATCTGGGCCATATAGACTACCTGATCAACAATTGATCGAATTTGATCTTCATTTGATAAAACCGGAGCTTTTGAGAGATGTAAATCTTTGTTTGAATTCAACAGCTGCGCATTACTAACCGAAATCAATAGAACAACTAACAGTAACACTCGTTTCATGATTCTGCCCTTTCTTGATTCATAGACAAACTTTGCAATTCAACTAGATTCTTCATTTTACTCAAATTCAAAATATATATCCGACAGCGAATCGGTATTGCCAGTAGTCTGCATAAACGTATTGAGTTATGACGTGTATGTGCTTGAAAACTAGAAAATCTAATCCTGCGGCAAATCCAAGATTATGTATCGACACAGATTTTTCAATTCGAAAAGGAGGCGGGGGTATGTTATCAAACTCGTCCCACACGAAGGCGGGTCCCGCAAACACCGCACAATCGATTGGCTTTATGGAAAAATGTTTTTGGATTTCCACTGAACCAAAAAAGTTTTGATCAAGCTTGTCCCAGCGATCCAGAGATCTGTCTTGATTGAGGGTTTCATCGTAATGCAAATCCAAGAGGAAGTAGAAACCTTCAGCCGTCCACAATTGTGTGGCAATACCTAATCCAACGTGGTATTCCTTGTAATCCCTTTCCGGGAAATTAGCTTGGGGCCTTTTGAAATCATAACCCTCAAGAGAGGGAGTGAGCCAATTCGTCAAGCCAATTCTGACAAAGAGCGACCTCTCTCCCCAGTCAGTACTAGGGTAAAAAGGGTTACTGAAATTCCGTTCATATAATCGTTCCGTGTAACCAACTTCGGAATCCCCCTTTTCGAGCATTCTACCTATAGATTGACCTTTCAAAAATGCCGGGGATAGCAATGGAGTGAGACATACGCAAGAAAATAAGACGAGTCTTTTCAGGCTATGTCTCATTGGGCTTTCTCCTAATATTACTATTCATCGCCCCGAAGCGGACATCTCGATATACGACACAAATACTCTCATTTCTGTATAAGTCCCTTTGCGCTCTCAGTCTGAATTTTCTTTACGTAGATTTTTTCCATCAATGTGCCCTTGCTACTTGCCTGGAGCTTTTCTAAATATTCAATCCGATCTGAGTCGGATTTCATTGTCCTAAGTATTCCATCAAGCATTGCTGGTGCGTGAACAGACCATGGATACTTCTCGACAAGCTCTTTTCGTGCCTCCAACGCTTTCGAGTGTTCACCAAGCGGTATGTCATATATCGCATCGAGGTTTTCCAGAAAATATGGGGAGTAGACACTATTAGGGTGTGCCTCATGCAACGATTTTATTGTCTCAGCAAGTTCAACATCTGTGTACCTGTGCTCTTTATCGTTTTTCATAATTTCAAGAAAGTCATTATAAGCAGCCAATTCATCACCTTCTGGCTTTATGACTTGAAATGAAACTTGAGTGCTCTCTGCCTGAAAACTTTGATTCCGTGGATAAAAAATTGCCCTTACAGTGTAGCGTCCGACATCAAAGTATTGTTCTACCATCAACAGGCTACCGTATGGTTTGCCAAAATACTCATTAAGTTCAATTACTCTATAATCCTCCTCGTTTGGCTCAAGTTGGTTTTTTAAAGGCGACCACCAGTTGCCTGCTACTCCCCCGCGTTGCACTTCTTTGCCATTCTCGTCGATCACTCGTAACCCTGTAAAACCGAGCGGTGTTTGATGTATCGTTGTACCACTTATGTTGACGACGCTGATGCCTATTTGCACCGGTTCGCCAACAATGTAGGTCGTTTTAGGAATCGTAATATTTATTTTGAACACGTGCTGTGCGTTAACGAACGACGTCAAAACTAGTAACAAACTGATAGTTTCAAAGGCTCTCTTCATTTCATTTTCCTCCTTTATTCCCAGAACCAGTCAAAGGCTTTTAATTGCGTTAAGTGCGCATCACAGAAGTAAACATCTGTATAATTATCCGGTCCCAGCTTTGAGTGCATGACACAATCATTTTCATGATTGCCCCCATGTGTGATATTGGGGTCGTCACCTTCTATTCCGATAGCGTGCCCAAGTTCGTGAATTGCCGAACCTGTCAGTACACGCACCATGTTGTAACCCGAATAAAAACTTCTTACTCTACTATACAAAACACATGAAACAGGGGGATAAGAATGATCCGAATAGAAAACAGTATACCCTCCGATTAACCCACCAGAAGGATTTGGGAGAAGGCCACCAGTAACATCGTCTATGCCACAAAGAATTCCGACCTTGGAATCAAGATTGAGTGGATTGCGAACGCCATAAGCCTCCCAAACTCCATATTGCTCAATCTTGAGGTCTGAAGAAAGATCAAGTGAACTTCCATCAGGGTTTGTAGTATTTGAAACGCCAGTGATATTTTTCTTGACCACGATGCTTGTGTTCGCATCACCGAAAGCAGCGTCTCTCTGCGTTGTGCCATAGTAGTAGGGACTGCTGGTGTAGCTAGGCCACAAATCGTCGTTTGTCATCTGAACTTGAATAATATTGAATTTATTGTTGGTGACAGTGATTGAGTATGGACCATCGTAGGCAACGACCTTGTAATTCTCGGACGGTCTAACTAATTGTGCATAGACAGTGTAAGTGGTCGGTGACGGATTCGAAGACGGGAAAAAGTAGTCGATCGGGCCTGCGGTACCGGAATGATCACCACTCCCACTTATTTGGTGTAGAGTCCACGTAGCATAGGAGTAACCACCTGAACCCGGTGTGATATAGAGCTGTATATAATCATTGTTGTCGCTGTCTGTTAATCCCCCATATTGAACCGTGAATTGGTACCGAAGCGGGCTTCCCCGAGGATGAGTATAAGTCAGAATAACCCCTGGGCCATCGTGCCAGAGCTGATTGGTTCCACTACATCCACTTAAGGATGCCAACATGAGAATTACCGCAATAAATCCAAGAAACCGAAATGATGAATTAACTCTTTTGCCCATCTTTATCTCCCTTTCGAAGTTAATCTCACAATTTCCTTTAAGCTTGACTCTCCACACCTGATGAACGGATACCAGGGTCCTGACACCAACGCGTGTAATCGGTATATCGAGAATAAGATTCAAGCGCGCCACAACACCCTCCATGTTTTTTGATTATAGAGAGGATAGCTTTCATTGCAAGTCCACCCCTATATCAACACAACTCCCAAAAGCTGTCAACCAAACTGTATCGAATTCGCGTGTCATTTTCGCGTGTCAAAATCACCGGCGGATGATAACCTCCTGAACTCCGATGGAGAAACTCCAACCAGTGCTTTGAAGGTTTTCTCGAACACGCTTCTCTGCCTGAACCCCACCATTGCCGCAAGCAACTCCGTTCATCTTCTCGTCGCATCTATCGGAGCCTGGTGGAACGGAACTCAATAGCCTGAGAGCCATGCTCGATCCAATAGGTCCATGTAGCCATCCACATTCTTCCTTTCAACAAAGAAAAGAAGCCATGGGGTTTGCAGTTCATGTTTTTGGCTATTGGAATTTGTTTGTCCGAAGGACTCCTTCGGAGGACGTTGGTGTTTGGAGCTTTCCATCTTAGTCAAGGACTTCCTATTAGATTGCAGGTACATTCTGTTAGAGACTAAGCCATGTCTAACTTCACAGCTGCATTTGCAACCGTCTGGAAGAAAGACTCGAGGGGGCAGCCAAAACTATCGCTCGTATAGCAATAACCGGATTCGTCTCTGAATTTGCACGTCGAGCAGACTTCAGTTCTCAGGGCAAGCATGTATTCATCCACGCTCCCGCCGTGCGCTGACTCAAGAGCCTTCGTCACTTGCGGGAGGTAAAGCTCTAGCACGCACTCGGTTCCAGGAGCGGCAAGGCACCTGCCATTCGCGTCGCTCTTCGAGCACGACTTGCATACGCTCGACCTGACGCCGTCCAAGTATTGAAAATCAATTTTCGACACCTTGCACCTCGGTCTGTTTATTCTCAACCGATAATTTCACAGATGATAACTTCCTTGCTACAGTCTCCTCGGTGAAACGTCTGTACATCGAAATTGCAAGACCGATGAAAAGAAGAATCGATCCGGCCCACAAGAACCCAATCAAGGGTTTTTTGCTGATCTCTGCGGTCAAAACAGGCATCATTGCGGCTTTTGACATGTTGCTTGAATGAACGACCAATCTCACGCTTGCTCCGCTGTTCGCTCCGCCCATGCCAACGTTCATGTCCATAATGATCAACATGTGGCCGAAGGCTTCCGCCGGAACAGCGTTCTGCTTCCCGCTCGTGAAGTTCAAAGAGGGAGCGACTTGAATGGTCTTCCCGTCTTTAGATGCGCTTATCACAGCAGAAACGCCGAAACCTCCGCCCTGTTCCATTGCGGCGTGTCCCGCCGAATTCATGTCAAATCTTACAAGCGTGAGTTGCGTTCCGTCGGCCAGCTTCGTCGGCTTCCCTTTTTCGAGCGTAACAACATCTACGTCGTTCTTTCCCATTGAAGGACTGGAACCGTTGTCAATCGCCATCGGACTTACATAAAGATCATAACTGAAATAACTCTTGATGTCGGGTTCGCGCATCGTCCCCTGGTTGTAATCGCTGTAGTACATGACCGGTTTGAGGTCGGTCGTCGATGCGCCATTCTGAAGGCGAACGACATACGCATCCTTGCCGTCAACCTTGGCATTTCCCGTGTAAGTAAATTCATGCCCGTAAACTTTTACCGGACTTCCTTCAGGAAGCTGAACGGTCGTTTTGGATTCGAGCGCGGTCGAAGCAACTATGCCGATAAACATCAACGCCAAACCGGCGTGAGAAATCGGACCGCCGACATATCTCGGATTTCCATGAATTATTCTCAGCATTGCGGCAAAGTGCGCGACAAAGGCAAATGCGGCTGTGCTCATTATGATTATCGCCCAAATGTCTTTCACGGAAAGTAACAACGCTGCGATCGCCGTGAGCAAGGCTGCGGCAACAGGCAAAACAAGATTTTTCCTGAATGCTTTTTTGTCGGTTTTATCCCACCAGACAATCTGTGCAAAACCGATCAGAGCAATAATAAGGAACCCGAGCGGGAGGCTTGTTGTCACGTAATATGAGGAGTCAACCGCAGTTGGTTTTCCCTGGAGCAGTCCAGTGATTATGGGAGAGGAGGTTCCTACGAGGATGAAAAGCGACAGCACAGAGAGGGAAGCTGCGCCTATGAACAACGCGTTCTCTCGCGACAACAAATTGTGGCTTACCCCCACGCTCGGAATTGATTTTCTGTTTCTAAAGAACGGGACGAAACCCAGCACCAGGTATGTCCCGATCAAAACTAAAAGAATTATATAAACACTCTTTCCTGGATCCTCGAAAGCATGGACGGAAGTGTCCCCTAACACGCCGCTGCGAGTCAGGAAAGTGCTGTAGAGAACAAGAATGAAACTTATTATCGTCAATGCGAAACTTGTTTTTAGATAACCCTTTGTTCTCCTGCCGACTAAAATCGTATGAAGTGCGGCGGCGGAGAATAACCATGGTATCAGAGAGGAATTTTCAACTGGATCCCATCCCCAGAAACCTCCCCAGCCGAGCGTTATGTATGCCCAGTAACCGCCGATGATAACTCCAGCGCCAAGTGTCAACACACTTAATAGAAGCCACGGCTGAAGGTATCCTGCCCAGTTGACGTAATCCTTCTTGATGAGTCCCGCAGCGGCGT
>JAMCQL010000057.1 GCA_023381615.1 Bacteroidota bacterium
ATAGTACTAGTCGTAGTCGCCATCTTGTTCGCATATAGTCCAGCATCGTATGCGCAGGGAATGATGGGAGGCGGCATGCAGCACATGCAGAATATGAACAACATGCAGCAGATGATGTCGATGCAGGACATGATGCGGCACATGCAAACCATGAATCATGAACTCTCAGGCATGATGCAGCAGATGAGCGGCGATAAAGGGATGGGCAAAATGTCCGGAGAAGGGATGAACCAGAACATGTCCATGATGCAAGAAATGCAGAAGTTGGGAACGAACATGCAGTCCCTGATTGAGCAGATGAGCAAAACGATGGCAGACAAGGGCATGATGGCGGATCCTAAGATGAAAAATCAGATGATGCAGATGCAAAAGCATATGGGCTCGCTGGTCAATGATTATCACGAGATGATGCAAAATCTGAAGAAAGAACAGAGCGGCAGCGGGAAATAGCTGCGTCTTTGAAACCACATGAGACACCGAGAAGAAGTCCTCTCTGTGTCTCAGTGGCTATGTTTGAAGTGAAATGGCTATCTGATTTTGAAGAGATTCAGTTTGCGCTTCACTTCAGCGAGACTGACGGTCATCCCTTTTTCAATTTGTTCGCGCGATTCTTTTATGTCTCGTACAAGTCTCTTTGAGCGCAGCATTTCCATCTCTTCAATCATAAGCTCGTAATCCTTTAATGGGATCAACACAACAGGTTCTCGTCCCATCCTGATGGTTTTTCGAACGGTTATTGCTGCCACAAAAAAAAAGGAATATAATGATAAAAAATCAAAGGAAGTTGTCTGTTAGTGCAGCCGTCCCTCTGGGCAATCGGGACTGGCAAAGTGCTTTGATGATTATATCTATCTGCCTGCTATCTTCCGCGGCATCTGTTAACGCCCAGGGCAACTGGTTTGCGACCGGATATCTTCAGTATTCTCAAGGTGACTACATTTTCGGCAGCAACACCGCCACCTTCTACCTCGTTCCGGGTTTGAGGTACGAAGCGAGGGGTTGGAATTTTTCGGCGATTCTTCCGGTCGTTTCGCAAAACAATAATCTCGTTACTCAGGTTGGCGGAATATTGGTACCACATGGCGGGTCGTCAAACATGGGTGGAATGGGAAATTCCGGTGCCATGTCGACGACGGGAAGCATGTCGAACATTGTTGGGCTAGGCGATCTGTTTCTGAGTGGAGAATATCAAATTGTGCATCCGGATTTTGATCAGACGCAGGCTGGTTCACCAACACTTGGAGTAGATATTCAAGTCAAAGTACCAACAGCGAGTACGGCACATAACTTCGGGACTGGAAAGTTCGACTTTGGCAGTTCGATTAATTACCGACAGATGTTCGGAACATTCGTGGTCATGGCGAACGCGGGCTACATAGTCTTAGGAAAGCCTGCAGGAGTTGAGTTCAATAACCCGTTCACTTACGGAGGCGGTGTGGGAAAGTTCTTCAACAATGAGGACTTCTCGGTTGCCCTCATGTATCAGGGATATACGGCAGTTCTCTCAGGATATCCGCCGCCGGATCAAGCGTCGCTGGGATTGAATTACAAAGTCAGTTCAGGCGTCATAGGTGCTGTCGTCTTCTCGAAGGGTCTCACGAACACTGCGCCCTCGTTCGGTGTGACGGGAGGATTTCGATGGAGTTTGTAATCACAACCTTTTCAGGGTTTAGCTTGTGGAGGGAATAATGGAAACAGAAATAATTCGATTCGCCGTGCTCGTATACCCGAATTGCGGTTACAAAGAAACTGTCGAGATGCCCGTCGACGCTCTCCTCGTTCCCAAGCTCCGGCTTGGTAACGCTGTTCTGGAAGCTCTGCTTCCAACAGAACTCCGAATAAATTGTTGAAGCGATGACTGAGCAAAAGAATTTCTGAAGCGGAGCTTCAAGAAACACATTACCAAGGAGAAATTTTTGTCTTCATGTAATTGGCGTGTTTCGTGAGCATTCTTGATTCCGGCTTGTCCGTGTCAGGGTTTTACTCGTATAAATGCCGGTAGAACCAAGCTCGTGCCGCTCCTCTCGGAGCTTTTCTTCATTTTACTCGCACGGTGTGTTACTAATGTTTCGCCGCTCCGCGGCTGATACTTTGTTTCGTCAGTCTGAGTACACAGCTGAGTTACAGGCTGTCCGCTGGATCATATTAGCTGCGTAGCAGCGTCATATTAGTAATACCTTGGCAACAACTCTGGACGAAGCCCCAGAGGGGCGACACTAATCGTACCACTCGAACAGGTACTCGTGTTTGTAGTCAATGCCGAACCGCTCCAGCAATTGCAGGTACTCTTCCCTGAATGTCTTCTTGGCGCCATGTTGTTTCTGGTTCTCAATATAACTCACCACATTTTGAATCTGCGATTTGCTGTAGGTGAATGCACCGAAACCAGTTTGCCATGAAAACCTGCCCGCAACCAATCTTCGTTCGTTGATAAATCTGAGCATATAATTGAGTGTAAGTGTTAGCCATGACAACCTCCTTTAGTGAGCACGCAACTCTTATTGCAATTGAAATTAACATTCTATAGAAAGTATTTTCAATGCGCTGTCCATGAGGGCATTGAAACAATTGGCTGATCGAACACCCAACTTCAAGTTAAATCCAAGTCCGTTCTACCCGCGTGAGTGAGGCTTACAAAATATTCCTCTCGTCGCTTGCATCTGAAACAAAACCTTTTTAGAATAATACCAATGTCTGACGGATGCTTGTTATGGGGTTCGATCAGCTACAGATAGATAACGCAGCCAGGGCAAGTCGTGCAGGCTGCAAAACAAAAATCTAAAAAGCCATAGGAGGGCATTATGGCAGGTCAAAATTTAGTTTCAGCATCTCTCACACCTGAATAGGAATACTGAACCAGTTGAAGGAGCTCGTCGGAATCGGTGGAGGATACAATGTTCGCGGCGAACAGCGATGCTATGTCAGAATCGCTCGAGATTTACTCTGCCGTTCAGATGAAGAAGGACAAGATTCCGGGAATGGACACAATTGCTGCACAAATGGCAGATTTCTTCAGGAAAACGAAGAGGAAACCCGCTCCAGCCACCGCAAAATAGCCAGCGTAAAGCGCCCATTCATTGCTAAGGAGCACTTTGGCGTTACATAGAAGTAACAAAATGACGCTCCGGAGTGTCGAATCTGCGGAGGGAAGCGATGGGGTGAAAGTTGCGAGAGTTGGAAGAACTGTAGAAAGGGTTGTCTGGCCGGAGAGGAACATTTGTTCAACGAAAATAATGGACTGCCCGGGTCTCGTGAACTTGACAAATGGGATATGAAAACTTAACTTCTTACAACAAAGGGTTTCAGCAAAAATGAACGTGGCAGTGCAGAGAGGAAATGGCAGAAGATTCCCATCACCGAGGCAGGGACTATTTGAGGTTCTCCAGCAGGAGTTGACGCTGCGAGGATATAGTCACAAGACCCTTAAGGCTTACAGGAAGGGAAGTGTTTAAAAGAAGTGGAGGTGGAGGATGAGAGAGGTTCTTGAGAGCTTAGAGGAACTCCGCTCGACCACGTCACATAACAGATGGAACAAAGACGCTCAATTATTGTATATGTGGAATTCGCTTCATGGCGCGCACATTATAAACGAAGGAGCGCGCCACGACTTTGTTCCATCATACGTTATATGTCATGGTCGAGGTAGGGCTTCAGATAAGGCCTACGGCCTCGTAGAGGTACCAAGGACGACATTTTTGCTAGGCAAAAACGGCGAGCGAGAGGACATCAAAAAAACATATAGATACACTACCGTAAAACTGAACAAAGTGTAAGATAGGTGAGTGACAGGAAAGTGAAAGATGAAGGAAGCAAGAATTAAGGTGGCAGAAGAGGTTTGAGAGGGAGAAGTGAAGTTTAGGTCACTCACATATATAGACACTTTGTTCAGTACGAGAGGAAGGGCTAAAAAGTTTCGATTTTTTGATGCAACGCCGCTCGCGGCGTTGTCATTCCCTTATGTTCTCAGCGGGAATCTGTCCCGACGAAGGTCGGGATCCTTTGGATTTGTGGATGCCCGATAGAAACGTTCGGGCATGACAGGATACCTCGCCGCTTGCGGCGAGGTAATTCAATTGTGATAATTGTTTCCGACTACGAAGTGTGCTAAACTGAAAGAGAATCTACATAAATGGGAGTTTTCGCTGTGCAGAATGTGCAGCAATTCACAGCTATCATAGAGCGGGAAGAGAATCAGTACGTTGCTCTCTGCCCCGAGCTTGATATAGCTAATCAAGGAGAGAGTGTCGAAGAAGCCAGAAAGAATCTCAAGGAAGCCCTGGAGTTGTTTTTCGAGGCGGCATCACCACAGGAAGTCAGAGAGCGTCTTCACAATGAAGTCTTTATCACTCAGTTGGAAGTAACCGTTGGGTAAGCTTCCCGTCCTTTCGGGCAAGGAGGTGTGTGATATTCCGGCAAAACATGGTTTTGAGGTTGTACGAAGAGGGGCAGTCATATTGTAATGCAAAAAAGAACAGGGTCTTCGACGATCACCGTTCCTGTCCCCAACCACAAGGAGGTTCGAATCAGGACAGTGGAATTATCGACTCTGAGAGCCTAATCCTTCGGTTTTTCCCACATTGCATTTAAAAGCCTGCAGACTTAATTTGTTAGGGTTCTAAGGTTTAAGGAGATCTAATGGTTTCTCTTATAATAGTGGTGCTTTTAAGTTACTTGGTCGGCTCGATCCCGACGAGTATTATTGTTACCAAAGCCCTAAAAGGGATTGACATACGAAATTACGGCAGCGGCAATGCTGGCGGCACAAATGTGATTCGTGTCCTCGGCTGGGGACCTGGAGTCTTTGTAATTCTGATCGATGCGCTGAAAGGTTTCCTCGCGGCTGTGGTACTTTCCCGTTTGTTCTTCGGACAATTCCCACTTAGTAACGCGACGCCATTTTCCGATTTTACCGTCGTTCAGTTGATCGCCGGATGCAGCGCGATTCTTGGACACACATGGACGGTCTTTGCAGGGTTCAAGGGCGGTAAGGGCATCGCAACCGCCGCCGGGATGCTGATCGGAATTGCTCCAATAGAACTCGCAATTGCTGTCGGAGTTTTTGCGATAGTGGTGGTCAGTTCACGATATGTGTCGCTCGGGTCGGTAAGCGCGGCAATCGCATTTCCTCTTGCAATGTTTGTTCGGGCAAATGTTTTCGATGTCACAACGCGCTATTATCACTCGATGATCTTTTTCAGTATTTTTATTTCCAGTTTTCTGATCTATAACCATCGTACAAATATAGCTCGTCTTCTGCACGGCCAAGAGCATCGTCTTGGAAAATTAAGATTCTTCTCCGCAGGATCATCCGGACACAAGTCGAAAACGCACGCCAACTCTGGTAAATGAACGTCACCGTTCTTGGCGCTGGCGGTTGGGGAACGGCGCTATCCATTCTTCTTCACGACAACGCGGCTAAAACTACTCTCTGGGCATATAAAAAAGAGTACGCCGAAGAGCTTTCACGCCTCAGGGAAAATCGCACCTACTTGCATGGCGTAACAATCCCCGGTGAAATCGAGATTACCGCAGACATTGAAAAGGCTGTCGATAGTGCCGATGTGGTAGTGGCATCTATCCCTTCGCAATATCTCCGCGAACAACTGAAGAAAATTGCGGATTTTGATTTTCACAAAAAGCTTTTCGTGAACACTGCAAAGGGAATTGAAGCTTCAACTCTTTTAACAATGTCTGAGGTGGTTCAAGCAACCTTGAAGAAATGTCCGATAGAAAACTATGTCGTTCTATCCGGTCCAAGCCATGCGGAAGAAGTGAGCCGGAGGATGCCGACGGCTATTGTCGCCGCGTCTCATCATAAAAAGAGCGCAGAGCTTGTGCAGAAAACTTTCATGAACAAATACTTCCGGGTGTATCTAAATCGAGACGTGAAGGGAGTGGAACTTTGCGGTGCGCTGAAGAATGTGATTGCACTTGCGGCTGGCATGAGCGATGGCGCAGGTTATGGCGATAATACGAAAGCTGCGCTGATGACGCGCGGGATGGTTGAAATAACCAGACTTGGCGAAACTCTTGGCGCTCACCACAAAACATTTTCGGGACTCGCAGGCATGGGAGATTTGATCGTTACCTGTATGAGCCGGTACAGCAGAAACCGATTCGTCGGCGAACAGGTTGCCGCCGGGAGGAAACTCGAAGAGGTTTTGGACGAGATAAAGATGGTTGCCGAGGGCGTTCCAACGGCAAAAGCGGCAAATCAACTTGCGGAAAAATACGGCGTTGAGATGCCTATCATGGAGCAGGTTTACAATGTTCTCTTCAACGGAAAAGATCCTCAAGTTGCTGTCCGCGATCTTATGATGAGACCTGCTAAAGACGAGTACTGAGAAACAGAGGAAGCAGAAACAAAGTTGCAGAGGCACAAAGGGATAGAGACCTTGAAACTTGTCATTTTGCATTGTGCCTTTGCCCCTCGTATGGTTAGATAAGAGAACAGAGGTCGAAATGTTCGGATTTGAGAAGCTGCATATCGGAGCAGCGGAAGACTTGGATGCGATTACAGGCTGCACGCTACTGATCTTCGAAGGCGGTGCAAGGGCGAGTGTCGAAATCCGCGGCGCCTCACCTGGTACCCGTGAGATAGCGCTTCTCGCTCCCGATAAGCAGATGGATAGAATTGACGCAATTCTCTTAACAGGTGGCAGCGCTTACGGTTTGGCTGCTGCGACGGGTGTAATGAGATTTCTTTCTGAACACAAAATGGGTTATGCAACGCCGTGGAAGGTTGTGCCGATTGTTCCGTCCGCAGTCATATTTGATTTGAATATCGGCAGTTCTGACAAATTTCCCGATGAGAATATGGGATATTCAGCCTGCCAGTCTGCAATGCGAGATGAGTTTCGTCAAGGTTCTCATGGTGCAGGGACCGGTGCAACAGTGGGGAAGTGGTCCGGAATTGAGCGTGCCATGAAGTCCGGGCAGGGATTGGGAATTGTCGAGAGTGGAAAATTGAAAGTCATCGCTGTTGCTGTCGTAAATGCTGTCGGCGATGTGTTTGACACTTCGGGCAAAATAATTGCCGGTGCAATATCCGACGGCAAGTTTGTTGTCGAAAGCTCACGTGAATCTGATAGAATTTCAAAAGCCGCTTTGCTTGGGACAAATACTACTTTGGTTGCGGTTGTAACTAACGCGACTCTGACGAAAGTTGAATTGAACAGGCTTGCTCAGCGCAGCCACGATGCGCTGGCAAAAAGGATAGTCCCCGTGCACACGAGCTTTGACGGTGACACGGTTTTTGCAGTATCAATGGGGGAATTTGATGCGCCGTTAGATTTGGTCGCATCTCTCGCGGTTGACGCCGTATCTGATGCGATTGTCGATGCTGTCAAATCGGCTGAGCCGTTGGGCGGATTCGTCAGCTTATCCTCACTTATGAAGAGATAAGAACCGCCGCTTTCAATTTCTATTACTGATTATACAATTGGATTTCCGTGTTACTCGAACCAGACGTCGCCTATATCAAGGCGACGTCCGAAATCGAGTGAAGAATTCTTTTGGAAGGCTTCGATTACTTCTTCGGGTGGATCATCGATTCCATGAAATGGGTAATATCTGACTTGAATGTGGGCAGAGATTCGGAACGGATATACATCATGTGTCCGGCTTTGAAGTACTTCATGTGAATTCGATTCTTAAGATCCGGAATATTATTTCCAAGGTGGTCCATTGTGTATTCAGTTGCGAAGAAAGGTGTTGCAAGGTCAAAGTACCCGTTCAACACCAGAATATTCAGATATGGATCCTTTGCCATTACATCTGCAAGATTTGGCGAGACATTCGGCATTTGAAAATGAAACTCTCCACGTCCCTGCTGCTTCCATTCCCATTTGAAATCCTTGTTGCCGTATGCTGCAATGTGATAGGTTTCATCGGTCGGAAATTTCAAATCTGTGTGAAGATAGTTTAGAAAGTCGGTGATGAATACCGGACTTATAGTGGAACTCTGCGGGTCATAGCTTGCATACTCGCTTAACAGATCTGCGGTTGGTCCTTCGTAACGCGCGTCCAATCTGCCAACCGTCAGTCCGTGTTCACGCAGCAGTTCGTCGGTAAATTGCGGTTCGCTGACCCGAAGATTTGCCTTCATCCAATAGGATTTCGAAATACCGGTGTATTTATACAGCTTGTCCACCACGTTTCTAAATTCCGTACTATCGGTGGCAGCTCCTTTAAAGAGTGCATCGGCGTATTCACCTTTCGCAAATTTTCGAACATTCTGAAGAAATGATTCCATGTCAGCGGGTTGAGATGGTAAGACATGATGGTACCACGCCACTGCGGCATAAGTTGGCAAGTAAAGGATGTACGGAAGGTCATTTCCCGGTGCAAAAGCAAGCGTCTCAAAATTGAACACTGTCGAGACAAAGACAACGCCGTTAACAGCTATTCCCATTTTCTCGTACAGATAATCGGCAACTCCCGCAGAACGAGTTGTTCCGTAACTTTCTCCCAATAAAAACTTTGGAGAATTCCACCGGTCGTTGGCGCGAATGTATTGGAATATAAATTCGCTCACCGACTTGATGTCCTGGTCCACGCCCCAGAAGTCAGCGCCTTTGGCTTTTCCAACCGGTCTGCTGAAGCCGGTGCCGACTGGATCGACCATCACAAGATCAGTCACATCCAGCAAGGAATATGGGTTATCTTCGATCTTGTAAGGAGCAGGAGGCGTGGCTTCCGGATCATCAATCACGACGCGCTTTGGGCCGACAGCGCCCATGTGCAGCCATATAGATGAGGATCCCGGCCCGCCGTTATAAGCGAACGTGATTGGACGCGTGCTCGGATCAGTAACGCCATCCTTCGTGTAAGCGGTGAATCCGAACAGCGCGATTGGTTTGTCATTCTCGTCCTTCAGCAGAAGGGTCCCGGTCGTAGCAGTATAACGGATCATCTGACCATTTATCGTGATACTGTGGTGAGTTACGATCTGCACCGGCTTTGGCACTTTGGGTTCAGCAGCTTCTGTGGAATCACCCTTTTCCGGTTTTGGCTGTGCGGATAAAGATGTGAAGTTGACAAGAAGTGCTAAGAGGACTAACAGGTAAAATTTGTGCATCCTCATCTTTGCATTCCTCCTCATGGTTTGGTTTGGGAACCGCGCTAATTAGTTCTCGCTGAAAAAGTGAACATTACACAGAGAGTCACAGAGGGAAAAGGAGTTACACTGAGAAAATAGAATATTCATTATCTCTGTGTCGCTCTCTGTTTTCTCCGTGTATCTCTGTGAAATGTTTTTCAGTGTGAACTAATTAGCTATGAGCGGTCAAGTTTCATTTGTTTTTAGCCGCAAAGGCTTAAGCTCATTGCGGATATGCTGTGAAAGAGACGAACCACACCTCAAAAAGTTCAGATGGTAATGTTGGCTCCGAAAACTCAATCCACTTTCGGATGCTTCTTGTGCCAGTCGGTTCTGTTTTGCATTTCATTGCCTAATTCGAGGAGAGTCTTTTCGGTGAACGCTTTGCTCATAAACTGAATTGAAGTCGGCAAGTTGTTGTCGCCGAAACCGTTTGGCAAAGCAATCGCCGGCAAGCCTGCAAGATTTCCGGCGGGAACCAACGAAGGTCCCTCTTCGACATCTGTGTAAACCTTGTCGAAATCAACTCCGATTGGATATGAAACTGTCGGTTGCCCCGGCGCGACTATCGCGTCGAACTGCGAAATAAATTTATCGAATGCGATTCTTACTTTCTTTCGTTCGCGCATCGCACCCAGGTAATCAATTGCCGGAACGAGAGCCATCGAGTAGCCGCCGACCTTGTCTTCCTTGTTCTGAAGCTGTGAGAGCTTCCCGTCAAAGATCAAATCCGAGAAAGCGCTTGCGCCTTCCGCGTCAACGATTGTGTCGACGATCTGACCGTACGAAAGGTCTGGCACTTCAACATCGTGTTTAACTTCGGCGAACTGGGACAAGACTTCGATCGACTTCAAAAAGTTTTCTTTGACTGCCGGTTGCACCTTTTCATAACTTCCTTTGACAACTCCAACTACCGGACGTTTACGAAGTCTCGAAAAGGACTTGTACGTGAAATTATTTTCTACCGATGTTTCGTCATTTGGGTCTTTTCCCGCAACGGCGTTGAGAACAATCCCGCAGTCGTCGGCGCTCAAACACATCGGACCTAACTTGTCGAGCGTCCATGCTAAAGCCATCGCTCCATGACGCGACACCAAACCGTAAGATGGTCGCAGTCCGGTGATGCCGCAGAACGATGATGGATTGATGATTGAACCGGAAGTCTCACTTCCAATTGCGAATGGAACAAGTCCTGCCGAAACTGCGGCGCCGGGTCCGCTTGAAGAACCGCCACTCCAATAGTTGGTGTTCCATGGTGTTCTTCCCGGCCCGGTGAAAGAGGCGTCTGCATCGTCGTAGCCCATCCCACCGGCGAGTTCGACCATTGCAAGCTTCGCGACGAGAACCGCGCCGGCACCGTAGAGCTTTTGGACGACGGTAGCATTAAAATCAAAAACTTGATCTTTATATGGTGCCGCTCCCCAGGTCGTCGGATAACCTTTTGCGGCTAAAAGGTCTTTTACGCCAAATGGAATCCCGTGCAGAATACCGCGATATTTCCCGGCTCTTATTTCTTCATCGGCGCGTTTCGCTTGCTTCAGTGCAAGCTCTTTTGTGACTGTAACTACGGCTCCAAATTTCTCTCCGTATTTTTCAAGCCGTTCAAGAAAGTAATGCGTGAGTTCCGTGGAAGACACTTTCTTCGACTTGATTAATTTTGCGAGTTCGCGAACTGTTTTAAATGCGTATTCCATTTTTGTCCTCATTCCGCTGAAAATGTGAAGTCGGGTTCGTCAGAATTTGTCAAAGCGTATTTCTGAATCTTCACGCTTCGTTTGACCTTGTGATTTATATCATTGGATACCTGCTTGAGTTCGTCCTCGCTCAAAAGATTTCCAAATTTTGCCCGCGCTACTTCTACATACGCCTTTGATTCGTCGGAAAGTGCGGTTTTAGCTGTCGCCTGATCGGCCGTTTTCAAGGTGTCGACAAAACGCAGTCTGCTCAGCAGTGGAAGGGTGGAAATGCCTGCGAACAGTTTTAGGAATTCTCTTCTATCGTGTGCCATCTCGCTCTCCTTTCATTTGTTTTTCTCTTTCTACGTGTCGGGAAAGACTTTGATAAAGTTAGAATGTCGGAAGGTTGAAGGCAAATCAAGAAGCAGGGTTTCCGAACGGATTTTCTTTAAAGTTGAAATGGAGTCTGGGTAAAATTAAATTGAACGCACAAGGAGTAAAGATGAGAATAGCATACTTTGACACGTTTGCGGGAATAGCAGGCGATATGGTATTGGGAGCTTTCATTTCTTCCGGCGTTGAGCCAACCGAATTGAAGAATGAGCTCGCAAAACTGAAACTCGGAAATGTCGAGCTTGATTTGAACAAAGTTGTCCGCAGCGGAATTACTGCGGTGAAAGTTGATGTCGTTGTCTCCGGAGAAATTGAGAAAGTAACCGACCTTGGATCCGATATTCATAAACATTCTCACGAAGTCGATTCACACGGCGGTCATCATGCTCATCCGCAGGATCCTTCGGATGAACACGGCAGAAGCTATCTTGAGATAAAGCATTTGATCGAGAGCGCAGATCTTTCGGATTTTGTGAAGATAAAGTCTCTGGCAATTTTCCGCCTGATCGCTGAAGCGGAATCGAAAATTCATGACACGACGGTGGACAAAATACATTTCCACGAAGTTGGCGCCGTCGATTCGATCGTGGATATTGTCGGAACTGCAATTTGTCTCGAACTTAGTAATGTCGAAGCGGTTTTCACATCTCCGGTTCGTGTAGGCGCGAATGGATATATCGAAGCCAAGCACGGCGTACTTCCGGTTCCCGGACCGGCGGCGCTGGAGATATTGAAAAACTATCCCGTCGTTTTCAATGATCTGCCTTACGAGCTGACAACACCGACCGGCGCAGCAATCGTTGCGGCTCTTTCCAAAGGAGTTTTGAAAGATAGACCGATTGAAGTCAAGAAGATTGGTTACGGAGCCGGTTCGCGGGATTTGGGACGACTGCCAAACTTGTTGAGAGTTATCATTGGAGATTTGAAATCGGACATGGAAGAAGACCACGTAATTCTGGTCGAGACCAACATGGACGATATCAATCCGCAATTGATTCCAAATGTGATTGAAAAAGTAATTGACGCCGGGGCAAGCGATGCGTTTGTCGTTCCGGTCATAATGAAAAAGGGAAGGCCCGGGTTTTTGCTTTCGGTGTTGATGTCGGAATCGTCGCTCGAGAAGATCGCCTCTATAATTTTCTCGCAGACAACTACGCTTGGCTTGCGGATTCAAAATATCCGACGGCTGAAAATCCACCGAGAAACAAGAACAGTTAAAACAAGTTTTGGGGAAGTCAGAGTGAAAGAAAGTGATATTAACGGGAAGAAAAGAATTTCGGCTGAATATGAAGAGTGCAAGCGGATCGCGGATTCAAAAAATCTCCCGCTCGCCGATGTCATGCAAAAGCTAAATGCGGAGTTAAACCGCGAGTGAAAAAGAGATTTTGCGATGTTGCATTTCCAATTTCTGTACACAGACAATTCACCTATGAAATCCCGAGTGAACTTTCCGATGCTGTAAAAGTTGGGGTTAGAGTGGTTGCTCCTTTCAGAAAGAGATTTCTGACCGGGGTGGTTGTTAACTTGACAAACGAATCAAATCTCCGCGAGATTAGGTCAATCCAGGACGTTGCTGATGACACCCAAATTTTCTCCGATGAAATTCTTCGGCTGACTCGGTGGATCTCTGATTATTACCTGAGTTCATGGGGTGAGGCGCTGAAGGTTGCCGGACCAGCCGGAACTTCGATCGAGAGCACGCAAGTTGTGAAACTTCTCGGGGAAGATGGGAAAGAGAAGAATCAGACCCGCATAAAGATTATTGAAGCGCTCAAACTCAATCGAGAATTGACAATGAAACAGCTCAGCAAGAAAGTCGGCTCGAAAGGGTTGAGGTATCACATTGGGAAGCTGCAGGCGGCTGGTGTTGTTGAGGCGGCGGAGAAGATTAACGAACCGCGAGTCTCAATAAAATATGAAAGTTATGTCCAATTCAAAGACGAATATATAAATCCCGAAAAACTAACGGAAGTTTTGAGAGAACTCGATAAGCGTGCCACAAAGCAATCTGAGATTTTGCTGAAGCTGACGCAGCTATCGAAAGTATCCGAGGGCGGAGTGAGCGTCGTGCAGCTTCTGGCGCAAGCTAGAGCAAGCATGAGTTCACTCCTCGCTTTGGCTGAGAAGGGGATAGTTGAACTTTATGACAAGGAAAGTTATAGGGAGGCCGAGTTCGGTTATCGCGAGGCTGAAAGGAAATTTGATCTGACCTCACAGCAGACAGAAACGGTCAAGAAAATTGGCGATGCGCTTTCGGCCGGGACTTACTCGACGTTTTTGCTCCACGGAGTTACAGGAAGCGGAAAAACTCAGGTCTATATTGAATCGATTGATATTGTGCTTAAGCAGGGTAAGAGTGCGATCGTACTCGTCCCCGAAATTGCTTTAACACCCCAGATTGTCGACAGATTCAAGCGGCGCTTCGGTGAAGCCGTAGCTGTCATGCACAGCCGCATGTCGCTCGGTGAAAGGTACGATGCATGGCGCCGCATTCACAGAGGAGAAGCATCGGTTGTCATCGGTGCGCGAAGCGCGGTGTTTGCCCCGATGAAAAATCTCGGCATTATCGTCGTCGATGAAGAACACGAATCAAGCTATAAGCAAGCCGACTCTGTTCCGCGATACAATGCCAGAGATGTTGCAGTGATGCGCTGTTCAATAAACAAAGCCGTGGCGCTGCTCGGCAGCGCGACTCCTTCGGTTGAATCTTATTACAATGCTGCGAACGGGAAATACACGCTTCTTAGTCTGCCGGACCGGATAGACAACGCAAGAATGCCGAAGATTGAAATCATTGACATGAAGAAAAAGCGAAAAGAAAAACTCGTGTTTGGCAGTTTCAGCGATGAGCTGAGATCGAGGATTGACGATAGGCTGGCAAAGAAAGAAGGCATCATCATACTCCGCAACCGGAGAGGATTCTCAACTTATCTTCAGTGCAGTGATTGCGGGATGACGGAGATGTGTCCCAACTGCGATGTAGCTCTTACTTTCCATAAAAGAAAAAAACATTTGCGCTGCCATTATTGCGGGTTCGTAAAAGAACCGCCGGTACGCTGCCCGAAATGCGGCAGCGAAAAACTTTTCTATGGAGGGACGGGCACGCAGAAGGTCGAAGAAGAATTGAACGCCAATTTTCCGGAGGCGAAGATTCTGCGAATGGATCTGGATACTACATCGCTGCGGGGAGCGCACGATAAAATTTTGATGGAATTTGGCAACGGTGAAGCTGATATGCTCGTCGGGACACAGTTGGTTGCGAAGGGACTTGATTTCCCGCGCGTCACTTTAGTGGGAGTTGTCTCCGCCGATTCCACGATGCTTATGCCGGACTTCCGCTCGAACGAAAGGACATTTCAACTTCTGACTCAAGTGTCGGGAAGGGCGGGCAGGCGCGAAAAAGAAGGCGAAGTGATAATTCAAGTTTCGAACAGCAGCGACGACGTTCTATTATTTGTTGCCAATCATGACTATCAAGGTTTTTACAATAAAGAAATCGAAGTGCGCCGCGAGTTGAACTACCCGCCGTTCTCTCGAATGGTTGTCTTGGAATTCCGCGGGAGAGATTTGCGCGACACCGATCAGGCCGCGGAGAAAGCGGCGAGGAAGATTCGGAAAAGCCTTCCAGTGATAGCAGTGCTCGGTCCGGCGCCAGCTATAATCGGGAGACTCTTGGGAAAGTTCAGATACCAGATCGTCATCAAGATGAGCAAGCAGCTTGATAAGGCGAGCGAGAGGCTTGAGGCGGTGCTTGACGAGATCGATCTGGAATTAAAAAGGTCTTACGGTAATACCGTCAGCTTTTTTCCTGACGTCGATCCGGTGACGACGCTCTAAGAATACGTTTGCCTGACTTTAGGTTGAGTAAAGACAACCGCAGAGGTGCCAAGACGCTGAGGCGACATTAACTGAATCCCATAATACGCATTTTCTGCGACCTCTGGTGCGCGGGGCAAAGCATATGCAAAAAATATGGAATCAGCGGAAGTGCTCCAGCAGCAAATAAATGAAAGGGGCGGAGAAGAGGAGGCTGTCGAACCTATCAAACACACCTCCGTGGCCGGGAATCAAGGTCGAAGAATCTTTCACCCCGGCATCTCTCTTGAACATGGATTCGACAAAATCTCCCGCCTGACCGAACACGCCGATGATGATTCCCATTCCAAAAGACAGCCTCAAACTTAGGTCAGGCAACACCAAATACTTTGCCGCGATTGCCGTCGCCAATGCGAAAACAAATCCGGCGATCGCACCTTCCCAGGTTTTGTTCGGACTTACGAATTTGCTCATCTTGTGCTTGCCCAACGATTTTCCGACGAAGTACGCGGCAGAATCGCAAATCCAGATTGTAGCGAGTATCGCGATGATAAAAAGCCCGGCGTCTTTCTCGAGGGGGAAGACTTTCTCGAGCCCGAATCTCTGTCTTATCGCGGTCAGCATCGATCCAAAGAGGCCGACGTAAAAAATTCCAACCAGGGTACTGCCGACATTTTCGAAAGTGCCGCTGACTTTATCCGTCCTTTTCCTGAATAGTTCCGACAAAAGAGCAAGCGGTATGATCAAGATGAGAAAATCGAATGCTGCGGTAAGTCCTGAGGAATAGACCAGCGCGTTCAAAACACCTGCGGAAGTTATCCCGAAGACAGCGGATGGGTTAAGATTTTTGCTGTTCGCTAAGTTATAAAATTCATTTGCGGATAGAACAATGAGAGCCGTTGTGAAAAGGAAAAAGTACGGCCCACCGAAATAACACGCAGCCGCAATCAGCGGTATCGCAACAACCGCAACGAGAACTCGCATGGCTAAATTTGACATTAGTTTTCATTCTCCTCATCTTCTTCGCCGAGACCGAGTGCCTTCAGAATTTCCTGTGCGTCTTCAAACTTTTGGTAATGAACTAATACTTCAACAATGGTGGGACGAATTATTGCATCTGTGATGTCCGGGTTCAACTTGGTGAAGGCCCGAGCCTCTATTCCTTGCTGTTCCAGATTGGCGTAAAGCATAGCCGCTTCGTATTCAAAATCAAATGTGTGAATGACTTTCCATCTGTCGAGAATTATTCGATGTTCCGGATCTTCGCAAAGAATTCTGTTCCCGAAGTTTTCGGCGCACTCCTCACAAACTGCTTTTCCGCATACCACACAAAATCCGATTGCGCGATTTTCAATATGTGTGTCGCAAACAATTCCTTCCTCCGATGCGCTTTCAAGATTTATCGCGCCGCAGTTTTCGCAATACAGAGAACGTTCAGCATCAATTGGCGCTCCACAGTTGCTGCATTGCCCGGTGGAACTTGTGCTTGTTCCGCATTGCGGGCAGCGCAAAAAGTCATCAGCACTTAGGAAACCGCAATTTGAGCAAATCACAGCTCTTTGACCTCCCAAAGTTTTTGGCTGTAATTTTTCATGAGCCGTAACGTCATTATGAAAATTGCTGCGAGTATCAGAGACCATATAATTACGTAACCAACACCGAGCCTCTGGCTTCCCGAAGGCGCAATTATACTGTCTTTTCCCGAGACATACAGAACAAGTGCGGACAGGAAATTATTCGTGAAGTGTGCAGCCATCGGAACAAGGATGCTTCCGGTGCTTGACACAAGAT
Source organism: Bacteroidota bacterium (assembly GCA_023381615.1). Lineage (GTDB taxonomy): Bacteria > Bacteroidota > Ignavibacteria > Kryptoniales > JAKASW01 > JAKASW01. The sequence goes on from JAMCQL010000057.1 coordinate 16,777, forward strand.
AACTCAGATAGATTCCGAGAACACAAAGCGCAACAAACGTGAAAGGATCAAGGTGGTATGCGCCAAAAATTATTCCGGTCCAGATCATTGCTTTCTTTTTTGACATTGGGATCTCAAAATTGCTCTGGACTAATCCACGGAATAATGTCTCTTCGCAAATTGCAGGCGTAACCGCCACAATCAAAACAACAATCGAAAACTCCAGCGGATTATGTGCAGTTAGCAGGACTTTGTAGGTCTGCGAGATCGTCTGCTGAAGGGCGTCGACAATGTGTTTGATCTGAGGAGGGAGCGGAATTAATCCCTGCAAGTAAAGATATAATTCCAGCAGCTGCTGTAACGCTATGACACCAATAACTGCAAGAACGATATAATACCAGTCTGTCTTTTTGAACCGCAGAAACGATTTCCAGTCCTTCGTCTGAATCCTTGTCAGGAAGTAAGTGGGAATTAAAATAAAGACGAACTCCGCCAACATCGTCGCGAGTCTGAAAGCGAGGGTCCGATCGCTGGTCGGAATTGCTCCGAACAGATATACGGTAATTCCGCCTCCAACCAACTGATAGAGAAAGAAAACAACAAGTAGAGAGACAAGAGCGAAAGCTATTGGCTTATACTTGATTTGAATTCCGGTTTCTTCCAGAATTATTTCTTCTTGTTTCGACAAGTTAGCTCCTAATATTTTGCCGTGGGTATTCCAGCGAGGCCGCTGTACCCGGTTAATTCCGCCACTACCGAACCGATCGCAACTTCACTCTGGACTTTAACCGGTATTTTCAGCGAATCGTCAGTCAGCCACACGACAATTCTGCCGGTTGTTTTAAAAAGTCCGCCCTTGACAATGATCGGCTCGATAATCTGACAGTGAAATTTTCCGGCTTTCGTTTCGACATCTTCCTGCCCGAGGTATTTGACATCGAGCGGGTAAACTTTGTCTTTATAAAAATTCTCGAAATGAATTTTCTGGCCGATTCGCAGATTGTCATAATCGATTGTTCTCGCGTAAAAAAATGTGCTTACTATATCCTGTGTATATGGCTCAATTTTATACGGACCGCCTTCACTTGTTTTTGCAGTGTGATTTACCTGATTGAACCATGCGACGAAGTCCTTTTTGTAGCCGCCTTCTCTTATGTGCTGTTCAAACTTCCATGGGAAGAGTCCTTCTGTGTCAATCAGCGAATAGTAGTAATCACGCACTTTGAAAAAGAGATCGAAGAACTTAGCTGAGCGCATCGTGAATTCTACTTTATAGCATTTTCTATTCTCGTAGTATTCGTATGAAGGAGTGGCTATTGTTGCGCTGCCAGCCACAATCGGACCGTAGTAAATATCATAATCAAGCTTTTCGCCGACAGTGAAAGCTTTATTGGTAAGCTTACGGAAATCTTCGTCGTCGGATTTTGGATGAGAAATGTTTGTTTCAATTTTATTTTCCGGCCTGTCTTGAGAGGCAGAAAGAACTCGTGAAGTATTTTGGCTCGGTTCATACGAACTTGTCCCGGAATTCATATGCGAACTCAATATGAAGAGGAACGCGATGGGAGGTAATGCGAGCAATAAGTTTTTCATTCTGTCTTGACCGACATGAGTTTGTAAAGAGACCACATAACCTCATCGACTGAAATTAGAGACAAATTGTTGGATCCGTCGCTTGGTGTCAGAATTACTTTCTTGTCAGTAATAGGAGCCCACCTGACCGGTGTCATCGGTTTGTCATTCGGATAAATTCCGATCACGGGCGTGTCAACCGCCGCGGCAAGATGAATTGGACCGGTGGAATTTGAAACAAACACTTCGGCTTCTGAAAGGAGAGCAATGAATTCAAGGAGGGAAAATTTTCCGGCGGCATTTATTGACTTTGGAATTCCACTTGAGACTTTTTTGCAAAGGGTATGTTCGGTGGCGGTGCCGGTTACAATTACGGGCAGGTTCAATCTACCGGTGATAGATTTGATCAGCTCACGAAATTTTTCTTCGCCCCATTCGAATGCAGAACCGCCGCTTCCCGGGTGAACTATGATGTACTTTTCTATCGCGTTTTCACTCAGGAAGTTCTTCACTCTCCCAAGAGCTTCATTATTTATGTTCAATTTTGTATCAAAGACCTTTTCTTCGCACCCCAAAGCTTCGGCAAGCGCCAAATTGTATTCGGCTTCGCTTTTTACCGAGTCTTTTCTATGCTCGCGCACTTTTTTGTTGAAGAGAAATGAATACCAGCGGTAAGCAGTCCCGGCTCTAACAGGGATTCGCGCGAGAAACGCTGCGGCTGAAATTCGGAAACGAGGAAAGAGAAAGATGATTGCGTCAGCGTCCATGCGTTTCAATTTTTGTCGCGTTGCGATGAGAGACTCGTCCGGGTCATAAGTTATTACATTATCTACCGATTCAAATGAAGATACGACGTCGGTTGTATAAGTCCTGACCAAAGCGGTAAGTTCGCTTTGAGGAAAATACTTCTTCAAAGATGCAAAAACCGGAAGGGAAAGGACGACATCGCCGATTCGGTCGGTGCGCGCAACGATAATTCTCTTGTATTCCTGCGACATTCGAAGCAATATAACCTTAGCGTATCTTCAATTTCAATTTGCGGCGGCAACCGCACGGCTTCACATGCCCAATGCCTTTTACTTAAACCGCAGAATGTTTATAATTATTCGAACTGGAGCTGGTTTCATCGATAGGATGTATTTATTTATTTTTGCCTTCGTCTCAATCAGTCATTTCAGGAGATAGGATTACTTGCAGCAAAACAGCCGTAGTTTGTTTGATAGTCAGGCGGCAGCGACCTCCGAAGGCCGGGTTCTTAAAGTAAAAGATCTGGCGAGACTCGCCAAGGAAGTTCTTGAGCGGAGCTTCCCGTCAGTCATAGTCGAAGGGGAAATTTCTAATTTCAAGAGGCACATGCCGTCGGGACATCTCTACTTCACCTTGAAGGATGACGAGGCGCAGGTGCGAGTAGTTATGTGGCGTTCCGATGCCGCAAGATTAAGATTTGAAGTAAACGACGGGATGAAAGTTCTCGTAAAAGGCAGAGTGTCGCTCTATGAACCACGCGGTGATTTCCAATTTTATGCTGTGAACATAACGCCGGCGGGACAGGGCGCTCTCCAGCTTGCATTCGAGCAGCTGAAAACGAAGTTGGAGGCGGAAGGACTTTTTTCGGAGAAGAATAAAAAGCCGCTTCCGGAATTCCCGCAAAGAATTGGCGTTGTTACCTCTCTTGAAGGCGCCGCAGTCCGCGATATTGTCAGCATTGTCGGAAGAAGGTTTCCTGCAGTCGAACTGGTAATTTATCCTGTCAGAGTTCAAGGGGAAGGCGCAGCAGATGAGATTGCCAAGGCGATTTACGATTTCAATCGGCTTTCAAATATTGATGTCATGATCGTCGGCAGGGGCGGCGGAAGTCTCGAAGACCTTTGGGCTTTCAATGAGGAAGTTGTGGCTCGCGCAATATACGACAGCCGGATCCCTGTAATCAGCGCAGTCGGGCATCAAATTGATTTTACAATTTCAGATTTCGTGGCAGATGTCCGCGCCGCGACGCCAAGCGCAGCCGCCGAATTGGTTGTGCCGGACAAACTTGAAATTTCAGCAGGCATGCAAGCGTTGTTACGTAATATGAACAAATCCATCGAACAAGGATTAGATCAACTCAGTTTGGAGCTTGATAAGCTGAGCCATCATTATGCGCTCCAGCAGCCCGCATCGCTCGTCGATCAAAAATCACAATTTGTGGATGACATTACAAGGAGAATGCAGACCGAGATTGAGCACTATTTTGAGGTTGCTTCGCAAAAAACGGAGTCAATTCAAACTCATCTTAATGCTTTGAGTCCAAACGAAGTCCTGCGGCGCGGATATGCCTTCGTCGAGAGTTCTCAAGGAGTTGTCAGTTCAATTCAAAAAATAAATATAGGGGATTCCGCAGCCATTCATCTGCATGACGGAATTCTCGAATCACAAATCACCGGGAAAAATGAGCAAAAACGTTAAGTCAAAAGAGAATCCCACTTTCGAAGAAGCTTTGAAGAGGCTTGAAGAAATTGTTGATACGCTTGAAGCGGGAAGTGTGCCGCTTGATGAATCGATCAAACTCTATGAAGAAGGTATGACGCTTGCTAAGTCTTGCATGACGCAATTGAGCGAAGCTAAATTGAAACTGAAAAAGATTCAGAAAAATTTTGGTGGCACATTGGATGAAACCGACATTGAATTATAAGTGGAGAGCAGATGGAGTATAAGTACCTTTATTTAATAAATTCTCCCGAGGACCTTCGCAAGCTTAATGTAAATGAGCTGAAAATTCTTGCGCAGGAAATACGTGAGTTTCTGATTGATACAATCTCAAAGATAGGTGGCCACCTCGGAGCGAGTTTAGGTTCGGTCGAGTTGACTCTTGCACTTCACTATGTCTTCAATACGCCGGAAGATCAACTTGTGTGGGATGTTGGCCATCAAGGCTATATTCACAAGATCATCACTGGCAGACGAGATGTGTTCCAGACGATAAGACAGTTTCACGGGATCAGCGGATTTCTTAAGCGTTCGGAAAGTCCTTATGATGTCTTTGGTGCCGGACATGCGAGTACGTCAATTTCCGCGGCACTCGGGATTGCAACAGCTCGAGATTTTGCGGATGAGAAATTCAAAGTCATCGCAGTGATCGGGGACGGCGCGATGACGGGCGGGATGGCTTACGAGGCTATGAATAACGCCGGTTTCTTAAAGAAGAATTTCATCGTAGTTCTTAACGATAACCGGATGTCCATTGCGCCGAATGTGTGGTCTATTTCCAATTACTTCAGCAGCCTTACCGTAACCGGCGCGTATAATAGATTTAAAACCAATGTATGGGACTTGACCGGTAAGTTAGATTCGGTTGGTGATCGTATTAGAAAAGTTGCGGCTCGTCTTGAGACCGGAATGAAAGCTGTCGTAACGCCGGGAATGCTTTTCGAAGCTCTTGGTTTCAGATATTTCGGTCCCTTCAATGGACACAATATCCCGCAGCTCGTTAAGATCTTCCATGAAGTGAAAGACTTGAAGGGACCCATACTAGTACATGTAACGACGGAAAAAGGGAAGGGGTATTTACCCGCCGAGGCTGACGGTCAAAAGCTTCATGGCGTCGTTGCCTTTGACAAAGTAACCGGAACGCAAGTCAAGAAAGACGGCCCGCCGGCTTTGACGAAAGTCTTCGGCGATGCGCTTGTTGAAATCGCGAGGAAGAATGAGAAAGTTGTCGGCGTAACCGCTGCAATGCCTGATGGCACCGGCTTGAATATTCTTCAGAATGAACTTCCTGATAAATTCTTCGATGTCGGGATTGCCGAACAGCATGCTGTAACTTTTTGTGCCGGTATGGCGACGCAAGGTTATGTGCCGGTGGCGGCGATATATTCGACTTTTCTTCAGAGAGCATTCGACCAGATTATTCACGACGTGGCAATTCAGCAACTGCATGTCGTTTTCGCGCTCGACCGCGGCGGACTTGTCGGCGCAGATGGACCGACGCATCATGGAGCATTTGATTTGACTTATCTGCGTCTCGTCCCGGGCATGGTGATCATGGCGCCGAAAGACGAGAATGAACTCTGCGACATGCTGCTCACTGCGGTCAATTACAAAGAAGGTCCGGTGGCTCTGAGATATCCGCGTGGGAATGCAATTGGTTTGCCGAAGAAAGAAATGCAGGAGATTCCGATCGGAAAAGGGAAAATTTTACGGGGCGGAAGCGATGTGGCAATCTTGGCTGTTGGCTTGATGGTTCAGCACGCATTGAAAGCCGCGGAGCTGCTGGAAAAAGAAGGAATCCACGCGGAAGTTGTCAACATGCGTTTTGTGAAACCGGTCGATGCGGAACTCCTTGATGCAGTTGCTGAGAAGTTTGATCGTATTGTAACCGTTGAAGACAATACGATAAAAGGTGGTTTCGGAAGTGCAATACTCGAGACACTCCAGGAAATTGGAAAACCGCGCCGCGTTCTGATTTTAGGATTGCCCGACTCGTTCGTTGAGCATGGCACACCGCAACAACTCTACGAGCTTGTCGAACTTCATCCAGAGGGAATTGCAAATAAAGTGATGCACTTTCTAAATGTCGAAGGAACTTCATCAAGAGAAACCGTATTAGCGAGCAGGTAATTTATGGAAGATATTAGACTCGGGGTTATCGGCGGAGGAGCGATCGCACAAATAATTCACCTCCCTTTACTGAAAAAATTAAGCGGCGTCAAAGTCGTTGCTCTCTCGGAGCAGGACAATCAGAAACTGCAGATACTTGGTCGCCAACATGGTATAGCAAAACTCTACCCGACCTTCGATGAGTTATTGAAGGATCCTGAAGTTGATGTGGTGGACATTTGCACGACAACGGATACACACTTTGATATTGCGCTGAAAGCTCTCAACGCCGGCAAGAATGTCCTGATTGAGAAGCCGCCCACGATGAATCACGGCGAATGTGAAACTCTGGCAAAAGCCGCCGAAGAGAAACACAAGGTCGTTCTCGCCGCGATGAATAACAGGTTCCGCACCGACTTCATGATGCTGAAAAGCTATCTAAGCGATAAACAGCTTGGCGAGGTATTTTACATAAATGCTGCATGGCACAAGCAGGAACCGAGCACAAAGATGCATCTCAATTCTAAGCCGCAATTGAGACGCGGCGTCATGCTGGACTTGGGAATCGTTCTTGTCGATCTTGCTTTGTGGCTTCTTAACTTTCCGAAGATAAATGGGGTGAATGCAGCGTTTTTCAGCCGGAGATTCAAGAAGGTTGAAGACACTGCTCTCGTCACGATGCGGACGAACGCCGGCGCGATGATAAGACTCGACGCAAGTTGGGGACTTCAGCAGCCGGACGAGAGTTTCCGATTTGAAGTTTATGGTACCAACGGGACGGCGACCTTGAATCCTCTCCTGCTTCATCACAGGGTCAAAGATGAACTTGTCAGCCTGACGCCGATACAGAACTCTAAATTCGAGAATGTGTTCAAGCGAAGTTACGAGACTGAACTTGCTAACTTTGTAAGATTCCTGACCGGAGTGAAATCGGATGTACCGACAATTGCTCAAATGTGTCAGGTGATGAAAATTGTCGACACAGCCTACACTTCCGCCAATCGCGGAAGCGCAATAAAACTATAATGCCGCTGATTGTCTTACTAACTGATTTTGGCAGCAGAGATTATTTCGTCGGAGTAATGAAAGGGGTGATTGCGGGAATCAATCCCGTTGCCCGCGTCATCGATCTCACGCATGAAATTGAACCCCAAAATATTTCTCAAGCGGCGTTTATTCTCTGGGCTTCAAGGAAATTCTTCCCTGAAGATGCAATCTTTGTAAACGTGATTGATCCCGGCGTTGGCAGCGAACGTAAAATAATTTGCGGGAGAATCGACGGACAAATTTTCCTGGCGCCGGACAATGGATTGCTCGATTACGTTGTGGCAGATGGAAATGAAATTAACTTTTACGAAGTCAGCAACAAGAAATTCTTTCTGAAAAATGTCAGCACGACCTTCCACGGCCGCGATATTTTTGCTCCTGTCTCGGCTTATTTATCGCGTGGGAATAGATTAAATGAATTTGGAGAACCGTTTCGTTATCAAAAGGTTAAGCCGTTCTACAGCACAATTGCCAGAGGTAGAAATGAAGGCAAGATTGTTTATCAGGACAGGTTTGGGAATGTGTTTACAAGTTTTCTATGGAACGACGTATTACTTTCGGAAAATTCGAGATTGAAAATAAGCTCGAAAGTGATAACAAAATTTTATCTTTCTTATTCTGCTTCCAAAGGAAAGAGCCTGATTGGCGTCAAGGGAAGCAGCGGATTGCTTGAAGTCGCGGTCAATCTGGGAAATGCCGCGAAATTTCTGAAGTCCGCGATTGGACAGAAAATAACTCTCATCTCAAAGTAGCAATCCAAATGTACACAAACGAAGAGCTGATGCATCGATGTCTCAAGCTCGCTAAGAACGGACGAGGAAATACCAATCCAAATCCCCTGGTTGGCTGTGTCATAGTGAAGAATGGCATGATCATCGGAGAAGGTTACCACAAAAAGTTCGGCGAAGCTCACGCAGAGGTAAATGCAATTCGCTCGGCGCTGGAGAATGTGGAAGGCTCGGAAGTCTACGTGAATCTCGAACCTTGCAGTTTCTACGGCAAGACACCGCCGTGCACAGATTTGCTGATAGAGAAGCGCATCAAGAAAGTTTATGTGGCAATGCTCGATCCCAATCCGCGTGTGAATGGTAATGGGGTCAAGAAACTGCGGGATGCGGGGATTGAAGTTGAAGTCGGTTTGCTTCAGGAAGATGCACAACAGCTAAATGAAGCGTTTACAAAATTCATAACAAAGAAGCTGCCGTTCGTGACTCTAAAAATTGCCCAGTCGCTCGACGGGAAAATTGCTTTGAGAAATGGGAAATCGAAATATATAACGTCGGAAGAATCACTGAAGAAAGTCCATGAGCTTCGGGCGGAGCATGCCGCGGTTCTTGTCGGAGCGGGCACGGTAAAAAGCGATAATCCTGAGCTGACGGTACGATTAGCGGAGGGAAGGCATCCGGCAAGAATTATTCTTGACGGAAATTTATCCTTGCCAATTGACTCAAAAGTCTTCAGCGACGGTAAAATCAGAACGATTCTTTTTTATTCAGCGAGGTCGGAAAAAGTTTCAAAGAGCGCACGAAGGAAACTTGAGATTTGGAAAAAACAGGGTGTGGAAACTTATCCGCTGAGAACCGGTCCGAACGGCAAGATTACGGTGCATGCGGTTTTGAAAAAGACGGCGGAACTTGGAATAGCATCGTTACTGGTGGAAGGCGGCACAAGTGTTTTTTCACAGTTCATAAAGTCTGGATTGGCGGATAAGCTTCATCTTTTTGTCGCGCCGAAAATCCTTGGAGATGGAAAAGGCTTCGCTGATGAGATTGAATTGAAAAACTTGTCGCAAGCGGTGAAGCTCAGAAAAGTTGAAGTTACTCAAATTGGCGACGATCAGTTAATAACAGGTTATTTTTAGTGTACGCTCTTATATTCGCTTTACTCGTCAATACCACAGGTAACAATATGAAAAGTTTGCAGGACACAATAAGTTCGCTCGCCAAGGAGCAGCAGTTCACGTCGGGAATTGCCTTCAAAGACTTGGGTTCCGGAGAAACCGTTTGCTGCAGCTGTGATGAGAAATTTCACACCGCGAGTATGATGAAAGTATTTGTCATGATGTATGCTTATCATCAAGCTGACAGCGGAAAGCTGCAATTGAACGAGCCGGTCGATGTGCAAAATGAATTCGCGAGCATTTTCGATGGGAGCAAATTTTCCGTGTCGAAGAACGATGACGGCGACACAACACTTTACGCAAAGATTGGCGACAAAGTGCCGTTTACTGATCTGATGCGTTTGATGATCGACCGCAGCAGCAATCTTGCGACTGATATCTTAGTTGAAAAACTTGGTGCAAAGAATATCACTGAGTTTGCAAAAAGTTTTGGCTGCACCGGGACGGAAATTCTTCGCGGCGTTGAAGATATGAAAGCCTTTGAAGCAGGCATGAACGATATGACAACCCCGCATGATATGATGATGGCATTTGAACAAATCTTGAATACGCACCTCTTCTCAAGAGTGTCTTCGGACGCGATGATTCAGATTTTGCTTTCGCAGGAATTCAACGACATGCTTCCTCTTGGCGTACCCAAAGAAGTCAAAATCGCTCACAAGACAGGTTCAATAACCGGCGTCGAGCATGACGGCGGAATTTTCTTCTTGCCGGATGGAAGGAAATACGTTCTCGTGGTTTTCACGAAAGGGTTGACTAATCAGGGGGAAGGCAGAGAGTTTGGAGCAAAAATTTCAAAACTTGTGTTTAACTATGAGAGCAAATAATGTTTACCGGGATTATTGAAGAAATCGGCGTCATAAGAGGAATCAGGCGCTCATCGGCTGGCGCGAGAAAACTGTATATCGAATGCAAAGCAGTCCTGGAAGATTTGAAGCTTGGCGACAGTCTTGCAGTGAACGGAGTGTGCCTGACTATTGTTGAGAAGGGTAAAGGCAAGGCTGCGGTTGAAGTGGTCGAAGAGACAATTAAGAAAACTTCTCTCGGAAATCTCAATTCGGGAGGCCCTGTGAATTTAGAGCGAGCGGCAAGTTTGAACAGCCGGCTCGGCGGCCACCTTGTTCAGGGGCACGTTGACGCCACCGGAAAAGTGGTCTCCATAGAAAAATTACCGATGAGCTGGATGTTTCGATTCCGTATTCCGAAAACCTTGATGAAATATATAATTCCGGTTGGAAGTATTGCTGTTAATGGCGTGAGTCTGACTGTAGCCGAGAAATTATCGGATTCCTTCAAAGTCGCGATCATTCCGCACACATTCGAGAATACTGTTTTCAAATACTTGCGTGTCGGCAGTTCCGTGAATATTGAGATTGACATGATAGCAAAGTATGTAGAGAGCTTGCTGAGGAAATAAAATGGCGCGAAGAATTTTCTACCGTGTGTGGGACAACGGGAACAATTTTATCTCCGGCGAGGAATGGGACGCAATTCGTTCATTGCAAAATTGGTACAACTCTGAATTTTTCTGGACCGGCGGCAGAATAAAATTTCGACGCTTTGTTGTTTTTCCAAATTATGATTCAGTTGGAACCGACACTGCGAAAATTCGCGAACAATTTTCCGAGTTGGACAAGGCGGGTTATTCTGAAGAAGAGATCGTGAACGAACTCGAGAAGAAGGGACTTATCGTAGTAAAACGCGGTGGTTATGAAGATGGTATGATAGCCAGTGGTTTCACGAGAGTAGCCGACAATGAATTTAACTCGTTTCTTGTGCTTGATTTCTTGTTGAAGGTTTCCCGCATCGCTCCGACCGCAACTCTGGAAGTGTTGGACGAGGGAAACTTTGTAAAAACTCACACAATCAGGCTGATTAACGGCGACGCGGTTGTGAAGAAAAGTGAAGTATCGGCGGAAGTCCTCAATGAAGTCAAAGCGTCGCGGAGAATTTTCGCGGTCGTCAATCCCAACAAATACGATGGGCACGCTGAGTTCTCTAATCGTGTTATAGAATTTAACGAGCTTCAGCCTCACGAACGGGTTAAGGTTGTTGAAGATTGGAATTGGCTCGGATATGAAAGCAAAGTTAATTTCGATTTCAACGGCGACGACTTTTTCGGATTCGATTTAAACCAGAAGCTCTGCCATCTATTTTTCATATAAAAAAGGAGGAACAAATGACGAGGAAATTTTTGACTCCGCTGATGATGATTTTGCTTGGCATATCTGCTTATGCCAGCGCGAAAATTACACTCAAGGTAGGAGATAAAGCCCCCGATTTCACGTTGAAAGGCAACGACGGGAAAATGCACAAGCTCAGCGATTATAAAGGAGAGTATGTGGTCCTGTATTTTTATCCGAAGGACATGACTCCCGGCTGCACGACTGAAGCTTGCAGTTTCAGAGACGACAATTCGGCAATCACGAAAGCCGGCGCTAAGGTTATCGGTGTGAGTGTTGACGACGTTCAGTCTCATAAGGAATTCACAAAAAAATATGGTTTGGATTTCTTGCTGCTCGCCGATCCAAAGAAGGAAGTAGTAAAGAAATATGGAGTACTTGCTGCGTATGGGATGGCGAACAGAGTCACCTTCATTATCACACCGGAAGGGAAGATCGCAAAGATTTATCCACATGTTAACCCGGATGGTCACGGCAAGGAAGTCCTTGCCGAACTGGAAACACTTCACGGCAGGAAGTAATTTTGAGTAAAGTCTGCTGTGAGCTGTTTGCTTTGAGAGGCAGACAGCTCGATTTTTTTATTTCTAAATGGAGAAGAAATGTATCCGGCGCAATTCAAGAAAGTAAATGAAGACGAGCTCTTTATTAAATGGGACGATGGAAAAGAGTTCACAATCTCGATACGTTACTTGCGCGACAGGTGTCCGTGCGCGTCTTGTGCCGGCGAATCGGTTCTCTGGCGCGAGTACAAACCATCACCTCTTCCGGTGTTGATGCCAGGCAAGTATAATTTGAAGTCGGCTGAAGTGGTCGGAAATTATGCGATTGCTTTAATTTGGGTTGACGGGCACAGCACTGGAATATATGCTTTTGATTACCTGCGGAGAATTTGTGAGGAATACGGGAAGACCATTCTAACATCAGAAAATCAGCGGAACAATTAGTCGGAATTTGAGATAGGATATTTTTTGTTGATCGATCGGCGGGTCTCTGTCGGAGCGTGATTGAAAAGTTTTTCTTCAACTTGAAGGAGAAGAGAAGGCGGCAGGCATTGAGCACTGCCGCCTTCATCTTATTGGGGGAGTGGAGCAAATCTATTTTTGTGGAATTTCAAGAGCGAGGAATTCGCTGACCTTTCCTGCGGTTGTCACGCGGAATAGAAGAGCGTCGCCCGGTTTATGAGCGTCGACAATTTTTTCAAGTTCGCTTGGTGACTTTATGGGTTGATCGTCCACACCGACAATCAGGTCGCCTTTCTGCAGACCGCGGTCTTCCGCTTCGCTGCCGGATGCGACGTCGGTAACGAGTACGCCATTCTTCGCGCCGTACTTGCTCAAAATGGCTTTGTCAGCGTCTTGAACCGACAGTCCTAATGATTTGAGATTGGCTGTGCTGCTCTCAACTCCGGAGACAGCGGCAAATTCCTCTCCGGTTCTTTCTTTTAAAGTGACAGTCTTGTCCTCCGTCTTTCCGTCGTGTAGAATTTCAACCGTAACTTTGTCGCCAGGCCTCTTTGACGCAACAATGGCTTGTAGTTCATTGGCGTGTTCTATTTTCTGTCCATCGAATTTCAGAATGACATCGCCAGCCTTTATTCCTGCTTCTTCCGCTGGTGAGTTGCTTTGGACCGATTGCACAAGCACACCTTGCGCTTCTTTCATACCGAGCGCTTTCGCCATCGTCTGATCGACATCCTGTATTTCGACGCCAATGTACGGACGAGTAACTTTGCCGTGTTCAATCAGCTCCATCGCAACCTGTTTCGCGATGTTTATCGGGACAGCAAAGCCGTATCCTTCATAGGCACCTGTGTTTGTGGCTATCGCAGTATTGATTCCAATTACTTCGCCTCTCAGATCAACGAGCGGACCGCCGCTGTTGCCGGGATTTATCGCGGCATCAGTTTGTATAAAATCTTCGATGCCGTATGTGCTGCGGATGATGTTTATGTTTCTCCCGAGCGCGCTAATGATACCCTGTGTTACCGTGTAATCAAGTCCAAGTGGATTTCCAATTGCGACAACCCATTCTCCGACATGGATGCTGTCGGAATTACCTAAAGCGACGTACGGCAGATTATCGCCTTTAATTTTAATAACTGCCACATCGGTTGTAGGATCGCGTCCGACCAGTTTCGCCTCGAATGTTCTCTTATCTAAAAGAGTGACTTTTATCCCGTTGGGATCTGCACCTTGTACAACGTGGTTGTTCGTGATGATGTACCCATCGGGACTCACGATGACGCCGGAGCCAAGAGCATGTTCGACCTCAGGTCTTGGCTGCTGCATGTTGAAATTATGAAAAGGAAAATCCGGACCGAAGAAAAATTTGAACATGTCGTTTGGCGAGTTCTGACCGTTTGGTACCGAGACGGCTTTCGGTGTCGAGGTAACCCGTATTTGTACGACCGCCGGTGTAACCGCTTTCGCGACGCTGATGAAAGCATCGCTCAGCTGTTCAACCGCCGGAGGAAGTTGAGCTATCGGCGGCTTAGCTGCCCCAAGCTTCACGTTCTTTTTTGAATCGCCCAATTTTCCATACGTCAAGCCCATCGACAGAACGAACACAGCGGCAATCACGCCGAGCGCTCCAATTCCATATGCCAGTTTTTTTTTAATTATTTGAGTCATTTTATTTCTCCTTTTTACGCAGATAATATTGCGCCTCATGCGTGAAACGGCAATTAAAACTCTATGAAAAGATTTTCACGCGAGGCAACCGATTTGGGTGAGAAAACAACCGGGGAGGCATGTTGCGGACAATCCCTTCGCCTTAACCGCCGACATAGCGCTGATTATACTATTGCTTAACACTGCTTTAAATGGGTTCTTAAGACCACGAGCACTGTCAATTTTCAAATAACCTTTTCTTCCAACTTTCCGGAGTCAGCGCAAGCGGCTTTTCGGTACGCAGTGAGGATCTGGTCATATCTTTTGAACTCCAGCGCCACAATCAACACTTCCTTGTTGCGATGCTCTGCGTCGCAACATAAGGGTGCGGAGTGCTTGAGCGATATTCCCCCTACGAGAGCGGAGGAACAGGCGGAAAAATATCCATGAAGAAAACTTGACATTCGTTTCGGGATTGTCTAAGATTAGTCAAAACTGAGCGGAAACAGATGAAGAAGAACAATTTTTGGCGTTACGCGGTGTTTGGGGCATTTTTGACAACGCTTTCGTTTAGTTGCAGGTCTTCGCCTACGGGTACGCACATAACGGAAAAGGTTCAGCTGTCAGCGGAGTACGTAACTTGCACTGAAGTATGGTTGAAGGTAGGATTTACAGACAGTCCCAATGGTGGTAATTTTGCGATAAACCGGGATGGCAACACGGTTCTAATGGGACATTTCAGTGGGGCAGACACAACTGTGATTGACACTACTGTCCTTCCTGAAAAGACATACAACTATGTTTGCTGGAGGATGGTGAACGGCCTGCCGAAGAATTCGAGTTCAAATCTTCAGGTGCAGACAATGGATACGAGCGGCAACAATTTCACTTGGCAGACGTTTACATTTGGAGGAAACGCGGGTGGGTGCCTGCTGAAGGACGTTGCCATAATTAACGATACTGATATATGGGCGGTCGGAGAGATTGCAGTGAAGGATTCATCTGCTAATGGATATACTGTCTACAATTTGACGAAGTGGAACGGCACAAGTTGGGAGAGCGAGAGAGTTCCGTATAACTACCAGGGTGAGGCATTCTATGGCCCAATTTACGCGATTCTGCCCTTCGGAGCGGAAGACGTCTGGCTCGGTGTCGGCAATCTGATCCATTGGTTTAAGAACCAATTTAATGCAGTTCAAGTAGGTAGCGCACTGAGCGGTAGCATAATGAGAATGTGGGGTGTGGCAAGCAATGATTTCTATCTAGTCGCCAAAGGAGGATCGGCCGCCCAATACGATGGCCAGAGCTTTCAAGGCATTTCGACGTCCACTTCGTTAGACCTGCACGACATATGGGGAGTCACAGGTTCCATAACAGGACAACCGGAGGTTCTGGCAGTAGCCTCGGACCAGTTCACGGGTGATGTCCGTAACTTTGTGTAAAAATTAGGAGGTGCCGCTCCAGTCGGTTAAAATTGTAATTGAGTAAAAGACAAAATAGCCGACAAAAGAAAGGAGACAGCACCTGTGGAAAAGAAGATAAGAG
>JAMCQL010000028.1 GCA_023381615.1 Bacteroidota bacterium
ACTTTGTTCAGTTTTACCGTACTCTATCAATTCTTTTTTTGATGTCCTCTCGCTTGGCATTTTTGCCCCGCAAAAATGTCGTCCTTGGTACCTTATCTGAAGCCCTACCTCGACCATGACATATAACTACTGCAATATCGCATTGCGGTTTTTGTACCATATTTGTATCAAAGACGTATTTTTATTTCGTTTTTGCACCTTTACTCCGCATAATTGATTCGATGGGGCTCCTGATTTGCCCAATCTCCTTTTTACTCACATGCAGGTAAATCTCAGTCGTTCTCACACTCCTATGTCCAAGTAACTCCTGGATGAATTTAATATCTGTTCCCTGTTCCAATAAATGCGTGGCAAAAGCGTGTCGCAGGGAATGGATTGAAACTTTCTTATTAGTACCCGCATTCACAACCGCCTTTTCGAAAACCCTCTCCGCACTCCTTATCGAGTAAGATTTTCCTTTATCTTGCCCTTCGAAAAGCCACTCTTTCGGGTGGTACAGCTTCCAATAGTGGCGCAACCCTTCCAACACTACCTCGGAAAGGATAGTGTATCGATCCTTTTTCCCTTTGGCGCCCCTAATGTGAATTGTCATCCTGTCACTGTCAATATCCGAAGGTTTTAGTCGGACCACTTCGCTGACCCTCAGCCCAGCTGAATAAACCAACATTAACATTATCCTATGCTTAACATTTCCCAATGCATCAAAAACTTTCTTGACTTCATCGAGCGAAAGTACTACCGGGAGTTTATGTTCCCTCAAAGGACGCGGCAATCCGGCGATTACTATTGGTTCCTTGTATAATTCCACGTACAAAAACTTGATAGCGCTTAGGACTTGCCCCATTGTTCCTAAGGATAAATGTTTCTCGTCAATTAAATGAATCAAATACTTCCTGACGTCTGCCTCTGATAGATCTTTTGGGTGTTTCGGAGCAAAATAAGCCACAAATGCCCTCAAGTGACTCCTGTAGGCTTTGAACGTCTTGGGAGAGTAGTTTCTCAGCTTCAATTCCTGTTGCAATACCTCGAACAGCTTCCTCGGCTCGTCTTGCTTCGCCACTTGCGACCCGCCGGAAATACTCTCCGCGCGGCATCCCGCCGATGATCTCAGTTCGCCCTTTATCATCTTGTACCAATCTAAACCTGCCCCATGATAATGTCAACAGCAAAAACAGTTCTGATTCGCACGCCGGACCCAGTATCCTAACGTTTGTCAGCAACTCTGGAGATTCGAGTATAGTGCGCGGAGCTCGACCGACTATGAATTCTACTATTCCACTATTCCATTAATCCATCATTCCAGCTTTCCGCGCTATGCTCTCCGCCCTTTGCCCCATGCCCTAATTATTCCATCACTCCATTCCACTATTCCATCGTTCCGTTTTTGTCCCCTTGTCCAGAATTTCTGACACGATCATCACGATCGCATTAGTATCTTCATAACCGCCGGTCTTCAATTTGTGATCGACGTCTAGTAAAACTGCTATCGCGTTTTTTATCTCTGAAAGCGAAAAGCCGCGCGCCGCGGAGGTATATTCGTTTATAAATGGGTTCCATCTTCCGAAAACACTTGAAGATATTTTGTCGGGGCTCATTCCTTTTTGCATGAGATGCTTGACCTGCAGCATGTTCAGAAAATAGCGAGTCAGCATGAAATTCATGTAAACCGGTTTCTCGCCGGTCCCCAACATCTTGCTTGCAATTTGCTGTGCTCGCTGTGCATTTCGCTGTCCTATTGCGCGCTGCAACTCAAAAATGTTGAAAGTTCTGGACTTGCCCACTAGAGTACTTATGTCGTCGATATCTATCTTCGGATTGTCGCTGACATACAGTGAGAGTTTTTCGAGTTCAGATGCAAGGTCGCCGACAGAGTCACCGGCTAACTCCACCAATAGATCGGCCGCTCTGGCCCCGAGTTCCTTGTCAAGCGACTTTGCTATCTCAATCAAAAACCCTGTGAGCTCTGCACCCTTTAGTTTGTTGAACGTAAGTGTCTCTGCAATTGAAGAGATTTTCTTGTATGACTCTTCAGATATTTTCACTTCGCCTGTGACAAAGCACGCAATATTTGATTCCGGCAGGTCGGACAAATGCTCGGTAATATCAAGCCGATATTTCTTATCCATCTTGTCGAACTTTTTCACTACCGTGAGCCTGCGCTCACCGACGAAGGGAAAACTCAGCATTGATGAAAGCACCTCCTCTGATGTTGACTCGCTTCCGTCAAATATGTCAAGGTTGAAAGAACGCTGGTCAGGCTCCACCGCGTTTTTAACCAGAACATCGACGGCTTTTGATATGAAGTAATCTTCATTGCCGTGAATTAGATAAATCTGCTTGAACTTTTTCTTCTTTACTGAGGAGGCAAACTTTTTGAAGTCACTCATTTTGCGAGATATGCCTTCAATATGTAAACCGGTTTGAGCGGAACATCGTTTTTGTCGCGGGGAACCTCGGAGATTTTGTCAACAACGTTCATTCCTTTTACAACTTCGCCGAACACTGTGTACTTGCCGTCAAGATGGGGTAAGTCCTGGATGCAGATGTAGAACTGGCTGCCGTTCGATCTCCGCTGAGGATTTGCCGCGTCGCCTTCGCGAGCCATTCCGACTGAGCCGCGCAAATGCGGCTTTCCTATTTCCGCAGGCAATGTGTAACCCGGCCCGCCCTCGCCGTAGCTTGTCTTGTTCGCGGTTCGCGTATTCGGGTCTCCGCCTTGGATTACAAAATTCGGAATGACACGATGGAACTGCAAACTATCGTAAAACCCTTCGACGACGAGCTTCCGGAAATTTGCGCTGTGAATTGGCGCGGCATCGTCGTATAGTTTGATCACAATTGTTCCATAATTCGTTTCGAGTACCACGTTCTTTCTTTTCGTGCTGCATCCTGTTATGAGGAGTGAAATTGTAAGAGCCAAGAATATGTATTTCATATTATCCTCAGATAACGTAGATGAAGATTATGATTATTGCGGCAAAGAGAAATCTGTACCACACAAAGACATTCAACGAGTGACGCTGCACGTATTTCATAAAATATTTTATCGAAAGGAAACCGAAAATTGCGGAGAATAAAGTGCCGAAGAAGAGCGGGGCGATTTCGTTATGAGGAATTCCGTGGATGAAGTTTTTCAGTTTCAGGACCGCCGCGCCTGCAATCACTGGAATAGAGAGCAGGAAAGAGAATCTCGCAGCGTCTTCGCGTTCGTAGCCGAGCATAAGACCCGAGGAAATGGTTATTCCTGAACGCGATGTGCCGGGTACTAAAGCAAGCGCCTGCGAGAAACCGATAATCAGAGCGTCCTTGATCGTCAAATTGTCAGTGCGTTTCATTTTTGTCGCGATCCTTTCCGCGTACCACATCAGCAAGCCAATGACGATCATACTTGTGGCAAGAACTGCCGGGGTCCTGAATTTTGTCTCAACCCATTTGTCCAACAAAACGCCGAGCACGCCCGCGGGAATTGTGCCGAGGAAGACCAACAGCGCGAGTTTCGTTTTATCGTCAGTATTGAAATTTCGTTTTGCCAAACCTCTGAAGAATCCCGAGATGAGGTCGATTGTGTCTCTGAAGAAATATGCGACGACTGCAAGAAGCGTCCCGGTGTGCAGTGCGACGTCGAAAGTCAAACTATTTAAGAGTGGGGAATTCCAGTGAAAAAGTTCCGGAATTATGACGAGGTGGGCAGTGCTGCTCACAGGCAGAAATTCGGTCAATCCCTGAATTATACCGAGTATGATGCTTTCTACGGTCAGACTCAATTTATCTGCTCCTTTTTTTCGTTTCAGTTAAAAGTAATAGACAAGCCCGAAAATTATCCCGACTCCCGATAGATACATGTCGACGGGACGCGGTTGACCCGAATTATAATCAATGTATGTCAGCTCAGTGCCATTACTTGTCTTCAAGTGTCCGGTGAATTCAGCGTGCGCTTCAGCGTCGACTCGCGCATAAAGATTATCGCCAAGCTTTGTGTCGAGAGAGGCATCTACTTTCAAACCGAGTCCGTGCGTGGAGTAATTAGCAGATAGGTTGGAATACGGCGATGAAGCGCTGAGGCTCTCAAAGTGATAACCGACTCCGCCGCCAAACTTCAGGTAATAACCGTAGCCGGCGATGACTCTTCTGAGAGTTATAGACGGAAGCGAATACGAAAAATCTATTTGCTGTGAACCAATAGAGTTGTTACCCGAAACAGTTTTGATAATATAGCCATATTCCAATCCCATCGACCAGTTACTCAAGATTGGATATTCGCCGCCAAGGACGAATTGCACTCCGGTCGTGTACGTTCCGGGCGTAATGCTTCCAGGCGCAGCGTAGTTCAGGTATTGCGAGAGCGAAGGAGTGGTGAAGTATTCCAGCCCGATTCCGGCATTTGTCGAGAATCCTTGTGCGTTTGCGTTTTCGAAAACTATCACAACAATCATCGGAAGTAAGCGGAGATTCATTACGACAACTCTTCTCAATGTAGATTCGCCATCTCTTTTTTTCATCTTGTCCTTATCTCTCTAAAATTTGTTAGAGAAGAATCTCTGAATCACAAAATAACAGGCTCGCCAACCGAAAGCGAGGTCAATATTTTGAATGTTGTCATCGTTGTATTGACAAGTTCATCGAATGTGATCAGCGCATTTCTGTCAGAGGATGCTGACCGGACGAATGAATTCACTTCGTTTGAGATTCCTTTGTCAACCCTTCCGGTTCCGATCTTCTTTTCTTTTCCATTCTTGTAAAGATAAGCATACTGGAAGTTGTCAAGAACTCCGGCGCGTTTTCCGGAAGTAACTTCGATTCGTTCTTTCGGCAGGGCGGTATCACCATTGGCGAGATAGGTGATGATTCCCAAAGAACCATCCTTCATTCGAAGCGTAATGTTGACGTTATCGCTGCTGATAATTGCCGTACTATTGGAGGCGATTGATTCTGCATAGACTTTTTCTACTCTCGATCCTGTCAAGAATTGGATGAGGTCAACAAAGTGGCAGACTTCTCCGATTATCCGCCCGCCGCCTTCCGACGGATCTTGAGTCCAATGATTCTTTGGGGTATAGCCTGCGTTGATCCGATAATTTACAACGAGCGGCTCGCCTGTGTCTTTGAAGAACTTTTTCATCTCGATAGTGAGCGGGGCAAACCTGCGGTTGAACCCGACCATGATTAGAGGCATATTCTTTTCGTCGTTCACTCTGTAAAACTGCCCGATCGAAATAAGCTCTTCTTCGTTCAACGCAAGCGGCTTTTCCACGAAGACATTCTTTCCTGCTTTGAGCGCTTCGAGCACGAGGGAAGCGTGCAAGTTGTGGCGCGTTGCAATGAAAACAGTTCCGATATTCCCGTTCACAAAAAGTTCGTTCGTGTCGGTAGTAACGGACTTAAACCCAAACTGGGTTTGCGCTGTTTTTGCGCTCACTCCGGTAGCGGTACAAACTGTGTCTAAAACAACTTTTGGAATACCCTTTAAGTTGGGGAGCAAATTAGCCTGTGCAAAACTTCCTGCTCCAATAAATCCGATTGTAAATGGATTTTTCTTAAAGGCATCCGAAGCCGGGGTAAACAGTTCATTGCTTTTAATTTTACTTTGCGCGGGTCCCGCCTTTATCTCATCAGTTTCCTTTTTGTATTCGAGAAGGATTCCGATATACTTTTCAGTTTTCTCTCCGCTTATGAGCTTGTAAGCTTTCACCGCCGAATCGACAGGGAAACGATGAGTTGTCAGCGTCCTTACATCGACTTTCTCTTCTTTAAGTAAATGGATGAATTCTTTCATGTTCCGGTTTTCAGTCCAGCGCACGTAGCCAATCGGATAATCGTTTCCTTGCTCTTCGTAATTTGGATCGTATCTCCCGGGTCCGTATGAGCGCGAAAGTTTGAACTCTAATTCTTTCAGGTAATACGGTGGACGCGGCATATTCATTCCAGTTGCGCCGATCATGACAACTCGTGATCGGTCTCGCGCTATTTCGCCGGCGAGTGAAACCGGATCGCTCGACCTTGTCGCAGCCGCAATCACAACGGCATCTGCGCCGTAACCTTCGGTGAATGAATACACGAGCGATTTCACGTCCGCCGACCTCTGACAAGCTTCGTCAGCGCCAACTTTTTTGGCAAGTTCGACATTATCCGGATCGACATCGACGCCAAAAACCTGACAGCCGTTCGCTTTGAGAATTTGAACAGCAAGTAATCCTACCAATCCAAGTCCGATAACTACAACTTTCTCTCCGAGCGTTGGCTGAGCCTGTCTGACTCCTTGCATCGCGATTGCACCGAGCGTGGTGTATACTGCCTCGTCAAGTCCGACTTCGTCCGGAATTTTAGCCGCAAGGTTTCGAGGCACGAAAACTATATCAGAATGGCTCGCGTAGCCTCCTCCGGCGCACGCAACACGATCTCCTACTTTAAACTCGGAAATACCCGGAGCGACGGCGAGAACAACGCCGGCAGTGCTGTATCCCAATGGCTTGAGGGAATCGAGTTTTGACATAACCTTCTTGTAAGTCGCGAGAAAACCATTCTGCTTGATCTCCTGCAGAACTTTCTTTACGTCGTCGGGGTGCGAGCGCGCTTTTTGCAGCATGTTCATTTTCCCGAGGTCGACGGAACTCTTTTCCGTGCCCGCGCTGATCAGAGAGAAGTGATTCTTGACAAGAATGCCGCCTGTCTTCATCGCCGGCGCGGGAAGTTTTTCAACTTTTATTTCACCTGTTTTCATGTTTTGAACAACTTGTTTCATTTAATCCCTCGTTAAGGTTGAAAGAAAATAACGTAAACTTCTTTGGGCCCATGCACGCCGGTGACGAGTTCTTTCTCGATGTCGGCAGTTCGGCTCGGACCTGTGATTAGAAAGAGATTGCTTCCTTTAAAATTGCGGAATTCGTCGGTGAATAATTCATCCAACGACGGTATGAGGTCGCCCGGCTCCGCGATTATGAACAACTTCGTCGCAAGCGCCGCAGGGAGACGCATCTGGTTTTCAATGACAATAGTTCCTGTTTCCGCGCTGCAAGTCGCACAAGTTGAAATGGCTGCGTCGAAGATCGCAACTTCGCGTTTATCATAATTGTTTTCGAAATCAGAAGAGAATTTTACTTCTCTGGATTTTTTTATTTTCGAAATTACCGCTTCAAATTGCGACTCAGTCTCATCGTAAATGAATGCGCTGCCTTGGATATGACTGAGCAAAAATTGTGAAATACTTGAATGGCCATTTAATACAACGGCTTCACCGCCTAAGATTGCCAATTCTTTTTTGAACTTTTCAAATTGTGTTCCAAAGTTTTTGGCGAGCGTTGTCTTCAGCGGCGATTTGCTGCTTCTGTCAAAAGTGAACTTTTGATAGCCTCTCAAGCCGCTTCTAATTTTGCCAAAGATTTTTTCGCGGTCGTCTTGTATCAATCCAACCTCCCGGATTTAAAAAGTTCTCTGAATGAGATCGAAGGGAATTCCGGTAAATCGCGTTCGTTTGTCCAGCTCTTCATTAATATTCTTAGGAGACCAGTCTTGGAAAGCAAGCGCGCAGCCTTACCCATCATTTTGTATCGTCCCGGCCTCAGCATCGTTTTCCTGTAATTTCTGAACAGGAATTTTTCCAACGAGGATTTCTTGCTTGAAGTGATCTCCTGCCGCAGCGCAAGCAAATGATGATGAATGTCGATCCCGACAGGACATACCTCAGTGCAATTTCCGCACAGGGAAGAAGCGAAAGGCAGGTCCGGCGCGTTTTTTTCTCCGTAGTAAAGCGGAGTAACAAGCGAGCCGATCGGACCCGGGTAAACCGAGCCGTAAGCATGACCGCCGATGTTGCGATATACCGGGCAAACATTCAAGCATGCGCCGCATCGGATGCAGTGAAGGACATCCTGATATTCCGTTCCGAGCAAGCCCGATCTACCGTTGTCCAGCAAGACAATATGAACTTCTTGAGGTCCGTCTTTTTCCTCTTTGGCTCGCGGTCCGCGAATTAGAGACACATAGCTCGTCAACTTCTGTCCTGTGCTGCTCCGCGCGAGAAGCCTCATAAAAATTCTCAGGTCGGAAAATTGTGGAATGACTTTTTCAATTCCGGTAACCACGACGTGTACTTTGACGGCTGAAGTCGATAGACGCGCATTTCCTTCGTTCTCCACGATGACCACATCGCCCGTCTCGGCTATGAGGAAATTAGCACCTGAAATCCCCATGTCTGCCGAGAGGAACTTCTCTCTCAAGACTCTTCTCGCCTCGGTAGTCAGAAACTTTGGATCGGTATTCAAGTCAGAGCCGATTTTCTCGTGGAAAAGTTCGGCAATTTCTTTTCGTGATTTATGGATTGCAGGAGTCGTAATGTGCGACGGTTTTTCATTTGCGAGCTGAACTATGTATTCACCTAAGTCGGTTTCAACCGTGTCGATCCCATTTCTTGTCAAGAATGGTACAAGCTCCATCTCCTCAGTGACCATCGACTTTGATTTCACGATTGTCCTGACGCCGTGCTTCAATGCTGCATCGAGTATGTAGGCATTAGCTTTTTCGGGAGTCTGCGCGTAGAAAATCTTACAGCCATTCTTTTGAGCCATATCCTCAAATTGGGACAGAAACTCATTCAGATGCGTGATTGATTCTTGCTTTATTTTCTTTGCTTCGTCTCTTAGGAAACTGAAATCGACTTCTTCAAAAGATTCCGCGCGCTTATCGACAGCCTGAAGCGTTGCCTTGCTTAGGTTTGAACGCAGTTGTTGATTCTTAATTTGCTCTTTATAAAGACTCTTGAAATGTTTCGATTCCAATTCCATCAGGAAATACTCTCCGCCATGATCTCAGCAATGTGTGCAAAGCGATGTTTCATCCCAGACCGCCTCGCCCTTCCTTGCAAATGCATTAGACAGCTTGTATCGCTCGATACGAGAATGTCTGCTCTCGTTTCTTCAAAATTTTTGAGCTTCTCATTTGCCATCGCCGTCGAAATTTCCGGAAACTTTACAGAAAAAGTGCCGCCGAATCCACAGCAAACTTCGTTGTAGGGAAGTTCGACCAACCGGAGTCCGTTGATTCTCTTCAAGATATCACGCGGCTCTTGTTTAATGCCAAGCTCGCGCAAAGCATGACATGAATCGTGGTATGAAACAAGTGCATTTAGTTTCCCCGAGAATTTTTCGATACCGATTACTTTGTCAATAAATTCCGTGAACTCAAACACGCGACTGCTAAACTTTTGTGATATTTCATTGAAGCGTGAATCATCTGAGAGAAGCTGCGGATAAAAGTTGCGAATCATCGCGACACATGAACCCGAAGGACCGACGACGTAATCGTTCTTGAGATCGAATTCGATTGTCTTATTGTCAACAGCTGAATTGAATTTCAAGAATGCGTTGACCTCATGCATTGCCATAAGGCGGGCTTCGTCAGCGTAGCCTGAGTTGTACGCCGGTTGTCCACAGCATGTCTGATTAGCAGGGAAGACAACATCACATCCTAAATGTCTCAGCACTTTCAATGTGCTCACGGCAACATTCGGGAAGAGTTGGTCAATGAAACATGGAACAAAAAGAAAGATGCGCATTTAAGTTGTAAAAATATAAAGTTTGGTCGAGGAAAATTCAATTTAGTAACGGAAAAGATTCAGGGGACTGAACAAAGAAGGATCAATGCTCATATTTGGTAAAAGGGCTGTGGCTTTTATCATCTTCTTCTTGCTTTTTCATCTCACTCCCGCTATTTTCGCAATGTGATGTTGCGAGAGGCTTCGAGTTGTTTTCCGTTTGCATTTCCTATCATCCTTTCAAAACTATCTTCGCCTCTGCTCTTAACCCTGACACTTTTTATAGCACATCCCGACCGGTCGGGACAGGAAAATTACTGTAGATGGAAAGGCGAGCCTTCCCAAATACTTACCAAGAACGAAGTGAACCAAGAAGTTGCGGAAAAGACGGAGAGGGTACACGACTTTCTCGTAAAGGAAGACCTTGATGGGATGTTGCTCACCCAAGTAAGGAATTTCCATTGGATGACTGCAGGCACAATCGATAACCAGATTGTTCTGAACAAAGACGTCGGCGCCGCTTCGCTGCTAATAATGAAGAACGGCGACAAGTATCTGATCTCGTCGGAGAGCGAATCGGATTTGTTGATGGATGAAGGGCTTCGCGATTTGGGATATAAAGCAAAAATCTATTACTGGTATGAGGCTAATCCCGTTAAGGATACGAGAGGCGACATCATAAAAGAAATTGCTGGTGACGGAAAGATCGGAAGTGACGCACCATTCCCGAATACAGTTTTGGTATCCGATAAATTCCAGAGTCTTCGTTATAGTTTTACCAATACGGAAATCAAACGCTACCGATGGTTAGGACATCAGGTTGCAGAAGCTGTCGAGGATGTCTGCAGGGCATTGAAACCGGGCATGAACGAGTATCAAATCGAAGCAATGACCGCGCAATCACTAAGGTCGAGAGGAATCTTCCCGACTGTTCTATTGATTGGAGTTGATAACAGGATATACAAGTACCGGCATTGTTTGCCCATCGGAGCAGTCTTAAAAAAATATGCTATGGTTAATGTTGTTGCAGAGAAATGGGGAATGCCGATCGCGATGACAAGATTTGTTCACTTTGGGCCTTTGCCAAAAGACTTAGCCGAGAATATTAAGAAAGTGGCCGAGGTCATGGCGCACTACGAAGCGGCAACAGTTCCGGGAACAACATTGGAGCAGATATTCCAGGATTGCCGCAAGTGGTATGACGAAGTTGGATTCAAAGGAGAATGGAGAGTTCATCATCAGGGAGGCGCCATCGGTTACAACGACAGGGAATACATCATGTATCCCGGCATCAAGGAAGTAGTTCAGGATCGACAGCCGTTCGCGTGGAACCCCACATTGCCGGGAACAAAGGTCGAAGATACAATTATAGCATTCAAAGATCATTTCGAAGTTGTTACGAAGACAAAGACCTGGCCAATGATAAAAGTGAATATTGACGGGAAGTCCTACGAAGAACCGACTATCTTAGTTCGATGAGAAGATGAAAAACAGATCGGTATTCGAATTGTAATGTCGATGATCAACGTCGCGCATTCAAACGGATTGGAGCTCGTAAGCCTTGAAAACGGCAAAGTCAGAGCGACATTTATTCCGCAAATCGGCGGTAAGATGATTGAGCTGAGGAATCTGGCAACGGACACTCAGTTTCTTTTGGAGCCGCGAGATGGTTTTCAGAATATAAAACATCCAAGTTATGGCGATCCTTTCGGAATCGATCACGCTTATGGTTTTGACGAGTGTTTCCCGACTGTTGAAGCCTCGATCAATCCGGAGAACACAGTCGAGAGCGAATCTGCCGGTGTGGAATTTCCGGATCATGGTGAACTCTGGTCGCGGCCGTGGAAATATGAGATCAAAGGCGAAGAACTTCTTCTTCATACTTTTGGTGTACAATCGGATTATGTTTTCCGGAAGAGCGTATGCTTGAATGGTAAACGAATTACCTTCAATTATTTCATAAAGAGCTTTTCCGAAGCTCCGCTTCCATTTTTATGGAGCGCCCATCCTCTGCTACGAGTTGAGCCCGGCGTGAAATTGATTCTGCCTAAGTCCGTAGTAAGTGTTCTTCTAAATTCTGCTTCGGATGAAAAAATTGGGAAATATGGCGACGTGCTTCCTTGGCCGCGGTTGTCGGCTGATGGAAACGATTTCTCAGTCGTAAAGGGCATGGATGCGAGTATTGCGGTTAAGTGCTTCACGGAAAAAATAGGGGAAGAAGGTCGCGCAATCGTTCAATATCCGAAAAGCGGCGAATCTTTGGCAATTCAATTCAAGCCAACGGAAATACCATATCTCGGCATATGGCTCACTTACGGCGGCTGGCCCTCCGACTCGAAGGAGAAACAATTGGCAGTAGCGATCGAGCCAGCCACCGGCAGACCGGACTCTCTGCAAAAGGCTTTTGAGCGAGACGAGTTCTCATTCCTTCGGCCCGGCACAGAAGGGTCGTGGTCGTGGAGCATCGAATTATCTGACAGTGAATGAAAATCAACAGATTCGTAGTAGTCTGGCTCTCAATATTCGTCTCCTCTGTTTTAAACTCTTACGCTGGCGAGCCTAAACCTTTCCTCTCGCAACTTCACGCTACAAAAGAATCTCCTTTATATACAACTTACGCCGCGGCAATGAAGCGCTCGCAATTCGTCCTCGACGAGGGATATCATTTTGTGTTTTATGATTCTACAAAGCCACTCGAATTCACAAATCGCAACTCCGGAGATTTTGGGACGGCTTTTAAAGTCGGTTCAAATTTCATTTGCAGTCTGAATCAATTTTACAAAGAGCCTGTCATCACCACTTCCTATGGCGACATCGTAAAGTATTACTACTATCCCACAGAGGAACTCAGAGTCGACGCAACATTTTTCGTTTATAGTTCGCGAATCGCCATACAAGACTTGACGATAAAGAACATCGGGAAAAGTAAGCAGGAAGTTAATGTAATCCCGTTTTTCATGAATGATAAAAAGACTTTTCGTGAAATAAGATTTGATGAAGAAAATCATCTTGCCGGCTTCGTACATGATGAACTCCCTGATGAATGGACGCGCGATCATAAAATTCCAAGCGTTGATATGGCTCGAGATTTTCTTGCACAGTCGGCAAAGCCAACTCAGCTTTTGAAGTTTCAGAAAACATCTTGGGAGACCAGTATTGCTCATCAGGATTCAGCAAGGATAATTGCGTTTGCCAATGAAGTGGAAATTCTTCCTGGACATTCTTATCACATAAGGATTGTAAAGGGAGCACAGTCAGTCAACGAGAAGGCGCACAAATTCAAAAAAAGTATTAAGGCGGTTTTTAATCTGTCGCTCGATAAGTTTGTCAAAAACGACGAGAAGCTGTACAGGAAGATTCCACGATTGCACTTCTCTAATCCCGATGAAGAAATGCTATACTGGAGTGGTTTCACTTTGCTTCGTCAGGTCATGCTTCCACCCGAAGGGAAATGTCATTACAACTATTATGTCTTTTCAAGAGAACCGCAGTGGGGCTGGGGACATGGCGGACAGGTGTTCCATGAAAGTCTCTCCATGCTGGCATATGTTTTTATGGATCCTGTGAGCGCCATGAACTCTCAGCGTGTCTACATGGAGCGTCAGCACGCCGACGGCTACATTAATTATCGAACCGGTCCATATCTCGGCGAGACAATTCCGTACAATAATCAGTTGACAACTTCGGCGCCGTGGTTCAATTGGGAAAACTGGGAAATCTATAAGGTCACAAAGGACCGCGAGTTTTTGCGCGAAGCGTACGATTCAGGGGAAATGTTTTTCAATTATTGGCTGACAAATCGCGATTCGCTGCATGACGGTTTGTGCGAATGGGGAGGACATGCCGTTCTCGAATCTGTGAGAGATGGCGACGTTGCAGTTTGGGACCAAGTCGGCTGGCCGAGCAATTTTGAGGGACCAGATCTAAACAGCATGCTTGTCGAAGAAGCGAAGACACTCGAGTCGATGGCAAACGTTTTGGGCAAGACAAGGGAAGCCGAACAATGGAAAGCAGAAGCTCAAGAGAGAGCCGAGCTTATAAACAAATACATGTGGGATGTCAAGACCTCGTTTTATTATAACGTCGATATGAAGTCAAAGACATTTACTTTTAAAAAGAAGGGCGATTTGAAGCGACAAGAAATAATCGGGTTTCTGCCATTGTGGGCGGGAGTTGCGACGCGCCAACAGGCTGATTCGCTCGTGAAAATTTTGACTGACACTTCCAAGTTTTGGAGGAAATTTGGAGTGCCATCTTTATCGGCCGACGATTCTTACTACAACCCAACAGGATACTGGAACGGGCCCGTCTGGGTAGAATGGAATTTTCTCATCGAGCAGGGACTTTTGAAATACGGTTACAAAGATTTGGCAAAAGAACTTGTTAGAAAAGTCGCGGCGGGGATGATCGCGCAGTTGAAAAAAGATCATCAGCTTTGGGAATTCTACAATCCTGATCGTAAATGGGCCGGTTACCACACAGCTTACATTTGGGCCGGCCTGATAAGTAGAATGTTAATGGATCTTAAGAAATGATTGCTGCTTCTAACGTTATTAAAAATGGAAATGTAAAATGAAGAAAATTACTGAGTTGTTCTTATTGGTTCTCCTGCTTTCTGTCTCAAAGCATTCTTTCGCTCAGGATGGATTGGTTCCTAAATTCGAGTTGGATCACAGCAGAATTGAGTTGAATCGGTTGGCACAGCCTTTCATTCCGTTTGACAAAGTTGGGAGAAGGTTTGCCGTCCTCGGTTATGAAAGCGGAACATTTGAGGCTTGGGCTTATCCGTTGAAGATATTGCGCAACTTTACATTTTCGTTCTTCCTTGAAAACTCGACGCGACCCATCAAGGCAGAAGATATCATCAAATACGTTTCTGTCGATCCTGCATCCACGACGTTGACATACGTTTATCAGTCGTTCACTGTTAAGGCGACATTTATTACGCCGATAAATGAACCAGCAACGATAATTATGCTAAATGTAAATTCCGTTGTTCCACTGAAAATAGTCTGCGGATTCTTGCCGATACTTCAACCGATGTGGCCGGCAGGTTTGGGCGGACAGTACGCATATTGGGATGACGATATGAAGGCATATATAATTTCAGAACCGACGGGACAAAATCACGGAATTGTCGGTTCGCCTGCCGCATCGGGCATCTCGTATGCCCCCGCTCACATGCTTTCAGATTATCCTTATGAGTTCAATATCGAGGTAAAGAATCCGGCCACAGTTGTTGGCAAATATATCCCGATTTACATCACCGGCGGAAAAGGGAAGTGGGACTCGGTGAAAGCTGTTTACGACAGCGTAAAGGCGAATCCTGAAAAGTTCTATTTAGCTGCCGTCCAACATTATCAAGATTTACTCGACAATACGATGCGGCTTAACACGCCAAACGAAAAGATCAATTTGGCGTTCGAATGGGCAAAAGTTGCCTACGATAATCTTGTGGTAAAGAATCCTGATCTCGGGGAAGGACTTGTGGCGGGACTGGGAATGTCTGGAACGAGCGGAAGGCCTGGCTTTGGCTGGTTCTTTGGCGGCGATGCGTTCATTAACTCGTTCAGCTTAAACAGTTTTGGAGACTTTCACACAGTAAGAGACGCACTGGCTTTTACTCAAAAGTGGCAGCGCGCCGATGGCAAAATGGCACATGAGCTTTCCCAGGCTGCGGGATACGTGGACTGGTTCGGGAAATATCCATACGCGTATATTCACGGAGACACGACTCCTTTCTATATTGATGCGATGTATGATTATTACAAGATGACGGGCGACAAAGGCTTTGTCAAAGAAAGTTGGAAATCGTTGAAAAAAGCTTATGACTGGTGTTTGATGACTGATGTAAACGGCGACGGGCTTATGGACAATAAGAAGGCAGGTCTGGGAGCACTGGAATTTGGCGCGTTGACCGGAATTGAATCGGATGTTTACCTGTCGGCGATCTGGGTCCGGGCAACTTACGCGATGAAATTTCTTGCAGGGGCTGTGGACGACACATTGTATCAGAGGGAAGCGGAACGTGATTTTGCAAAAGCTGAACGCGCGTTCAACGAAAAATTTTGGGATTCGAAA
Source organism: Bacteroidota bacterium (assembly GCA_023381615.1). Lineage (GTDB taxonomy): Bacteria > Bacteroidota > Ignavibacteria > Kryptoniales > JAKASW01 > JAKASW01. Next base: position 15,608 of record JAMCQL010000028.1, read on the forward strand.
AACAAATATTATTCCTATGCTTTCAATGCAAAAGGCGAATTAGTCAGTGAAATAACTCCATGGAATACCGTGGCTTTAACTTGGGGAATCGGCGACCCGCAAAGAAGTGTGGAGTCGCTTGAGAGGCTGAGTACTTCCGAACTGACAACGGACTGGGGAGTTCGGAGCATCTCGGACAAGAGCAAATACTATGATCCTCTGAACTACAACTACGGAACCGTTTGGCCGTTCATTACAAGCTGGGCATCGACTGCGGAATTCGCACACAAGTTCGGACTGCAGGGATACGGTATGCTCATGGCATCGGTGAGGCACACCTTCGACAACGAGCTGGGTGATGTTACGGAAGTATTCTCCGGCGCAACGAATATTCCGCTCGGCGAAGCAGTTCCGCACCAAGGTTTTTCTACGGCAGGTGTTGTAATGCCACTCGTGAGGGGTCTGCTTGGACTTGACGGTAATGCGATTGAAAAAAAAGTGACGTTTGCGCCGCAGTTCCCGGCCAATTGGGAAAATGTCGAAGTAAGGAACTACAAAATTGGCGGGGCATCATTTGATTTTATGTTTCACAGATCCAAGAGTGAAGTTGAGATCAAAATTGACGGCAAGAATATGGCGGGATACACTTCATATTGTGCTCCTGCATTCGGTATCGGGACGACAATTAGCTCCGTTAGCGTTAATGGAAAAACTGTTGAATATAATTTGGTAAAGTCATCGGAAGTTGTCCAGCCTGACTTCGATGTACCGCTGGATAATAAAACTGTGACAATCACAATCGAGTGCCAACCAGCCGTAGAAATTCTGCCTCCAAAAATTGAGACATATGTCGGAGCTCCCAACAAAGGGCTAAAGATTATTTCGATGCAATTAGAAGGAAGTACACTTCGTCTCGATGTTGAAGGGTTGTCGGGGAAGAAATATGAACTGGACATTGTGAATCCTGAAAAGGTCGAGAAAGTGGTTGGAGCTGCACAAATTGGGAACACGTTGAAAATTCCAATCCCTGATGACAACCCTGGAAAGTTCGTGAGACATGAAATTGTGATCACTGAAAAGTAAATCGCATTCCTATGGATTATATGATGAAAAGAATTATGGTCTCGCTTATTGTATCATTCGGAGTACTGTCAGGTTTTGCCGGAAATGCTGAATCACAAGTCCACGTCTCGGACCCGTATCTTCAGATAAACGCCAAAGCCGATGATCCGTTGTTCACTACTTACGCGGCGGCAATTCCAAGGTCGAGGCTTTATACCGACAAAGCTTATTTCATGGACTATTTCAGCCCTGATAAGTCGATAACATATTCAAGCCAGTACGCTGGAAAGTTATCTGTCATGTGGCGCGTGAACCAAGTCGTCGTGAATAGGATAAGAGATTTTGTCAAACGTCCGATGGTACTCGCATCGTTTTCTGATATGGTGATTCTGGAGTATGAACCATTTAGTGGACTGTGGGTGCAGGAAGTATTTTTTGTCTACAGTTCCGGCGCGGCAGTCATAAGTTTGAACATAAGAAATGTGGGGAATATCCCGTATCAAGTGAGTCTCTATCCGACGCTTTATCTTCCGGATGATTCGCTGCAGATTATCGGATATGATAGCCGGAAGAACGGCTACCTCCTTTCGCATTATGAATCACTTGTCAGGTTGCATAGCAATCTGTATGCAAACGCTGGATATCCCACTCATTTCAAGGATTTCCTGGGCTGTAATCAGCCATTAGACAGCTACGGAGGTTATACCGGAAAAGAAAGCGGGAATTTCAGTTTAGCAGTCAGACTATTTAATGAAAATGAATCGCCGATCTTCAAACTTAACGAGAAGGAAGGAGGAGCAGTTTCGCTTGTTGCGCTTGAAAAGGATTTGAATATTGCTCCTGGGCAAACGGTTAGCGTCGAATTCGTCCGAGGCTGTCAGTCAGAAGAAAGCCCGGATTCGGAATTGTTTGCCGATGCAGACAGCGCACTAAAGGCAAACCTGCAGCAGTATGTCGACGAGGATGTGGCGCTTTTCAAGTCGATACCGCATATCAAGTTTAGTGACAGAGAGAAAAAGCTTGTCTATTTGAGTTCGTTCAATCTGGTTCGGCAATGTATGCTGCCACCGAGCGGCAAAACGAAAGACAACTACTATGTTTTCTCAAGGAATCCAATTTGGGGTTGGGGACACGGTCATCAGGTCATGCACGAATCGCTTTCGATGATACCTTACGCTTATCTCGATTGGAAGTCGGCGGAGCAGTCGCAGGAAATTTATGTTGAGCAACAGCAGCCCGACGGACTTATTCCTTACCGCGTTGGGCCGAGAGTGCCGCAAACTTATTCTCACGACGGAGTTGGGACGACATCAGCCCCGTTTTTCTCGTGGACGAATTGGGAGATTTATAAAGTAAGCCACGATAAGAAGTTTCTTGAAAAAGTCTACGAGCCGGGGAAGAAGTACATAGATTATTTGGAGAAAAGTCATGATAAAAACCATGACGGACTCTTCGAGTGGGGACCTTATGGAATGATCGAGAATGTACGCGATGATTGGAACGTCATATTTCAGTTATTCGCAAAAAGTCATACAGACACCGTCGATATATCTAATCAGCTTGATTGCCTTGATCTCTCGTGCCAGGTTGCAAACGAAATTTATTACCTCAAGTTGATGGCTCATGAACTTGGGTACGCCTCCGATGAAAAGAATTATTCGGCAAAGTTCGACAGACTTGCGAGATTGATAGACAAGCACATGTGGGATCCGAAGGACAGGTTCTACTATAATATTTCAATGAACGATCATACTTTTGAGTACGAAGGACATAGTCTGAAACGAAAAGAAATTATAGGTTTCTTGCCGCTTTGGGCAAGGGTTGCGACAAAGAAGCAAGCGGCAGAACTGGTGAAGGAATTAACGAACAAGTCAACATTCTGGAGAAAGTATGGCGTTCCGACAGTGAGTGCAAGTGATTCCGGATATACACCATTCGTAGATTGCTGTTGCCATTGGAACGGCCCCGTCTGGCTCTTGTGGAATTATATGGTGATAGATGGTCTTGAACATTACGGTTATAAACAAATAGCAAAAGAGCTATCTGATAAGATGCTGCTTGCTGTCGTCACTCAGTTAAAGAAAAATCATCACTTCTGGGAATCGTACAGCCCTGATTTTCCGATGCAGGCAAGCCCATCAAATTATATTTGGGACTCGATTATGGCTAAAGTATTGGTGCAATTATATTCGAAGTGAAATTGAATGAAAAAATCTGATTTGTTGTCGCGTCCTCATAGGAGATTAAATCTGTTAACCGGCGAGTGGATACTTGTATCTCCAGAACGCACGAAACGGCCATGGAAGGGGAAAGTAGAAAAGCCATCGGGTGTTACGGCTCCGAAGTACGATCCAAACTGCTACTTATGCCCCGGCAATGTTCGAGCAAACGGCGAAAGCAATCCTAAGTACACTCACACTTTCATTTTCGACAATGATTTCAGCGCCCTCAAACTTGAAACTAAAGAAGCTGAATTTGTGGATTCGGATTTATTAGTTGCAAAGAGCGAGAAGGGAATTTGCAGGGTTGTATGTTTCTCGCCGCGACATGATCTGACTCTTCCGGAAATGTCTGCAGAAGATATAAAGCGGGTAGTCGAGGTCTGGACCGACGAATACAAAAGGCTCGGTAAGAACGCATTCATAAATTACGTGCAGATCTTCGAGAACAAAGGTGAGTTGATGGGAGCAAGCAATCCACATCCGCATTGCCAAATTTGGGCGGAGATCTCGATTCCGGTTGAGCCTGCGAAAGAATTGGTGCAAATGCGAAAGTATCTCGACGAAAAGAAGAGATGTCTATTATGCGATTATCTTGATATTGAGTCAAAGCAGAAAGTCAGGCTTGTTGCTGAGAACGACGACTTTATTGTTGTAGTCCCGTTTTGGGCTGTTTGGCCATTTGAAACGTTAGTGGTTTCAAAACGACATTTGGGCAGCTTGACCGAGATGACCGACGGCGAAAGGCGGAGCTTTTCCGATGTCCTAAAACGAATTACGGTGCTTTATGATAATTTGTTCGAAGTTTCATTTCCATATTCCGCAGGCATTCACCAATCGCCTACCGATGGCAGAGAGCATCCGGAAGTACACTTTCACATGCATTTTTATCCGCCGCTGCTTCGATCAGCCTCAGTAAAAAAATTTATGGTCGGATATGAGATGCTTGCCAATCCGCAGAGGGATATCAGTCCGGAAATCAGCGCCGAGAAACTAAGAGAACTTTCAGAGATCCACTTCAAGGAAAGAACGGGAAATAACATAAAGAGGAATCCGTAATGACCCTTAAACGAATTGGTTATACCTTAAATGGCATTCTCATTCTATGTTTAGTTTTCTTACCAACCCTTGCAGTCTCTCTTGCGCAAGGCGAAAATCCCGCTGCCAACCCGAAAGCCGTAGTGGTAGATGGCAGCGCCAGGTTCACAATTCTAACGCCACAATTGATTCGCATGGAATGGTCGGAAAGTGGAAAATTTGAGGATCGGGCTTCATTAGTTTTCATAAACCGTCGCTTGCCAGTTCCTGATTTTAAGGTCACCACAGAGGGAAGTTGGCTAATCATAAATACCGGCAAACTTCTACTTAAATATCTAAAGAACTCCGGTGAGTTCAATGAGAATAACCTTTCAATTTCACTTGATGTTAGTGGAAAACAGGTAATGTGGTATCCGGGTACTACTAACGGCGGAAACTTGCTGGGGACGACGCGAACTCTCGATGGCGTAAAGGGTTCGACGACGTTAGACCCCGGCTTGCTTTCTCGTGATGGTTGGTGCCTGATTGACGACAGCAATCGGCCATTGTTTGACAACAGTAATTGGAAGTGGGTAATGTCGCGACCTGAAGGGAACCGACAGGACTGGTACTTTTTTGGTTACGGGCATGATTACAAAAAGGAGCTTGGCGATTATATCAAAGTTGCCGGCAGAATTCCTATGCCGCCGCGTTACGCCTTCGGAGCATGGTGGTCGCGATATTGGGCTTACACGGATGAAGAGCTGAAGAATCTCGTTGAGCAATTTCAGACTTACGATGTGCCGCTTGATGTCCTCGTTGTCGATATGGATTGGCATCAGACTTTTGATTTGCGGTGGTCAAAAAGAGTCCTCGATCAGTCAGGTGAAATGAAGGGTTGGACAGGATACACGTGGGACAAAACTCTTTTCCCTGACCCGACCGAATTTCTTAGGTGGTGCAAAGAGCGGGGATTGAAAATTACTCTCAATCTTCATCCGGCAGCCGGCATTCAGCCATTCGAAGAGAACTATCAGGAAATGGCAAAAGCAATGGATGTCGATCCATCCACTCAAAAATATATTCCGTTCGATATAACGAACAAGAAATTTGCAGAAAATTATTTCAGGATTATTGTCGATCCGCTTGAAAGAGAAGGTGTGGACTTTTGGTGGATAGATTGGCAGCAATGGGACACAACCGGCGTACGCGGCCTGAATCCGACGTGGTGGTTGAACTATGCTTTTTATACTCACATGGAACGGGAAAACAAAGAGCGCCCAATAATTCTTTCGAGATGGGGTGGACTTGGCGATCACAGATATCAAATTGGCTTCTCGGGCGACGTAATAACCGACTGGTCGTCGCTTGCATTCCAACCTTATTTTACTGCGACTGCAGCAAATGTCGGGTTCGGTTACTGGAGCCACGACATTGGTGGACATCTTCCGGGAACGGTTTCGCCGGAGCTTTACACTCGTTGGGTTCAATGGGGAGCATTCAGTCCAATTCTCAGAACTCACACGACACGAAATCCGGAAGCGGAACGAAGAATCTGGGCTTATCCTTACGAATATTTTGATGCAATGCGAAAAGCGTTTCTAATCAGGTACTCGCTGCTTCCGTACATCTACACGGCATCGCGCGAAGCGTATAATACGGGAGTCGCGGTTGTTCATCCACTCTACTATGAATATCCGGATTTGTCTCCGGCTTATGCTTTCAAGGACCAATATATGTTTGGCGATGACATGATGATCGCCCCCGTAGTAAGTCCGATGTCGCCGGATACAATGCTGGCAATTCAAGATGTATGGATTCCACCTGGGACTTGGGTAGAATGGTACAGCGGGAAAAAGTTCACCGGTCCCGAAGTAGTCCAGAGAAGGTTTGCATTGGATGAAATTCCGATTTACGTGAAGGCCGGTTCTATCATACCGATGGAACCACAGATGCCGAACTCACATGAAAAGCCTCTTGATCCTCTGATACTTACAATTTTTCCGGACAAATCCGGCTCAACCCGAATATATGAAGATCAAGGAAACTCCCTCGGATACATTCACGGCCAATATGCTTGGACAAGTGTCAATTACGAAGCGATAGACGACAAGACTCTGAAATTGAAAATCGCACCCGTGGACGGAAAGTTTTCTGGAATGCTTAACGAGAGGTCGTATGAAATCAGGTTTATGAATGTTTTGCCGGTAGAGTCTGTCTCAATTGCCGGAGCAAAGGCAAATTGGAAATATGACGGTGATAAACTGATGGCAGCCGTTTATCTGCCGGAGACAAGTGTTCACAAAGAAATAAATGTGACTATAAAGTTTACTGCTCCAATAAATGACGAAGCGCTCTACGGTGTTGCGGGCAAGATCAAACGCCTCAAGGAAGCAATGGGAATTCTCAATCACCTCTGGTCAGAGGACTGGTCGCCTGACTTGCTCATAGTTGCGGCACAGACGGGTAACAGGATGACTCTGTTCCCGATGACGGCAGCTCAAGAGATCAAGCGGTTTGATTCGATCCTGCCGCTGCTGCGAAAAGAGATTGACAATCTTAATGGTAGCAAAGCAATCATTGATCGCGCATTGGTAAGATTGGAAGGAGTACTGCCGAAGTCCCGGTGACGATTTGACTTGGCAGAGAAGACTCAAATTTGAAAAAGTTTCTTTAATACAGAATTGTCATTAGAACTCACATATAGTGATTAAGTTTTGATTGTCCGTTCTTTCGTCTTGACACGAAAGAACCAAAGGGTCAAGACTGGAAAATATTCGGCTGGGATTTGTTCCACTTCGCTGTGGAAAATGAAACTCATGGCGCCGTTGGCGCCACTCGAACAGCATTTTCTGCATACGCGGAGTTTACCCCGCTCACAGCGGGGTTCCACAAATCCCTTCTCGCCGAATATTTTCAGGTCATTTCCTCAGTAATGTTTTCTTACACTGTCCTTCTGAGTGTTCCAGCTTCTCCTATTCAGATAAGATACCAAAGAAGCTACGGCTAGAAGCCCGGCCGAAAAGTCCAAACACTGAGACACAGGAATAAGAAATCCCCCTTTTTCAAAGGGGGATTCAGGGGGATTTCTCCGTGCCTCTTGTGGTGATATTTTGTTCGACGGGGTTTTCGGCCGGGCTTCTATCGAGTCGGACTTGTGTTGATTCCGTTCCAATCCTTCTTCTACTGACAAATTTGGGTTAAGTCTGTCTTCACACACTTAGCGGTAGAACCCTAAAAATAAATGGTCTCATCTCATTACTCCGAGTCTTTTCAGAGATTAAGTAGTTTGAGACTCTAAATCAATAAAGCGGCAGATTGTTTCCGCGAAACCGGTCTATTCCATTGACAAGGTTGCCATTCTATGACAATGTGTCATCCAATTTGAAGTATTTGTCAGAAGCATTCATTTTAAACAGCCAAAACCGCCTCAGGAAATCAAAAAAAACGAATGATCGAGCCCGGCACGCTCCTTGCAAAACTAAGTGTACAAAAGGAGAAAAAGAAAATGTATGCAACAATAAGAACTTGCGCGAACCCAAATTTCAGGGGCGCGTTTGCAGAGGATTGGAAGCGGGAGCATTGGCATCATCAACATGGATTTGCAGGCTTCAATTTCTATCCGAAGGCCGATATAGCTCACGACGACAAGAAGTACATCGTTATGGTCGATCTTCCTGAGTTAAATCGTGATCAAATAAAAGTCGCATTGAAAGACAACATCGTGACGATAAGTGGGAAGAAAGAAGGAAGCAAACTCAACGAAGGTTTCTCTTACTTGCTGAACGAAAGAGTGACCGGAGAATTTGAGCGAAGGTTTGCGCTTCCCGAAGATGTTGACGGCTCAAAGTTGGCGGCGAAACTTGAAAACGGAGTTTTGACGGTTGAGCTGCCAAAGCTGACAAAGCCTGAGTCGAAAGATGGAATAGAAATAAAAATAAATTAAGTAAAGGAGAGATATGAGATGGCGAAAATAATTGGAATTGACCTTGGCACTACGAACTCGTGTGTAGCTGTGATGGAAGGAAATACTCCCACCGTCATTGCTAACTCTGAAGGCGTCCGCACGACTCCTTCCGTTGTAGCGCAATCGAAAACAGGTGAGTGGCTCGTCGGCGCTCCGGCAAAACGTCAGGCGATAACGAATCCACAAAACACCGTCTTCTCGATAAAGCGTTTCATGGGACGCTTTTACAATGAAGTCACCGGCGAAATGTCACGCGTACCATACAAAGTTGTGCGTGGGCCTAACGATTCGGCTCGCGTTGAGATCGGCGGGAGGCAGTATTCGCCGCCCGAAATCAGTGCAATGATTTTGCAGAAGATGAAACAAACCGCGGAAGATTACCTCGGCGAAAAAATTACGGAAGCCGTGATTACCGTCCCGGCATATTTTAACGATGCACAGCGTCAAGCAACGAAAGAAGCCGGAGAAATCGCCGGACTGAGCGTTCGTCGAATTATCAACGAGCCAACAGCTGCGGCGCTCGCATACGGCCTCGACAAGAAAGATAAGAATATGAAAGTCGCAGTTTACGATCTCGGCGGCGGTACTTTCGATATTTCCATCCTCGAACTTGGGGAAGGTGTTTTTGAAGTGAAGTCGACGAATGGCGACACTCATCTTGGCGGCGACGATTTTGACATGAAGGTCATGGATTACATTGCCGACGAGTTCAACAAGCTCGAGAGAATTGATCTCCGCAAGGACCCGATGGCGCTGCAGAGACTGAAGGAAGCTGCTGAGAAAGCCAAGATGGAGCTTTCTTCACAACTCCAGACGGAAGTCAACCTTCCGTTCATTACAGCGACGGCAGATGGTCCAAAGCACCTTACTTTGACTTTGACTCGCGCCAAATTAGAACAACTTGTCGAAGACTTGGTACAGCGAACGATCGAGCCGACGAAGAAAGCCCTTGCCGATGCGAAACTGACTCCGGCTGACATAGAGGAAGTGATTCTTGTCGGTGGAATGACAAGGATGCCGAAGGTGCAGGAAGTCGTAAAGAACCTTTTCAATCGGGAACCGCACAAGGGTGTAAATCCTGATGAGGTTGTCGCTGTTGGCGCAAGTATTCAAGGTGCCGTTCTTACCGGAGAGATCAAGGACGTTCTGCTTCTCGATGTTACACCGCTTTCACTTGGTATCGAGACCCTCGGCGGAGTCATGACGCCGTTGATTCCGGCAAACACGACTATCCCAACGAGAAAGAGCGAGATCTTTTCGACTGCAGCGGACAGCCAGACGTCGGTCGAAATACATATTCTTCAAGGTGAACGCCCGATGGCTGTGGACAACAGGACGCTGGGAAGATTCATCCTGGACGGACTGCCGCCAGCGCCGAGAGGAATTCCGCAGATCGAGGTCGCATTCGACATCGACGCAAACGGTATCTTACATGTTACTGCCAAAGACAAGGCTACGTCGAAAGAACAAAGCATCCGTATTACTTCTTCAAGTGGTTTGAGTCGCGAAGAAGTCGAGAAGATGAAAAAAACCGCGGAAGAACATGCGGCTGAGGACAAGACTCGACGCGAAGAAGTCGAGACCAGAAATCAAGCCGACAATCTAATTTTCCAGAGCAAGAAACAATTGCAGGAATTCGGCGACAAGATTCCAGCCGATAAGAAGAAGCCGGTTGAAGATGCAATTCAGAAATTGGAGGCTTCGGTGAAGACAGCTTCTATTTCAGAACTCAAAACTGAGATCGAGGCTATGAACAAGGCTTGGAGTGAGGCTGCAAGTTACATGTACCAGCAGCAAGGTCCCTCAGCGGCACAAGGCGATGCGCAAGGGCAAACTTCACAGCAGCAAGAGCAAACCGAGCCAAAGAATGCCACAGCAGAGAATGCAGACTATGAAATAATTGATGACAAGGATAAGAAATAGAGAAGACAAAGAGGTCGTCCAAGTATGTTAAGCTTGGACGGCCTCAGCCTTTTGATTCCATTCGCAGGATCCCTTGGAGAGGAAAAAATTAATGAACTTAAATAAACTTACAATAAAATCTCAAGAAGCTTTGGAAGGTGCCCAGTCAATTGCGTCTGAATATCAGAATCAGGCGATCGAGCCGGAGCACTTGCTTCTGGCGCTTTTGAGGGATGAAGAGGGTATCTCGGCGTCTATCCTGAAAAAGGCAGGGGCGAACATCGATTATATTCGATCCAAAGCCGAGGAATCTGTAAAGAAGTTCCCGAAGATATCAGGCGGCGGAACCGCCAGCCAATATTTATCTCAGCCTCTCGCCGGACTCTTAGACTCGGCCGAAAAAGAGGCATCGCAAATGAAAGATGAATTTGTCAGCACGGAGCATTTGCTGCTTGGGTTTTTGAATGAACGAAACATAGATTCATATAAGATTTTAACTTCACAAGGAATCAACCGCGACTTAGTCCTGAAGGCCCTTAGAGAGATTAGAGGCACCCAGCGAGTCGTCGACCAAAATCCTGAAGAGAAATATCAATCTCTTCAAAAGTTTGGAAGAGATCTGACAGACCTTGCAAGAAAAGGGAAACTTGATCCGGTTATCGGACGCGATGATGAGATAAGAAGAGTCCTGCAAGTTCTCGAGAGGAGAACGAAAAATAATCCGGTTCTGATCGGAGACCCGGGTGTTGGAAAGACCGCGGTAGTCGAGGGAATCGCAAGAAGAATTGCCAGCGGCGATGTTCCCGACGGTCTAAAATCAAAACGTATTGTCGAACTCGATATGGGAAGCCTCGTAGCCGGAACCGGTTATCGCGGACAATTTGAAGACAGGCTGAAATCCATTATCAAAGAAGTCGTCGAGTCGGACGGCGAGATCATTCTATTTATGGATGAACTCCACACTCTCGTTGGTGCAGGAGCGGCGCAAGGTTCGGTGGATGCTTCAAACATGTTGAAGCCGGCTCTTGCACGCGGACAACTGAGGGCTATCGGAGCAACAACGATCAACGAATACCGGAAATATATCGAGAAAGATCCGGCGCTGGAAAGAAGATTCCAGCCAATCATGGTTGATGAGCCGAGCGTTGAAGACACGATTTCTATTCTTCGGGGATTGAAGGAAAGATACGAAGTCCATCATGGCGTGAGAATTACCGACGGTGCAATCGTTGCGGCGGCTCAACTCAGCAGTCGGTACATCACCGACAGATTTCTTCCTGACAAAGCGATCGATTTAGTTGACGAGGCGGCGTCTAAGCTGCGAATCGAAATGGATTCCTTGCCGGAAGAACTTGACGAAGTTGAGAGAAAAATCAAACAGCTTGAAATTGAAAAAGAAGCTGTCCGCAGAGAAAAGGACGAGGAATCTCAAAAGCGGCTTTTGGTTATCGAGCAGGAGTTAGCCGACCTTCGCGAGCAAAGCGAGCAGTTGAGAGCTCATTGGCAAATCGAGAAGGAGTTGATACAGTCGATACAAAAATCAAACGAAGATATCGAGCGGCTGAAAACTGAAGCTGAGAAAGCTGAACGAGAAGGCGATCTCGGAAAGGTTGCTGAAATACGTTACGGCAGAATCATTGCACTCGAAAAAAAGATGAAGGAGTCAACTCAGCGCCTTTCTGAAGTGCAGAAGAACAGTAAGATGCTGAAGGAAGAAGTTGATTCTGAAGATATTGCTGAGATAGTCTCTCGATGGACAGGGATTCCTGTCGCGCGGATGCTTGAAAGCGAACGAAGTAAACTGCTGCACATTGAAGAGAAAATACACCAACGAATGGTTGATCAGGAAGAAGCGGTTTCAGCCGTTGCGAATGCCGTTCGACGTGCACGGGCAGGGCTGCAAGATGAAAAACGTCCGATTGGTTCTTTCATATTCATCGGCTCGACCGGAGTCGGCAAAACCGAGTTGGCACGCGCGTTGGCGGAGACACTCTTCGACGATGAAGATGCGATGGTTCGCATCGACATGTCGGAGTACATGGAGAAGTTTTCTGTGTCAAGACTTATCGGCGCTCCTCCCGGCTATGTCGGATACGAAGAAGGCGGACAGCTCACCGAAGCAGCGAGGAGAAAACCGTATTCGGTTGTTTTGCTTGACGAAATTGAAAAGGCACATCCTGAAGTTTTCAATGTTCTGCTGCAAGTCCTTGATGAGGGCAGACTGACCGACAGCAAGGGAAGAACAGTCAATTTCAAGAACACGATAATCATAATGACGTCTAATCTTGGTTCGCAATTGGTTCAGCAGAAGATTGAGACCTCGACGGAACGTAATCGCGCCGAGATGATGGAGTCTTTACGCAATGAATTGTTCAATCTGCTGAAGCAAACCATCAAGCCTGAGTTTCTGAACAGGATCGATGAAATAATAGTCTTCAAGCCGTTGACGCGAAACGAAATTCGGAAGATCGTTGATCTGCAGCTGAGCAGGATTATTTCGCGGGTTAACGAGAACGATGACATAAAGCTCAATGTGAGCGACAGGGCAAAATTGTTCCTTGCGGATGCCGGTTACGATCCGACTTATGGAGCGAGGCCGCTAAAGAGGACTATTCAAAAATTCATTTCAAATCCGCTCGCAGAAAAAATACTCGCCGGAGAATTTCAAGCTGGCGATACGGTGGGAATCGATATTCCAGAGTCTGGGAAGATCGAGTTTAAGAAAGCCTTTGAAACATCTGAGGTCTAAGTCGGACCTCATATCTCTCCACAAGCCCGTCCGCGCGACATGGACGGGCTTTTTTTGGGGACAATTTCGGTTGTTTGCTTTTGGGGCTGCATAAGTTATGAGAAAATAAGGCAGACACACCGCCTTCAGGCATCAGCCTCCTGTGCCGGAGTAATGAAGAATGCCCACTAACCCGACGCTGTCCCAAAAGTCTAAGTCTGATTGCAGCGGCAATCCCAAAATGAATTCGGGACAGGCTCTTCAGGTTGGGAGAGAATTTATTAAGGAACTACGCGGGATAATCGGGTCCATCTTCGTCTTAATTGATTTGGGACGTCTTTCAATTGGGAAAACGCATCATACCTGTCCTAAATAAAAATGGTCTTCCAACGACGCATGTTCAAAAGTAAATGCGCTTGAGTCTGATCGTTCTTTCTCTTGTCTTGTCATAAAAGTTGTACATGTCCCGCGACGGGACGCCACGGCGGATGAAAATGCGGCAGGTGACCGTCACTTTTATGTCAGACACAAGTGACGGTCACCTTCACATTTTCCGATGGGTTGTCGGCCAGGTCTCTATGTGCAGGAAGAGGGCAGAGTAACGCGGATTGATTGCTACTTTTTAATTTGAATGTTACAGCAGCTTTTGCTAAAATCAATCACAAGATGGAAACGGGCGAGTTGCATAATATTCTATGAATTTCCTTCAGTGGCTAGAAATCAAACAACCGGAATCAAAGTGAGCTTAACAACCTCAATTTCATTCGCCCTTCGCAGTTACTTCTCCGTGAACCATATAAGCAGTGCAGCTCTTTTTGCAAGGGAAGCGTACCGGTTGGAGCGGGATCACGGGAATCTTGGAACTAACGTTCCTGAAGAGATTCGGTTAGGTCACGTTGCCTTTGTTAACGGGAGCATTTTGTTCGCTGCATTTTTCCTTGAAGCATATATCAATGAAATATTTTCTGATATCTCGGATGCGTTTCTAAGTCTTGAGCAAAACAGAAAAAACATTCCATCCCACAAACTCATCAGTATAAGTAACCTGCCGCCGATGATTGGCGGTGAAATTACTGAGGAGGTTGTGCGTCGAGTCGGGGGAATGTGGCCTACAATAGAAAAACTCCCGACCCTGCAAAAATATCAGACCGCTTTAGTCTTGAACGACAAACAGAGACTTGTCGAGGGCGCAGGAACATATCAAGATGCGGATTTACTCGTTAAGCTGAGGAATTACTTGGCTCACTTTTATCCTGAGGCTTTGAAGACTCCAGGAAGCGATGATTTTACTGAAGAAGATATTCATAAATTAGGTAAGAGGTTTCAGTCAAAGAATCTTACCTTCAATCCGTTTACAAGTCCGGGGAATCCGTTCTTTCCAGATCAATGTCTCGGGCATGGGTGTGCCGAATGGGCGGTAAATGCTTCGGTGAAGTTTGTCAATGAATTCTCATCTAATACGGTATGGAAACCCCTCAGGTTTGAATCAACAAAAGGGAGACTTCAGACCAAATGAATACTTCAAGGTCTCACCCGACGCCAAGAGCACTGAAAAATCACTTCGGAGATTTGCTATAATGCCGACACTTCAATTCAAGGGCAAAAGCGTAATCTGGAACCATCACCTTTCAGTGCCTTACCACACACTGGAAGAAGACAAGAAGCTGAGCTTCCAGGCGGAAAAGGGCGAAGGAAACCTCATCATCGAAGGAGATAACCTTCTTGCCCTCAAAGCCCTTTTGCCGCAGTACAGCGGAAAAGTGAAGTGCATCTACATCGACCCGCCGTACAACACCGGCAAAGAAGCCTGGGTTTATAACGACAACGTAAATAGCCCGCTGATCAATGACTGGATAGGAAAGGAAGTCGGCGTTGATGATTTGACGAGGCATGACAAATGGCTCTGCATGATGGTGCCAAGACTAAAATTGCTCAGGGACCTACTGGCGGACGATGGGACAATATTCGTCTCCATTGATGACAATGAGGTACAGAATCTACGGCCAATATTGAATGAGGTTTTTGGGGAGGACAATTTTTACTCACAGATAATTGTGAGGGCGAACAGCAGAGGGCAAACATACAAGCAAATAGCCAAAACCCACGAGTATTTGGTCGCATATACAAAACGAAGCGACACCGAACTTGGTGAGATTGAAAAAGGAGAGACGAAAAACGACCTTGAGTTCAAAGATGATATTGGGAGTTTCAATTTGAGGGAGCTCCGCAACCGGAATCCAAAATTTGGAAAACACAATAGACCAAATCTGTTCTATCCTATTTATGTTAATCGCAAAACCCCCGATAGACTGGGACACTGCATGGTCTCTTTAGACAAGCAGTCAGGCTTCGACAGTGAAATCCTACCCTTTAATTCGGAAGGTAAGGAGAGTTGCTGGAGATGGGGCAAATCAAAGGCAATCCAGAATCTCGGGGAAACCACGCTAACGAGTAACCTCATTGCCAAAAGGAAGGCGGATGGCTCATTCGGTATCTACGAGAAGTACAGAAAGACAACTTATAAGCCGAAATCTATCTGGGAGGATAATAGCTTTCTTACAGAAACCGGCACTGTCGAGTTAAGAGAGCTCGGCTTGGGTGAGCGATTCGATTTCCCGAAGCCGGTCGGCTTGATCAGACAAATTGTGTCATTGTCGACAGATGATGAGGACATTGTTCTGGACTCCTACGCGGGTTCCGGGACAACTATGCAAGCCGTCATGGACCTGAACAAAGAGGACGGCGGCAACCGGAAGTGCATACTTGTTCAGATGACAGAAGCCACGGAGAAAGAGCCGAAGAAGAACATCTGCAAGGACATAACTCAGGAAAGAGTAAGGCGGGCGATAAAGAAGGACGGGTATGAAAGCGGCTTCAGATACTTCAGTGTCGGGGAAGCGATCGATGCAGAAACCATGCTTTCAGGAAAGCTCCCCACTTTCACGCAGCTCGCAAAGTACGTGTATTATCTATGCACGGGCAGCCACATCGCAGACGAGAAGAAGATCGATGAGAAATCTTACTATGTGGGCTCGACAGGCAACGAGCGAATCTACTTAGTGTATGACAAAGATTACGACAAGCTGACTCATCTTGCCCTAAACTTAGACCTTGCAAAGGCATTCCTGAAAGAAAGTCCCGGGAAGAAGATTATTGTGTATGCCCCCGCTTGTTTCCTCGATGAAGAATACATGGCGGAGAAGAGGATTGAGTTTGTGAGCGTTCCTTACAACCTGTTCACAAAAAG
>JAMCQL010000024.1:0-3200 GCA_023381615.1 Bacteroidota bacterium
TACATCTTTATTCAAACCTCGGTGGTGAGATCGAGCCGAATGGAGATATAAAGTATATATATCTGTTCTCAGCGGTCGGCATGTTAATTCTTTTCATGGCTTGCATTAATTATATGAACATCCTTACTGCGCGTTATTCAAGCCGGATAAAGGAAATCGGGGTGAGAAAAGTTCTCGGTGCAGATCGATTAGCTTTGATCAGGCAGTTTATTGGCGAATCAATTCTGACGGCTTTTATTTCTCTCGTTGTTGCTGTTGTCCTTTTAGAGCTGTTTCTCCCGGCTATTAGTTCGCTGATTGACCGCACGCTTACTTTGGAATTCAAAAGAAATTTCTGGCTAATTGCCACTATAATTGGTGTTCCTTTAATCGCAGGCATTATTTCCAGCAGCTATCCCGCCTTCATTCTTTCGTCATTCCATCCGTCGCAGATATTCAGAAAAACCTCTTGCGGACAGTTCTCAGGTTCTTCAGTAATAAGGATTTTAGTCATCTTTCAGTTTTTAATCTCAACAAGTCTAATCATATCGACGGTGATTATATCGGATCAGCTTCACTATATCAGGAACAAGAATTTAGGCTTTGACAAAGAAAACATCGTGGTTCTTCCGCTAAGAGAGGACAATACACGGAAACATTACGAAGTCTTAAAGAGCGCATTACTAAGAAACACGAGTGTTTCATCTGTTTCCGCTTCGTCTGTTTTGCCGGGTGATGTCCAATATTATACATCCGTTAAATGGAATGAAAACGGATGGAGCAAAACGATGGATTTTATTTATGCTGACTACGACTTCATTAAAACATATAAAATGGAAATTGAGAAAGGGAGGGATTTCTCTAAAAGCTTTGGCGGTGATTTGAAAGGTGCTTACATACTGAACGAGACTGCGATTAAGAACATAGGGTGGAAAAATCCGATAGGGAAAAGATTTCAAGCGGCTGTTTTAAATGAAGGCAAGGTTATCGGGGTGGTGAAAGACTTCAATTATAAAAGTCTGCGCAAGAAGATTGACCCACTTTTTATAGCGGTGAATCCTGACAACCTAAATTATCTATCGGTCAGGATTAGTGCGAAAAACACACCTGCTTCGCTTAACTATATAAGGGATGAGTGGATAAAAATCTTTCCAGAAAGTCCTTTTGAATATTTCTTCTTTGATAGTCATCTCGATGCTCTCTATAAGTCGGAAAGCAAACTGGCGAGCATGTTCGATTGGTTTTCGGCGTTGGCAATAATAATTGCGTGTCTGGGACTCTTTGGGTTGGCATCCATAAGTACAATTAAGAGAACTAAAGAGATCGGAATCCGCAAAGTACTTGGAGCGCCGGTTATAAAGATCGTCGGGTTAATTTCGAAAGAATTTATTCTTCTTGTTTTGATAGCCAACCTGATAGCATGGCCTTTAACGTGGTACGGAGTGGACAAATGGCTTCATGTCTTCGCGTACAGAATCAATCTTCAGATATTGACATTCTTATTTGTTTCATGCGGCATCATGGCGATGGTTCTGTTTGTTGTGGCGCTTTTGGCAATTAAAGCAGCGAATGCCAAACCTGTGGAGTCCTTGAGATATGAATAGAAATGTCGAGATGCCGCAGAGCGGGATGGAGTCGCCCTGGTCGCACATCGCTGTTCTGCGAGTGTTGCAGGACTCACAGCAGGGGTTGACTGGAAGGAAAATCGCCAGGCTTTCTGGCATGAACCATCGTGCATGTCTGAATGCTTTAACGGAATTGGAGTTGCTTTCTGTTATACGCTGCCAGCGTGAGGGAAAGACCACCTCTTCACTTTAGATCAGGGCACGTCATCATAATAGAAGGTATCCTTCCGTTGCTCGCCTTGGAACGGGAGTTTTCCAAAAGGCTATTTGGATTTCTGAAGAAGCATCTCGAGAGACGCGTTGATAGCCTGACTGTTTTTGGAAGCGTAGCAAAAAAGGAGGAGACAGCCGCAAGCGACCTCGATCTCTGTTTAGTCGTGCATACCGAATCTGAGAAGGAGACAGCACAAAATGAGAATATCCGCTCCGACTAGGTGTACAGTGTTTACCGTGCACTTTACTGTAACTGTACGGTTGGTGAAAAGACTCGCGTTTGGGGGGAATACAAAAAACGAGCCGAAAATATTGGATGTCATTTGGTGATACTGCACAATCTTCGTATCTCATTGTTATTTCGAGGGTTTCCAAATGCGTTTTTTGCCTTGACTTTTTGTCAATTTTTTTTAAATTTAGTAGCTCAAAATGCAAAACGCTGGCGTAGCTCAGTTGGTAGAGCGGCTGATTTGTAATCAGCAGGTCGGGGGTTCAAATCCCTTCGCCAGCTCGGTTGTCCGAAGGTCGATGACTCTCTACGAGACCGTATCTACGATACCGTAGGTAGGTCGACTCGTCGAGATCCTTTGGACGAGTATTTGGGCGGACGCCGGAGTTGGAGAGCCGGGGCGGACTGTAAATCCGTTGGCTTACGCCTTAGAGGGTTCGAATCCCCCGCCGCCCACTCCGCCTCGGGCGGATTTGTTACATAGTGTAGCCGAGAAGCAGGTTTTTGTTTTGTCCGCGGGAGTAACTTCCGCCTGCGGCGGAGTAGAGTCATCCCGTCTTTCAGCGGGATTGGTCGCGAGTTCGCCGCTGATGAAGTATAAGAAAGCAAGAAAGAAAAGATTGACAAATTTTGCGGGAGTAACTCAGTTGGTAGAGTCACAGCCTTCCAAGCTGTTGGTCGCGGGTTCGAGTCCCGTCTCCCGCTCATGAGGCGTTGCTGAGCACGCCTGTTCCCTTTTTACATCGTTGTGTTTGCTCACGTAGCTCAGCTGGTAGAGCAACGCCTTGGTAAGGCGTAGGTCACGGGTTCGAGTCCCGTCGTGAGCTCGCTAAACTAAGGCCCGCCTTGAGCGAAGCCGAAAGGAAAGGTTATGAGAGAAATAGTTACACTCGAATGCACAGTCTGTAAACATCGCAACTATACGACAACAAAAAACAAGAGAAAGCAAACCGGCAGAGTTGAGTATAAAAAGTATTGCCGCTTCTGCAACAAGCACACGTCGCACAAGGAGACTAAGTAATTTTGGCATACGTCAGTAGCTCAATTGGCAGAGCAGCGGTCTCCAAATCCCGAAAACATTCGGGATGGGGGTTCGAGTCGAGCCCGATGTATGAAAAGGTGAGAGGACATTTCCGAAAGCCGTTTAGCAAGCA
>JAMCQL010000024.1:3265-100508 GCA_023381615.1 Bacteroidota bacterium
GATGGGGGTTCGAGTTGAGCCCGATGTATGAAAAGGTGAGAGGACATTTCCGAAAGCCGTTTAGCAAGCAGGAAGAAACATACGTCAGTAGCTCAATTGGCAGAGCAGCGGTCTCCAAATCCCGAAAGCATTCGGGATGGGGGTTCGAGTTGAGCCCGATGTATGAAAAGGTGAGAGGACATTTCCGAAAGCCGTTTAGCAAGCAGGAAGAAACATACGTCAGTAGCTCAATTGGCAGAGCAGCGGTCTCCAAATCCCGAAAGCATTCGGGATGGGGGTTCGAGTTGAGCCCGATGTATGAAAAGGTGAGAGGACATTTCCGAAAGCCGTTTAGCAAGCAGGAAGAAACATACGTCAGTAGCTCAATTGGCAGAGCAGCGGTCTCCAAAACCGCAGGTTGGGGGTTCGAGTCCCTCCTGACGTGCACAATTGAGGATGAAGAATGAGAGAAAAAATTATCGGCTTTTTTGAAGATGTCGTTAAAGAAATGAAGAAGGTTACCTGGCCTACGAAAGATGAGTTGAAGGATTCAACTGTTGTTGTGCTTGTTGCGACACTGATAATTGCCGTCTTCGTGTATGCCATAGATACGATCGTCAATCTGGCATTGAGAGCGATCTTATGAACGAAACAAAGGCTACTACAAAAAAGTGGTACGTGGTCAGAACGTATTCAGGACAAGAAAGCAAGGCAGTGGCATATCTCGAAAGCCAGCTCAAAGAATCCGACTTAAAGGAAAAGTTTGGTGAAGTAATCATTCCCACTGAGAAGGTGCCGACCATAAGCGAGAGCGGGAAGAGGCGTGTAAAAACCCGCAACTTCATGCCTGGGTATGTGATGATTGAAGCTGAAATGGATGATCGTGTCAAAGCTTTCATTCTCAGTGTGCCTTCTATAATAAGTTTTGTCGGACCGAAAGGCGATCCGAGTCCGCTTCGTCCTGACGAAATAGTTAGAATGAAGGGAAGAATAGATGAGCATGAGGAACGTCAGGTTATGGAGGTTCCCTTCAAAATAAATGACAAGGTGAAAGTAATCAGCGGCCCGTTCTCCACCTTCAAAGGAGAAGTCTCCGAGGTGAACGAAGACAGGATGAAGGTAAAAGTGACGGTTACAATTTTCGGCCGTCCGACTCCTGTGGAATTAAGTTTTACTGAAGTTGAATTAGAAAGATAAACTGGGTGAACAATGGCTAAGAAAGTTGTTGGTTTTGTAAAATTACAGATTCCAGCAGGACAGGCAACTCCTGCACCGCCGGTAGGACCCGCGCTGGGCCAAAAAGGCGTGAACATCATGGAGTTCTGCAAGCAGTTCAATGCCCGCACGCAGGACAAGCAGGGACTCATCATTCCTGTGGTCATCACTGTCTTTTCAGACAAGTCGTTTACTTTTATAACGAAGACGCCTCCGGCTGCTGTGCTTCTTGTGAAGGAAGCAAAGATCGAGAAAGGTTCCGGAGAGCCAAACCGCATAAAAGTTGCGAAAGTGACTCGCGAGCAGGTGAAGAAAATTGCTGAGCTGAAAATGCCCGACCTCAACACGACGGATGTTGAATCGGCGATAAGTATGGTTGCAGGAACCGCCCGTAGTATGGGTATCGTAGTCGAAGGATAAAAAAAGAAGAGTTTATAAAAATGAAACAGAGCAAGCGATTTAAAGAAGCCGTAAGTCAGGTTGACAGAACAAAGGAATATACAGTTGAACAGGCTGTAGAGAAAATTAAGTCGACTGCCAAAGCGAAGTTTGATGAATCGATTGATATCGCAGTTCGTCTCGGCGTTGACCCCCGTCATGCCGATCAGGCAGTTCGCGGAACTGTTTCTCTTCCTAATGGAATTGGAAAAACCGTTCGCGTCCTTGTCTTGACTAAGCAGGCGCAGAAACAAGAGGAAGCCAAGAAGAGCGGCGCTGACCATGTCGGTTTTGATGATTACCTAAAGAAGATTCAAGAAGGTTGGTCGGAAATAGATGTAATCGTCGCAACTCCTGATGTCATGGCTGAAGTTGGAAGGCTTGGTAAGGTCCTCGGTCCAAAAGGTTTGATGCCGAACCCTAAGAGCGGTACGGTGACACTGGATGTAGTCAAGGCAGTCACGGAAATCAAAGCCGGCAAGATTGAGTTCAGAGTCGACAAGGCGGGCAACCTCCACGCTATTGTCGGCAAAGCCTCTTTTGACAAAGAGAAACTTGTCGAAAATGTCAACTCGTTTTTGGCTGCCGTCAATCGTCTGAAGCCCGCGTCCTCGAAGGGACAGTACATTAAAACTGTCGCGATATCTTCGACGATGGGACCTTCAGTGAAGATCGACAAGTCGCTCGCTGCAAGCATACACTGAGTTTACGCACTAAATGCTTCTAAGCTTCAAGAAATAATTTCAAACACCTGAGGAAAAGATGAAAAGGAATGAAAAGGAACAAGTTGTCGCGCAAGTTGCGGAACTGATGTCCAATTCGACTAGCCTTTTCTTCACTGACTTTACTGGAATGACAGTCGCTGAGAGCGATGAGCTCCGGCGCGAGTTCCAGAAAAACGGTGTGAAGTACCAGGTCGTCAAGAACACGTTGATTAAGAAAGCAATGCAGACATTCTCAACCGATGAAGCATCATACAAGTATTTCATCGGACAGACCGCAATTGCTTTCGGTGTTGATGACCCGGTTGCACCTGCAAAAGTTTTGAAGAAATTTTTCGACAAAACTCGAAAACCTGCTACTAAGGCTTTTGTCATTGAGAAGCAGGTATTTGATGGAAAGCGGCTCGCTGAATTTGCATCTATGCCGTCGAAACCTGAAATGATCGGCGCCATTCTCGGAAGTTTGCAGTCACCGATTGCGGGAATCGTCGGCTCTATCTCGGCTGTGATGCGCGACCTTGTGTCGGTGCTTGATGCTGTGGAGAAGAAGCTCCCGGCGCAGGCTTCGTAGAATTTTAATTAGAATTTCAAAAGGAGAAATAAAAAATGTCGGAAGTTGTCCAAGATCTAGTAGAGAAGATAAGTAAACTTACCCTTTTAGAAGCGTCGGAATTGAAGAAGGCGCTTGAGGAAAAGTTCGGCGTTACAGCAGCTGCACCGGTTGTCATGGCTGGAGCAGCGGCGGGCGCAGCGGCTGCAGCACCTGCAGCGGAAGAGAAGACTGAGTTCGATGTTCACCTTGTCAGCACAGGCGCCCAGAAAATCAACGTGATCAAGGTTGTCCGTGCGGCTACCGGACTCGGTCTGAAGGAAGCAAAAGACCTCGTCGATGGCGCTCCCAAAGTTGTTAAGGAAGCACTGTCCAAAGCAGATGCAGAGAAGCTGAAAAAGGAATTGGAAGAGGCTGGAGCAACTGTCGAGCTGAAGTAACTGAACTTTAGCAGGCATTTGAACGTTTTAATAATAGTGAAAGAAGCCAATTCGGTAATCCGTCCCGGATGCTTTCGGGACGGATTATGTGTCTTTATGCGGTTCGTGTCTGCAATTCAATTCTCTCTTTGAAAATTATTTAAAGGAGTGTGATTACGTTGAAGAGTCTCAATTCTAACGGGCAGGATTCAGTGCGTTTAAGCTTCGCTAAGATTCCTCAGAAGGTTGATTACCCTGATTTGCTATACGTCCAAATGCAGTCGTTCAAGAAATTCCTGCAAGAAGACGTTGTGCCTAAGAGGCGGAAATCGACGGGACTGCAAGGAGTATTCCAGGTAAATTTCCCTGTGTACGACAACAAGGAGCATTTCGCGCTCGGCTTCGTCGAATACAGCATAGAGAAGCCGCGTTACGGAGTGGATGAGTGTATTGAAAAAGGGTTGACATACTCCGTTACTTTGAAAGCAAAACTGCGCCTTGCAAGCAAAGACCCTGATCCGGCAAAAGAAGGATTCATGGATGCAAAGGAGCAGGAAGTTTATCTCGGTTCGATCCCTTATATGACAGACCGCGCGACGTTCATCATCAATGGCGCCGAGCGAGTAGTCGTCAGCCAGCTCCATCGCTCGCCGGGCGTCTTCTTTGTGGAGACAGAGCATCCGAACGGCGCAAGGATTTGGAGCTCGCGTGTAATCCCGATGAGAGGCGCGTGGCTCGAATTCACGACCGACATAAATAACGTTCTCTGGGTTTACATCGACCGCAAAAAGAAATTTTATGCAACGACGCTTCTTCGCGCTCTCGGTTACGAAAAGGATGAAGACATACTCGAACTCTTCGGACAAGTCGAAGAAGTCAGCGTCAGCAAGATTGATCTGAACGAGTATATTGGTAGAAGGCTCGTAAGCGATGTAGCTGACACTAAGACCGGCGAGATTATCATTGACACTGCTGAAGCATCGCTCGAAGAATTGAAACTTACCGAAGAGCACATCGCTCTCATAAAGAAAGCTAATGTTAAGAAGCTTCAATTCCTTAAAGCCACGCGCAAAGGAGACGATCCTATTCTGTTCAACACAATTCGTGAGGACTCGACGATCTCCAGCGAAGGCGCCTTGAAGAAGATATACCAAGAGCTTCGTTCTGTCGAAGCGCAGGACACCGAGACAGCTCGCGGGCTTTTGGAAAAAATGTTCTTCAGCGAAAAGCGCTACGATCTCGGCAGCGTCGGACGTTATCGCATGAACGCGAAACTTTCGCTCGATATTCCGACGACCATTACTGTTCTCACGAAAGAAGACATTGTCGCGATAGTCGATTACATGCTTAAACTTCGCCGCGACGAGGGTCAGATCGACGATATCGATCATCTGGGAAATCGGCGCGTGAAGACAGTCGGTGAACAATTAGAATCACAGTTCAACCTTGCGCTCACAAGAATGGTCCGCAACGTCAAAGAGCGCATGAATATTCACGATGAAGAGAATTTCACGCCGCAGGGTTTGGTCAACGCCCGCGTCATTACTACGGTTCTGAACTCGTTTTTTGGAACGAGCCAGCTTTCTCAGTTCATGGATCAGACGAACCCGCTGGCTGAGATGACGCATAAACGCAGAATGAGCGCTCTAGGACCGGGTGGTTTGACGAGAGAACGCGCGGGATTCGAAGTTCGCGACGTTCACTACACACACTACGGCCGGCTTTGCCCGATCGAGACTCCGGAAGGTCCGAACATCGGTTTGATTTCCTCACTCGCCATTCACGGAAGAGTGAACGATTTCGGATTTATCGAGACGCCGTATTTCAAGGTCGTCAACGGAGTTGAAACCGATGAGATAGTTTTCCTAAGCGCAGCTCAGGAAGACGAATATAGAATTGCTCAGGCGAACACGCCTGTTGATGAAAAAGGAAGAATCACTGTCGATCGCGTGCGCGCGAGATTCCACGGAGATTTCATTTTGGAGAAGCCGTCGGAAATTCATTTTATGGACGTGGCTACAAACCAAATCGTCAGTCCGGCGGCGGCTTTGATACCATTTCTCGAACACGACGATGCGAACCGCGCTCTCATGGGTGCGAACATGCAGCGCCAGGCCGTGCCGCTGATCGATAACGAGGCTCCTGTGGTCGGCACAGGTCTCGAACGCAAAGTCGCAGTCGATTCACGAACTCTTGTCGCCGCCGAGCACGATGGCATTGTCCAGTACGCTGACGGCAGCAGGATCGTCGTGAAATATGACATTAACGAGAAATCCGACGAGGTACTTGCAAGCTTCGAAGATTTGAGAACTGCCGAATACAAACTGCGCAAGTTCTTCAGGACCAATCAGGACACGACGGTAAATCAGAAACCGCTTGTCGAAGTTGGTCAGCGGTTTAAGAAAGGTGATGTACTTGCTGATGGTTGTTCGACAGAGAACGGCGAGCTCGCCCTCGGCAGAAATATTCTTGTCGCATTCATGCCATGGCACGGTTACAATTTTGAAGACGCCGTAATCGTGAGCGAAGACCTTGTTGCACACGACGCATTTACTTCGCTTCACATTCAGTCTCTTGAGACGAGCGTCAGAGACACGAAGCGCGGCGAAGAGGAGCTCACACGCGATATTCCAAATGTCTCCGAGGAAATGACGAAGGATTTGGACGACTATGGGATTATCAGAGTCGGCGCGGAAATTATCGAGAACGATATACTTGTCGGAAAAATTACGCCGAAGGGTGAGACCGATGTAACTCCGGAAGAAAAACTGCTTCGTGCAATATTCGGAGATAAGGCAGGCGATGTAAAAGATGCGTCTCTCAAGGCTCCTCCCGGAATGCGCGGCGTCGTCATCGACACGAAACTCTTCTCGAGGAAGAAAAAGGACGCGGAGTCCAAAAAAGAAGAGAAGAAAAGATTAGAAGAAATTGAAAAATGGCTCAAGACTGCGAAGAGCGAAGTCCAGGAAAAACTTATAGATAAACTCACGGAAATTCTTGAGGACGAAACTTCTGTCGGCATTCGCACGAAAGATGGCGCGGTAGCAATTCGAAGTGGAACGGTTTTGAAGAGAGAAACTTTCCAGAAGTTCGAAGGCTTGGAGAGACTGGACTTTACAGAGCCATGGGTCGATAGTCCGCGCAAGAATAGGCTTGTAGAACAAATTCACAGGAACTATCACACAAGAATCCTCGACATTGAAGAAGAAGCACGCCGAGAGAGAAACAAAGCCATCACGGGCGATGAGCTTCCGCCCGGAATTGTTCAACTTGCAAAAGTCTATGTTGCTTCGAAGCGCAAACTTCAAGTTGGCGACAAGATGGCCGGACGCCACGGTAACAAAGGCGTTGTGTCGATAGTTGTTCCGAAAGAAGATATGCCGTTCCTTCCTGACGGTACCCCGGTCGAGATGGTTTTAAATCCGCTTGGTGTACCATCTCGTATGAATATCGGCCAGCTTTATGAAACTGCATTGGGCTGGGCTGCTAAGAAGTTAGGCGTGAAATACGCGTCGCCGATATTCGACGGTGCGACTTGGGAAGAAGTGCAAGGCGAACTCCGCAAAGCCGGACTTAGCGAAAGCTCGAAGACGGTTCTCCATGATGGTAAGAGCGGCGATAAGTTTGCGAACGAGGTTACGGTCGGCTACATGTACATGATGAAGCTCGATCACCTTGTCGAAGACAAGATCCACGCGCGTTCCACCGGACAGTATTCGTTGATAACACAGCAGCCGCTTGGTGGTAAGGCACAGTTTGGCGGACAGAGGTTCGGTGAAATGGAAGTCTGGGCACTTGAAGCGTACGGTGCCGGACATGTATTGCAGGAAATGCTCACAGTGAAAAGCGATGATGTGCCTGGTCGTTCCAAATTGTTCGAAGCGCTTGTCAAAGGTGAAAACACACCTGAGCCGGGAATTCCGGAAGCGTTTAGCGTTTTGGTTCGTGAACTGCAGGGACTTGGTCTCGAAGTGAAAGTAATGCACGATGTTGAATTTGCACGCAGCGATGACAGGAAATAAAGATTTGATGATGAACGCTGCCATAAAAATTGTCCGAAGGACTCCTTCGTCCAAAGGATCCTGCGGAGAGGAGGTTTTTTTTGATGCCTAATGTTGATTTTCGCCGCGATTTACAGCAGACTCGCAAGGTAGTTACAGCAATCCGTATTAGCCTTGCATCTCCCGATTCAATAATTGACCGTTCGCACGGCGAGGTTACAAAACCTGAAACGATTAATTACCGCTCCTATCGTCCTGAGAAAGACGGTCTTTTCTGTGAGAAAATATTCGGACCGGTTAGGGATTGGGAATGTCACTGTGGAAAGTATAAGAAAATTCGATACAAAGGAATTGTCTGCGATCGGTGCGGTGTCGAGGTTACGCAAAAGAGCGTGCGACGTGAGCGAATGGGACATATAACCCTTGCCACACCTGTTGTTCATATCTGGTACCTGCGTTCTTTGCCAAGTAAGATCGGCAATCTTCTCGGGATGTCCACAAAGGAACTTGAGAAGATAGTCTATTACGAATCTTATGTGGTCGTTCAGCCGGGAGCAGCAACGGAGTTAAAGGTAAAGAAGCTTCTTACTGAAGAAGAATATTATGAACTCCAGGAGAAGTTTCCTCATAACAACGAGCTTGACGATTCTGATGCAAGAAAGATAGTCATCAAGATTGGCGGAGAAGCTATCAAGGAGATGCTCAGGAGGGTTGAGGTAGACACTCTTAGTGAAGAACTCCGCGCCTCTGCTCGGACCGAAAGGTCGGAACAGAAGAGGATCGATTTTCTCAAGCGTTTGAAAGTTGCGGAAGCATTTCGCACAAGAGACGGCGAAGAGTTCATCAATAAACCTGAGTGGATGGTTCTCGAAGTCATCCCGGTCATTCCGCCGGAGCTTCGACCGCTTGTACCGCTCGAAGGCGGAAGATTTGCTACGAGCGACTTGAATGATCTTTATCGCCGCGTGATAATTAGAAATAACCGTTTGAAGAGACTGATCGACATCAAGGCTCCGGAAGTAATTTTGCGGAATGAAAAGCGAATGCTTCAAGAAGCGGTCGATGCGCTTTTGGACAACAGCCGCCGTATAAGCGCCGTCAATTCTGACAGCCAACGTGCGCTGAAATCACTTTCGGACGTGTTGAAAGGGAAGCAGGGTCGATTCCGTCAGAACCTTCTTGGCAAACGCGTTGACTACAGCGGAAGGTCTGTCATTGTCGTCGGACCTGAATTGAAACTGCATCAGTGCGGCCTGCCGAAAGATATGGCGGTCGAACTCTTCAAGCCTATGATAATTAGAAAGCTATTAGAAAGAGGCGAAGCGAAAACAGCGAAGACTGCCCGGAGACTGGTTGACCGCAAGGTGAAAGAAATTTGGGAAGTATTACCGTCGATCGTCGATGGACATCCGGTCATGCTGAACCGCGCGCCAACTTTGCACAGGCTAGGTATCCAAGCTTTCCAGCCGGTTCTTGTTGACGCAAAGGCAATAAAGCTTCACCCGCTTGTGTGTACCGCATTCAACGCCGACTTCGACGGTGACCAAATGGCTGTACACGTGCCGTTGTCGTATGAAGCACAGCTTGAAGCAAGGATATTGATGTTGTCCAGCCACAATCTTCTATCGCCGGCGCACGGGAAACCGGTAGTCCATCCTACACAGGATATGGTTCTCGGTTTATATTATTTGACGAAGATTAGAAAGGGCGCAGGAGAACCGGCAAAACATTACTCGTCGGTGGACGAAATCCGGCTTGCGATTGAGTTGGACAAGATTCATTATCACGAGCCAATCAAGTTCAGAGTCCACGGCGAATTTATTGACACAACTCCGGGACGCGTGCTATTCAATGAGATAGTACCTGTTGAACTTGGCTTTATAAATGAGGTTCTCACAAAAAGCAAGCTTATCTCTATCATTGCCGAGTCTTACAAAAAGGCGGGACCCTTAAAGACCGCGATTTTCCTTGACGATTTGAAGGATCTTGGATTTGAAAGCGCCACTGCCGCCGGACTTTCCATCAACGTCAACGACGTAATTATTCCGGAAGTCAAGAAGAAATTTATTGACATTTCTGATCGCGATGTCAAAGAGATCGAAGCAAGTTATGAAGGCGGCTTCATCACTGCAGGCGAAAGATATAATAAGATTATCGACGTTTGGCAGAGAGCTACAAATCTTGTCAGCGACGCCGCTTACAAGACTCTGTCTGCTTCGAAAGAAGGTTTCAACTCGATCTGGATGATGCTTGACTCGGGTGCAAGAGGTTCTAAGGATCAGGTAAAGCAGCTTGCTGCGATGCGTGGTCTTATGGCGAAACCACAGAAGTCTCTTACCGGGCAGGTTGGAGATCTCATCGAGAATCCGATCATCGCAAATTTCCGTGAAGGACTTTCGATTCTCGAGTACTTCATCTCAACTCACGGCGCGCGTAAAGGACTTGCCGACACGGCTTTGAAAACCGCAGATGCCGGTTACCTTACACGCAGACTCGTTGACGTTTCTCAAGATGTCGTCATAGCCAGTAATGACTGCGGAACGATTCGTGGAATTTCTGTAAGCGCTATTAAAGATGGCGAGCGCGTACAGGAAACATTGGTCGAACGTACTCTGGGCCGCGTGGCTCTCTATGATGTTGTCGATCCGCTGGCGAACGAAGTAATTGTCAAGGGCGGAGAAGAGATAACCGAGGACCTCGCTGAGAGAATTGCCAACACTGCAATCGACAGCGTTGACATTCGTTCGGTATTGACCTGCGAAGCGCCTCGCGGAGTCTGCGCAAAATGTTATGGACGAAATTTAGCGACGGGCAAGATGGTTGAGATCGGCGATGCGGTTGGAATCATCGCAGCACAGAGTATCGGCGAGCCCGGCACTCAGCTTACGCTTCGTACATTCCACACCGGCGGTACAGCGAGTGTCGAGTCTCAGGAATCCAACGTCGTAGCGCCTATCGAAGGTAAACTTAAGTTTGAGAACATGCACCCGCTGGTTGACTATGTCAACCGCACGACGGGCAAGCCCGAAAAAGTTTTGCTGGGACGGCACGGCGTAATTCAAGTTCTCGACAAAGACAATCGGGCTATAAAGAA
This sequence comes from Bacteroidota bacterium, assembly GCA_023381615.1. Lineage (GTDB taxonomy): Bacteria > Bacteroidota > Ignavibacteria > Kryptoniales > JAKASW01 > JAKASW01. Next base: position 13,684 of record JAMCQL010000024.1, read on the forward strand.
AATGGATGTCCCGCAAGGCGCGCATCTCATGTTGGGTGAAGGTGCTTCTGTGAATAAAGGTAATCTTGTCTATCAGTGGGATCCTTATAATACACTCATATTGACCGAGTTCGGAGGAAAAGTTCGTTGGGTGGATTTAAAGAAAGATGTAACCTACCGCGAGCAGACCGACGAGCAGACGGGACAAGTTGAGAAAGTTGTTATCGAGAGCGTTGATAAGAATGTGACTCCCTCTCTTGAAATCGTACACAGCGGCAAAGTAAAACGGACTTACAACCTGCCTGTAGGCGCACACATCGTTGTTGAAGACGATGAGGAAGTACAGTCGGGCGAAACACTCGCGAAGAAACCGAAAGAATTGTCGCGTGTTCGCGACGTTACAACCGGTCTTCCCAGAGTACAAGAGCTGTTCGAGGCTCGCGTTCCGCAAGATCCTGCTACCGTCAGCGAAATCGATGGTAATGTCGGCTTCGGCGGTCAGTCAAGAGGAACGAAGGAAGTCATCATTACCAGCGCCGATGGTAAAGACAGAAAGACTTACAAGGTCTCACTGCGACAGCACATTTTAGTCCAGGAAAACGATTTTGTTATAGCCGGCGAGCGTCTTACCGATGGTCCAATTGATCCTCACGACATTCTGAGAATCAAAGGCCCGGCAGACGTTCAGAAATATCTTCTCGATGAAATCCAAGAAGTATATCGCCAGCAAAACGTGACGATCAACGACAAGCACATTGAAGTAATAGTGCGTCAGATGTTCCAGCGTGTGCGAGTCGTCGATCCCGGCGACACTCCGTTTCTTGAGGGTGACATCGTTGACGTTCATAGGATACGCGAAGAGAACGCGGCGATTAGCAAGAAGATCGTCGTGACTGTGAAAGGAGACTCAAAACACAGAGTTGGGCAGATTGTGGAACGCGCCCCGGTGATGGCGAAGAATCGCGATCTGAGAAGGGCCAAGAAGAAGATCATTGAATTCCGTGATGCCGTACCGGCAACCGCAGAAGACGTGCTGCTTGGCATAACTTCTGCGGCGCTTTCGACTGAAAGTTTCATCTCTGCTGCTTCTTTCCAGGAGACGACTAAAGTCCTCACTGATGCTTCAATCGAAGGGAAGCTCGACAAGCTTATCGGATTGAAGGAAAATGTGATTATCGGACAACTCATCCCAGCCGGAACAGGTCTCAAGAAATTCCGCGATTTGATTTTGACGGAAGAAGAGATGCTGGAAAAGCCGGAAGAAGCTGAGGAAGAAGAAGTCTCTCGCCAGAAGGTAGCATCATAAAGGTGGTTCGGCAGTTTTATGTGGGGAGAAAAAATTTCTCCCCATTTTTATACCTGAATTTCTTGCTTGTTTAACTGATGTCTTTTATATTTATTTCTCTATGATGAAGGTACGTATTTTGGAGGAAAACATTGCCGACAATTAATCAACTGATAAGGCAGGGGAGAGAAAGACTCCTTCTGAAAGGAAAGTCCCCCGCGCTTCAGGGAAACCCGCAAAAACGAGGTGTATGCACTCGTGTTTACACCACCACGCCAAAAAAGCCGAATTCGGCTCTCCGTAAAGTTGCGCGCGTTAGGCTGACGAATGGAATTGAAGTCACGGCCTATATCCCGGGCGAGGGACATAATCTTCAGGAACACTCTATCGTTTTGATTAGAGGCGGTCGCGTGAAAGACCTGCCCGGCGTGCGTTACCACATCATTAGAGGCACTCTTGATACTGCCGGCGTTACTGACAGAAAACAAGGCAGATCAAAGTACGGTGCCAAGAAGCCCAAAGCTTCAGCTTAAAAAAACAAAAAGAGTTTAGTATGAGGAAAAAGCGCTCTGACAGGCGTCAGGTGTTCCCTGACCCTAAATACAATGACGTGTTCGTTGCGAAGTTTGTAAACAACGTCATGGCTGCAGGTAAGAAGCATCGTGCGCGACGAGTTCTTTATGATGCTTTTGATATTATCGAGCAGCGTACAAAGCAGAATCCGCTGGATGTGTTCAGAAAGGCTTTGAACAATGTGCAGCCGATTATCGAAGTCCGTCCGAGAAGAGTCGGCGGTGCTACCTATCAGGTTCCGAGCGAAGTTCGTCCGGAGAGGAGTATTGCGCTTGGGATGAGGTGGCTTATCAGGTTTGCACGCGAGCGAAAAGATAAATCGATGTCGCTTAAGTTAGCTGCAGAAATTATTGCCGCTTCGAAGGGTGAAGGTAATGCCATTAAAAAGCGGGAAGACACACATAAGATGGCGGAAGCTAACAAGGCTTTTGCTCACTATAGATGGTAATTGAGATTGGAAGGTAATAGATAGATATATGCCGACGAGAGAGTATCCATTAGATCAAACGCGTAACATTGGTATTATGGCGCACATTGACGCCGGTAAGACAACTACGACTGAAAGAATTCTTTTCTATACAGGTAAAACCCACCGGCTTGGAGAAGTCCATGACGGTGCGGCAACAATGGATTTTATGGACCAGGAGAAAGAGCGCGGCATTACGATTACTTCAGCCGCGACGACATGTTTCTGGAGAGGCCACAACATTAATATCATTGATACGCCGGGACACGTCGACTTTACTATAGAAGTTGAGCGTTCGCTGCGTGTACTCGACGGAGCGATTGCGCTTTTCTGCGCCGTTGGCGGAGTTGAACCGCAGTCAGAGACTGTCTGGCGGCAAGCCGATAAGTACGGTGTTCCCAGAATCGCCTTCGTAAATAAGATGGATCGTGTCGGCGCCGATTTCTTTAACGTGCTCCAGATGATGCGGGACAGGCTTGGTGCTAACCCGGTTCCTATTCAGCTTCCTATTGGCGAAGGAGACCTTTTCGCGGGCATCGTTGATCTTATCAAGATGAAAGCGGTGATGTATAACGAGTCAAACCTTGGAACGACTTGGGAAGAGTACGATATACCGCACGACCTTCAGAAGATTGCCCAGGAATATAGAACGAAGTTGCTCGAATCTGTCTCCGATGTGGATGACACGCTTCTCGCGAAGTATATCGAGGGCAAAGAAATTTCAGAGCGGGAAATTATTGCAACAATCAGAAAAGCGACTATTGAGTTAAAGATTGTTCCGGTTGCTTGTGGGACAGCTTTTAAAAACAAAGGCGTACAGCGTTTGTTGGATTGCGTCGTGGATTTCCTCCCATCCCCACTCGATGTTGGCGCAACGAAGGGACACGATTTGACTGGCGCTAATCAAGTTTCGCGGCAGCCTTCCGATACTGGAAAGTTTTCCGCATTGGCATTTAAGATTATGACCGATCCCTATGTCGGTAAGTTGACGTTCTTCAGAGTCTACAGCGGTATGATTTCCGGCGGTTCATACATATATAACTCCTCGACCGGAAGGAGAGAAAGAATTGGGCGCATTCTTAGAATGCACGCTAATCACCGCGAAGATATCGAAACCGCTTACACCGGCGATATCGTCGCAGCCGTCGGATTCAAGTATACAAAAACCGGCGACACGCTTTGCGACGAGTCTGCGCCGATCATTCTTGAGAAAATGGTATTCCCGGATCCGGTTATCTCGGTTGCGATCGAACCAAAGACAAAAGTCGATCAGGAAAAGCTCGTCGATTCTCTCCAAAAGTTGACGGAAGAGGACCCGACTTTCAGGATGCACACGAACGAGGAGACGGGCCAGACAATTATCAGCGGAATGGGGGAGCTTCATCTTGAAATTATAATCGACAGATTGAAGCGTGAGTTTAAAGTTGATGCGAATGTCGGCCGTCCGCAGGTTGCTTACAAGGAAACTATCAAGAAGAAAGTTGTTCAAGAAGGAAAGTTTATCAGGCAGTCCGGTGGACGCGGTCAGTATGGCCATGTGTGGGTGGAAATCGAACCCAACGAAAAAGGCAAAGGCTACGAGTTTACAAACGCAATAGTCGGCGGTGTGGTTCCGAAGGAATATATCCCTGCAGTTTCGGAAGGTATTAAAGAAGCGCTTCACAGCGGTGTTCTCGCGGGTTACCCCGTTGTGGATATCAAAGTGAAGCTCTTTGATGGATCGTACCATGATGTAGATTCCAGTGAAATGGCTTTCAAAATAGCTGGAAGCATCGCTTTCAAGGAAGGTGCTAAGAAGGCAGATCCGGTTATACTCGAACCTATTATGGATGTCGAAGTCGTAACTCCGGAAGAATATCTTGGCGATGTCATGGGTGATTTAAACTCTCGCCGCGGAAGAATCGAAGGAATTGGTTCAAGGAAAGATGCTCAGGTTGTAAAGGCGATGGTATCACTGTCCGAAATGTTTGGATACGCTACGTCGCTTCGTTCGATGACACAGGGACGCGCAATTTTCACGATGCAGTTCTCGCATTATGATGAAGTGCCGCGAAGCATTGCGGAGCAAATTATTGAAAAAGTCCGTGGCAAGGAGTCTGTTGCCGCATGACGAGAGACTTGTTTTCTCTCTGCCAGTTTATGTTGGGTTCAGTAAATAGTCTGAAAAAATTATAAGGAGAATTTAAATGGCTAAAGAGAAATTTGATCGCAGTAAGCCGCACCTAAACGTTGGTACGATCGGGCACATCGACCACGGTAAGACGACGCTTACTTCTGCAATTACGCTTACTCTTGCGAAAAAAGGTTTGGCTTCCGCAAGAAGTTTTGACAGTATCGACAATGCGCCTGAAGAGAAGGCGCGCGGTATAACCATCGCCACAGCGCACGTTGAATATGCGACGGCGGCCAGGCACTACGCACACGTAGACTGCCCAGGGCACGCCGATTACATAAAGAATATGATCACGGGTGCTGCTCAGATGGATGGCGCTATTCTCGTCGTTGCCGCAAACGACGGTCCTATGCCCCAGACTCGCGAGCACATTCTACTTGCCCGTCAGGTCGGAGTGCCGAAAATCGTTGTCTTCATGAACAAGGTTGATATGGTTGACGATCCCGAGCTTCTTGATCTCGTGGAAGTCGAAGTTCGCGACCTTCTGAAGAAATATGATTTCCCCGGCGATGAGATCCCGGTGATTCGCGGCAGCGCTCTTAAGGCAATGGAAGCCGGAAACGATCCCAATGCTTCAGCCGATGATCCCCGTTTCAAATGTATATATGAATTGATGGACGCGGTTGACAGCTATATCCCGCTTCCCGCGCGCAGCGTCGACAAGCCGTTCTTGATGCCGGTCGAAGACGTTTTCACGATCACCGGTCGCGGTACAGTGGGAACAGGGCGTGTCGAGCGCGGCAAAGTGAAAGTCGGCGAAGAAATCGAAGTCATCGGTCTTGGTCAGCACAAGAAAGCCGTGGTGACCGGACTTGAAATGTTCAGAAAAGAACTCGACGAAGGATTGGCTGGAGATAATCTCGGTGCACTTCTTCGCGGCGTTGAAAAGACCGAACTCGAGCGCGGAATGGTTCTTGCGAAACCGGGTTCAATCACTCCGCACACAAAGTTTACTGCGCAGGTTTACGTCCTGAGCAAAGATGAAGGTGGACGACATACTCCGTTCTTTAAAGGTTATCGTCCGCAGTTCTATTTCCGTACGACCGACGTTACCGGCTCAGTCACTGAGTTTCCTGCCGGAACTGAAATGGTTATGCCCGGTGATAACGTCGACAATTTGAGAATTGAACTCATCACTCCAATCGCTATGGAAGAAGGTCTTCGTTTCGCTATCCGCGAAGGCGGACATACCGTTGGAGCTGGTGTCGTTACAAAGATTATTGAATAACTATAACTATGAACGCTGACAAAATAATGTCCACAGGATCCTGTCCAAAGGATCCTTTGGATGGAGAAGCGAGGTAAGCTGTGGCTGGTCAGACTATCAGGATAAAATTGAAATCCTATGATCATGCTCTGATTGATAAGTCGGCAGAGAAAATTGTTCGGACAATTAAATCCACAGGCGCTGTGGTTTCCGGTCCGATTCCGTTGCCGACAAAGAAAACAATTTACACCGTTCTTCGTTCGCCGCACGTCGACAAGCGAAGCAGGGAACAGTTCGAACTCCGACAACACAAGCGCTTGATTTACATTTATAACGCTTCGTCGAAGTCCGTCGATTCTTTGACAAAGCTCGATTTGCCTGCGGGTGTCGACGTAGAGATGAAAGTCTAATCAGCACAGTTTATGAAAATGTTTAATTTCCTTGTCCCGAAGGGATCCAAAGGAGAAACCGGAGTTTGAGATAATGAGTGGTCTGCTTGGCAAAAAACTCGGTATGACTAGCGTTTTCGATGAGAGAGGGAGTTCTATCTCCGTTACCGTAATCGAAGCTGGTCCCTGCCCAATTACTGGAATCAGGACAAAGGAGCGGGACGGTTATGAAGCGCTTCAACTTGGCTTCGGAGAGAGCCCCGAACGTATCATTACTAAACCGATGAAAGGGCATTTTGCGAAAGCCGGTGTAAAACCGCCGCGAGTGCTCGGCGAGTTTGATGGATTTGAAATTGGCTCTTATAAGCTTGGCGATTTGATAAGCGTCGATAAGATATTCTCGGTTGGAGATGAGGTTTCAGTAAGCGGCACGTCAAAGGGAAAAGGTTTTCAAGGCGTTGTTAAACGTCATCATTTTGGCGGCGGTGCGGTAACTCACGGCCAGAGCGACAGAACTCGCGCGCCGGGTTCGGTCGGCAGTTCTTCTTATCCGTCAAGAACCTTCAAAGGGCTTAGGATGGCGGGAAGGATGGGAGGGAAGCGTTCCACTGTGAAGAATTTGAAAGTTGTTCGCTTGATTCCCGATTCAAATTTGATTTTGGTTGAAGGCTCAGTGCCCGGCCCGACAAATGGTTTCTTGGAAATTTGTCACAAAAAATGATCCCATTGGGAGAAGTGAAAGAGGCTGCCAAGATGCAATTAGAAGTTTTGAGAATCGATGGAAGTAAAACAGGAGAGAAGGTCGAACTCTCACCTGCAATTTTTGAAATTGTCCCGAGCGATCAGGCAATTTATCAGACCGTAACCGCTTATCTGGCAAACGCGCGTCAGGGTACGCATAAGACCAAGACTCGCGCTGAAGTCAGCGGCGGCGGCAAGAAACCCTGGAAGCAAAAGCACACGGGAAGAGCGCGAAGCGGATCGATCCGAAATCCCGTATGGGTCGGAGGCGGAACGATATTTGGGCCAACACCTCACGATTACGAAAAGAAAGTCAACGAGAAAGTTAAGACGCTCGCAAAGAAATCTGCGCTGACTTACAAGGCGAAAGACACCAACTTAGTTGTCGTCGAAGATTTCACACTGGATGAATTTAAGACAAAGCGCGTCGTTGAAATCCTGAACTCACTTGGGCTCAAAGGGAAGAAGGTTCTAATGCTTCTCCCGAAGAACGACAAGAATATTTTTATATCGAGCAGAAATTTGCCGAAAGTTTTCGTTAAAGATGCCGTCGGCGCTTCTACTTACGAACTCCTGAACAACGATGTCATTTTGTTCCAGAAGAGTGCGTTAACTGCTTTACAAGATAAATTGGTCGGAGAAGCATGATGAGTGCGGTTTTAATTAGGCCTTTGCTGACGGAGAAGAATACCAAGCTGCAGGAAAAGCATCAGTACGCCTTCGAAGTTTCAAGGGATTCAAACAAGATTGAGATATCAAGAGAAATTGAAAAGCGCTTCAAAGTAAAAGTAAAAAGCGTTCGTACCGTAGTCGTCAAAGGAAAACTAATTGCTACGCTTACCAAACGAGGAAGATTTGAGGGAAGGCGTCCCGACAGGAAAAAGGCGATAGTGACTTTGAAGGAAGGTTTCACAATTGATTTGCTTGAGACCGCATAGTTTGAAAGGATTTTGAAATGGGTTTAAGAAAACTAAAGCCGACGACGCCAGCGACTCGCTTTTACACGGTCTCGACATTTGAGGAAGTGACGAGGGCGAAGCCTGAAAAGGCGCTTGTTGTTCCTCTTAAGAGCAACGGCGGAAGGAACAACCAGGGACGAATAACTTCTCGTCACCGCGGCGGTGCGCATAAAAAGCTCTACCGCATCATCGACTTCAAGAGAGATAAGACCGGAGTCGATGCGAAAGTTGCCGCAATCGAATATGATCCCAACCGCAATGCCCGCATCGCGCTGCTTCATTACGTTGACGGAGAAAAGCGGTATATCATTGCTCCGGACGGTTTGAAAGTTGGTGATGTCGTTCAAACCGGCGAACAGGCTGAAATAAAAGTCGGTAACGCAATTCCACTGAAAAATATTCCTGTTGGAACGACAATCCACAGCATTGAGATGAAACAGGGAAAGGGTGCGCAATTGGCTCGAAGCGCAGGGAATTCAGCTCAGATCGCGGCGAAAGAAGGAGATTATGCTACTCTCAAGCTTCCTTCCGGCGAGATGCGTATGGTAAGAGTGGAGTGTAAGGCAACAATAGGTGTTGTCGGCAACGCTGAATACGAGAACATCAGTTGGGGCAAGGCAGGAAGAATGCGTTGGTTCGGCGTAAGGCCTCAGTCCCGCGGTGTAGTCATGAACCCTGTCGATCATCCGCACGGCGGCGGTGAAGGAAAATCTCCACAAGGTAATCCACATCCCGTATCGCCCTGGGGCTGGAAGACAAAGGGAATGAAAACTCGGAAAAAGAAAAAGCAGTCAAGCAAATATATAGTGAAACGCAAAAAATAACGGTTGAGATAATATGGCGCGTTCGTTAAAAAAAGGTATTTTCGTTGATGCTAAGCTTCTCAAAAAAATTGAGGAGCTCAATAAGAAAAATCAAAAGAAGGTGATCAAAACCTGGGCTCGCGGTAGTATGATCGTTCCCGACTTTATTGGTCACACTTTTGCAGTTCACAACGGGAACAAATTTATTCCGGTTTATATCATCGAAGCGATGGTCGGCCACAGGCTTGGTGAATTTGCTCCGACCCGCACATTCAGGACGCACCCCGGAACTAAGTCAGAAAAAACTGCAACGGCTGGATAAGGAGTTTAAGCAAATGGAATCACGTGCAGTTGCCAGATATATCGGATCTTCGCCAAGGAAAATGAGGCTTGTTGTTGATCTCATTAGAGGCAAGAGCGTTGGACAGGCTCTCTCAATTCTACATTTCTCGCCGAAGCACGCATCGAAGGATGCGGAGAAGGCTGTTCGTTCGGCTGTAGCCAACATCATGAACAGAGAAGATGTCGGCAAGGTTGATGAAGAGAGTTTATATGTTAAAGAAATTTTCGTCGATGGCGGACCTGTGGCAAAAAGAGTTATGCCTGCTCCGATGGGACGCGCATATCGAATTAGGAAAAGAAGCAACCACATAACAGTTGTTGTGGCAACCAGAGAATGAAACTAATCCAGAGGATCCCGACGTCGTCGGGACTGATTGATTTAGGAGGAACTTTTGGGACAAAAGACAAATCCTATCGGCTTTAGGCTCGGAATTACTCGCGATTGGGACTCGACATGGTTTGAACGCAAGGGTTATTCGACTCTATTAAAAGAAGACGAGAAGGTGAGAAATTATCTACGAAGCCGTCTTAACAAAGCGGGCGTTTCGCGGTTGGCTATCGAGCGTAAGGGAAGCCAGATGACGGTATCGATTCACACGAGCCGTCCGGGAATCGTCATTGGTAAGAGCGGAAAAGATGTCAATCAACTTGAAGCTGAATTGAAAAAGTTGACCAGCAGAGAAGCCGTGAAGATTAAGACTTTCGAGATCAAACGTCCAGAACTTGATGCTTATTTAGTTGCAGAAAATATTGCCAATCAACTTGAAGGAAGAATCAATTTCCGCCGCGCGATGAAGAATGCCATAACATCGGCGATGCGAATGGGAGCCGAAGGCGTCCGCGTTATGTGCGCCGGAAGACTTGGCGGAGCGGAAATTGCCCGAACTGAACAGTACCGTGAAGGAAGAGTTCCTCTGCACACACTTCGTGCCGACATCGACTATGCCAGCGTTGCTGCGAGGACGATTTATGGGTTGATTGGCGTAAAGGTTTGGATCTGCCGCGGTGAAGTCTACGGACCGCTGCCGAGATGATTTTCCAGAATGGATCCCTTAGGGACAAGGAGACGCAAAAATGTTAATGCCGAAAAGAGTAAAATACAGAAAGACTCAGCGCGGAAGAATGCGAGGTAAAGCTCAACGCGGCAGTACTATCGCATTTGGTGATTTCGGATTGAAGGCACTTGAGCCGGGCTGGATCACTGCTCGACAAATCGAAGCGGCTCGTGTTGCACTAACAAGGGAAATGAAGCGCAATGGGAAAATCTGGATCAGAATTTTCCCGGATAAACCGGTTACAAAGAAACCGGCTGAAACAAGAATGGGAAAAGGAAAAGGTATGCCGGAGTTTTGGGTTGCCGTCGTGAAGCCGGGAAGGGTCATGTTTGAAATCGGTGGTGTTACCACCGCTCTTGCGGAAGAAGCGCTGAGGCTTGCCGCTCATAAGCTTCCGATCAAAACAAAGTTTGTTGTAAGAATGGATTACGAGGGTTAACAGAATGATAAAGCCCCATGAAATCCGCGCAATGTCTGAAAAGGAAATTTTGCAGCGTATAAAGGATAATCTTGAAGCACTTGACAAGATGAACTTTCAGAAGGCAGTTGGCGGAGAGGTGAAGAACCCGGTGCAAGTCAGGTTCTTGAAAAAAGAGATTGCAAGAATGAGGACGATTCTTCGCGAGCGTGAGAACGAAGCTAAGAAAGACACCTCTGCAAGCAACTCAGAGAAGGTTGAGGTTGCCTGATGGAAAGCTCAGTCAAAGAAAGAAGTTTGCGTAAAGTCAGGATCGGAAAAGTGGTCAGCAACAAAATGCAGAAGTCTATTGTCGTAAGTATCGAGAGGCTTGTGCCGCATCCGCTTTACAAAAAGTATTCAAAGAGAACTACGACGCTGATGGCGCACGATGAGAAAAACGAAGCTCGGATTGGTGACGTTGTGAAAATAATGGAGACCCGTCCGTTGGCTAAGAATAAACGCTGGCGCCTTGTAGAAATTGTCGAAAAAGCAAAGTAACGGAGGTTTAGAAATTGATTCAAGAGGAGACAAATCTCGTTGTTGCCGACAATTCGGGCGCAAAGAAAGTCCGCTGTATCAGAGTACTCGGCGGGCATGACAGACGTTATGCCGGACTCGGGGATCTGATCGTTGTCGCGGTTAAGCAAGCTATTCCGGGCGCCGAAGTTAAGAAAGGCGACGTGTCGAAAGCGGTCGTAGTGCGTACCAAGAAGGAGTACAAAAGGCCTGACGGTACTTTCATCAGGTTCGATGAGAATGCGGCTGTTCTTTTGAACGCGCAAGGTGAGCCGCGCGGTACACGTATCTTCGGCCCGGTTGCGCGCGAACTTCGCGAAAAACAATTCATGAAAATAGTTTCATTGGCACCCGAAGTTCTTTAAGAGAGGTTTTTAGAATGCACGTCCATAAGAATGATATGGTTTTGGTAATAGGCGGCAACTCGCGTGGGAAAACCGGAAAGGTTTTGCGCGTTATGCTGGACAAGCAAAAAGTGCTTGTCGAAGGCGTCAATGTCAGAAAGCGCCACACAAGGCCGACCGCGAAAATGCCGGCCGGCGGAATACTCGAACGCGAACTGCCGATTCATACTTCGAACGTTATGGTGATATGTCCGAAGTGCAATAATGCGAGCCGCCTCGGATATACGACTGTGGCAGGTGCGGCGGGACGCAGGCAGAAGATGAGAGTCTGTAAGAACTGTAACGAAATGTTTTAATAGAGTCTAAAAATGGCCAAAGAAAAAATTGAAAATCCCGTGCCGCGAAGCGGATCGAGCGGGAAAGAAAAGAAACCAAAGACCGAAGCAAAGGAACAGAAAGTTGAGGAAGTCGTCGAGGAAAAAGTAACTCCTCGCCTGTCTGAACTCTACAAGAAAGAACTTGTTCCGTCTTTGATGAAGAGGTTCGGTTATAAAAGCATAATGCAGGTCCCGAGACTTGAAAAGATCTCGATCAACTGCGGAGTGGGCGAAGCAACCCAGGACCCGAAGATACTCGAGACTGTTGTTCGTGAACTGACCATCATCTCAGGACAGAAACCTGCCATTACGCGTTCGAAGAAGGCGATCTCAAATTTCAAGCTGCGTGAGAATATCGCGATCGGATGCAAAGTGAATCTGAGGAAAGAGAGAATGTTTGAATTCCTGGATCGCTTTATAAGCCTGACGATGCCGCGCATCCGAGACTTTAGAGGAGTGCCTGATAAATCTTTCGATGGCCGCGGGAACTATACGCTCGGATTGAAAGAGCAGATCATTTTTCCGGAGATCGACGTAGATAAAGTCGAAAGAATTTTTGGCATGGACATTACGTTTGTAACGACGGCCAAAACTGATGAAGAAGCTTATGAGTTGTTGAAAGGTTTCGGAATGCCTTTCAGAAAACGCGACCCCGACTTGTCGGGAGCTTAATTTTTTCAGAAGGAGTATTTGAGTGGCGCGAACAGCAATGATTGTAAAGGCTCTGAGAGAGCCGAAGTATAAGGTAAGAAAACACAATCGCTGCACAATATGCGGTCGACCGAGAGCATATTACCGCAAATTCGGCGTATGCCGTATTTGTTTTAGAAAGTTAGCCTTGGACGGGTTAATACCCGGTATCAAGAAAGCAAGTTGGTAATTTAATTTAGGAGTGGAAGTCGATGTCGATGACTGACCCCATTGCTGATTTCCTCACGCGATTGAGAAATGCGGCAAATGCACGCCATAGAAGAGTGGATGTGCCGGCAAATAATTTGAAGAGAGCAATAACGAAAATCCTTTACGAGCAGCATTATATAGATAAGTATACTGAGCTCGAAGCAGCCTCTCAGGGGACGATAAGGATTTATCTCAAGTATTATAACGGTAAACCAGTGCTCTCCGGTTTAAGACGCATCTCCGTTCCAGGCCGTCGGGTTTACGCCGGTGCAGATGAACTGCCCCGTGTTCTCAACGGACTCGGAGTTGCGATCATCTCGACGAACAGAGGCGTTATGACGGACAAAGATGCTCGTCGCCTCAAGGTCGGCGGAGAAATAATCTGTTACATTTGGTAATAACAAGGAGTTTTTAAGTGTCACGAATTGGCAAAAAGCCCGTTGCGATTCCGAAAGGCGTAACGGTGCAGGTGTCCGAAGGCGTGGTGAAGGTCAAGGGACCGAAAGGAGAATTATCGGCGGTTCTTCATCCGTCGATCTCCGTGGAGCCAGGCGCAGAAGAAGCTCTCGTAAAGGTTAGCGGCGAAGGAAAGTTTTACAATGCACTTCACGGCCTGTGGAGAGCGCTTCTGAATAACATGGTGAATGGCGTAACTAAAGGTTACGAGAAGAAGCTTGAAATAATCGGAGTCGGTTACCGCGCTGAGATGAAAGGTTCAAACATTCAATTGATACTCGGTTTTTCGCATCCGATTTTGTTCAGGCCGCCTCAGGGAGTCAAGATCGAGACTCCGTCGCCGACAAACATTGTAATCTCCGGAATGGACAAACAGCTTGTCGGACAGATTGCTGCAAAACTGAGATCATTCCGTCCGCCAGAGCCGTACAAAGGCAAAGGCGTCAAATATGAAAACGAATTTATTCGTCGCAAAGCCGGAAAAGCTGCGGCTGCAGGCAAGTAAAAATTTGAGGTTTAATTAAATGGGACGTCTTGAAACAAAGAAAACGCGCCGCGAAAGAGCAAAGCGTGGGCTGCGCAGGAGAATCAAAGGGACAGCAGAACGCCCGCGTCTGGTGATCTTCAGAAGTTTAAAGCATATCTATGGCGCAATTGTGGACGACAGCCAAGGGAAAACAATTTTGCAGGTGTCGAGCTTGAATAAAGAGATCGCAGAACAGTTGAAGTCTGTGAAAGGCAAAACGAGCGCAAGCAAAATTGTTGGCATCGCCCTTGCGAAGAAAGCTCTCGAGAGAAGTATACAGCAGGTTGTTTTCGACCGAGGTGGTCGTTTGTACCATGGTCGTCTGAAAGCATTTGCGGACGGCGCGCGCGAAGGCGGCTTGAAATTTTAAAAGGGTATTGACAGATGAAATTAAAAGACCTGAAGAACGCACAAAGAGTTAAGCCGGACCAAACCGAGCTGAAAGAGAAGGTGGTTCATATAAACCGAGTCGCAAAGGTCGTGAAAGGTGGACGGCGTTTCAGCTTCAATGCGATCATTGTCGTCGGCGACGGCAAGGGCAGCGTCGGCATCGGTCTCGGCAAGGCGAAAGAAGTGAACGATGCGATAAGCAAAGGAGTTGACGAGGCGAAGAAAAATGTGGTACGTGTCGCGATCCTGCGGGGAACGATTCCGCATTCGGTCGTCGGAAAGTTCGGCGCGGCTAAGGTTTTGTTGAAACCCGCCTCTCCCGGTACCGGTGTTATCGCGGGCGGCGGCGTTCGCGCGGTTTTGGAATCGGCAGGCTTTCAAGACGTTCTTACGAAATCAATGGGATCGTCAAATCCCCACAATGTTGTTAAGGCAACAATGCGCGCACTCCTGAGCCTTTCGGATGCTCACATGATCTCGGAAAAGCGAGGAATGCACACTCGGGAACTGTTTAGTGTCGATAAAGAGGGACAGAGTGATTCCGTTTCCACAAAAGAATCTGAGCAGGTGGCGAAATGAGCGGTGATAAAAAAATTAAAATAACTCAGATAAGAAGCACGATAGAAAGACCTGAGAGACAGAAACGCACTATCGAGGCGCTTGGTTTAGGCAGAATCAGAAAATCGGTTGTGAAGGTCGATACGCCTCAGATAAGAGGAATGATTGCGAAAGTTCAACATCTTGTTCGCGTTGAAGAGCTGTCCCGACAAGGTCGGGATCCCTTAGGGATAGGAGATTTTAGATGAATATTCTTGGAAATTTGAAATACGCACCCGGTGCCAGAAAGAAAGTCAAGCGCATCGGGCGCGGAGTTGGTTCGGGACATGGAAAGACGGCAACGAAAGGTCACAAGGGACAGCGTTCTCGTTCCGGAGATCAGATCAGGCCGTGGTTTGAAGGCGGTCAGATGCCGCTCAATCGCCGCATCCCGAAATTCGGTTTCAAAAGTCCTTTCCGTGTCGAATACCAAATAGTGAATGTTTCGACTCTCGGAAAATTAGCTGAGTCAGGGAAACTTGCCGATGGCGTAGTTACACCTGAAGTGCTGTACAAGATTGGGGCGGTTTCGAAAAAGTCTCTGCCCGTGAAAATTCTCGGTGATGGAACATTGTCCATGAAGTTAAACGTTTCCGCAAATGCTTTCAGTGCGTCAGCGCTGGAAAAAATTAGAGCAGCAGGCGGCACAGTCCAAAGGATCCCGGCCACTGTCGGGACAAAAACGCTAGAGTCATAAACAATGTCGAGACTAACTGATAACTTAAGAAATATTTTCAAGGTAGAGGAACTGCGGAGACGCATTCTGTTTACCGCTGGCTTGCTAATCGTTGTGCGTGTCGGCGCTCATATCACGCTTCCGGGCGTTGACGCTTCGTTGCTGGCAGAAGTCACTCGTACGCAGGCACAGAACACTCTGTTCGGATTGTACGATTTATTTTCAGGCGGCGCTTTCCAGAACGCAGCTGTCTTCGCTGAAGGCATCATGCCGTACATCAGCGCATCCATCGTTATTCAGTTGCTCGGCGCTGTCATACCCTACTTCCAGAAATTGCAGAAGGAAGGCGAGGAAGGGCAGAAGAAAATCACGCAGCTTACACGTTACGGTACGGTATTAATCGCTGCTATGCAAGGGTGGGGAATCAGCGTCAATCTTCAAAGCATGACCACACCCGGTGGCTTTCCCGTTGTTCCCGACGTGGTTCGCGGATTGGGATTCACGATCTCGACCATTATCGTGTTGACTGCCGGAACGATTTTCATGATGTGGCTCGGCGAGCAGATAACCGAGAAGGGAATCGGCAACGGAATTTCTTTGATAATCTTTATCGGCATTCTTGCGAGATTCCCGAACGCGGTTCTTGACGAGTACCAGCTTGTCAGTTCGGGAACAAGAAGTTTTATCTCCGAGCTTGTTGTGGTCGCCCTGATGGTTGCTATCATAGCGGCAGTCATTTTGGTAACTCAAGGCACTCGAAAGGTTCCTGTGCAATACGCCAAAAGAGTGGTTGGGAGGAAAGTCTATGGCGGTGTGACGCAGTATATTCCCATCCGAGTTAACACTGCCGGTGTTATGCCGATCATCTTCGCACAGTCAATCATGTTTGTCCCGCAGACGATTCTCACGTTCTTCCCAAATAACGAGTTTATGCAAAGCATATCGGGATATTTCTCGTTTACGTCTTTTACGTACTCGTTTATCGATGCGCTGCTAATCGTGTTCTTTACTTATTTCTATACTGCGATTGCCTTTAATCCGAAAGACGTTGCGGACAATATGAAGAAGCAAGGTGGTTTCGTGCCGGGTATTAGGCCGGGACAGCACACCGCTGATTTCATCGACAATATTTTGACAAAGATTACGCTTCCAGGCTCAATATTTCTGGCTATCATAGCAATTTTGCCGGCTTTCATGGTTCGGTTTGGAATAAGTTCGAGCTTTGCTTCATTCTTTGGAGGAACAAGTTTGTTGATCATAGTTGGAGTTGTTTTGGACACGCTCCAGCAAGTCGAATCTCAATTGGTGATGCGTCATTATGACGGCTTCATGAAAACAGGAAAACTGAAGAGTCGTCGCTATTCTTGATGTCCTATGATAACAGTGAAAACGCCTCGCGAGATAGAGTTGATGCGCGAGGTTGGAAGAGTGGTCGCAGGAATTTTGAATACCGTTGAAAAGTATGTAAAGCCTGGAGTTACCACTAAAGAGTTGGATCAAATTGCAGAAGATTTTGTCCTTTCACAAGGTGCAAAGCCCGCGTTCAAAGGTTACGGGTTTGACAAAAGGAATCTTTTTCCCGCGACGATCTGTTTGTCAATTGACGATCAAGTTGTCCACGGGATTCCTGGTTCGCGAAAACTTGAAGAAGGGCAGCTGCTTTCGGTTGATGTCGGTGCGATAAAGAATGGTTATTATGGAGATGCAGCGAAAACTTTTGCAGTAGGAAATGTTTCTGATGAAAAGAAAAAATTGATGGAAGTAACTGAAAAAGCTCTTTACATAGGTATTGAAAACGCAGTAGCAGGAAATCACGTTGAGGACATTTCCAATGTTGTCCAGGAATATGTCGAAGGAAACGGTTTTTCTGTGGTGCGCGATCTTGTCGGACACGGCATTGGAACGAAGCTTCACGAGGATCCGCCTGTTCCCAATTACGGGAAAAAAGGAAAGGGACCTTTGTTGAGAAATGGAATGACGATTGCGATCGAACCGATGGTAAACGCGGGATCATATAGAGTTTATACAGCAAGAGACGGCTGGACAGTTTATACGTCAGACGGCAAACCGTCCGCTCATTTTGAGCACACAGTCGTCATAACAGATGAAAAACCGGAAATATTGACATTGTCCAATCCAAAGGATCCTTCGGATGGCTAAGCAAGGGCAGATTAAAGTCGACGGTACGATTACCGAAACTTTGCCTAATGCAACTTTTCGTGTCAAGCTCGACAACGGGCACGAAGTTTTTGCGCATATCTCAGGAAAAATGAGAATGAATTTCATCAAGATTCTTGTCGGAGATAAGGTAACGATCGAGCTTTCGCCGTATGACCTTAGCAAAGGCAGAATTGTTTATCGCTACAAGTGAGGAAATAAAATGAAAGTTAGAGCATCAGTCAGAAAGCTTTGTGACAACTGCAAGATCATTAAGCGCAAAGGTGTTGTCCGGGTGATCTGCAAGAAAAATCCTAAACACAAGCAGCGCCAGGGTTAATAAAGGAGAAAAAAGTTGGCGAGAATTTCAGGAGTCGATTTACCGAAAAGCAAGCGAGCCGAATACGGCTTGACCTACATTTATGGAATTGGTCACGCCTCTGCTCTCGATATTCTGGACAAGGCTGGCATCGAACCCGGGAAACGGGTCGGCGACTTGACAGACGAGGAGGTTGCACGAATCCGTCAGGTCATCACGTCGGAATATAAAGTTGAAGGCGCGCTTCGAAGCGAGAACCAGATGAACATAAAGCGCCTGATGGATATCGGCAGTTATCGAGGCTTGAGGCACCGCAAAGGACTTCCTGTACGTGGACAGCGCACGAGAACCAATTCGCGCACACGTAAGGGGAAGAGGCGCACTGTCGCAGGTAAGAAAAAAGTTATGGCTAAGAAGTAAAGTATAGGAGGTTTTGATTTGTCAAAGACTGCAGGTAAGAAGCGGAAAAAGACGTCGGTTGATGCCCACGGCATAGCGCATATCAAGGCGACTTTCAATAACACTGTCGTTGCGCTTACAGATATATATGGAAACGTTGTTTCGTGGTCATCGGCAGGAAAGATGGGATTCAAAGGTTCAAGAAAGAGCACACCGTTTGCTGCACAGGTTGCCGCGGAGGCGGCCGCGAAGGAAGCGGCAAATCTTGGAATGAAAAAAGTGGAAGTGCTGGTGAAGGGTCCCGGTTCCGGCCGCGAAGCCGCAATAAGATCGCTGCAGACCGGCGGTCTCGAAATTACGAGCATTCGGGACGTCACCCCGATTCCGCATAACGGCTGCAGGCCTCCAAAGAGACGCAGAGTTTAATTAAAATTTTTTCGGAGCAGTAAATGGGAAGATACATAGACGCGAGTTGCAGACTTTGTAGAAGAGAAAGACAAAAGCTTTTCTTAAAGGGAGTGAAGTGTTACACGGGAAAATGTCCGTTTGAAAAACGGAACTATGCCCCCGGCCAGCAGGGGCTTCGCAGGCGTGTGAAAGTCAGCGAATACGGAGTGCAGCTCCGCGAAAAGCAGAAGGTCAAAAGAATCTACGGTGTCATCGAAGAACAGTTTAGACTCTATTTTGAAATGGCTACGCACCAGAAAGGAAGAACAGGCGAGAACCTGCTGAAGCTTCTTGAGCGTAGACTCGACAATGTCCTGTACAGGCTCGGTTTCGCTCCGTCGAGAAAGTCGGCAAGACAGCTTGTGCTCCACGGACATTTCACGGTCAACGGCAAACGCGTTGACGTCGCTTCTTATCTCGTGAAATCCGGCGACGTTATCAAAGTTGCAGACCGTAGCAATCAGCTCGATATCATTCACTCTTCATTGAAGAGGATAAAAGATGGAATGCTGCCGTCTTATCTACAGCTTGATAAAGCACAATTGACGGGAACATTCCTGCAAGTTCCGGAGCGTTCGGAAATACCGCTGCCGGATGTTAACGAACAACTCATCGTTGAATTGTACTCCAAATAATATCTGACGACGGTGAAATTAAGCGTTTCCCGAAGGGATCCCGACCTTGTCGGGACGAGTAAAAAATTTAATTGAGGTGAAAATCTAATGAGCGCTGTGAAATTGCAAATGCCAGAAACAATAGTTTTGGATCAGTCTAGTTACAGTAATACATTCGGACGTTTTATTGTCGAACCTTTGGAACGTGGTTACGCAACCACTTTGGGAAATTCATTCAGGAGAGTGCTCCTTTCGTCGATTCCCGGCTGGGCATTCACCCATTTCAGAATTCCGGGTGCCCTCCACGAATTTTCAACGATAAAGGGAATGTCGGAAGATCTCGTCGACTTTACGCTGAACTTGAAAGGCGTACGCATCAAGTTGATCGATAAGAAGCTGAACAAAATAAGTCTGAAGCTTAAAGGTCCAATGGAATTCACCGCCGAAGAAATTCAGCGGCAATATCCTCAGATCGAAGTTTTAACTCCAGAGCATCACATTTCGACATTAAGCGATTCAAAGGAAATTGAGGTCGAGCTTAGAATCAGCCGCGGAAAAGGCTACGAGCCTGCTGAAGATCATAAGTTGGTGGAAGCTCCCGAAGATTTGGTTTCAATCGACGCACTCTTCTCTCCGGTTAAGAATGTGAGATTTTTCGTTCAGCCGACCGGTGTTGGCGAGAAGACAACTCTCGAAAAATTGACGCTTGAGATTGAAACCGACGGTTCGATCACGCCGGAAGATGCCGTAACGACAGCGGCAAAAATATTGCAAGACCATATTCAACTCTTCCTCAACCTTGGAATTCATCAGGAATCTTCCGAAGAAGGATCGGCGCAGGAAGAAGAAGCGGCTCGCGTAAGGAAACTCTTGAAAATGTCAGTTGACGAACTTGAGCTTTCGGTGCGCGCGCATAATTGTCTGAAAGCTGCAAACATTCACACGATTTCCGAGCTTGTTAATAAGGATGAAGCGGAGCTTCTTAAGTTCAGGAATTTCGGTCGGAAGTCTCTTGCGGAACTTGCCGAAAAAATCGGAAGTATGGGCTTGAATTTTGGAATGGACGTCAGCAAGTATCTAAAAGACGAGAACGAGTAAGCGGAGTTTATAAAAAATGAGACATCTGAACAAGGGAAGAAAACTGAAAAGAACCGCCAGCCATCGTAAGGCATTGATGCAATCGCTGGCGACGAGTTTAATTCTATACAAACAAGTCAGAACAACGCTTGCGAAAGCAAAAGAGACGCGTATTTTCATTGAACCGTTGATCACGAAAGCGAAAAAGGATAGTGTGCCGGCTCGCCGGCACGTTGCGCGTTTCATAAAGGATAAAGAAGCCGTAAAAATTCTCTTCGGCGAAATCGCACTCAAAGCGCAGGACAGACCCGGCGGTTACACCCGTGTGATCAAGTTAGGTCAACGCCACGGTGACGGTGGAGAAGTAGCCATCATCGAGTTAGTCGATTTCAATGCTGCAGACGAAGCCGAGAAGCGCCGCAAGCCTTCCAAAGAAAAGGAAGCTCCCGCTCAGCAGGAAAAATCGAAAGAAGAGAAAACAGAAGCGGCACCAGCTCAAGAATAGGAATCCTGAGTCGTCCCCATTTATTGGTGGATAGGTCTATTTTGGGGGGAATAATCTATTTTCAGCAATATCCTGTAATAAGCCATATCCTCATCGTCGACTCCATTGATGTTAAGCAGATTTTGTGTTAAATTTAATATGTAAAAAATTTTAATGGGGATGTGACCTTATGAAGATTGAGGCAGCTAAATTTGTTACGAGTGCTGTAGACTATTCACAAGTACCTGATACTGATTTGCCGGAAGTCGCGTTCATTGGAAGGTCAAATGTCGGCAAATCTTCATTGATAAACAGACTCTGCAACAAGAAGAATCTTGCTCAGGCAAGCTCAACACCGGGGAAGACGCGCGCTCTAAATTTTTTCCTGATTAATGATGAATATTATTTTGTCGACCTTCCGGGCTATGGCTACGCTATCGCTCCGGAGCACATGAAGTCGAGTTGGGCGAAACTTGTCGAAAACTATCTTCAGGAAAGAAAGCAGTTGAAACTTGTCATCCAAATTCTCGACGCGCGCCACGAGCCGATGGAGCTGGATAAGATCATGATCGGCTGGCTCGAGTTCTACAAGATTCCTTACGTAATTGCAATGACGAAAGCGGACAAGCTTTCCCAGAACAAGATGAACACTCACATGGCGCGCGCAAAAGCTCAACTGCCAAACCTGAAATACTGCCAGTGTTTTCTGCCGTTTTCGGCTGTCTCAGGCCAAGGAAGAGTCGAGCTTACCAAGCTCATTGAGGATTTTACTCAACCCAAAGATTAACCACCATATTTTTTTGATGTGACCGTCACTTTTAAAGTGACGGTCACGTTGCGTGGCTGAAAGTTTTTACAACAGGACTTTTCGGCCACGTCTCTAGACTTTTGCTGCCTGTCTCGCGAAGCGGGATCTCGCTACGCGACTGACTTTTCCACTGCGACGATTTTTGCGATCATCCATCCCACAACCGCGAGCCCGATTACGAAAAGGAGCAGGAACAAAATCATCGGGCTCCACTGAATATTAACAGGCAATTCAGAGATATTCTTGAAACGGAATATCTCAAGATTCTGTACCCATTGCCTGCTGACAGCGTTGAGCGTCACGACGACGAATTGCAGTATCGCCGCAAAAATGGTAACCTTTCTTTTCACGCCTTTTCGCTGAAGGAGCATCGCTATCCAGACTAATCCGGGTGAAACAGCCGTCAAACCGAAAATGATATACATGAATGAATTTTGACTAAGCTGGTCGAATGTCGACTTCTCCAGCGCTCCGAAAATGTACCAGCTTCCCATCACAGCAAACAAAACCATACCAAGTGTGTAAAATGCGAATGCGAATTTGCCCGCCCATGTCTTGTAGTCGCTGGTCGAAGACCCCGTAAGCGGGGAAGTATCTCTCTTCTTGAAGAAAGCCGCGTCGAAAGCAATGTAAACCGCCGTCGTTGTAATCGCAAGTCCGAACATCATAAGCCATCTGGGAATAAGCGTGGGATCGGCTGTGTTCAATCCCGTTCCCAATGCAGCTCCAGCCACATTGGTTTTGTTATAGATATGAATCCAGTCGTTTATGTTTGCCATGAGGCTGAAGTTGTTTGCGAAGAGAAAGCCGATGAAGATGAATGCAATCGAACTGATCCACGCCGAAGCCAAAGCCAGTTTCGTGTGTTTGTTGTTCTTTACGCTGAGCGAATAAACATAAACACCGTAGTAAGCGAAAATCAGGATCACGATGACGCTGAACCACGCATACGCCATCAAGATGCCGGCGGGATAGTAGAATTGATAATATCCGACTTGGGTGAAGAGCAAGGGAACGATTCCAAGATTCACTCCCATCGCAACGATTATCGGCATGCTTCGAGAAAGCCGGTGAGCGAGCTCCAACGAGTGGTTTCTGCCGAAGGTCGCGAAAATTGCGACGAGCAGCATTCCGGCGTACCAAATGTTCATGGGAATCATATGAAGTATGAATCCGAAAACTTTGAAAAATGTGATAAACCAGAACGGCGCCGGGTTACCCAATGGTGAAAACGGTCCAATTAGATCTTGAGGATTCATTTTTCTGCCTCCCCTCTGCCAACTTTTTCTGCCAGAGTATTTTCTCTTGAATTAATATTGCTGAACTTCATCCCTTCTGGTACCGGTTCGGAGCGAGATTGCAGATATTCCGTAAGCACAGTTGCTTCGGCTTCAGTTCCGCACCAAGGCGGCATAAAGAAATGCGCTTTATCGAGATGGGTAACAACGGTATGAATCATACCCTTACTCCATCCCCTCGTCAGCTCCGCGACGCCGGAAAATCCTCTTGTAGAATGACAGTCGTTACAGTGATATTGAAAAAGGACTTCGCCGACTTTTATCTGATCGCTCGCGGGAAGTTGCAGTAATTTGTTGCCGTCAATATTGCCATCTGTTCCGAAGACCTGCGGGTAGTGCGCTTTCATAAAGGCTTTTGTCCACGTACCTCCGTTCAAGTAACCCGTAGCCTGCAGCTTGGGTATTTCGGAAATGAGCACATTGTTGCCGGTGACATAGTTGTAAACAATGTAAGGCTTGCGCACGCCTTCGCGTATGAATTCGCCCGTGCCGGTCGCGGCGATGCCGATGACGAAGTAGAGGATCGCAAAGCCGGGATTGAGCCATCCGGGGTTTCTATAAGGACCGAAGTACAGCATGAAGAACACAACTGCTGACGCGGTGAAGATCAAAAGCGTCAAGATGTTCAAAGCGCTTGCGCCTGCAAGTGCCGCTTTTGCGCTCTCGGGAAGGTTCACGTACCACCATGCACCGCCAACAGTTACAAGCGCAGCGCCGGCCATTGCCCACTTCGATGTTCGATTTTCTACAAGGGCGCGAAGCTGTGCGTTATCCTTTAATTTGAAAGCAGCATGTAGATAGATGTACAGTGATGCTAAGAGAAGCGAGGCGCCTGAACGGGCAATGATCTGGGGAAACGTCTGAGGGTTGAAAAAAGCCACCCACATTCCCTTATCCGGTGTCCAGTTGCCGATGTCGAGCTGGAAGGCAGTTATCGCGGTAATAAGAACAAGACTGATGTATGCAGAAACCGCGTATATCCAGCCAATAGTCTTGTGGACTTTCGGGTCAAGTCTTCCCCAGTAATAGTGGAAGATGAAAGCCGCGACGATCTCGAGCACAAAGAATACATATTCCATTGCCCAGCCGAAAACGAAGATGTGTATCAAAGCTTCGGTTGCGAGCGGGGAAGACAGCGAAATTGTCCACCAGATTCCCACTCCTGTTATTGCGCCAAAGACGACAGTGAGAAGAATGAAAAATAATGTGTGAGATCTTAAGTAATCAAGAAGTGATTTGTTGTTGACTTTGTAAGCGTAAGAAACTTCTCCGGCGAGAACGATGCCGCCCCCCACAGCATAGAGTGAGACGAAGACGTGAATTGTAGCGATCATCGCAATCAACATCGGAGAAGTGAGACTTGGAACGTACCACCACGGATAGTGCATTTAATCCTCCTGTACGATTTGGTTTTCGTATTTGTCCCGACGAAGGTCGGGATCCTTCGGAAAAGCGAGGTGAGAAAAGGAAAGCGGAGGGTGAGGGACTCGAACCCCCAGTCCCGATTTTATCGGGACGCCGGTTTTCAAGACCGGTGCATTAGCCAATTCTGCCAACCCTCCAACTTATCGTACTAATTTACGAATCTGTCGCCCAAGTTGCAAAAAACAGTTATTAGTCTGCTTCATAAACAACTTGAAGTTGTAGCTCAAGTAGACCCTCTTTTACATTTCCCCCTAATAGGTGAAAAAAGAAAGGGGGGTAAAGCCTTTGTCGCACCAAATGGGATATGTCCATTCATGGATTTATTTGATCTAATTTCTGAGACACGACACTATTAGGAAGACACCTTAACCGTCTTCTCATTTCATTATGCTCTTTGCTGTCTTCTGCTTTTTGTAAATGGCAAAATAAGACCCAAGCGGTAGTGGACGAGTAAACTCACCGGGTTTCAACCTTTTGAGTTCAATCTGAATCTCTTCAGGGAACTGGTGAATATCAACTTCTCCAAGATAGCCGCCTCGTGTTCTTGAATTGGATAGTGAGAATTGCATTGCGACTGAGTCAAACTCTTTCCCGGCTTGAAGAGCTGAGAAAACAGAGTCAGCTTCTGCGGCAGTTGAACAGACGATTTCCCAAAGTCTCATCATAACAGGTGCGAGATAGATGACATGAGCAATCTGAGAGATCCTCAGTTGAACGGGTCTGCTGCCTAACATTGCAGGAGAATATTTCCATTGCAAAATGCTCTGTGCAGCCAGAGAGTCCCATTTTGCATCCCCGCTTGAATTTTCCAATTCAACTTGTTTCACCGACCCATCTTTACCTATAAGTAAGTTCAACTTCAGATAGAAATTCTTTGAGTCCACGTTCGATGGCAGCGTCGGAAGCGAAGTTTTTGCGATAAGAGTCGGTGGAGTCAACCTTGGCTCCATCTTCATTGCGGATGAACAGTCTAAAAAAATGGTCGAGAAGAGTAATAACGAGAAAGGCATTAACCATTGGGTGATTTTCGAAGGTTTACATTTTACTATCATCTTAACTTTACGAAAAGATGGTGTTGAAGTCAAGCTGGTGGAAGGACGAGTTTACCCCAAATGCCATGAGATTTGAAAATTTGGTCTTAACCTCCCCTTAGTCCCCTCCTTGTCAAGGAGGGGATAAAGGGGTGGTTGATTCGTGATGATCTTAGTAGGCTTATCTTACAACTTGAGTTAGATCCTATGTCGATTTCCACGAGGTCCTGTCGATCGTAATCAAAATGGGTAAACTCGCTGGTGGAACCGCCGTGTTGGAGGAGAGAAAAAGGGTTGAAAAAGTGGAGACTCGGAGCTATATTTTATATAGCTCCGACGCTTAGCCCGGAAATCCTGGGCTATTTTTTTTAGAGGACATGGAAAAAAGCGAAAAAATAGAAAAATTGAAAGCATTGCTGATCCCGGCAATTGAGAATCATAGTGCATTTTTAGTTGACATCGCTCTCAAAGACGAGGGGAGAAAGCAATTAGTGGAAGTGTTCTGCGAAACGGAAAAGGGAATCACGATCAACCAGTGTGCTGATATAAGCAGGGAGATCCTCCCGCTGATCGATTCATCAGAAGTTCTCGGCGATAATTTCCGGTTGGAGGTTTCTTCTCCGGGTGTCGGAGTTCCGCTCATAGATAGGCGGCAATACAAGAGCAATGTAGGAAGGCTTATGTCCGTAAAATATCGCGACGGTGCGGAGATCAAACAGGCCGAAGGCGATTTGACGGAATTGAATGAGGAAAAGATTGTTTTGTCCACAGGATCCTTCGGAAAAACAGAAGCGACTTCGATGGAACTTGGATTTGATTCGATAATTGAAGCAAGAGTAAAAATAAGATGGTGATAGGAGGATAAATGCACGCTGAGAAAAGTGAAATTATATCTGCCGCAGCAGAAATTGCTAAAGAAAAAGGTATAGATAAAGAAGTCGTTTCGCAAATTCTTGAAGAAGTCTTTTCCGGCATCGTGAAGAAAAAATATGGAGAGGACGTCGAGACGGACATCGTCACGAACGTTGACCGCGGCGACATAGAAATTTTTGTCATTAAGACCATCGTGGAACAGGTTGAGAATCCTGCAAAAGAAATTAGCCTCGAAACGCTGAAACAGAAGGAGCCGGATAGCGAGTTTGAAGTAGGTGACCAGTATCCCGAGGAAATTCCCACCAAGGAACTCGGCAGGCGCCTTGTAGTTTTTGCAAGACAAACATTTTTGCAGCGTCTGCACGAATACGAGAAGAATGTAATCTACGACGAATACAATAAGATGATCGGTGAAATTGTTGTCGGAGAGATCTATCAGGTGAAGCGCGATTTCATCCTCGTGAATCATAACCGTCGTGAGCTGTTTCTCCCGCGCGCCGAGCAGATTTCCAACGAGCACTACAGAAAGAATTCTACAATTCGCGCGGTAGTTAAAGAAGTGCGAAAGGGATTATCCGGTCCGCAGGTGATCATATCCAGAGCCGATCCGATGTTTCTGAAAAAATTGTTTGAGATGGAAATTCCTGAAATTTTCGACGCCGTTGTCGAGATAAGAGCGATAGCGCGCGATCCCGGCAAGAGAGCGAAAGTTGCAGTTCTCTCGACCGATTCGAGGGTTGATGCTGTCGGCGCATGTGTTGGGATGAAGGGAGTCAGAATTCATTCTATCGTCCGCGAGTTGAACAACGAAAATATAGACGTGCTTCTCTTTTCGGATGAGCCGGCATTGTTTGTCGAGCGCTCGCTTACGCCGGCGAAAGTCACCCGTGTCAAAGTTGATCTCGAGAATCGGAAGGCCCAGGTTTGGGTCGATACGAATCAAGAGTCGGTCGCAATCGGGAAAGAGGGGATCAACGTAAAGCTCGCTTCGCGGTTAACCGGCTTTGATATCGACCTTATGAGAGAGGGTGCGGTGCCTGAATCCAAAGGCGGCCCGGCGCGAGAGAAGCCGGAAGCAGAGATGTATGACATCGATTTGTCCGAATTTAAGGAAGAGCTTGGCGAGGAACTCCTGACGAAATTCCTCGATGCTGGTTACCTGACCGCGAGAAACGTCCTTGAGGCAACCGAAGAAGAGATTAAGATGGATGTTGATGTTCCTGATGAAGAGATTGCAAAGATAAAAGAAATGATGCGCAAGGAACTTGAAGAGGAACCCGAAAACGAATCTCAGGACGAATAGATCCTAAAGAAAGGCTATTTTTCAGCATGGCTGAAAGCACAACCAAGAAAAAACTGGTAACAAAAGTCGCTTCTGAATTTCAGGTCTCTGCAGATCAGATCGTGGACTTTCTCAAAACCAAAGGACACGATAAGGTAAAGCGCACATCTTCCGTTGACGAGAAGATGTACAACGAGCTTGCCTCTCACTTTAAGAAAGAACTTGATCAGGTCGGGAAGCGGCAGAAGATCAAGGAACAGCTGACCGAGAAGCAGGAAGAGAAAGTAGCGGTTAAGAAACTTGTTGACACCGTCACCGTGGAAAGACAGCATGCTGTCGAGGCGAAAGTTGAAGCTCCTCCGTCTCCGGTTACGGCAGGAAGTGTTGAGACGCAAATAGAGGAACAGCCTGCCGTTGAGTCGGAGACTACTTCTGTTGAAGTGCAAGGACAAACCCACGTCGCGCAGCCTGAATTAATGGCAGCTGAGGCGGGAAATCAGCTTCAAAAAGAATATTCCGAGAAGAAAACCGAAACAGTTGGGGTCTCTGCGGGTCAGGACGAAGAAGCAAAGAGTTCCAAAGACAAAATTATCGAGTCAAAAATCATTGAGAGCGTACCGAAGGCAAAACCGGAAGCGGTTAAGCCTCCGAAGAAAGATGAGCCGGGCCTGAAGATCCGCGGAAGGATGGACCTTCGAACCGGTCAGTTGATCAGCGAAGAAGAGTTGCGGCTCCGCAAAGAGGTTGAGGAAGCCCAGAAAAAAACGAAGGAAGCAGCGGCACAATTAGAGACTGAGACACAAGCTCACAAGAAGAAGAGAAAGAAAAAGAAAAAAATCCGTGAGGAGAGCGCCGAGGCCGTGCCCGTCCCCGCAGAGGTCATAGAAGAAGACCTCAAGAAGCGTAAAAAGAAAAAAGGTAAACATCCTGATGTTGATCAGGCTGAAGTTGATCTCGCGTTTAACCGCACGATAGCAAGTCTTGGAGATGCTGGCGAATCCGAGCGCGCGGCCCTTCGCAAAAAGAAGAGGAAAGAAAAGTTTGAAGCTCAACAGCGCGAGATCGAGCAGCAGGAAATTGAAAAGCGAAAGCTAAAGCTTCCGGAGTTTGTATCTGTAGGCGAACTCGCGAAGCTGATGAATGTCGATGTCGGCGACATAATAACAAAATGTATTTCGTTCGGGTTGATGGTTTCTATAAATCAGAGGCTTGATCTTGAAACAATCACGTTCCTCGCCGATGATTTCGGCTACGAAGTTGAGTTGCAGCAAGAATACACGGACGAAGTACTCGAAGACAAAACAGATTCGCAAGAGGTGCTGAAACCGAGGCCGCCGGTCGTTACGATAATGGGACATGTTGACCACGGTAAAACTTCTCTTCTCGATTTCGTCAGGCAGACGAATGTCGTTGCAGGTGAAGCAGGCGGAATCACGCAGCATATCGGCGCGTATCAAGTCCGACTGCAAAACGGGAAGCAGATAACCTTCTTAGATACACCGGGGCACGAAGCATTTACAGCGATGCGCGCCCGCGGAGCTCAGGTAACCGATATTGTTATTCTTGTGATTGCCGCAGATGACAGCGTAATGCCGCAGACGATCGAAGCGATTAATCACGCTCGCGCGGCAAACGTGCGTTTGATAGTTGCGATTAACAAAATAGATAGACCCGAAGCGAATCCCGATAGAATTCGGAAGCAGCTTGCCGATCAGGGTGTGCTCCTCGAAGAATGGGGAGGTAAAACTCAGTCTGTCGAGATCTCAGCGAAGAAGGGAACGAATGTCGAACTTCTTCTCGAGAAGGTTTTGCTTGAAGCAGAGGTCCTTGATTTGAAAGCAAATCCTGACAGGCTTGCGAGAGGAGTTGTAATTGAGTCAACTCTCGATAAAGGGCACGGCGCTGTCGCGACCGTTCTTGTTCAGAAGGGAACGTTTAAAGTTGGCGACGCCTTTGTCGCCGGAACGAGCAGCGGAAAAGTGCGCCTGATGACCGATGAACGCGGAAACAAGATCAGAGCCGCGTCTCCAGCAATGCCGGTACAAGTCGTGGGTTTTGATGAACTTCCGTTAGCGGGCGATGTTCTCATTGCAGTCGCAAACGAGAAAGTTGCCCGAGATATAAGCAATCGCCGAAAGATAATAAAGCGCGAACAGGAGATGCGTGGAACGCAGCATCATATTACCCTCGAGGACCTTTCCAAAGAGATCAAGGAAGGTATGGTAAAGCAGCTAAGCATCGTCGTGAAAGGTGATGTTGACGGCTCAGTTGAGGCGTTGAGCGATGCCCTCGGAAAACTTTCGAACGACGAAGTCAGAGTGCAGGTGATCCATAAAGCAGTCGGCCCAATTTCCGAATCGGACGTTTTACTTGCCGCTGCGTCGAACGCCATTATCCTGGGTTTCCACGTAAGGCCAAGTTCTGCCGCACGAAAATTGGCGGAAGCTGAATCAGTTGACATAAAATTGTACAGCATCATCTACGATGCCATTGAAAACGTCCGAAAAGCGCTCGAAGGATTGCTCAGCCCGGACATCCACGAAGATGTCGTCGGATCTCTCGAAGTCAGACAGATATTCAAAGTCCCGAAATTCGGTACCGTTGCCGGATGCTTTGTTACAGACGGCAAAATTGTGCGAAGCAACCGCGTAAGGCTTGTCCGTGATGGAATAGTCGTCTACGAGGGCACTATAGCTTCGCTGAAAAGATTCAAAGACGACGTGAGGGACGTTGAAGAAGGTTACGAATGCGGTGTGAGTCTTGAGAACTACAACGATATCAAAGTCGGCGACACTATAGAAGCTTTCGTGAAAGTGGAGACTCAGCGCACGCTCGCATGAATTTGATGCTGTGGGAAGGAAGGAGAGATGTTGAAATGTCTGTGAGAACTGAGAAAGTCGGACATCTCATAAAAGAAGAGATCAGCCTGCTTGTCGAGCGCGATTATCGCACTTCGGAGATGGGTTTCATGACGATCACTAAAGTGTCGATGTCTCCGGATCTGCGGCTTGCAAGAATTTATGTCAGCGTTTTTGGCGACGCTAAGACAAAAGAGAGAACGCTTTTTTTGTTGAACGAAGCCAAGAAAGATATCCGGCAATTTATCGGCAGTAAAGTAAGACTGAAATTCACGCCGGAGATCGCATTTTTCATTGACGATACAATGGACTACGTCGCTAATATAGAAGAATTACTGAAGAAGACTCATCAGAAAGATGCTGTGGACGAGAACGATGGTAAATGAAATCGGCAGCATAATGTCTGTTTACAAACCGAAAGGCATGACTTCTTTCGAAGTCGTGCGGGCAGTGCGTCACGAATTGAAGTTGAAGAAAGTCGGTCATGCCGGAACTCTCGATCCGTTGGCAGAAGGACTGCTGATCCTTCTTACCGGCAGTAAGACGAAATTGATGGACGATTTTTTGAAATTTGACAAAGAATATCTGGCGACACTGAAACTTGGCGTCATTTCAAAGAGTCACGATCTGGAAACAGAAGTTGTCGAGCAAAAGGCCGAAGTGAATTTCTCCGAGGAAAAAATCGCAGAGGTATTGAGAAAATTCACCGGTAAAATAGAGCAAGTGCCTCCGGATTATTCGGCAGCCTGGGTCGGCGGAAAACGCGCATATCATTTAGCAAGACGCGGAATCGAATTCGAACTGAAGCCCAAAGTTGTTACGATAAGCGAAATGCAAATCGAAAGCTTTCTCCCGCCGCTTCTTAAACTGCGGATCGTTTGTTCCAGCGGTACTTACGTTCGCAGTCTTGCCAGAGATATTGGGGAAGAACTCGGATGCGGTGCGGTTCTCACGGAACTTGTGCGAACCCGGATCGGTTCTTACAAAGCCGAGGAAGCTGTGAAGCTTGATGAACTAAAATTGAGATACGCCGCATGATCCGTTATTCGCTCGACGATATTACCTTCGACCCGCAATCTGTCGTAACCGTCGGTACATTCGATGGAATGCATGTTGCCCATCAGAAGGTGTTGGAGACTCTTGCCGAGAAAGCGGAAGCTATCGGGAGCCGGAGCGTTGTAATCACATTCAAGCCGCATCCGCAGGAAATACTTGGTAAGAAAAAGGTCGGGCTTTTGATGACCGAAGAAGATCGCGTGCAAATGATGAGCGACGCAGGCATCGATGAGATTTGTCTGCTGAAGTTTGACCGCGACTTTTCTCTTATTACCGCGGAAGATTTTCTCGTTAAACTTGTCTATGAGAAAATTGGCTTGCACGAATTAGTGCTTGGGTATAATCACACTTTCGGTCGCGGTGCGCAGGGAACGGTGGAGTTCGCCCGCAAAGTTGGCGACAGAGTGGGATTCAAGGTTGATTTTGTAGAAGCTGTTTTGATTGACGATAAAAAAGTCTCAAGTTCCAACATCAGAAAACTCTTGAAAGAAAATAATCTTGCGCTCGCAAACAAGATGCTGGGCAGACCATATTACGTGGAAGGTTTCGTAATCCGCGGGGATGGAAGAGGCAAGCTGCTCGGTTACCCGACTGCGAATCTAAAACTCGTCGATGAACGGCTGTTGATCCCTTCCTTCGGAGTTTACATAGCGGAAATAGCAACGGAAGGAAACAAGTTCGTTGGGCTTGCGAGCATCGGCGTGCGTCCAACGTTTCAGGACGGCGGAGTCACGACCTTGGAAGTTTGGATTTCCGATTTCGATAAAGATATCTACGGCAAGCGCATAAAAGTCTCATTTATTCGCAGACTGCGAGATGAATTGAAGTTTGATTCTGCCGATCATCTTATTGCGCAGATGGATCAGGACAGAAAAGCGTTGAATGAGTTTTTGGTTAAAACAGTCAACAAACAAAAATAGGAGTTTTAAGAATGCCTTTAACGAAAGAACAAAAGCAGGAAATTATTAAGAAGTACGGTAAAGCGGGAAACGATTCGGGAAGCGCCGAAGTCCAGATCGCCATTTTGACCGAGCGGATAAACGAACTCTCCCCCCATTTTGAGAGTCACAAGAAAGACCACCATTCGCGCGCGGGTTTGCTGAAGATGGTCGGAAAGCGCCGTCGACTTTTGGGATATCTGCAATCGAGAAATGTCGAGCGTTACCGGAAAATTGTCGAGGAATTGCACCTCAGAAAGTAAAACGAAAAGGATAAACGATGGAAGGTTTTGTATTTAAAGAAATTGAAATTGGCGGCAGGAAGCTTTCGATAGAGACGGGTCGGTTTGCCAAACAGGCGAGCGGTGCCGTAATGGTTCGGTACGCCGACACACTCTTGCTCGCGACAGTAGTTGCGGCCGAGAAAATGATCGAAGGCACCGATTTTATTCCGCTTTCGGTTGAATACCGCGAGAAGACTGCTGCAGCCGGAAAATTTCCGGGCGGATTTATAAAGCGTGAAGGAAGACCGAACGAGAAAGAAGTCCTCTCTGCGCGTTTGATCGATAGGCCGATCCGACCTCTCTTTCCGAAGGGATGGCGGTATGAGACTCAGGTTGTGGCGACGGTTTTTTCCTTTGACGGTGAAAACGACAGCGACGTCCTCGGCGCGATCGGCGCTTCCACTGCGTTGATGATTTCAGATATACCGTTTGACGGACCGATTGCCGAAGTCAGAATCGGAAGAGCCGGCGGTCAGTATGTTGTGAACCCGTTGATATCCCAGCTCGAGAAGAGCGATATGGATTTGACGGTTGCCGGCACAGAGGACTCGATCGTTATGGTCGAGGGAGAGGCAAGAGAGATCTCGGAATCGGAGATGATCGGCGCTCTGGAATTCGCGCATAAGTATATCAAAGAAATCGTAGCACTGCAAAAGGAATTCGCCGCGCTTGTAGGCAGGACAAAACGCACGGTCAAGGTGGAAGAGGTTAACGAAGCGCTTGTTGCGGATGTAAAATCGCTTGCTTACAATCGCATACGCGAGTTAAACAGAATGGTTGTGAAAAAGGCAGAGCGAAGCGACCGCACAAAGGCGATCAAGGAAGATGTTTTACTCGCTCTCGCAGAAAAATACCCGGAGCAAGCGGAGAAGATTAGCGAAGTCCTTCACGATATCGAGCGCGAGGATATGCGCCAGATGATCTTGAAAGAAGGGCGCAGGCTGGATGGAAGAGGGTACAAAGACGTTCGTCCGATTGCCTGCGAAGTCGGCCTTCTTCCGAGAACCCACGGTTCTGCGCTCTTCACAAGAGGTGAGACGCAAAGCTTAACTTCGGTCACTCTCGGAACGAAGTTAGATGAGCAGACCATCGACGGCCTGCTTCCGGAATCTTCGAAGCGATTCATGCTGCACTACAATTTCCCCGGCTACAGCGTCGGCGAAGTTGCACGAATGAGCGGGCCGGGACGAAGGGAAATCGGCCACGGAAATCTTGCCGAGCGAGCGCTGAAGAATCTCGTGCTCGGCGAAAAAGAATTTCCGTATACAGTCAGAATTGTATCGGATATACTTGAGTCCAACGGTTCGTCTTCTATGGCGACAGTCTGCGCCGGCTCATTGGCGCTGATGGATGCCGGCGTTCCGATAGCGAAGTCGGTCGCTGGAATTGCGATGGGACTCATCAAAGAAGGCGGCGACGTAGCTGTCATTACCGATATCCTCGGCAATGAAGATCACCTTGGCGACATGGACTTCAAAGTCGCAGGAACACGCGACGGAATTACTGCTTTCCAGATGGACATAAAAATACGCGGCATCTCCTTCGAGATCATGGCTCGCGCGCTTGCGCAGGCGAAGGAAGGAAGATATCACATCCTTGGTATAATGGAACAGACAATTTCTGAACCTCGCAAAGAGCTTTCGCCCTTCGCACCAAGGATGACAACGATGAAGATACCTATTGACATGATTGGCGCCGTGATCGGACCCGGTGGAAAAGTCATTAAGAATATTGTTCAGCAAACCGGAGCCGAGGTCAATATCGAAGACGATGGTTCCGTCGTGATTGCGGCGGTCTCTTCAGAGTCGAGCGATAAGGCAAGAGAAATGATCGAGCGCCTTGTTGAATCGCCGGAGGTTGGAAAAGTCTATAAAGGAACCGTGAAGCGTCTTATGGATTTCGGTGCCTTTGTGGAATTCTTGCCCGGGAAAGAAGGGCTGCTTCATATTTCGCAGATCGACCACAAGCGCGTAAACAAGGTCGAAGATGTCTTCAAAGTCGGCGATGAAGTCGAAGTAAAGTTGATGGAAAAGGACGATATGGGAAGATACAACTTGAGCCGGAAGGTTTTGATTGAGAATCCCAATCCTCATCCCGACGAGTCGGGAGAGGAACGCGACTCTCAACATCGGCACTCCGATCACTCCCGAAGAGGCCCGCGAAGATAGAAGGTCAAGACGCAAATTTTATTCGTTGTTTTTTCTGTTTTAGTTTTATAAGTTTTCTTCGAGCCGAAGTGGTGAAATTTGGTAGACACACTGTCTTGAGGGGGCAGGGCCCGAAAGGGCGTGCGGGTTCGAGTCCCGCCTTCGGCACGAAATGTACTTTGTATATGTCCTCTTCAGTGATAAGCTCAACAAAAGATATGTTGGGTCAACATCAAACGTTGAGCGGAGGTTGCTTGAACACAACAATGGGCGATCAAAGTTTACAAAAGGCGGAGTCCCTTGGAAGCTTGTCCATTCAGAAGAGCTTGATACGATTTCCGAAGCAAGAAGAAGAGAACTGTATCTGAAGAGTGGCGCTGGGAGGAAATTTCTCGATGAACTCCTGAAGTCGATGTGCTCGGAAGCGTGCGGGTTCTGCGCCGGAGGCGCATCAGCCTCCGTCTGAGAGTCCCGCCTTCGGCACGAGAGTCGAGTCTTGTTGAGAATTGGTGCGGAGGGGTGACGAAAATCATTTGACAAAGACGCGTTAGTTTCGTACACTATGACGAAAGTGTCTTAAAGGAGAAAAAATGGGAACGGGACAAACTCTGCTCACCATCGGAGCTATAATGCTTCTTAGCACTGTCATACTTACGGTCAATCGCAGTCTAAATACTAATAGTCAAGTGCTTCTCAACACGAATATTGGTCTTGAAGAGGTGTCGCTGGCGACATCTATTATCGAAGAGGCTCAAGGGAAAGCATTTGACGAGAATACATATCAAAATACCGTGAACTCCACCAGCCAACTAACTCCCCCAAGCGCTCTTGGACAAGAAAACAATAACCCAAATGATTTGAATGACTTTGATGACTACAACGGGTTGAATAATCACGGGCTTGTTGATACGGTCAACGTCAGCACAAGAATCTACATAGATTCTACTAGAGTCTGCTATGTCGACCCCAGTAATCTCGAAGGCACATCAAGTGTTGCGACATGGCACAAAAGGTTGGACGTGTGGGTATGGAATAAGGATGTGCCAGACACCGTGAAGATGCACGCACTTTTCAGCTACTGGTATTTTTAACGAGGAGTTGCTATGGGAAGCAGTACTCTTATCGATATTGTCAGTTCAATGTTAATAAGCGGCCTGCTGCTGCTTGTCGCGATACGAATGGATGAGAAGTCCATCCGGAACACTTTCGATTCGCAGGCGAGCTTAACAGTGCAACAGAACTTGACATCACTTGTGGAGAGCCTTGAATACGATTTTCGGAAGATTGGCTATTGCAGGAAACCTGAACGCTTGCCAAGTGCGGACGAACCTTTGTTCATCCAACAAGGTGACACCAGCTCTATTTCATTTCTTACTGATGTTGCGGATACCGGTAGTGTCGACACCGTAAAATATTGGCTTGGTAACACACCAATAGCTGGATGCCCAAATACCAAGGTTAGAATGCTTTACCGTAAAGTCAACAGTGGTCCGGCTGTAGGTTCCAATCTTGGGATCACACAGTTCTATCTGAGATACATTAATACTTCAGGCGATACACTGCCACCGACACCTTTTGTTGCCCCTTCCCAAGTTCAAGTAATTGAGATTACCATAAGGGTCGAGCCTACGGCCGCCTATGACACCGCGTACTCAAGCAATTACGCGATTTGGCGTCAGACAAGACTTGTTTCGAGAAACCTTCAAAGATAGGAGGCGCTCAAATGGTTGGAAAAGGTACACTCTTAGTGATATTAGGTTTCAGTCTCATATTCGGATTGGCGAGCCAATACTGGAATCGAATGAGTAATCAAGCCGTTGATAATTTCGTTCAATACTATGATCAGACGGCAGCTCATAATATTGCCGTCAGTGCGGCAAATATTGCTTTGAACTCCGTTTTTATGAATCCGACAAATAACTCTTCGCGGACGCTGCCTACTGGCTCCTTTTACAATGGATACATTCAGTCATTGACTATCGATTCCATCGGACAGCAAGAACTGAGGATCACCGCAGTTGGGAGATACGAAGGCTTAATCACCACGGTTCAGGTCAAACTTGGTGCGCAGTCTTTCAGTGAATTCGCTTTGTATACTTCGACAATGTCTGGCGTTTACTGGGCATCTGGTGATACGGTCGGAACGCCTGGTGACACGGCAAGCGGGGCGGTTCACAGCGAAGACTCTCTAAATGTTATCGGGAGTCCGGTTTTTTATGGCAGGGTGACATCCAAAGGCGGATTGTATACTCCACGTGGTTATACAGCGAACCCAATATTTTATGGTCAATACCAGAGGGGCGTCAGTATTCCAATGCCTACTACAAGTGTAGCTAACGTGCAGACTGCCGCCGGTTCAGGCGGGGCTGTGATCAACAACCCAAACGTTGGATCACCATTTGAGGTTTATATGACATTTAGTGTAGACAACTCATCTGGCACTCCAGTTACTGAAGTTACTTATCATACGACCACGCATCCAAGCGATACAACCGTTTCTTTGTCTTCGCTATCTACTAATGGCGTCATCATGGTCAACAATGGGAACCTGCATGTGCATGGAACAGTAAATGGACAGGTGACCGTGGGAGCCACAACAAGCACAAGTGGGTATGGAAATGTCTATATAAATGGGAACGTGATGTGCAATACGGATCCGAGATCAAATCCAAATAGCACCGACGCAATTGGTATTGTGGCTCTGAATAACGTGACGGTTGAAAGCGACAACGCATATAAAGGAATCTCTCCATCCAATCCTCCAGTAAACCCCACTATTGAGGCTGCCATATTTGCACAGAACGGAAAGTTTTCAGGCTATTACAAGACGACGGATTCTTACAAGAATTTAGGTGCCATACACGTTTTTGGTTCTATTACAAATTATTCGGTAGGAGCTACTTCAGATGCAAGTATTACGTATGGATATAACGCAAATTATAAGTTTGACAAACGTTTTGCAAACATGCATCCGCCATCTTATCCGATTACAGGAAAGTATCAAGTCCTGTCGTGGTATGAATAGGTACCCTCTAGTTCCTTTTCGTGTTGACAAAAACATGGCATTGAGTTAATATACTATTGCAAAAAAGGAGAATGTACCATGGTAAGCGATGTGCAGAAGAGAATGAAAATTGTCGAGACCTACAAGAAGCTTGGAAGTCTCAGAGGCACTGCAGAGAAACTTGAAACGAACGTCAAGACAGTGAAGAAGTGGGTTGACAGGTTTTCGGAGCATGGCGAGAAGGGGCTTATTGACAAGAGATTCAAAATGCCTGTGAAGCTGAAAGGCAGATCAAGATAACTCTGTCGCAGACGGGAGAACGGAGAACGGAGGACGGAAGACGGAAACAGAAGAACGGTTTCCTGGCCGCTTCCTCCGGTCTCCGACATGAGTTGCTGACATGATTCAAAGCATGACCGGTTTTGGAAAAGGTGAAGCCACCATTGGGGGATACGCTGCATCGGCAGAGATCAGAAGCGTAAACAACCGTTACCTTGAGCTCAACGTGAAGCTTCCTCAGGCATTATCTACCCGCGAGATAGAAGTTCGCGAAATGGTCCGCCAGCGGATTGGCCGTGGCAAGGTCTCCATCGTAATCTCTTCGAGTAGTTCGCAGGAAGAAGATGAAATAGCAGTTGACGGCGACTCGGTTAAACGAGTCATTGCGCTGCTGAAGTCGCTGAAAAAATCGGCAAAGATTTCGTCGCCGATCAAGCTCGAACATTTATTGATCTTCAAAGATTTGTTTAAAGGCGCTTCAGGAGAGGCTACAAATGGCGAAGAGTGGGAGGCGGTGAAGTCTGCCATTGATGCGGCTCTGAATCAATTACAGGAAACGAGGACAGTCGAAGGATTGTCGCTAAAGAAAGATCTGAGTAAACGAATAGATAAATTGAACTCTGCCCTCAACAAGATAGAAGAGCTTTCCCGCTTGCATACCGAAGAAGAAAAAAACAAATTGAGGCAGAAGGTAAACGATGTTCTAAATGGGAAGGAAGTTGATCCTGCCAGAATTGAACTTGAGATCGTTTTACTCGCGGACAAATTGGATATTACCGAAGAAGTTGTGAGGTTTAGAACGCACAACAATTTCTTCATACGTTTGCTTGACGGCGATGATTCTAACGGAAGAAGACTCAATTTTCTCCTTCAAGAGATGAACAGGGAAGCGAATACGATGGGATCGAAAGCGTTCGATGCAGAGATGTCCCATCTTGTCGTTGAAATGAAAGAAGAGCTGGAAAAAATTCGGGAACAGGTACAAAATTTGGAATGATAGAATGCTGGATTTATCGATTAGTGGGATAATCGTTCTTCCAAATGCCGTAGGCATGAAATGTTTGTAGTCAATGGGAAATCATAATCGAAACCCCGCAGGGGTGAAATATAACCCGGATTTGTCATTAGAGCCTGCGAAAATAGAAATAGCACACTGATGACGCGGATGACACGGATTTCCACAGATGATATAAAATGGAATAAATCAATCCGTGAAAATCTGCGCGTTCCGTGTTATCCGTGTGCTATCCCTTTCCTAATGACAATTCTGGGTATAATTTAGTTTGTTGTTGTGCCTAACAGTGATTTCGCATGATAATTCTGGAATGAAGCGCCGCGGAATGCTCCTTGTAGTTTCCGCTCCAAGCGGCGCGGGGAAAACGACAATTGTAAAAGAAGTCCTCAGCCATTTTCCTTCTTTCAGATTCTCTGTTTCAGCAACCACGCGTCCAATGCGTACTGGTGAGACTGACGGAAAAGATTACTTCTTTTTGACTAAACCTGAATTTGAAAAAAGGATTGCCGCAGGTGATCTTGTCGAGTACGAAGAAATATACTCGAATTATTACGGGACGTTGAAGAGTGAAGTAGAGAAAGCGTTGTCGAACGGCGAGGACATCGTGTTTGATGTCGATGTCAAAGGCGGATTGTCCATCAAGGTCAAATTCCCAGAAGCGGTTTTGATATTTGTAAAGCCTCCTTCCCTGGAGATTCTTAAACAAAGGCTGGCAGGCCGAGGGAGCGAAAGCCCTGAACAGGTCGAAAAACGCATGGCGCGCGTGCCAATGGAACTTGAGAAAGGCGAACTTTATGACTATATTATTATCAATGATGAGCTTAAACGAGCAGTAAACGAGGTTTTTGACATCATCAACAGGAAATTATCCGAAAGATCCAATGGAAAGGAGTTTGAAGGTGGGACTAAAGCCAATTGATGTGAAGCAGCTTGATGTGGTTACAGGAAATGCATATGAGGCAATCGTGGTTTCTTCGCGCAGAGCCAGACAGATCGGCGACGAGAGAAAGGTGGAATTTAACCAGCGTCTTGAAGGAATAAAACAGGTCCAGGAATCGTTAGAAGAGGATGAGAAGGTAAACCCTGAGCAGGTAGAGTTGAGTAAAGAGTTCGACAAGTTATTGAAGCCGACCGAAGAAGCGCTCGACGAGCTGCTGGACGGTAAAATCGTTTATCGTTACAAATCCTCGCAATAAAGAGCTCATAGCTCATAGCGGCTTAGCTGATAGTCAATTGCTATGAGCCATGAGCTATCAGCTATTTTCATGTCATCTATTCAAGGAAAAAAAATAGTTCTTGGCGTTTGCGGGAGCATCGCCGCTTACAAGAGCGCGTTCCTGCTTCGCGAACTCCAGAGAAAAGGTGCGGAAGTCAGAGTCGTGATGACTCCGTCTGCCGCAAACTTCGTCGCTCCATTAACATTCTCTTCTCTTTCTCATAACCAAGTTTATATTGACATGTTCCCAGACCGGGGTCATGCCGCATCTGTTGGGACATGGCACATCGATTTAGGGTTGTGGGCTGACGCGATGTTGATTGCGCCAATCACAGCTTCCACGATTGCCAAAATCACTTACGGGATCGCTGACAACTTCCTAACATCAATCGTACTTGCGCTTCGTGCGCCGCTTATAATTGCGCCTGCAATGGATGCCGACATGTACATCCATCCTGCGACTTCATCAAATATTTCGAAGTTGAAGGAACGCGGCATTGCTGTCGTTAAACCGGAGGAAGGAGATCTCGCCAGCGGACTGAGCGGGGTTGGGCGCTTGGCTGAAGCGGAGAACATCGTTAGCAAAGTTGAGCGCTTTCTTGAAAACCACGGTCATGATCTCGTTGGCAAAAAAATTCTTGTAACAGCCGGTCCGACTCAGGAGCCGGTAGACGCGG
The DNA here is from genome assembly GCA_023381615.1 of Bacteroidota bacterium. Taxonomy (GTDB): domain Bacteria; phylum Bacteroidota; class Ignavibacteria; order Kryptoniales; family JAKASW01; genus JAKASW01. The sequence continues at coordinate 54,586 of JAMCQL010000024.1, forward strand.
TAAGATATATTTCCAACAGAAGTTCAGGTAAGATGGGATTTGCCGTTGCAGCCGCGGCGGCAAACCGTGGAGCTGATGTGAAATTGGTAACAGGGCAGGTCTCGCTGGAGACCCCACGCAATGTGACAAGAGAAGATGTATCGACAGCTGACGAGATGCTTGATGCTGTTAGTAGACACATAGGATGGTGCGATGCGCTTGTGATGACCGCGGCTGTGGCTGACTATAAGGTTTTGAATCCGCCCGACAGAAAGATCAAGAAGAGCGAGTTCGGGGGTAATATTGCAAAGATCGATCTCGTGGAGACGACTGATATTTTGCAGTCGATATCTTCGAAGAAGGGGAACCGGGTGTTTGTAGGATTTGCGCTTGAGACCGATGACGTTCTGGAAAATGCAGCCAAGAAGTTGAAGAGCAAATCGCTCGACATGATAGCTGCGAACAATCCGCAGGAGGCGGGGGCGGGATTCGGTGTCGATACAAACAAAGTGACTTTGTTGAAAGCCGATGGAAGCACAGAGGAGATGCCAGTCTTGCCGAAGTATGATGTTGCGATGCGGATACTTGACGAAGTCAAGACTCTTCTGAAGGGTGGGAACACCTAAAATACTAGTGTAGTGCGTCCGACATAGCTTTACTTATGAAGGGCTTTTATATCACCCTTTTCCCGCTCCATCATTATGTATTTGTTTAATGATGCGGTCACCGCCTTGTCGCAGATACCGCGCCACGCGGTGCGGAATCCCGACGTATAGATGTTTTTGACGGGACTTGGCGGGGGCGCTCACAGGGTTGGGTTCATTATCAAATTCCGTATTCTATAATAATTGCACACGTTCGGTGTTTTTACTTTTAAGCCCGAAGGGCTGATATTATTGTAGAAAAAGGCATTTCCGAGGAATCTAGACCCGAGGGGTGACATGAATTTTGTCTCCTCTGGATTTTCAGGGGAACAAAACAATATGTAAAGAAACGTTAGACGCACTACACTAGCCGAAAAGTCCCATGAAAAGCTGTTACACAGAGTTCCACTGATGCCGCGAAGCGGCACCCCGCATACCCATATAAAATAATGATGCCTTGCATCATGGCGCATTCCTATTTGAATGAAAATGGAGCGCCCTTGAGCGGGGGAAGACACCGAGAGACACCGATGCCGCTTTTCGGCATCCCGCATTATCCTTTTTTGATAATTATGAGCGGGAGAATAAGTCTTCTCTCTGTGGAACTCTCCCGAAGGGATCCCTTTGGGAAAAGATTTTCTCTGTGTCGCTCTGTGTAATTTTTCTTCCTAAAGGTTCAGGTAAGTCCGATACAGATGTTCACGGTTCGTAACATTGGGTTCGGCGGGAGAATAAGTGCTGTACCGGGTCTTCCAGTGTGTGAGGGATGGACTAAGGTGGCACAGATGAGAGAATTAATTATTCCCTTCTATTCTTCTATCTGAACCATCTCAGTTTTTAGAGATGCCCTTAATTGAATTAGTTTTCGCTTTGGGTATGTGACTCGAGACCGATGTAGATACATCACCCGACGAAATCCAATTCTTCTGAAAGCGAAAGAACTGTTCTTGATTCATTTACACTTCGCACATAATTTCGAGTGTCAACAAGCACAAGGAGGAGTGGGGATTTACTTACGATTTGAGTATTCTCCACACATCGAATGGAAGCCGCAAAATATAGGATCATGGTGATCGACGACGACGAAGGTATCGTCTATGTGTTAAGCCAGTTGTTCAACAAAGACGGATACTCCGTTGCAACTGCGGGCGATGCTTTTTCCGGCATCGAGCAGCTTTCCAGAGAGAAGCCTTCTTTGGTTTTCATGGATATCAACATGCCGGGAATGAACGGCTTAGATACATTGAAGGAGTTGAAGAGTAAATATCCGTCTTTGCCAGTCATTATGATAACAGGGTACAGCACCGTTGAAAATGCGGTGCGAGCTATGCAGTTTGGCGCGTTCGATTATCTAACGAAGCCTCTTGATGTCCAACAAGTCAGGAGAGTAACTTCAGCGGCAATCGCGAGGCTGGAAGGGATTAAGCAAACAAACAATTCTGCCGACACATTTAAGGCTGAATTTACTGATAAGTATGAGCTCGTCGGGAAGAGTCCGCAGATGCAGGAGATTTACAAACTTATCGGGTCAATCTCGACCACGCCCAACCTTACTCCTGTACTCCTTTTGGGAGAGAGCGGTACCGGAAAAGAACTTGCAGCGAGAGCGATACACAACTATGGTCCGGAATCAAATGAACCTTTTGTTGCCGTGAACTGCACCGCAGTGCCGGAAACGTTGCTTGAGTCCGAACTCTTCGGCTATGATAAGGGGGCATTCACCGGGGCAAACGAAAGAAAGTTGGGAAAGTTTGAAGTTGCTAATAATGGAACAATCTTCTTGGATGAAATTGCCGATCTTCCGTTTTTGCTTCAACAAAAACTTCTCAGGGTGCTTCAAGAGCGCGAATTCGAACGACTCGGCGGAAACGAAGCGCTTCACGTCGGAGCAAGATTCATTGCTGCGACAAACAAAGACATTGCGGAAGAAGTGAGAAATGGAAATTTCCGAAAGGACTTGTTTTACAGACTCAATGTCATGATGATCCATTTGCCGCCTTTGAGAGAAAGAGGAGAGGATATACCGATTCTTGCGAATTACTTCTTGAGTAAATATTCGCGGCGTTTAAGAAAAAACATAACCAGCTTTTCCGACGCAGCGCTTCAAAATCTTTCCCGATATCCCTACCCCGGTAACGTTCGCGAGCTGGAGAATATTGTGGAGCGAGCGGTCATCTTGGCAAAAGGAGAAGTGATCGCACCCGATGTCCTGGGAGAAGTCGCGGACTTAGTTCCGACAACAAGCGCAACTTTTAGAATGAGTAATTTTGCAGAAGCGCGCAAAAATGCCATTGATAATTTTGAAAAAGACTTTGTGCTTAAAACGCTCCGGGAAAATCGAGGCAGCATCGCTGCGGCAGCGCGAGCATCTGGGATGACACGTCAGAATTTTCAGAGGCTTGTCTCCAAACATAAAATCAAGGTTAACGATTTCAGAAAATAGCAGAAGCTGAACCGACTGTTGACTTGTCTCCTCTCGCAAACCAAGCTGTATGCGGATGCGAGGCTAACAAGCCTTAGAAGACCGCAGCGCTTTGGAAACCATCAACAGATAAGATGATAAATTTCAATAGACTTTTTCCCTGGCTTTCGATCAGGACAAAATTAATTGTCGCCTTTGCGGGTTTGTCTATTATTCCCATTGCTGCGGTAGGTGTTTTCGCCATCATATCCAACGTCGACAGCTTGATCCTGACTGCTAAGAAAGATTTGAACAATAATGTTCAAATCGTTCGGCAAAGAGCCGGAAATTTTTTGAGCGGCGTTGAGACAGACATGAGATTTTTGGAGAACTCATACCCCGTCGATCACCTTGCCGGCGAACTCACAAACCATAGGATCCCGAAGGGAAACAGTGAATTGGATCTTCTTGAGTCTGAGTTTCTCGACTTTGTCAAAACCAAGAAGATCTATTACAGGGTAAGGATTGTCAATGACGAAGGAGCAGAAGTCGTTCGTGTGGAATCAACTTCCGGAATTCCTGACTCAGACAACTTTAGCATAGTTCCCAAAGACGGACTGAGTCATGTGAAGGAATTCTTCTATTTTCTTATGGCCCAGCCCCTTAAGAATGGTCAAATTGCCTTTTCGCCAGTCGAGCTTATGAGAAGAGATGGTAAGAGGGTTGCTGTTATAAGTTTCGCCACGCCTTTGTACAGCAAGACTAAAATGGTGGGAATCTTAATAGCGGATGTTTTTGCGAAAGATTTATTTCAGGTCATGGAGCCGGAAGCGGGAACAAAATTTGGTCAGGAAATCCTCCTTGTCAGCGGTGAGGGCCATTACCTTTATGACTCGAGACAGAAAAAGAATTGGGACAAGCTTTTTGTCTTGATGAGAGACAATATCAAGAAGGAGTATCCGAGCCGTATTTCCTCGGAGATGTTGTCTGGACGAACAGGTATAGTTGCATCGGGCATAGACAAAGTTGTTTCATACGCACCGCTCTTTCCGGAAGAAGCCGGTATGAAAGGACAGAAACTCGGTTCAAATCTCACGATACCGTTGTTTGTTATCGAAGCCATCCCGAAAGAAATTTTGATGAAGCCGGTTTATTCTTTTGCCTTTGCTTTTGCGGGTGCGATCGTCGGCTTTCTTGTCTTGTCGGTTACGCTTGGCTTATTTGCGACTGAGCAATTTACAAGACCGATCGCCGAGATGAGGAAGGGAGCGGAGATAATTTCAGGCGGAAATTATGAGCACAGGCTTCGGATTGAAACTCGTGACGAAATAGAGAAACTTGCCGACCAGTTCAATGCGATGGCAGCCGCACTTTCAGCACGTGATAAAGAACTGCAGAACCACAAAGCCAGTCTTGAGAGAAGTGTAGCTCAGCGAACGAGAGAGCTATTCGAGGAAAAGTCAAAACTGCAGACGATACTTGACAATGTTCCAAGCGCTCTCCTTGTTCTTGACCGACAGCTGAAAATACAAACGGTCAGCGCGGCATTCGGGAAGGTAACAGGTTTTCAATCCGAAGAAGTGATCGGCAAAGATTGCCGCGATTTGTTTTGCGGTGCGGGTCTCTGTCATTCATGCATCAGCCAGAGCGTGATTCAATCCGGCAAAGCCGAGGGGCATCTCGACCAAGTTGTCAATGCAAACGGTACCGACAGATATCTTGAGCACTTGGCAGTGCCCATGGAAAAGGACGGTAAGGTAAGCGCGATACTGGAAATTGTTACGGATGTTACAAAGAGAAAAAGGCTTGAACAGCATTTGATCAAAACCGAAAAGTTGGCAGCTATGGGTGAGCTTACGGCATTTATCGCGCATGAATTCAGAAATTCGCTTACTTCCATAAAGATGATACTTCAACTATTCAGCGAGTCGGAAGAGCTTGACCGTTCTAAGAAGGAGTCTTTGACGGTAGCGTTGAATTCTACATACAGGATGGAATCGACAGTAACAGAATTGTTGGGTTTTGCTCGACCGACACTTATGGATTTCAAAACGACTTCGGTTAACGAAGTTGTCGACGAGAGTATCGCTTTTGTGCGCCTGCGAGCCAATAAAGCTAAGGTTGCCATAAGCAAAGGCCTCAGTTCATCGCTGCCTGTACTGTCTCTTGATGTCGTTCATTTGCGAGAAACCATGGTGAACATTCTTCTAAACGCTGTTCAAGCGATTGAAAATCGCAATTTCTCGTTTTCTTCCAAAACAAAGAACAGCCAAGGCGATTCAGTGATCACGGTTACGACCAAAAAGATAAGGCTCAGGAAAACGCTTCGGGATTATTTATATGTAGAGTTTGGTGAATCTCTTGGAGAAAGCCCAGTCGATTTGTCCGAAGGATCCTGCGGACAGGAAATTGTTCTGGAAAAAGGAGCTGAGTGTATAGAGATAGAAATTGGGGATACTGGGCCAGGCATTGAGAAGACAAACCTTTCTCGGATATTCGATCCGTTTTTTACAACAAAGCCCAACGGCACCGGGCTAGGTCTTTCAATGGCGAAACGCGTCGTTAATGGCCACGGGGGAATAATAACCGTGGACAGTAAACTTGGCATCGGCACTACATTCAGGATCATCATTCCTCTTACCCATGCCACGCTTGCAGCTGTCGTAACGTAAAATAGACCTTTACGTGACCATCACCTTTCAGGTGACAGTCACGTCTGGTCCAAGTGACAGATTTGCTTTACGTCAAGCAAGCAATGCTTGTCGGTGCTGGATAAGTCCTGATTAGAATCAGCCAAACTTTAAAAATCTGCCTGTTTATTCAGCCAGACTTGGCGGCACACTGTTTGCCTCTTTCAGGTTGAATGTATTTCTATTATGGCACATCGGCCTAAAGTTTTAGTTTTGGATGACGACAGAAACATCCTCCTCGCGTTTCAAGATTTCTTGAAGGAAGAGGGTTGTGCTATGGTGGCGGCTTCTGCTGCAAAGGAAGCGCTATCCAGAATGGAAAAAGAAAAATTTGATCTTCTTATAACAGATCTAAGACTCAACTTGGAATCAGGAGTGACCTTTCTTATCCACGCAAAAAGATTGCAACCGAGCACACCGCTCATCGTGATAACGGGTTATCCGGATACAGTAAGCGAAGCTGAGTTAAAGGCTTATGGGGCGGATTATCTGATGTTGAAGCCGCTGGAACTCAAAGAGCTACAGCGAATAGTTCGCGCCTGTTTACACGACAATCCATCCAAAGAGCTTAACAATTGACATTCTCATGAACACTTACAAAAACAAAACATGCTGGAGGTAATCATGGATCACACGGCAACCAAGAAAACGTTAGCCAGAAAAAGCGGACCAAAAATTTCGTTCGTCTTAGCTTTGATGGGGGCTATCGTGATTTTCTCGAGTTCAAAAGGGTATTCAATTCCGAGTTATGCGCGTCAGACGGGTTTGGCATGCAGCGCTTGTCACTACAATTTTCCCCAGCTTACCCCGTTTGGCAGACTTTTCAAACTAAACGGCTATACCATGGTAGGATCACCGACTTTGGTATCTACACACGATGAAGAAAAAGATATGCAGATACTCAGCAGCTTTCCTTTGTCGGCGATGGTGATGACTTCATTCAGTCAGGTGACGAAGGCGACGCCCGGAGCAGATGCAAGTGCGACAATGTTCCCACAGCAGTTAAGCCTCTTCGTGTCCGGCGAGTTAACTCCAAAGTTAGGTTCTTATATTCAGCTCACCTACGATCCGACTTCCGGGACAATCGGTATGGACATGGCTGAGTTTCGATATGCAAATCACACTATGCTCGGCTCGAAAGACTTGCTCTACGGATTAACACTGAACAACAACCCAACGATGCAGGATGTTTGGAACACGACACCGGCATGGGGGTTCCCGTATGTATCCTCGTCTTCAGCACCCGGACCGAGCTGGACTCCAATCCTTGCCAATACCATGTCGGGCAATGTTGTGGGGCTTGGTGCTTATGCTCTGTATGACAACCTCGTCTATGCCGAGGTTAGCGCTTATCATTCTGCGATCCAAGGCTTGTCTTATCCGGCAGATTCGACATGGACGAACAACATAAAGGGAGTATCTCCTTATTGGCGTTTGGCATTGCAGGTCAATTCGGGAAGTCAATACTTAGAGGTTGGAACATTCGGACTTGCATCGAATATGTTTCCTGCAGGAATCTCAGGACCGTACAACAAGTACACGGACATCGGAGTTGACGCCCAGTATGAGAAATCGCTCGGCGGCGGCGAATTAGTTGCCCACGCGAGCTACATAACCGAGAAGCAGAATCTTGATGCGACATTTGCATCCGGCGGTTCGGCATCCAACAGCTTAACACTCAACAGTTTGAAAGTTGACGCTAACTACAATTTCCCCTCAATGTTTGCTTTGGCTGTGGGATATTTCTCAACGACCGGCACCAGCGACGCGATTTTCTACGCACCCGCTCCGGTTTCGGGGAGTGCAACAGGCTCACCGAGCAGCAGCGGCGTGACGGGGCAAATTTCATTTATTCCCTGGCTGAACACTCAGATCGCATTGCAGTATGTTGCCTACTCAAAGTTTAACGGCGGTTCGACAAACTACGATGGCTCCGGGAGAAACGCTTCGGACAACAATACACTTTATTTAGTTACATGGTTAGCATTCTAAAAAGGAAGACTACGATGAAAAAAACTATTCTCGCAGCGATTTCGCTCGCAGCAATTATTTTCTTCATGATGGGCTTCGAGAAAGTCGACAGCACTTCTTTGCCGAAGGGTGAGAAGACGGCATATTCTCAGAAAGAGAAAAAGTCCGCTGTTGACAATGGTATCGGCCCAATCAAAGAAGTGAAATTAGGACCGATAGATCAGAGCATGGTTGATAATGGCAATGCAATATTCTATTCAAAGTGCTACTTGTGCCATGACGTGGACCAGACAAAGTTGGCGCCGCCGCTTCGGGGTGTCGCGAAAAAGCTCTCTCCTGCCTTTATCATGAACTATCTGCTTAACACCGCTGAAATGCAGAAGAAAGATCCTATAATAAAAGCACTGCTTAAGGAATACTCGAATGTTCCTAAGATGCCCGACCAGCAGCTCACAAAAGAGCAGGCGCGTGAGGTGCTTGAGTTCCTGAGAACTATTGAATAGCTGAATATTAATCCGACGCTCCCGCTCTCTTTTGCCGAGCGGGGGCGCCACAAATTGTTTTCTCTGTGACAGACATGCCATGAAAAAATTTCTCATATTAATTGTAACAGTGATTGGCTTCGCGGCTGGTATATATACGATGCGTGGCGCAATTGATAAACATTACGAGTTCACGCAGCCGATAGATTTCAGTCATTATGTGCACGCGTCGAAATATAAAATTCCGTGCATAGCTTGTCACCAACACGTCCTTTTCGGTGCGCGTGCAGGAATTCCAAACATAGAAATATGCGGTGCCTGCCACTCTACCCCAATGAAGAAGACACCTGGAGAAGAGCAGGTATTCGGGTATGTCAAGAGTCATAAACAAATACCGTGGTACTCGATCTACTACGTACCGGACTATGTTTACTTCTCGCATCTGAGGCATGTAGTAATTGGAAAACTGGACTGCAAACTTTGTCATGGTGATATGGCGGCGTTTACTTCACCTCCGATCACGCAATTTCTCAAAATACGAATGAGTAACTGCATCGACTGCCATCAGAAAAGGCATGCCAGCACCGACTGCTGGCAATGCCACAGATAATGGTTTGACGATTTTGGAAACGCCAAGACTTGCGCAAATGGAGAAACTTTGAATGCAAATAAATAGACGAGACTTTGTTAAACTTCTCGGTGGTTCACTAATCGGTTTCGCAGCAGGTGGAGTTGGTGAAGCTCTTCTTAAGATTCCTAATTCCGTTAAACCGATCTTGTATGCAGGACCTCGAGTCGAGACGTGGAAACTCACAACTTGCACGAAATGCCCGGGCGGATGCGGACTGCGCATTCGTATGATTGATGACTTTCCGATACAGGCATTCGGAAACCCGTTGTCGCCGATCAACGAGGGCGGCGTTTGTCCGATAGGGCTGACCTCAATTGAAAGTTTATATCACCCCGATCGCCTCACATCTCCCATGAAAAAGGTGAACGGGGAATTCCAGAAGATATCGTACTCGGAAGCTTACGGAATTTTGTCGCAGGGATTAAAGCAGAACATGGGCAGTGCGAAGGATGGCAAGGCGGCCTTCGTTGCACAGACTGAATCAGATTTCATGGCGAATCTCATACGGGAATTCATGAGCGGTATGGGCTCGGACAAGGTTGAGATCGACAACTTCTCTGCCAATTCTGCGATGCCGTATAATCGGATTACGGATGGTCGTCCTGACTTTATCAATTTTGGAACCTGCGATTTCATTTTGAATTTTGGTGCGCAGTTCACGGAGATTTCGGAGAGCCCGCTTTATTTCACGCGTGCTATAAACGAATTCAAAGCAAAGAAAAATGAGTTCATCACATTTTCTCCGAAACTTACCCCAAGCGCTTACAAAGCGAAGCGCTGGATCCCGATTGCCCCAGAGTATTATGAGGACGCGGCACTGGGAATCTCCTACGTAATCTTGAAAGACGAAACCTACGACAAAGCTTTTGTCCAGAAGCAATTCAAAGATTTCGATGCATTTAAGGAATTGATTCTGCAAGACTACAGTCCCGCGGCGGTCGAGAGTAGAACGGGAGTGGCTGCGGAAGATATTGTAACAATCGCCAGAAAATTTTCCGGTGCATCGTCTCCCGTCGCTTATTTTGATGAGTCGATTCTCTATTCTTCAAACGGAATCAGAAACGCATTTGCCGTGATCGCTCTTAACGGACTCAAGGGATTTGCTGGTTACGGAAAATTGAAGGGGCAAGAACTTCCGGATTTCGAAAGTGGTAAAGAGACAGACAAGTCCAAACAAGCATGGAACAAAAACATGCTTCTCGGCGACAACGATGTCAAATTGCTAATGCTTTACAAAAACAACTTCCTGTTCAACTCGCCGAACTCAGAGGAGCTTCGCAAGGCATTAGCGGGCATACCGCTCGTCGTCAGCTTCTCACCATTCCTCGATGAAACAAGCGAACTTGCAAACCTGATAATTCCGGACCATGATGATCTGGAAAAACTTGATGCAATTGCACTGACAGTTACCGGTAGCCCCACGATAAGTACCCAGCAGCCGATTGTAAAGCCGTTTTACTCCACCGTTCACACCGGCGATGTTTTAGTCTCGCTTGTAGGCGATCTGAAATTATCCCCAAAGTGGGCTTACAAAAATTACGAGGATTATCTTCAGACATATCTGAAACCCGTTTACAATCACGGCAAAGGAATGCTGATGAACCAGAAGAAGCCAACCGAACTTGAAAAGAGTCTGCATCAGGCGGGATGGCAGCTGGCTTCCTATTCGAGTTTCGATGAGTTTTGGGAACAAATGCTCAGGTACGGTGGGTGGTGGGATCCTTTTCCAAAGGTCTCCGAATACAAACCTACACTCACTCTCGATAAAAATAATTTGATTGCAGACGACAATTCCGGATCACAAAATGTGGAACCAAAGGGCGACTCTCTTCGCCTGAACATTTTTGTAAAGGACCTCGACTACAAGGGAGACATGGCACGGAATCCTGTCCTCACTGAACAGTTTGGTCTGGATTCGAATATTTACTATGACACTTGGGTTGAAATAAATTCCGCCACTGCAACTAAACTCTCTATCAGCGACAGAAGCAAGGTGAGAATCAAAACAGCGAAGGGATCTTTTAAAGCTGTTGCCCTGCATAATCCGGCTGTAATGCTTACAAACATCGACGTTCCGTTCGGTTTAGGTCACACGGTTCAAGGAAAAACTTTCGGCATCAATCCGCTATCATATTCCGACAACGTGTTCGACGAAGCTACTGGAACGCCATCGTTTTCAGAAACAATAGCCATGATTGAAAGAGCGGGCGATGGTATCTAGGACGCATAAAACAGAAGAGTGTCAAACATTGCGAGAACCAACCTCTTCCAATATAGAGGAGTAATTATGGCAAAATATGGGATGGTAATAGATCTTAACAAATGCACCTCCTGTCAGGCGTGTGTTACAGCGTGCAAGCTTGAAAATAATGTCCAGATTGTTTCTCCTGATGACGCATCTGAGGGGAGGACAATGTTCTGGATGAAAATGTTGACGTTGAAATACGAAGGCGATTATCCAAACGTTAAGCCCAAAGCAATACCGCGTAATTGCATGCAATGCGATGAGCCGCCGTGTATCAAGGTGTGTCCGGTCAGAGCCACTTACAAAACGGAAGTTGGAATCGTGGCGCAGATCTATCCGCAGTGTATCGGCTGCAGGTACTGCATGGCAAACTGTCCTTACACGGTAAAAGTTTTCAACTGGTACAAGACGGAACAGCCAAAAGAAGTCGAGAAATGTGACAATCCCGATGTCTCTGTTCGACCAAAGGGTGTCGTCGAAAAATGCACATTCTGTGTCCACCGCCTGCAAATCGCCGAAGAAAAGGCAAAGGCGGAACACAGGAAACTCCAGGAAGGCGATTACGTTCCTGCGTGTGTTGAGGTATGTCCTGCTAAGGCAATCTACTTTGGTGACCTAGATGACACCAACAGCGATGTCTCGAAAGCTTCTCACGATTATCGCGCATTCGGATTGCTGGAGGAGTTGGGCACAATCCCCAAGGTTCGTTACCTGAATGCAATTGAATGAAGGGAAAATGATGCATCCGCTAGACGTCCGACCTCAAAAGCTTATGCAACCGCATCATAAATAAGGAAACACTATATGGCTTATCAAAATCTTAATGATGAAGATGAGGTGCTGTTCAAGCCTATCTATGAAACAGGGAGGGGCTTCTACGTTCTGGTTGCAATCCTTGTCGCTATTTTTCTCTTTGGCTTAGGCTGTTACATACGGCAGTTGATTCTCGGTTTGGGCGTCACGGGGATGGACGAACCTGTCACGTGGGCGTTCTACATCGTCGACTTCGTTTTCTTTATCGGAATTTCCCACGCAGGTACTCTTATCTCTGCGATACTCAGACTTTCAAAAGCAGAATGGCGCCGTCCGATCACGAGGATGGCGGAAGTAATAACCGGGATCGTTCTAGCGATTGGCGGACTTCACCCCATCATCGACTTAGGAAGGCCCGACAGGATTCTTCATTTGTTCGAAAGGGGAAGATTGCAGTCGCCGCTGCTTTGGGATGTGACGAGCGTTACGGCATATTTCACTGCCTCGACTATCTATCTGTATTTGCCTCTCATCCCCGACATTGCACTATTGCGGGATCGCGGCGGAAAACTGCAGAACTTCTATAAAATCCTTGCGTGGGGATACCAAGGGACGGCGAAACAGAAACACACTCTCGAAAGAGCAATCAGTATCTTGATGGTGATGGTAATACCCATAGCCATTTCGGTGCACACCATAATCGCATGGATATTCTCTATGACATTGCAGCCCGGATGGCACAGCACGATCTTTGGTCCGTATTTCGTTGTGGGTGCTATCTATTCGGGAATCGCGGCTCTGCTAATCGTGATGATCGTGTTCAGAAAGGCGTACCACTTCGAAGATTACTTGAAGGAAATCCATTTTCAATATTTGGGAACGCTTCTTCTAATAATGTCCCTGCTCTGGACCTATTTCACTTTCGCCGAATACCTCACTGCCTTTTATGGACATGAGCCCGAGGAAATGAGAGTTTTCTTATACAAGTTCACCGGAGGTTATGCGCCATTTTTCTGGTTGATGGTTTTCTGCAATTTTCTCCTTCCTATTATCATCCTGAGCAACAGAAAGCTGAAAAAGCTGCCCGGTATTTTGGTAGCATCGATCGGCGTTGTCATTGGGATGTGGCTTGAGAGACTAATCATAGTCATTCCGACATTGGCAAATCCAAGGCTTCCTTACCCGACGGGGATATACATTCCGTCCGTTACCGAGATCTCAATATTTGCTGCCGCCTTGTCAGCGTTCGCGCTCGGGTTCATGGGATTCTCAAAATTATTCCCGCTTATCTCAATATGGGAAATCAAGGAAGGAAGATTGCAGAGCGTGCATGAAGTCTCCAAGAGACTAAGAGAATACTTGCCGGGGCACCCGGAGGAAAAACAAGTTGAGGCGTCAGTAAAGGCCGAGATATGACGGCGCGCTCGACTAACAAAGATGGTTTGCGGCTTTCTAACCTATGCGAAGAGCGGAGGAATTTAATAGCATGAAAGACAGAACAATTTACATCGTGCAATTCATTACTCTCTCGTTTGTGTGGATACTTGCGGTCAGCATAACATGGTGGTTTATACATCTGGTCATAGTTGCCAGTGAATTGAAAGACGCGCAGACCGCCTCGATTAGTATCAGCATACTTGCAGTCACAATTTTCTGGATACTTGCCGGTGTACTATCTTACGTGTTCTTTGGTTTGCATAGAAACGCCAAAGCCGGAGCATGACAACGACAAAATATTGGCGGGAAAATTTTGAAATTAATTGCGATGTCTGTTCGGCTTTTAACAAAGCCGGGAACCAGACAAATTCAAAGAGGAGGAGACTGACATGGTAAAGAAGCTCACGTTACAAACTATATTCGCTCTCGTCCTGTTGGGCTCTGCTGTTTTCGCGCAGGAATTACCGAAGAATCCGCTTGCAGGAAGAGAAGTGTTCGAGAAGGAAGGATGCTTGAACTGCCACGCAGTGAACGGCACAGGCGGCACCGTCGGACCTGATTTCGGCAAACACATTTTCTTTGGAAACAGCTATGACCTGATTTCAAAGATGTGGGACCATTCGCCAAAGATGCTGCTCACGATGATAAGGTCAAACACAAAGAGACCGGAGTTCACCGGCGAGGACTTTCGCGATCTTGGAAACTTTCTCTTCTTCCTCCGTTACCTTGGTCGGGAGGGCAGTGCCTCGGTTGGGAAGCGGCTCTTTGTTAGCAAAAAGTGCAGCGAGTGTCACTCTCTCGGCAGGCCGGTTGCAGGAAAGATTTCGCTCGACAGTATGAAGGTTTATGTTTCACCAGTCTACCTTGCACAGGAAATGTGGAACCATTCTGTTGAGATGCACAAGAAGGGTGTCGCCAAGACAATAAAGCTTCCTACTTTTTCAGACAACGAATTCGCAGACCTGACTGCGTACATTCGAAAAGCGAGTTTGCTCAAATCGGAAAAAGAAGTTTACGCGTATCCGGGAGACCCTGTATTGGGTGAAAAACTTTTCAAAGAAAAAGGGTGCTATTACTGCCACGTTGAAAAACCGGTAGGTCCTAATCTGAATCGCTTCAACTTGAATAAGAGTGTGACGAAGATTGCCGGGGTGATGTGGAATCACTCGGACAAAATGGCGGTGGCGATGAAGGGCTTGAAGAGGCCATACCCTACGTTCACCGACGATCAAATGGCTGACGTGATTTCGTATCTTTACTTCAAGAGCAGTCCAAAGACAACCGGTTCGGAAGAACTTGGGGCGCGTTTGTTCAAAGAAAAGGGATGCGGGAATTGTCATCAAGCCGGTAATCATTTCAACGCTCCAACTGTTGACAAGCTCGGTCCGTTTAACGATAAGGACGATTTTTTCGCCGCATTGTGGAACCATGCCCAGCACATGGAACAACTGCTTACCTCTCAAGGGAAACAACTTCCAAAACTTTTGCCAAATGAGGTGAAATCTTTGTATCTTTTCATAGATGGCAGAACAAAAGCATCGAGATGAAACTCGAATAGTTAGTCCCCGAGAGTCGAGGGAACATGCCTTTCGTCAGGTTAACATCGTTCATGATCGCGAGCGACATAAGGTAATTGCTTTAACCTTCCTCGTTTGCACACTTAGCTTTTCATTCTTTCTCATGAACCCCGATTCTGCCGATGCCGGGAACATAAAAGGCAAGGTTCATCTCGTCGGTGAAGGGAACAATGCAAACGCCGTTATCTACATTGAAAAAGTAAGCGGCACATTTCCTCCGCCAGACACTGCGGCTGTTATAGATCAAAGGAATATGGCTTTCATACCAGAGGTGCTCCCGATCCTGGCCGGCACGACAGTTAAGTTCATGAACAATGACGAAGTGCTCCATAACGTGTTTACGCCGTCGCCGTGCGCAGGTGCGTTCAACCTGGGTTCCTTCCCCAGCGGAGAAAGCAAGTCGCAGGTCTTCAACAAAGCCGGATGTGCTGCTATGATTTTGTGTGACATTCATCCCGATATGCAGGCGTGGGTAGTTGTGCTCCAGAACCCATACTATGCCGTGAGCGACAAGGACGGCGATTATTTTATCAAAGGCGTTCCGGCGGGGACTTACACTTTGAAGGCATGGTATGGGTATTTTAAAACTCAATCCATTCGAATTACTGTTCCCGAATCAGGAAATGTCAGCGCGGATTTTCAGTTGAAGCAATAAAACCGAGTGAATTTCCTCTCCGAGCCATAGTAACCGTGAACAAGTTACTGAGGCATTTTTCCTCTCAGATCGCCCTCTTCACAACCGTATTGAACCAAGTTCCACAATTATTTACCTTTAATTAAATATTCTAAGGTTGCTTAATGAAAATTCTTCTCGTTTACCCACGATATCCAGATACATTCTGGAGTTTCAGACATGCGCTGAAATTCACATCCAAGAAGGCAGCGTTTCCACCGCTTGGTATTCTGACTGTTTCTGCCATGCTTCCTCCGGCGTGGGAGAAGAGATTAGTTGATCTCAATGTGAGATCGATAAACGATGAAGAAATCCTTTGGGCAGACTATGTGTTTATCAGCGCAATGTCGGTGCAGAGAGAATCGGCAAAAGCCGTCATTTCGAGATGTAAAGAACTCGGCAAGAAAGTGGTTGCGGGTGGGCCGCTCTTCACATCGTCTCATGATGAGTTCGTCGGCGTCGACTATTTCGTACTCAACGAGGCTGAACTGACACTGCAGCCGTTTATCGACAACCTAATTGCGGGGAAAGCCGAACATATTTATTCCACTTCGGAATGGGCAGACATAACACAGACTCCAATTCCAGAATGGGACTTAATAGACTTCAAGCAATATGCTTCGATGAATGTCCAGTACTCGCGAGGATGCCCGTACGATTGTGAGTTCTGTGATATAACTGTTCTTTACGGGCGTGTTCCGCGGACGAAGACGAAAGAACAAGTGATTGCCGAACTTGATGGTCTGTACGAACACGGCTGGAAGGGAAACGTCTTTTTTGTAGACGATAATTTTATCGGCAACAGGAATAAACTGAAGAAAGAAATTCTGCCGGCGATCATAGATTGGATGGAAGAGAAGCAACATCCGTTTTATTTCAGTACTGAAGTTTCATTGAATTCCGCCGACGATGATGAGCTCCTGACGCTCATGGTCCGGGCCGGGTTTGATGCAGTCTTTGTCGGGATAGAATCGCCGAACGAAGAGAGCTTGCTCGAATGCAACAAGATACCAAACAAACAGCGCAATCTGGCTGAAAGCGTCAAGAAAATCCAAAAGTTTGGGATGCAAGTGCAGGGTGGTTTTATTGTGGGGTTTGATATGGATCCGCTCTCGATATTCGATCGTTTGACAGCTTTCATACAAGAAACGGGGATAGTGACGGCGATGGTTGGGCTTCTCAATGCACCGCGCGGTACGAAGTTGTACCAGAGACTTATGAAAGAAGGACGTTTGCTCAACGCATTTACCGGCGACAACACCGACTTCTCAATGAACTTCATTCCGAAGATGAATCGTGAAGCGTTGATCAATGGCTACAAGAGCATTGTTAACAAAATTTATTCGCCGAAAGAATATTATGCGCGGGTAAAGAACCTCCTCAAAGATTTTAAGCCGCCGCAGGCGAAAGTGTTTCGCGCGAATTTCTCGGACATCAAAGCGTTGTTCAAGTCCGTCGTGCTGTTGGGTGTTGTCGGCAAAGAACGAATCTATTACTGGAAATTATTTTTCTGGTCGTTATTCACCCGTCCAAAACTTTTTCCGCTGGCAATCACTTTTAGTATTTACGGATTTCATTTCAGGAAGATATTCGAAGAACAGATAGCTATTTTGCAATAAGGGGATGCTCAGCTGTAGGTGTTCGATACTTAGTGAAATGTGACGAAGCGTCGAAAGCCGTTGCGTGTTTAAGAATTCATTCTTGAAATTTTAGAAGCGAAGACGCAGAGAAATCTGCCGACCTTTTCTGGTTGCCTAATTTACTCAACGCCTTTTGAATTAAGAAAACCGCTGTATCTCTTATCGGAATTTAGGAGGTGGTCTTCGAGCCAGCTTTTTAGAAACTCTAAAATCTTCGATGTATCGAGTCCCTCGCCGCTTGCATACAGACAATTGATGGACAAAACGGATTTTGCTATCTTTCAGTCAAAGAAAGTAGACGTTTTGAATAGACTTATTATTCTACTGGATATTCTTGTCATTGCGATTATAAGTTATTTCACGTGGTATCTCGCAACCGATTATCAGACTTTTCAGGGCCGCTACCATATTCCTTTTGTCATCTGGACTATCGACATGATTGATCTCTTTATCCATGAAGGTGGACATTTCTTTTTCGGTTTCATGGGACGAATGATCTATTTCATGGGCGGTTCGCTGATGCAAATAATTCTGCCCGGGCTTGCGATCTGGGTTTTTCTGAAGTCAGGTTTCCGTACCCTTATCGGCACGCTTTACTGGCTCGGACAAAATCTGGTCAATGTTTCTGCCTACATCGGCGACGCGCCTTACCGCAGGCTTCCTCTTATTTCGGACGCTGCGATTCATGATTGGAACTGGATTTTTGGACACCTTGGCGCTATGGAACTTGCCGGTCCGATCTCGCAAGTCGTCCTCGTATTTGGGATTGTTTCCTGCGGTGGTGCGTTGATAACAGCGTTTTATTTTCTCATAAACGATTTTAGAGAAGCATTTATCCTGGAATAGTATGATAAAACATATTGTTTTCTTTAAGTTCAAACCATCAATAACTGAAAATGAAATCGCCAAACTCAAAAAAGGTCTCAGTGCGCTGCCCGGTCTGATTCCTGAGATTAAGCATTATGAATTCGGTCGCAATGTCATTCACTCCGAAAGGTCGTATGATTTTGCATTGATCGCCATTTTCGATGACTTAAATTCGCTGCAGCGGTACAGCAAACACCCCGAGCATCAGAAAGTTCTGAAACTTATTAACGAAATCTCCGATAGTATTAAATCAGTTGATTTAGAAAGCGTTGTTTGAGCTATCATTATATAGGGACAATGGCATTTGCTGAATTTAATCTTAGACGACCGGAATTGCACAAACATTTGCGGGAAATGGAATTAGATGTCTGAAGCAATATTGACCACTGCAGGTCTCGGCAAAAGATTCGGCAATCGCTGGGCTGTGAAGGATCTGAATCTCGAAGTCCGTGCAGGTGATGTCTTTGGATTTCTCGGACCGAACGGCGCGGGCAAAAGCACAACAATCAGAATAATCCTGACACTTCTTTCGCCGACCTCCGGAAGCGTAAAAATTTTCGGGAAAGATGTAAGCGGTAACCGGGAGTCTGTTCTCTCAAGAGTCTGTGGAATTGTCGAGAAGCCGGATTTTTATTTATACCTCTCAGCATACAAAAATTTAGAACTTCTCGGCTCGCTCACGCGCAAAGTGAAGAGGAACGAAATATTCGACGCGCTGGAAATTGTCGGACTGAAGTCGAGAGCGTTCGACAAGGTAAAGGCATTCTCTCATGGGATGAAACAGCGTCTCGGAATAGCTCAAGCAATCTTGACGAAGCCAGAACTCGTAATCCTTGACGAGCCGACTTCCGGACTTGATCCGCAGGGCATGAAGGAAGTGCGCGAGTTAGTTCTCGCACTTTCAAGGGAACATGGTACGACGATTTTTCTTTCGTCACATTTGCTCACCGAGGTTGAAGCGGTTGCGAACAGGATGGCGGTTTTGAATCATGGAGAACTCATAGCTCAGGGAAAAGTATCCGAGCTTCTTAATGGCGATTCGGCTTATTATTCCATTCAGGCTTCTCCGCAGAATGAAGCCGTGGAGCTTCTGAGAAAAATGCCTTGGGTCGAAATCGTGTCGGTCGCAAATGGAATAGATGTACACATCGATTCCCGCCGTGCAGCGGAATTGAACAGGCTCCTGGTTACAAATGCGATTGAGGTTTCGTCTTTTGCTGCGAAAAGGACGCTCGAAGACTACTTCTTGAAAATAACGGAAGGAGCGTCTGAAGGATGAGTCTGTTTGCAATTGAAGTGCAAAAGACATTCAGGAGGTGGCGGACTTACATCGGTTTTGCCGCAGTTGCCGGCGCTGTGATCCTATTGGAAGTCATTATCAAACTCAACGAGACAAGAATGGCACACAGCTATGCCGGCAATCTCAACAGCGATTTTCTAATCTCCGGTAATGTCTTGAATGCGTGGGTGATCTCGGCTTTCATTATGAATTCGCTTTACGTTCATGTGCCATTCCTGATAACTCTTGTCGCGGGCGATATGGTCTCTTCCGAAGCCACTTCCGGGACGATCAGATTCCTCTTAATCCGCCCTCCGTCGCGATCGAAAATAATTGCCGCAAAATTTTTTGTGATGCTTTTCTACACGGCTATGCTGATAGTCTTTCTCGCATTGCTTTGTGTCGGACTCGGACTCGCTTTCTTTGGAAGCGGCGATCTGATCAGATTTCAGACTGGGCTGCCTCACATCGTGATTCTCTCGGAGCACATCGCGGCTTCGAGAACTGCCCTGGCATTTCTTGCAGCAATTTTGTCGATGTCGGTTGTTGGATCGCTTGCATTTCTGTTCTCCGCGCTCGTCGATAATTCAATCGGACCGATCATCGGCTCGATGGCAATCGTGGTGATATTTTTCGTCATTGGAAATTTACCGTTCGACTTTCTTGAATCACTCCGGCCTTACTTGTTCACGACGTACATGAACATCTGGCAGTTGTTTTTGGATGATCCAATAAATTGGCAGGAGGTCGGCAAGTACGCGCTGGCGCTTCTCGGTTATGATGTTTTGTTTTTTGGCGCCGCATTTTTCGTGTTCCTCAGAAAGGATATTAAAAGCTGATGGATCTATTGTCGTTTTTAATCGGTCTAATGCTTCTCCTCCCGATTCAACGGCAGGACAATGGCTTGCAGTATATAGAAAATGTGATCGGAAAATTCTCCGGCATAAAGGATTACACCGTTGATGTGCGGGTGCATCTTGACATTCAAGAGGTCAAAGCTCCGGATATGGATGCTAAGGTCTATTACAAAGAACCGGACAAGGTAAAGATAGATTCAAAGGGACTTTTCTTTTTGCCAAAAGATGTCGGCGTATTCAATCCGAGAAAGTTCAATCCGAAGGACTTCGACATAAGCGTTATAGACACTTTGACCTACAATGGCGATCCTGCCGTTCGCGTTTCGCTGACATCCAAGAAGGATGAAGCGAAGGATCACAAAATCATTTTGACAATCGACAAAAAGGATTGGCTCATCAAAGAGATCGCGACAGTGCCTTCTCCTGGGCGCCAAGTCTCAGCGAAAATTTCTTACGGTGTTTTTGACGGATTCGAGTTACCTGTAAAGATCGAAGTCAACCTTGATGTTGCGAAGGTAAATCCGCAAATGGGAGGCTTTGACGGTGAACGCCGCCGCGGCGGGGGAGTAAAGGGAAACGTTGAGGTTTACTACTCGAACTACAAAATAAATGCGGGTTTGAGCGATGAGATATTTAAGAAAGAAGGAGATCGTTAGCTGCGTTGCCGTAAACGACAACGCTTAAAGAATAAAGCATCCCGACAAGTCGGGATGCTCTGATAATCTTTCTTCTTAGCTCGGTTCACCGAGCTTTGTCCGCGCAGCGTAATCATTTATGATTACGCTTGTCATGAAGCAAATCTTTTATACTCCTTATCACTTCTTGCTAAACTTTCACACCTCAAGTATATTTTAACCACATACATGAGAGAGAGGAAAAATTGGAACTCAATGTCCTTCCCAAGGAGAATGATTTTTATGGGAACCAAAAAGAGTGTTCTGATAGAGATACATTGAAAGTTGTTGTCGTGTCTATTCTATTCATTGAAAGTGAAGTAGTCGGACATAGATGAGTAGAGGTGCATCGATCACGCCAGTGATGTTACAGTACAGGAGAGTGAAGGACCGCTATCCTGATGCAATCGTGCTGTTCAGGATGGGAGACTTTTACGAGACGTTCGAGGAAGACGCGAAGATCGCCAGTGCGGTTTTGTCATTGACACTTACGAAACGCGCAAACGGAGCCGCTGCCGACGTGCCGTTAGCCGGCTTCCCGCATCACGCGATAAATCAATATCTGCCGAAACTCGTAAAGGCCGGTTATCGGGTTGCCGTCTGCGAACAATTGGAAGACCCGAAGCTCGCAAAAGGCATCGTCAAGCGGGACATAGTCGAGGTGGTGACGCCCGGCGTTAATTTTTCCGCCGAATCTGTGAAGGTGAACAACTATTTTGCCGCTTTGATAACGAACGAGCGCGGGTTCGGATTGGCGTTTTGCGATGCGACAACAGGAGAATTCAATTTTTCTCACGGTGAAATCGAGGAATTGGAAACTTATCTTACAAAAATTGAACCGCTTGAAGTTGTCTTGCCGCGGGACTTATCAGACAAACTCGAGCCGATAATTCAGGGCTGTCTCAAGAGGGCGATCATTACAAGACGCGACGATTACATTTTCAATTTCGATTACGCTTACGATAAACTCATCCATCATTTCAATGTTCAGAATCTCAAGGGCTTTGGAATAGAATCAAAAATGTTGGCAGTTGAAGCGGCAGGCGCCGCGCTCGATTATCTTGCCGAAACTCAAAATGGCAATCTATCTCATATCGTCGGAATGTCGGAGTTCAGCCTCTCCGGATTTCTGGAAATTAACAGGACAAGCAGCAAGCATCTCGAAATTGTCGAGAGCACATCGGAAGTGAACGCGACACTTTTAGGTATCATGGATTCGACAGAGACGGCGATGGGCGCAAGGTTCTTGAGAAGAATGCTGCTTCAACCTCTGAAAAGCGTCAGCGGAATAAACGCGCGTCTCGATGCTGTTGAAGAATTGACAAAAAATTCCGAAGTGCGCAGAAAACTCAGCGAGCAGCTTTCCGGTTTCGGCGACCTCGAAAGACTTGTAGCGAGAATTTCCACAAAGCGCGCGTCGCCACGTGAACTTGGCGCTCTGCGGACAATGCTGACGAGAATTCCTGACATAAAGTCTGAAATTGTCAAACTGAGTTCTACACTCTGGATCGAGATCGGATCGTTGATCAATCCGGAGCCGCAATTGCTGAAAAGGCTTTCGGAGTCTTTGTCCGAAGATCTGCCGGCGCAGGCTTCTGATGGTGGTGTAATAAGAAAAGGTTACAATGGTGAGCTGGACGAACTGCGCGGGCTTTCCTTCAACGCAAAAGATTGGATTGCGCGGCTTCAAGTCACCGAGCGGCAGCGGACAGGCATTCAATCTCTCAAGGTCGATTATAATTCGGTGTTCGGTTACTACATAGAAATCACCAAGTCAAATCTTCCCCGCGTTCCGCAAGACTACATCCGCAAGCAGACTTTGGTGAATGCGGAGCGTTTCGTAACTCAGGAATTGAAAGAGTACGAAGAAAAGGTTCTGCACGCCGAGGAAAAGATTCAAAAACTCGAGCTGCAATTGTTTGAAGAATTGCGCAATGAAGTCGCGATGCATTCTTCCTCTCTTCTCGCGACTTCGAGGGCGCTCGCACTCGCAGATGTTCTCTTGTCATTCTCAATAGTTGCGCGTGAAAATAATTATGTTAGGCCTGTTATAGATGAATCTCTCGATCTGGAAATTGAAGCGGGCAGACATCCTGTTGTCGAAAGGGTTTTGCCGAGCGGAGAGAGTTTCGTTCCGAACGATCTGATTTTGTCCGAAGGGAAAGAACAGATTGCGCTAATCACCGGTCCGAACATGGCCGGCAAAAGCGTATTCATTCGGCAAGTTGCTTTGATAATTTTGATTGCACAGGCAGGATCGTTCGTGCCGGCGAAACGAGCTCGGATAGGAGTTGTCGATAAGATATTTACAAGGGTTGGAGCATCCGACAATATCAGCGCCGGCGAGAGTACTTTCATGGTTGAGATGCAGGAAGCCGCCGACATTTTGAACAACGCGACGCCTAAAAGCCTCGTTCTCCTCGATGAGATCGGAAGGGGCACGAGCACTTTTGACGGTGTTTCGATTGCCTGGTCGATCGTCGAATATTTACACCAAAATCCCGCGCGGACCGCCCGGACGTTGTTCGCAACTCACTATCATGAATTGAACGAACTTTCCGAACTTTATCAGCGCGTGAAAAATTTCAAAGCGGATGTCCGCGAATACGGCGGAAAGGTTGTCTTTCTCCACAAAATTGTCGAAGGAAGTGCAGACCACAGTTATGGAATACACGTTGCCGAGATGGCGGGCTTGCCAAAGGCGGTTACTTCCCGCGCAAAGGAAATTTTGAAAAACCTCGAGTCGTTTGAATTGTCCGCGACTGAATCCGCCTCATTATCACATGGCGGAGCGAAGATGCCGAAGCCGCATAAAGTTCTGACGAAAACCAAAGAAGGCGACTTGCAGATCGAGATGTTTCAGCTTGGTGATGAGGAGCTTCGACAGAAGATCAAAGGCGTCGATGTGAATAATCTTACTCCGGTTGAGGCGCTCAACAAGATTGCTGAGCTCAAGAAGATTATAGAAAAGGAGAAATAAATGGGAGCAGCGGGTAAAGTAGTGTCGGTTCGTGGTTCGACGATAATTGGAGAGACGGGCGTAACCGAGAATTTCAGCGTCGGCGCGTATATCTCGATTCCCGTTCAAGAGAGCAAAATCCTCGGCATCGTAACATCTCTTGAACTTTCTTCCGCGGATACCGTTAGATTTACCGCAAATCTTTTTGGAAAATTCAGCTCGGGAAAATTTGAGCGCGGTACTGAAGAGCTTCCGTCTCCGGGAGCAAGTATCGAAGTGCCGACCGAATCGGAACTCGATCTCATATTCAATACGCATAGAAGATTCGATTTTGCTCTTGGAGAAATATCTCTTTTGAAGGGCAAGAAGAACTATATAGACCCGGACAAATTTTTCAGCAGGCATATCGCAATCGTTGGAGCTACTGGTTCCGGAAAATCGTGCGCCGTCGCTTCTATATTACAGAAAGTTGCAAAGCTTCCGGGCGCAAGAATTATTTTGCTCGACCTCCACGACGAATACGGCGATGCCTTCGGCGAGCTTGCGGAAAAAGTAAACATCGGCGAGTTTGAGCTGCCATATTGGGCAATGAACTTCGACGAGCTTGTCGAAACATTTATCGATAAGGACGATCCGTCCGCACGCAGCGAGACTGTTGTCATGTCCGAGATCGTCTTGAACGGCAAGCGCGCAAAAAATCTTGCTTACAAAGATTCGATAACGGTTGATTCTCCCGTCTACTTCGATCTTACGGATATAAAAGTCAAAATGCAGGCGCTTGATACCGAACGGCTGCCGAACGGAAAAGAAGGGCCGTTCTACGGAAGTTTCACGCGGTTTCTGTTTAAGTTCGATTCAAAGTTTAACGACAAGCGATTTGAATTTCTTTTCAAACCAAAAAGATTTAAGTCCACCGACACGTTTTCAAAATTCCTGGAATCTCTTTTCGGATTGAAGTCGGGGAAATCGATCGTTGTTCTCAATCTGAGCAACGTGCCTCAGGAAGTGGTGAATGCGCTCGTCTCCCTGCTCGCGCGGCTTGTTTTCGATTTCAACATGTGGAATCCTTATCGCGCAAATCTTCCCATACTTTTAGTGCTCGAAGAAGCGCACAACTATCTCAACTCTCGGATGTCTTCACAGACTGCACGCCGGACAATCGAGCGTGTAGTAAAAGAAGGAAGAAAGTACGGCGTCAGCTGCATGGTTGTGAGCCAAAGGCCGATCGATGTTGCCGAGTCGATACTTTCACAGTGCAGCAACTTTGTGGCGATGCGTTTGTCGAATCCGGACGATCAGGCTTACGTCGCCAAACTTGTGCCGGAGTCCATGACCGATTTGTTGGATGTCATCCCGGCATTGAAACAAGGCGAAGGGCTTCTTCTTGGCGACGCGTCCATTTTGCCATTGCGAACGAAAATTGATCCGCCGAATCCATTCCCCAAAAGCAAGGACGTTGATTTCTACACTAAATGGAGCATACTCCCGCCGGCAGTGGATCTCGAAAATGTTGTGGAACGGTGGAGAAGGATTAGCTATTAATGAATCAGAGACAACTTTTTCACACGATTGAAAAAACCGCATCGAAAGATTACAGGAGCGACGAGGAGTTACTGCAAAATGTCGTGCAGGAAATAATCAGTACGGATCAAATTAGGATCAGGGGTGGAAGAATCTGGAAACTCATCCCAAGGAAGAACGCATACATACTCGTCAAACAGATGGGGCAAGTCAAGTCCATCGCAGACAATTTCACAATAAAAGTTTCGGAATACCCGGATTCCATCCGCATCGGCAATCAGAAAACCGTGTTGAGTTCCGAACAAAATCCAGATCTACGCAAAAGAGGAATAGAGAATTATTCTGCTACCGGCGTCGGCGACAAGACTAAAGTGAAAGGCGTGCCGCTTTATCAATACATCTTGGCTTTTAATTCTGCCGGCGATAATCAGGAACTCTTCGACACACTCAACGTCATTGGCAGCGCGGTCACTGCCGTTTTGCGCGAACGGCACGCTGTTGCCCGCACGAAACAGCTCGAGCAGGACATAGACAAAGCCCGGGAGATCCAGCGCATCATTCTTCCCGAGCACGAACAAAAATACGGCTCGTTTCTGATCTTCGGAGTCTCAGTGCCCGAGCGTGTGGTCGGAGGAGATTTTTTCGATTACCTTCCCGCGGGCGAAGAAGGCGAGCGGCTTGGCGTGGCGATCGGTGACGCTGCGAGCAAAGGTTTAAGTGCGGCAGTTGAAGCGCTGTATGTTTCTGGTGCTTTGAAAATGGGAGTCGAGTTGCAAACCAATATGGCATCGCTTGTAAAAAAAATAAACAATCTTGTCAATTGGACGTTTTCGGATTCGCGCTTTGTTACGCTTTTCTACGGCGAGTTCACTGACGGGAAGAGCGGCCTTTTCCTTTATGTAAATGCCGGGCACAATCAGCCGCTTTTCTTCAAGCGATCAAAATCGGAGGTTACCCAGCTTTCTACAACCGGCCCGGCTCTCGGAATTGCGCCGAACGCCCGCTATCAGGTTGGAAACGTGAATTTTGAGAAAGGTGACATACTTCTGCTGTATACCGACGGAATTTCAGAGGCGACTGACAGCAACTTCGGCTTTTTTGGTGAAGAAAGATTAAAAAATAAACTCATTGAGCTTTCGGATTTGGAACCGAGAAAAATTTGTTACGAACTATTGGAAGAAGTTCAGAAGTTTTCTGTGTCGTCCGCGTATGCGGATGACAAAACGTTGGTGGTCATTAAGAGAATTGCATAGGAGTTCCGATGTCGCAAGAGACAGTTCGGATTGAAGATAGATTTAACGGTGTCACGAGCAAGCCTCCTCAGGTTAAGCTCGTAAAAGCGTTTTCGAATTCATTCAAGAATGTTATCGCGACGGCGAGGACGTGTTATTCTTCGAAAGGGATAATCGAAGACGAATCGGTCGATCTCGAGAAATACACTGAGCTTGCGCGAAGCATCTATGAAGCCGGGCATCACACAACTTTTCAGCATGCGACGTTCCAGTTCCAACTTTCGAATGTCTCGCGGCAATTCATTTGGTCTTTTCTGCATTCGCATCCTTTTTACAATTCGGAGCAGGTGAGCCAGAGATATGTCGAAGTGAAAGAGGAAAACTATTTTGTTCCGCCTTTGCAGGGCGCCGCGCTGGAGATATACACCAAAACCGCAAAAACTCAAGTTGAGGCATATAGAAAACTTGTTGATTTGCTGACGAAGCCGGCAGGCGGCGAGTATTTCAAGAGATTTCCGAGCCGCAAGAATGACAAGCGATTCACAAGCGAAATAAAGAAGAAAGCACAGGAAATCGCGAGATATGTGCTTCCAGTCGCGACTTTCTCATACCTTTACCACACGGTCAGCGGTTTGACTTTGCTCAGATACGCAAAGATGTCAAAAGTGGGTGATGCCTCATTTGAGCAGCAGCTTGTTGTTGGCATGATGGTACAGGAGCTTCTCAGGTTCGATCCGAATTATAAGATTGTTCTTGACGAACCGCTCGATGAAAGTTTTTTCTCGGAAAAAAGCCTTCACAAGAACGGCGTGGAATCGCACTTCATCGAAGAATTCGATCGTGATATGGGAAACCACACTTCTAAGCTCGTCGATTATAAGATCAATTCCGAAAAAATTGTTGCAGAATCTGTGAGGGAAGTTTTGGGCAAAAGTTCGGTCGAGCTTTCAGATCGTGAAGCTATCGAGCTTGCAATTGATCCATCTCGCAATAAGATTCTTGGTAATCCTCTTGTGCTGACAACTCACGACAAGATTTCACGGGCTTTGTATCATGCCTCTTATACTTTCAAAAAGAAATTGAGCCATACCGCTGATTCGCAGGATCAGAGGCATAGAATGACTCCGGCTTCCAGGCCTCTTATCACTGAGCACATGAGAAGCGAACCGGATTACATCATACCAAAACTTGTTCTCATGGATAAAGACGCAGAGAAACTTTACCGCGACACGATGGACATAACGTGGGACGCGATAAACAAACTCGTCGAGATGAATGTTGACAAACAGTTTGCATCATACCTTCTTCCGAATGCCTTTCCGATAAGATTTACAGAGTCAGCAGATCTGCTGAATCTTCACCACAAAGTTGAAATGCGACTCTGCTACAATGCACAGGAAGAAATCTGGCAAGCTTCACTCGACGAGGTTGAGCAAATCAAAAACGTTCATCCGAATTTGGGGGAATTTCTTTTGCCGCCCTGCACGATAAGACTTCTCGCGGGGACAAAGCCTTACTGTCCTGAAGGGAAACGCTATTGCGGAGTTCCTGTTTGGAAGCTCGACGTTTCTGATTATTCGAGAACGATTTAACTCCCGATGATCTTTTCAGTTTATCAGATCGCACTTTTCTTTGCCATGCTTGCGATCTCATCGTACACTGTTTATCGCTACAAGCGCGGCAGTTACAACGTGCTTGTCGGGTGGAGACATATTCCGCGCGGATTGATTCTCGTAACGATTGGTACGGCCCTGGACGCCTTGGAGAGTGTGGTACAAATTCCGCGTGTAATACTTCTACCGTACAACGTTGTGCTGAGTTTCGGTTTTTATCTTCTCGGGATATTATTCATTGGCTATGGAATCATCAAACTTGTACCGGGCATCGACGAATATGTCAGTTCGCTTGCGGACAAGAAACTTGTCGAACAAAACAAGGTTTTCACAAAACATCTTTTGAAACTTCAGGAGAACAGTATGGCGCTTGCGTCCCCCGGAAGTGTTCAAGATGTTCTCCAGAGAATTGTTTCCAATGCACAGGAAGTGACGGGCGCATATTTTTCTGCGCTGCTTCTTTTTAATCCGCGGTCAGACACGCTCAATTCGAGTTACTATTCCGGAAACGGCGGCAAAGCTTTGGAAAAGCTTGTCGACATGTTCGACATTGATCTTCGTAACATTGAGTTACCCGAAGATAAATTGGAGTTTTTGAGAGAGATCGCCAGCAGCCGGAAGTCTTACATTGGAACGGATATTAATGAACTCCTTGCGTTCTATCTTGGAGACAGAAAAATCCCGGATGTTATCAACAAATGGGAAATAAAACAGTTCGTTCTGGTTCCATTGCATACCGACAATTCGGCAGAAGGTCTGCTTTGCTATCTTTTCGCAGGAGAGGATTATTCGGAAATTTTGCTCGAACTTTTTGCCCACCAATGTTCGCTGGCAATGCGAAATGCAAAGTTATTCGATGAGATGCAGCAGAATACAATCGCTCTTGAAGTTCAGCGTCGAAAGGCGGAAAACGCAAACCGTTCGAAGACAGAGTTTCTTGCAAATATGAGCCACGAACTGCGGACACCGCTCAATGCAATAATCGGCTTCAGCGAAATTCTTCATACTGATATAAATGAGATGCCGCCCGAAATGGCGCAGCAGTTCATCGGAAACATCAACAGCAGCGGCAGGCACCTCCTTGAACTCGTCAATGATCTTCTTGATTTGTCAAGACTTGAGATTGGAAGGTTGAAGCTTGAGAAATCTCATTTTGCATTGTCGGATGAATTGATGCAAGCGGTCAAGATTGTAGAGCCGATGGCAGGCGAGAAAAAGATAAAGATCGCAACGGAGATCGAAGAATCGATTGGACAGATCTATGCCGATCCCCAGAAATTGAGACAGATAATCATCAACCTCCTTTCGAATGCGGTGAAGTTCAGTCATTACCAAGGGATAATCAACCTGAACGTTCGGCAGAACGGTAATTCAATTCATTTCTGCGTCGAAGATTTTGGAATGGGAATAAGATCTGATGACATTGACAGATTGTTTAAGCCGTTTGAACAGCTTACTCAAAATCCGTATGCGAAGAAATATCGCGGAGTAGGATTGGGACTTGCGTTGACAAGGCGTCTTGTCGAATTACACGGCGGAAGAGTCTGGGCTGAAAGTGAAATCGGAAAAGGCTCGAAGTTCTTCTTTACGATACCGCAATAATGGATTCAAAAAAGTACACGATAAAGAAAAATCTAAAAGCAGCTATAACTATCTGTCGAGCAGTTCCGACGTCAACAAACCCGCAATGATGAGTGCGCCGCCAATCGCACCGATGTATCCGACAAATTCTCCGAATGCAAAGAAAGCGATGACGTTTGCGAAAACCGGCTCAATGGAAAAAATTATGGCGGCTTTAACTGGCATCGTGTCGCGTTGATATTTTGTCTGAAGATAAGTTGCGAACACAGTTGCGAGGATGGAAGTGTACAAGAACGCCCAGAGCAAACCTGTTGTGAGATGAACGTGGATCTTCTCGACGAATGGCGCCGCCAAAATTGACAACGCGCTCGTCGTGGCAAGCTGCAAGAGAGTAAGATTCGAAACGTCGTGTTTCTTGGAAAAGATGTCGAGATAGACAATATAAATCGCGTACGAAATCGCGCAGAAAAGTGTGAGTATGTCTCCGATGTTGAATCCCTGTCCTCCCGGTGACGTCAGAAGATAGAGCCCAATCGCCACAAGCCCGACGCCGATCATGCTTCCTTTTGTCGGCAGCCTTTTCTCAATAACGGCTTGAGCAATTGGCGTGAAGGCGACGAGAAGCCCGGTTATGAATGCGGACTTTGAAGCGGAAGTGTATTTGAGCCCGATTGTCTGGAAGGCAAAGCCTATCATCAGCAAAACACCGAGGATTAATCCGCCCACGAGAGTTGCTTTGTCCATCGCGAAATAATTCTTGCGATAAATCAACGGGAAAATCAGGGATGCAATTCCGAATCTTATTGCAAGGAACGTCAGAGGCGAAGCATCTGTCAGAGCAAACTTAACGACCGCAAAGGTTCCGCCCCAAACAAGAGTTATGGAGATGAGTATTAATTCAGCTTTACGGGAGCGAGACATATTTGGAGATGAGCTGAATCAGATCCTGTTTATAAATGATGGCGACAATGGACAGGACGTATAAGACAATATTGACAATCATTGGTTTGTCAGTCAAAAGAATGTTTGTGGGATTTTCTCCAAGTCCCATTTTATGCACAAGATACAAATATCTGAAAATCCCGTAAACGACAAAAATAGTTGTGAAGATCAGCGCTTCCGTGCCAAATGCACGAACAGTCCTTTCCGAAACGGTGTAGAGCGCGTATGTAATGATAACACTTGCCGCCGAGACAGATAAGATCTGGTCTATCAGGCTTAAATCATAATCGGCGAGCACTCTTCTCGACAGTTCGTTCGGGCTTCCGGTAATTTGGACGAATTCGCTCCTCCGTTTTGCTATGCCAAGGAAAATCGAGATGAAGAGTGTCGTCATAATAAGCCAACTCGAAATCTTCACGTCGATTGCATAACCGCCTGCAACAATTCTCAAGATAAATCCGACGGCTATAATGAAAACGTCTACGAGCACAATTTGTTTGAGCGCAAACGAGTATAGCAGGTTTACCAAAATATAAGCCACAATTGCGGCGCCAGTGGCGAGACGAACGCCGCCGAGAATCAGCAGAAGAAAAGAGAACACGAGTAAAATCACCGAGAGAACCCAACCTTCATTTACAGTTACCATTCCCGAAGCAATTGGGCGATTCCTTTTTACCGGATGTAAGGTATCTAAGTCTCTGTCGGCAATATCATTTATAACATAAATAGCAGAGGCAGCAAAACAGAACGAAATAAATGCTAAGATGGACTCGGCAAAGAGTGAAATGTTGAATAGATTCTTTGAAAATATCAGTGGAACAATAACAAACACATTCTTGACCCATTGCTTTGGTCTCATAAGTCTTAAGTAATTCGCGAGCTTGTTCATTTATAAAATATTGTTCCCGTTAGAATGCAACACTAATTTAGCCAAAACCCGCCTTGTTATACAAACGAAAATTGTGAGCCAGACTTCGAAAAATAGTCTTTGTTTTTTGGCTTAGGCGGAATATATTTTGCCAATGCTCACAACTTTTGTTCTGATGTTCTTGGTCGCAATCTTTGCCGGTTTCTTCGGCGCGCTGGTCGGTGTGGGCGGCGGAGTCATAATTGTGCCGGCTTTGACGCTATTGTTTCATTTGCCGATTCACTCCGCGATAGCCGCAAGTATAGTTTCGGTTATAGCTACTTCAATCGCCGGAGCATTGTCGTATGTCGACCAGCAAATCACCAACGTTAGATTGGGAATGTTTCTCGAAATTTCGACAACCGCAGGCGCTTTGGTTGGAGCGTTGATCGGCGTGCTGATGCACGGATGGGTGCTGAGCTTGATTTTCGGAGCTTTAATTTTTTATATGGCAATTATATCATATAGAACTCGCAAGGTCGAAGATAGAATGCTTGAGTCGGGCGGTTACGAAGCAAAGACGGATGATAAGATAGCACGCACCTTGAGATTGTATGGGAATTATCACGATGAGGCTCTGAAGAGAGAAGTAAATTATCACGCGACAAAGACGGTTGAGGGAAGCTTGATCTCTTCGCTTGCCGGCGTCGGCTCTGGCTTGCTCGGTATCGGCGGCGGAGTCATAAAAGTCGCGGCGATGAATTCGATGATGGGAATTCCGATGAAAGCTTCGGTCGCAACGAGCAAATTTATGATCGGCGTTACTGCGGCTACAAGTGCGGTCGTGTATTTCATCGCCGGCGGAATCAATCAGTACACCGTCGCGCCCGTGGCGCTCGGCACGATGCTCGGCGCAACAATGGGAAGCCTTATTATGAACAAACTTCACAGCAAGGTAATCAAAACCGTCTTTTTTGTTCTTATGATTTATCTCGGCTACCAAATGATCGCCAAAGGTTTGCTTCTTGGGTTCAATATAAAATTTCCCGGACTGTTATGAGCGACAAAGAACTGCAGTTTGAAAAATCCGAAGCGCAATTTATAAACAGAGTTGTCGCATTTATTCTTGCGACTGGGATGTACACGACAATCGGATTTTATTTAGTCGGATTAATACTTCTTTTTATCAAAGGAGATTCTATCCCGCAAGTCGCACAGCAGTACTTCCATTCTTTTGGAGATTTCTTTTCGAGCCTGTTTACGCTCGACCCGCGGGCTTTTCTCTATCTTGGCACCGTCAGTCTCATTCTCACTCCTGTCAGCAGGGTTTTTATTTCCATCTTTGCGTTCTGGAAGGAGAAGGACTTTAAGTTTGTAGGTATCACAGCGATAGTGTTTTTGGTGATAGTGGCAAGTGTACTTGTCGGCAGTGTCTTCAAAATAAACGTTGGTTAAACTCCGGTTATCTTTCCGGATAGGGAAGTCAAAGTTTGTTTTGATCTCCGAGATGTGGGTAAATTGATTTTATCCGTTTTTATTGCTAAAATATTGTGCAACTAAGACTTATCCACAGGATCCTTCGGACATTGATGAAAAAATCGACAAAAGTTTTTCTTTGGGTCATCGGCGTTGTTCTGGCAGGAAGCGTTCTGATAGCTATACTTATTTTTGCCGGGGGAACAGAAGAAAGTGAGTACGACCTTTCAGGACACGGCGCCAAGGTCGCTGTTGTCAATCTGACGGGAACTATTATCTCTTCGCGCGAAATTGTTTCCACGCTTCAGACTCTTGCAGAGAACAAGAGCGTCAAGGCGATTCTCCTTCGTGTCGACAGTCCCGGCGGCGGAGTCGCGGCAAGCCAGGAAATTTTTGAGGAGGTTGAATCAATCAGAGATTCGGTCAAGCCGATCGTCGTCTCGATGGGATCTCTTGCTGCGAGCGGCGGCTATTATGTCAGCTGCGGCGCGACACGCATCGTTGCAAATCCCGGAACCATCACGGGAAGTATCGGCGTGATCGCGATGTTTCCTAACTATGCAAAGCTGATGGAGAAGCTCGGACTCCAAATGGATGTCATCAAGAGCGGGAAATATAAAGACTCCGGCTCTCCGTTCAGACAAATGACCGAGCAGGACAAGAAATACTTTCAGGGCGTTGTTGAGGACAGCTACGATCAATTTTTGAATGCTGTTGCAAAGGAAAGAAAGCTTCCGATTGACAACTTGAAAAAGTTTGCGGACGGGAGGGTATTTACAGGCGCGCAAGCGCTGAAGCTCGGACTGGTGGACACGCTCGGTTCTTTCGAAGATGCAATAAAGATTGCGGCGAAGCTCGGCGGAATCAAGGGTGAACCAGTTGTCGTCGAAGCGAAAAAGCCGCGAACTCTTGCCGACTTGATTTTTGGAGATATGTTCTCGCGCCTTCATATTTTCGAAAAGGATTTCATAGAACAACCGATCTTACAATACAGATTTTCGCAATAGAAAGGGGAAATAATGAGCGTTACTAAAGCTGACATTGTCGAAGAAATTGCGCTGCAGACAGGTCTCACAAAGATAGAGACTCAAGCAGTTGTCGAAGGATTTCTTGCTTCAGTGCGAAATGCGCTCGCGGAAGGAAAGGCGATTGAGATAAGAGGTTTCGGAAGTTTTAAGATACGCAAAAGAAAAGGACGCATGGCTCGCAATCCAAAGACGGGACAGGCTTATCCTGTCAAAGAACAGTTCGTTCCGTATTTCAAAGTGTCCAAGGAATTCAAAAGTTTTGTGGATGAGCATCTCGGAAAGAATGGGGAGATCGAGAAGGGAAACGTTGAGGAGGCGGCGCAGAAATGACGACAAGATTTTGTCCGCATTGCGGAACTGAAGTATCGAGCGATTTTGGCTTTTGTCCAAAATGCGGGGCAAAGATTTCTGAATCGACGCCGGAAGTTACTGAAGAAAAAAAAGAACAACATTCAGAGGCTCGCGAAGTTTCAGTTTGCCCCACATGCGGTTTTCAAAATTCAGTTGATGCGAGGTCATGCGAGGCATGCGGTACTTCTTTAAAAGGTGCAGAGAGAGTTCACGTTGAAAAAAGCGAACCGGCTGCAGCTCCATCAGTTCCTCCTTCACAAGTGTCAAATGAACAGAGACAACTCCCAAAGAAACAAGTTTCACAAAAGAAAGACAAACGCAAGGAGATCAAGCAGCCAAACGCTCAGCAGACTTCGGCCCGAAAAGGTTTTCATCTTGAACCATTCCAGATAGCTTCTATAGCTGCTGCGCTCATCTTGGGCGGGATCTTTATTTACGGGCTGTTAAGTTCACGACCGACAGCTTCTTCATCTCAGGATAATTCGGGATCGTCGCAGCAGCAGCAAGCTGCAGGTCAGCCGAGCGCTGACGTCCTTCATGAGATTGACCGCTTGAGGCAGGTCGTTGACAAGAATCCATCGGACCTGGAATCCACATTAAGACTTTCAAACATGCTACAGGATAACGGCTTCTATGACCAGGCTGCAATTTACTACAAGCGTTATCTCGACAAGGAGTCGAAAAATGTCGATGCGCGAGTTGATTATGGAGTAACTCTTTTTGAAGCCGGACATATTCAGCAGGCCATTGACCAGTTGAACGAAGCCGTTAAGATGAATCCGAAACATCAGGTAGCTTATTTCAATCTCGGTATTGTCTATTTGAACGCCGGCGATTTTGACAAGGCGAACACCGCTTTCGAGAAGTGCGTTAAGATCGATCCGACAAGTGATATCGGCAAGAAAGCTAAACAAACCCTTGAACAACACGTGAATATTAAAAACCAGGAGGTGAAGTAGAATGCCAAGTGGTAAAAAGAGAAAGCGCCACAAGATGGCAACCCACAAGCGCAAAAAACGTCTTCGCAAGATGCGGCACAAGAAAAAGATTCGTTAATTTGCCTTAGATTTTCGTTGCGGTCCGTCCCGACTCATGGATGGACTGCAACGTTAACTCTTTATTAAACACGGGGAATTAAAATGAAAGCGCTTAAGAAATTTTCGTTTATCCTTTTTGTCTCAACGGTTGTAGTATTCATCTCGCAGATCGCGTTCGGCTGGGGATTTTGGGCGCATCCAATAATTAACAAAGAAGCCGTCAGCCTGCTTCCCGAGCCGCTGAAAGCATTTTATCTCGCTCACGTCGAGTATGTCAGCAAGCATGCTGTGGATCCGGATTTACGAAGGGCTGAAGACAAGGATGAAGGCTACTATCATTATATGGATCTCGATCGTTATGGGAAGTATCCTAACTTTAATGTTCCCCATACATACGAAGAAGCGGTGAAGAAATTTGGCAAAGAAACGGTTATGAAAAATGGTTTGGTCCCCTGGAGAGTAGGATGGGAAGTAGACAGTCTCTCCGCTGCGATGAAAGCGCATAATGTTCCGCTCGTTCTTCATCTCTCGGCCGATCTTGGGCACTATGTTGCCGACATGCATGTGCCTTTGCATGCTACTGAAAATTACGACGGACAAATGACAGGCAATATCGGTGTGCACTTCAGATGGGAAAGCGGCATACCTGAGCATTTCGGCAAGGATTACAGCTTCACCGGAATCGGAAACGCCGTCTATATAAAACATCCTGTCGAACACGCTTTTAAAATCTTGGATCACAGCTATTCGCTTTTGGATAAAGTTTTCCGTGCTGACAGTCTCGCGAAAGCCGGCATTCCCAAAGACCAGCTCTATCATGTTGAGAAGAACGACGGGCGTAAAGAGTACATTTATTCAGATGAGTATTACAAGAGATTCAACAAAGAACTTGACGGCATGGTGGAAGCTCAGATGCGAGCTGCGACAAGGGCGGTTGCTTCATACTGGTACACAGCTTGGGTGGATGCAGGCAAGCCGAAGTTCTGGTAAGAATGTATTCGAATGAAATCAAAACAGGTTTTGAATCGAGTCCAGTTAAGCGAGAGGGAAATACCGAAGAAGTGGTATAATATTGCGGCGGATTTAAACGAGAAACCGCTTCCACCGCTTGACCCGCAGACGCGCCAGCCGATCACTCCCGACAAGCTCAGTCTTTTGTTCCCGCAGAGATTGATAGAGCAGGAAGTTTCCGAAGAGCAATTCATAAAAATTCCCAATGAGATACTAAAAATACTTTTAAAATGGAGGCCGACTCCGCTCGTCCGCGCTCGCGGATTAGAAGAGCTTCTCGAAACTCCTGCGCATATCTATTTCAAGAACGAAAGCGTGAGTCCCACAGGCAGCCACAAGTCGAACACCGCCGTCGCGCAAGCATATTACAACAAGCTCGAGCATGTGAAGCGACTTGCGACCGAGACCGGCGCGGGACAGTGGGGAAGCGCACTGGCGATGGCATGTAATTACTTTGACCTTGGCTGTAAAGTCTTCATGGTAAAGTCTTCATTCGACCAGAAGCCGTACCGCCGCGCGATGATGCAATTGTGGGGGGCTGAAGTAACGGCAAGTCCGAGTGAAGAGACAAATGCAGGAAAAGAAATGCTCGAACGGGCTCCTGATTCTCCGGGAAGTTTGGGAATGGCGATAAGCGAAGCAGTGGAAGTTGCCGCGAGCGATCCTGAAACGAAATATTCTTTGGGGAGCGTTCTGAACCATGTTATCCTCCATCAGACAATTATTGGCGAAGAAACTCTAAAGCAGCTTGAGAAAGTTGATGAATATCCGGATACCATAATCGGCTGTGTCGGCGGCGGTTCAAACTTCGGAGGTTTTGCATTTCCGTTCGTCCGCGAAATTTTAGAGGAGAAACCGCGCGCGAAAAAGATGCGTGTGATTGCGGTTGAGCCTACGGCTTGCCCGACTCTCACGCGAGGAATGTTTACTTACGATTACGGAGACACTGCCGGTCTAACGCCGCTTCTGTCGATGTACACACTCGGACACGATTTTGTTCCTGCGGCTATTCATGCCGGCGGGCTTAGATATCATGGCGTTTCGCCCTTGGTTTCCGCTCTCGTGCACCAAGGGATAGTTCAAGCGGTAGCGTATTCGCAGAATGAGGTATTCGACGCGGCGCTCAAGTTTGCTAAGAGCGAAGGAATTGTCCCGGCGCCGGAGTCTGCACATGCGATTCGCGCGGCAATTGATGAAGCACTTCGTGCAAAATCTGAAGGGAAAAAGGAAGTCATAGTCTTCAATTTGTCCGGACACGGTTATTTCGACATGAGCGCTTACGATGCTTATTTGCAAGGTCATTTAGAAGACAGCACGATCGACGAAGAGGAACTCCAGAAGCACCTTAAGCAACTCAGGCGCCTTTCGGTCTCAGAATAAAATTTCTGTTACTGCTCTTTTGGTTTATTAAATCTATTTACAAACGAGATTTTTGGCTCATTTGTGTCATTCTTCGTTTTCTTGATTTTTACTGAATGCGTTGATAACTTAAAAATGAGCTAAAAATAACAGGAGGTCTATCATGGCACACGATGAAGACGGCTTGACAAAAGGGTTGCTCCTCGGTTTCATTGCCGGAAGCGTTATCGGCGCAGTAACCGCATTGCTTCTCGCACCCAAATCAGGACAAGAGCTTCGCAAGGATATCAAAAAGAAAACTGATGAATTGAAGGAAGCCACTCAGACTCAACTTCAGCAGGCACGGACAAAGGCGGCTGAACTCGTCAACGAAGGGAAGAAGCGTTCCGAAGAGATGATAGGTCAGGCAAAACGTAAGGCGGGATCGCTTATTTCAGATGCTGAAAAAGTCCTCGACCAGGCGAAGGGCGAGGGAAGTAAATTAAAAGCGGCTGTCAAAGCCGGAACTGAAGCGTTCAAGGACGAGCGAAGTAAAACAAGTTAGGGGGATGTCGTGACGACACTTTTTCTTATAGCGGCCTCGATGGCGCTCCTCGCGATCGCTGCTGCAAGCATCTATTCAATAATTCTCATGAAAGATGCGAAGCAAATGCTTAACCAACTTGAGAGTTCTGTAAGAGATATTTCCGAAAAGTCCGCTCCACTTTTGGAAAATTCCGCAGTAATTACGGGAAAGATTAGAACGATTGCGGAAAGCGTAGACGGTGAAGTTACGAACGTAAAAGGGGCTTTGGATTCACTTGTCGATGCGGTTGATGACCTGGTGGAATTGGAGCGAAAAGTCAAAATGAAAATTGAAGATCCGATCATGGACACCGCGGGTTATGTTGCTGCAATAACAAAAGGAATAAAAGCGTTCTTGCGGGTCCTCAAAAGCTAACGTGAGCCGAACAAAAAGTACATCTCCCGAACCAATTACGTCCATGTATGTTCGGGATTCCGCACCTCGTATGCGGGACTGTATAGTTCGGCTCCCCGAAATTTCTGTTCGGGAAAAGGAGGTAATATGAAGGAGTATCTTCCATCCAATTTGAGAAATATTGCTTTGATTGGCCACGGCGGTTCCGGCAAGACAACTTTCGGTGAGGCAGTTCTATTTGCTGCGGGTGTTACCGGCCGAATGGGATCGGTGGCAGAGGGGAATACCGTTTCCGATTATAATCGCGATGAAATCGAGAGAAAAATTTCAATAAGCACTTCATTGCTCCATGTTGAATGGCGTGAATTGAAACTCAATATTATCGATCCTCCGGGGTATCCGGATTTCATGGGCGAAGTCGAGGCGGCATTGCGAGTCTCGGACATTGCGTTGGTCCTCCTAAAAGCTGTCGAGGGCATTGAAGTCGGGACCGAAATAGATTGGGGGTATGTAAAGGAATACAAGAGTTCCGCGTTCTTCGTGGTGAACAAAATCGACGCCGAGCATTCACGTTTCGAAAAGATTTTACAGCAGATACGCGACAGGTTGACGCACGATGCAGTGGTAGTTCAATTTCCGGCGAACGAAGGGGTGGGTTTTGACAGCGTGGTCGATGTTTTGAAAATGAAGCTTCTGAAATTCGACCGCAGCGCAAAAGGGAAATATAACGAGAGCGAAATTCCTCCGGCGCTCAAAGCGGCTGCAGATAAGTATCATGAAGAACTAATCGAACAGCTTTCGGAGACCGATGAGAATCTCTTGAATGCTTTCCTGGAGAACGGGACGCTGACCGATGAACAAATTCTGTCCGGACTGAAGAAAGCAATAGCTGACAGAAAAATCTTTCCAGTATTCCCTGCCGCTGGACAGCAGCTTGTCGGAGTAACATCTCTTCTTGATTTTACAGCCGATTTCGCTCCATCGCCGGATGTTATGCCTAAGGCAACAGGCTACAAAGTGAATAATTCGCACGAGGAAGTGAAAGTAGCTTGCGATCCGGGTGCGGATACGGCACTGTTCATCTTCAAAACGATTTCAGAACGCAATATCGGCGAGCTTTCTCTTTTCAGGGTTTACTCAGGAATCGTGATGCCGGGAATGGATCTCGTCAATCAGGCAAACGGAAAAGCGGAACGTCTCGGCACGCTGTACATTCTTAACGGCAAAGACAGAAAAGAAATTTCAAAAGTGATCGCCGGCGACATCGCGGCAGTAGTGAAGTTGAAAGACACGCACACCAACAACACGCTAAGCGGAAAAAATCTCCCGGTAGTTATGAAGAAGATTGATTTTCCGCAACCGATCATGCGAGTTGCAATCGTCTCGAAGAATCGGCACGACGAGGATAAAGTCGCTTCCGGCTTGCACGCGCTTCACGAGGAAGATCCGACATTTCTCGTGGAAGTTGATCCCGAACTCAGCCAGACCGTTCTCAGCGGGCAGGGAGAAATGCACTTGCAGGTTGTAGTGAGGCGTCTCAAAGAACGCTACGGTGTCGAAGTCGACATGGTCGAACCGGATATTCCATACCGCGAGACGATAAGAGGCGTGGCCGCGGATTCGGAGTATAAACACAAGAAACAATCCGGCGGACGCGGGCAATACGGCCATGTGCATTTGAAGCTTGAGCCTCTGCCGAGAGGAACCGGATTTGAATTTGTGGATGCGGTTGTCGGCGGAGTCGTTCCCGGAAGATTTATTCCGGCGGTAGAGAAAGGCGTTGTCGATGCGATGGAACGTGGAGTGATTGCCGGATACAAAGTGGTCGATGTGCGGGTGACCTTGTTCGACGGTTCTTCACATCCCGTCGACTCCGATGAAATATCTTTCAAGATTGCCGGCGCGATGTCTTTAAGGAAAGGCTTCAAAGAAGCAAAACCGATTTTGCTCGAGCCAATTTACGAGCTTGAAGTACTCGTCCCCGATGAACACATGGGCGATATAATGGGAGATATTTCCGGCAGACGCGGAAAGATTATGGGAATGGATGCGGAAGGCACCTCCCAGAAAATACGAGCGCAAGTGCCGTTGAAGGAACTCTACAAGTATGCAAATGTGCTCCGGAGCATGACGCAGGGACGCGGAGTTTTCAGGCAGAAGTTCTCTCATTACGAAGAGGTTCCAAAGGAAGTTGCTGAGAAGATTATCGCCGAATCGCAAAAAGAAAAGATCGAGCAGGAATAAGTATGGAACGCTTGTGGTCGCCGTGGCGGTCGAAATACATTGAGTCGTTTTCCGAAAGAGAAAATGGAAAAGAAAAGGTGTGCGTCTTCTGTCAGAAACTTGCTGAACATGACGATGAAAGAAATCTGATTGTTTACCGCAGCGATCTTTCCGCAATCATAATGAATATTTATCCGTACAACAGCGGCCACTTGCTGATCGTCCCTTTCGCTCACAAGGGCACTTTTGAAGAATTGACTGACGATGAAAATGCGGATGTTATGCGTCAGACGCGGTTGGCGATCAAGCTGCTGCGTCTCGCATCGCATCCCGATGGATTCAACTTCGGCGCGAACCTCGGAAGAGTCAGCGGTGCCGGCATCGCTGAACATGTTCACTTCCATGTTGTGCCGAGATGGGAAGGCGACAGCAACTTCATGCCGGTGTTGGCGGATACGAAAGTTATCTCCGAAGATCTGTATGGCACTCTTAGAAAGCTGACCAACGCGCTCGCGTCGGTGAAAACGCGGCAATAAGAATAAAGCCAGCTTAGTCTTTTATTTCGAGGTTTTTATTTTCCCGCTGCAGGGGACAATCGCAGTTATAGTGCTGAGAGGAGCAAAATCCCGCGCAAATTTTTCTTGAAAAGGAATCGAAATTTGCTTGGCTTTGGGTTTGGAATTTTCTAACTTTTTTTTCTAACTTCTTATTGAGTCAGTGGTGCTTCACTTCACTTCATGCTATCACGCCACTGGCAAGGAAGAGATGATGATGAGGGGCTTCAATATACAAATTCTCAATTGGGGGCGGATTGCATCCTTTTTCATGTCATCATTCGCGGTGGTTTTCAAGGATTTTTACCGGAGTCGATGAGGTCAATCTGACAGGAGGTCTAAATGAAGGATAAGACCATGAAAAAAATGTCCGGAATCATCGTCTTGCTTGCAACGATATTATGTGTCAGCGAGGTTTCGTTTGCACAGGACAGTCTCCATCTCGTCGCCACAATAACCGGTGAATC
The DNA here is from genome assembly GCA_023381615.1 of Bacteroidota bacterium. Classification (GTDB taxonomy): domain Bacteria; phylum Bacteroidota; class Ignavibacteria; order Kryptoniales; family JAKASW01; genus JAKASW01. The sequence goes on from JAMCQL010000024.1 coordinate 96,506, forward strand.
TTTTGAGAAAAGAATCACGAACGCAGTCGGTGTCGGCGATGTCAACGGAGATGGCTATGATGACTTTGCCGTCTCAATGCCCAATGCGAACCAGATGAGGCTCTATTTAGGTGGGCCAAAGTTCGACACTTCAAGATACGTAACATTTGCCATGCGGGACAGCTTGGTAGCAATGTTTGGAGGAGCAATTGCAGGAGCCGGAGATGTAAATGGAGATGGATACGGCGATATACTAATCAGCGCTGTATTTAACTCTGGCGGACTGCGGAAAGGGATAGTCTACTTGTATCTTGGCGGCAAAGAAATCGCCACTACTCCCGCATTCTCGTTTTACGATAAGAATTCTTCTCAAGACATGTTAGGAAGCATTTCAGGTGCCGGAGACGTGAATGGAGACGGTTACGACGATTTCCTGATCGGCGAGCCGTATAACTGGTCGGATGCCATCGGGAAAGCATATCTTTTCTTGGGTGGCAAGACACTTCCCACGGAACCAGCAGTAACTTTCGTAAGCGACAGTGTTGAAGATTTCTTCGGCTACTCTGTAAGAGGCATTGGAGATGTAAACGGTGATGGATTTAATGACATTGCCGTAGGTGCCACGGCAAGTCTGCAAACTGATAGAGATCCTGGTAGGGTTTGTGTGTATCTGGGCGGAAAGACAATCAGCAATGTGCCCACCGTCCTTAACCCAATTGAAGGAGATATTGAGTTTGGTAACGATATAGAAAAGGCCGGCGACATAAATGGTGATGGACATGGCGATTTTATTGTGACATCAGAGAGGAGAGCCTACATATATTTAGGCTTAGATTCTGTCATTTGCATCGCTGGATCACAAATGGGGTTCGGTGGGTATGTGAGTGTCGGAGCCGGTGGCGATATGAATAATGATCGTTATGATGATTTCATGATTGGAAATACGAATCATAGAAATGCCGATAGTGTGATGGTTGGTGCAGCCTGCGTTTACCTTGGTGGCACCACTATAGATACAATTCCGAAGTTTTATGTGGAGGGAGAAACCAAGTGGAGCGGATTCGGGTACCGTATTTCCTTATATAGGGGACCACAATGCGGATGGTTATGCCGATGTTGCGATTTTAGCACCGATTTATCCGGACACAAGCGGCACCGGGCAATATCAACTTGGCAAAGTTTATATCTACTCATACGAGAAGATAGATGCGATTCATGAGGAAGGCAAATCTTCCAAACCAGATATGTTCAAGTTGCTTCAAAACTACCCGAACCCTTTTAACCCATCGACTGTAATTGAGTACCAGCTTCCGAAAGATGCTCACGTAAGCATAAGGGTTTATGACATCCTCGGCCGTGAAATAGCAACCCTTGTCGATGGCGAACACACGGCAGGATACCATGAGATCACCTTCAATGGCTCAAGGTTCGCGAGCGGTGTCTATTTCTATCGCTTGACTGCGCCCGGCGTCAATCAAATAAACAAAATGTTGATGATCAAATAAGGAACTCGTTTGAGCTGAAATACGACACTCTCTTTGTCGAACTGCTCGTCAAGTGAGGCTGACATTGTCTCAGAGAGTGTTAAACGCGGTCTGGCCTCCTCTGGGCCGCGTTACATTTTTGGGAGGGTCAGCTAAAATGTGAACAAAAAGGTACAAAGCGAAAAAAGGAGGACGGAAGGCGGAGACTGGAACCACAAATCGTTTTGCTTCCACTTGTATCCCTCTTTTCCATTACTCCATTATTCAGCTATTCTTCTTTATTCCAATATTCCAGCATTCCAAGATATCCTGCCTATGCACAAGGCGCTGCAGCAGGCGGGCGGTGTTTCAGCTTTCCTCACAGCTTTGCTCTCGGCTTTTACATTAAGAAAAATTAATCCGGGAAACACTTGACTTTTACCCCCCCTTATATAACTACCAAAAGCAAGGAAGAATGTGGATGGCTACATGGACCTATTGGATCGAGCATGGTTCTCAGGCTATTGAGTTCCGTTCCACCAGGCTCCGATAAATGCGACGAGAAGATGAACGGAGTTGCTTGCGGCAATGGTGGGGTTCAGGCAGAGAAGCGTGTTCGAGAAAACCTTCAAAGCACTGGTTGGAGTTTCTCCGTCGGAGTTCAGGAGGCTATCATCCGCCCGTGATTTTGACACGCGAAAAAGATACGCGATTTTGACACGGATTGGTTGAACTCTTAAGTCGATAATTATTAACATAGATTAACAGTCATACGAGGACATACATGAGTAACATGAAACCATTCTTGCTTGTTCATGAGTGGTTGGCTTGAGTGATTAATTACGCAGAGGCCTTCTTCTGTGTCACGAAGAGTGAAACGATAATGTTGCTAAGATTTATGATCTTTTGTGTCTAATAAACTGCCTTTCAGATAATCACAAAAAAGGATGGTGCTTTATGCGCAACACGAGTAAAACTTACCTCACGTGTTTTCTAATGCTGCTGATTGTTTCAGCCGCTGAAGCACAAACAAACCCTGTCTATCAAAAAATGCTTCAAAATGGCTGGCGTTACCCATTTGAGAACGGTTTTAGAAAATTGACCCCTGCCGAACTAGACGCAGAAGCTTGCAGCAGCATGGGATATGATGACAGCGCGGTTGCAAATCTGAAGAAACTGGGCGTCGACGTTAAGGAACGATGGAAGACACTCCGTTGGGACGAGAAAATGTGGGCGGCACTTTCGGATTGTATTGTCATAGGCACTGTTTCAAGAACTGAACATCCGTCCTGGCCAAGACCGTGGTTTCACACGGTAGCGTTTGTTGACGTTGAGGAATTTTTAAGAAATGACTACGGACTTCCTAAAGGAGAAGTCGCTGTAATGGAGGTGTCGGGTCCCACTGGACGAGGGAGCGAGCGGGTGACACAAATTGGCGAAGACACGTTAAATGTGGGAGAACACGTCTTGCTCTTCTTGGGGGCTAGTTCATTGATCACATTCGCGTCAGATAACAACATGGTCAATCTATACAATCATTTAATAAATGACCCGAGGGTTTGGTTCGAACTGCTGGCAAAATATGACTTGAAATCGCGAGAAGCTTATTTTAAGGGAAGGAAAGAAGGTCTTAGTAGCCTCCAGCATGATGTCACAACCGTGCTCAACGTGATACATCGCTCTACACCCAGCGGGAGGTAAAATCTGGAGAAGGAGATCCACCATGAAGCTATTTAGGTTTGGATTGGTCTTAAGCTTTGTGCTTTTGTCCTCCGCGTTTGCGCCAAGCGTTTTTTCTCAGTGTTACATCTGGAATGGCAATCAATGGACGGGAAATTCTGTTACTTATAGTATAAACAGCGGATTAGCGACGAATGATGCATCAGAGCAAGACTGGAAAAATGCTATTAATTCAGCTGTGGCGCAGTGGAATGGTGCCGGTGCTAATTTCGAATTCAACCAAGGTTCCGATGTAAGTTACGATCCTAATACTGAGCCTGCAGGAGTTTATCAACTTGGGTGGTACGCACAGTCAGGCGATCCCACAACCGCTTACACTAATGTTACCGATGATCCTAACAATAGTGCGGTTATAACGAAGGTTGAGACATATTTTAACGAAGCCTATGATTACTCGGCCAATCCAAGTTCCACTCAATTGGACATATGGACTATAGCGGTCCACGAACTTGGCCATTGGTTGGACCTTCAAAGCGAAACCGATCCAGGTTGTTCCTCAAGGTCAAGAGGTATATGATTGGGACTTTATAGACAATTATCCTTATGGCGATTATCTCGTGAGTGCCTCAGCAGACCTATTGATTGAGCACGGAGAGGGTGAATATGATCCCAGCTGTTATGACAAGTCCTGCAACATTTCAACTTGGCACATTGCCTTATGGGTATTATTGGCTTAGAGATGCAAGCGGTAACGGGTGATGTCCGTAACTTTGTGTAAAAATTAGGAGGTGCCGCTCCAGTCGGTTAAAATTGTAATTGAGTAAAAGACAAAATAGCCGACAAAAGAAAGGAGACAGCACCTGTGGAAAAGAAGATAAGAG
>JAMCQL010000013.1:0-880 GCA_023381615.1 Bacteroidota bacterium
ACATGGAAATTCTTCATACAACATTTTCGCCAACGCTTATTGTGAGAGAGAGTTGTGGTGCTCTCAGAAGAAATCAAAATTGAGGTAAAGCATGCGAAGAATTGCTACGCTTTCACTAATTGTTTTCCTATCGCTAACAGCAGGATTCTCCAAAAAAGTTTACGCTGGTGATACCGGAAAATTAGCCGGCAGAGTGATAGACGCGACAACAAAAGAGCCGTTAGTTGGCGCCAGCGTGCTTATCGTCGGAAGTTCACTTGGTGCTGCAACGGATCTTGATGGCAGGTATGTCATTCTGAACGTTGCTCCAGGTGTTTACACATTGAGAGCAAGCGCCGTCGGATATCGGCCGATGGAGATCACAAACAATCGTGTTTCACTTGATCTTACCACCCAAGTTGACTTTGATCTTTCCGAATCGGCAATAACGACGGAGGCGGTGGTTGTTATCGCTCAGCGCCCGCTTGTTCAGAAAGACATGACGGCGTCCACCGCGGTCATCGACAATAGAGAAATTCAAGCGTTGCCTGTAACTTCCTTTCAAGACGTCCTCCAATTGCAAGCTGGCGTTGTCGCGGGACACTTTAGAGGCGGCAGAAGCGGCGAGGTGTCGTACATGATAGATGGTGTACCGGTAACGGACGCCTACGATGGCTCGACGGTTGTGGATGTTAACACAAATTCGATACAGGAAATGCAGCTTGTGACTGGTGCATTTAACGCGGAATACGGACAAGCAATGAGCGGAATTGTCAACATCGCTACAAAAACCGGCGGAGACAAGTTTCAGGGAAGCATTACCGCTTACTCGGGCGGTTACGTAACGTCCCACTCGGACATTTTCGCAGGTCTCCAGACCGTGAATCCTCTCAACGAACAA
>JAMCQL010000013.1:890-2213 GCA_023381615.1 Bacteroidota bacterium
AAACAATTAGTGAAAGCGTAGCAATTCTTCGCATGCTTTACCTCAATTTTGATTTCTTCTGAGAGCACCACAACTCTCTCTCACAATAAGCGTTGGCGAAAATGTTGTATGAAGAATTTCCATGTCGGGATTTGACATCCTTGTTACGAGGCGTTCAATTGCAAGAACTCCCATCTGGTACATCGGCTGGCGCATCGTTGTCAACTTGATGTGGCGCGCGAGTTCGATATCATCAAAGCCAACCACAGCCACATCCTCCGGCACTCGGAATCCATTCTCAGACAACGCGGCGATAACGCCCATTGCCTGAATGTCGGAAGAAACGAAAAACGCTTTCGGCATCTCCGAACCGTTATTGATAAATTCCATAATCGCCTCGTAGCCGGCTTCGCGGTTGAATCCGTCAGCTTTGTTGTTGGCACCGGTTTTGACGAGACTCTCTGAATAGGAAATACCATGGCTCTCGAGGGCACGCTTGTAACCCTGCAAACGCTCGACCGCCGGAGCGCTGACTAACTGTGCATTAACCATCCCAACCGAGCGATGACCGAGTTCAATCAGGTGAGTTGTTGCAGCGTAGGCTCCTTCCGCATTCGCAACGGAGATCGAATCAAACTCTGGTGACAAAGTATCGACCAACACCATCGGAAGTTTTGTCTCCTTCAACCGCGGAACCATTCTTTCGGGCAGCCGCATTGAGAAGAAAAGAATCCCGTCGACCTTTCCCCGCTGAAGCGCACGGGAGATATAAGAATCAACCTGGTCGATGTTGTTGACGCCGTATAACACGAGATCATAACCTAATTGCGATATCTTGTCCTGGACGCCCTGGAGCACTTCGATAAAAAAGTAGTTTGTGAAGAAGGGAATGATAGCCGAGATAGTTTCTGACTGGCGGCGGGCAAGACGCCGCGCGTAAGTGTGCGGCTGATAGTCAAGACGTATAGCAACATCCTTGACCCGCTTGCGCGTCTCCGGAGTAACACCTGGGTGGTTATTGAGCACGCGGGACACCGTCCCGATGCCAACACTCGCCTCTCTCGCAATGTCGTATATTGTAACCTTTGACGCCATAACCTCACTTGTTTGGAAGTGCTTCCAAAAGTTGTGGAAAAAAAACGACGTTGTCAAGTCATTTATTAGACTTTTTTTAATTGCGTGGAAACGGTTCCGCGAATTTTGCTGGATACAACCTGAATTTCGGTCCTAATCAACGAAATTTATTAGGATTAACAAGGATTTAGATAGAAGAAGATGATGGTGCCTTCTGCTGCTGCACGCCTTAGAGGTTAAATGATGGAAATGTCGGACGGGGCGACCGTC
>JAMCQL010000013.1:2296-100286 GCA_023381615.1 Bacteroidota bacterium
AATACTTATCCTGCTTCAACCATAATGTTTTTTACTTGCGGCTGCGCCGCGTTGTGTGTCTCTCTGTCTTGTCTCCGTGGTCTGTGTCCCATCTTTTTCGGATGGCACTTTTCGGCCACGTCTCTAGCATTTGTACACAACACGAACTTCTAAAAAGAAATCAAACAGTGGATCTGTTTTATCAAGGGAAAATCGTGTTCTTTTGCGGTACGTATTTCACCCATCCTTCGCATGGTAACAAACTGGGAACAGCACTTATCCTTCCGCCGAAGCCAATGTACCGCACAGTGAACATCTGAATCGGTTCCACTTGAACTTTCTTAATTGCCTGAATGAATACTTTCACATTCCCTTTCGCAGCTAACGAAGCAACATACCGATATAGAACTTGATCCTGCTTGTTGCTTAGCGCCATCATCTTTGTTGTGTCAATTGCAAGTGCGAGTGAAGTATCTGGAATACTGGTCGTTCTCGACAGCAGCTTATACAGAGTGTAACCGCCCTCCTTTTTCTTGATCGGCCCGTATATCGTACCCGGCTCCATTTGTGAGAAAAAGGATCCGATCGTTCCGAGAAGAAATGCGTTTGACCTTACAGTGTCCGGATTCATTCCTGACAGCATGATCCGCTGGTCGTGCACGTCCGTACTATCAAGCCTGCTAACTGCATTGTAGACATCGACAGCCTCGTCAAGCGTTCTCGTCTTGAACTTCTGTAGAGTCAGGAATATATCTTTCAGGTCGCTCGCATTATATTTCTGCATGAACTCGTCAAGATCGGACTGACTCAGCTGTACCGTGTCGAGGACAGAGTTCCTCATCAACGCCGCATAATATGCCCCCATGATTTGGTCTACGTTGCTCCGGACTTCCCTCGAATTCTCCAGTCCCACTTTTGTTGCCTGCTCGGCAAGAAGATCATACTCAACTAAGTGATGCAGTGTGACATCCAGACCTGAGAATACTGCCGGTTTGGAGGTATCTTTGCAGTAGAAAGCCGATGGGATGAGCCTGTTTATGACATCACCGACAGTCAACGTGCGGACTTTTTGTGAATTGTCTGCGTCCTGGATTGTTATCATGGGCGTGCTATCCTGGTCCGTGAACATCTCCAGCAGAGTGTCAATCTCAGGTTGTGTCAGGTTGTAGTATAAATCAAATTGAGAAGGAATCTGCCGTTTCAATACCAGTGAGACGTAATCGACAAGCATTTTCATCAGATCCTTTCTCATCTGGACTATGACATGCCCGAAGGTACTGTCAATGTACCTTTCTGTTTCGGCGACCTCTCTCTTTCTCTGGAGTAACTTCCTGATCTTCTCTTTCTTCTCCTGCAGTGAAAGGTACGAGAACGGAATATCCAGTTCTTTCTTCGCGGCTCGTATAATCGCAAATTGACCTTTGCCGTTGATTGGTTTGCTCAGGAAGCCTGCAGCGTGACTCCAGAACGCGTCTTCTTCCCCGCTCACAAGGTCTCCGAAGCCAACCGTCATGGTATCCTGTGGAATCCGATTGCGAGTTACAAAACTATCCAACTGATCAGAATTGAATGATAGACACTGCCTGTAGAATGCGTAAGCGGATAGGCTGTCGGAGAAATAATAAACATCAATCACGTATTTGTAGGTTGCTTTTCTAACTCCTTCGACGATGTCCTTGTCGGTAACATGAACCTTCGACAATATCTCCTTTCTGTACAGCGCGTCCCGCAGGTAAGTTCCTGCTGCATCATGTTCCAACTGGTTTGCCTCAGGCGTTAAAGTCTTTCCCTGCTTTATTGCGTCATCTGCCAGAAGCTGCTCCGCAATCAAGGAAAAGAGAAACCGTTCTTTCTCTGCATCCAGTTGGACCTTGATTTCCTTGTGAGGATAGATCGTCAGCTCAAACCGTTTCTTGAAATCGGCCGCGGTTATGGGCCTCCCGTTGACAAGGGCCAAGGTATCATTATCACTCTGGTGCCGAACCTGTGCCATGTCGAGTCCGGTAAATAGTGTAAATAAGTAGACGAAGAAGAAAGTGAATCTGAGTCGGGTCATTGCTGAACCGCCGTTTCTTCACTGACTGTCATTGACCTTCTTATTTGAACAGTTTTTGAGATAAGATCAATTGAATTACCGCCGACCATTACGTCAACATCGCCAGACTCAATGACACGCTCCATCTTGGTATTGATAAATGAAAGGTCGTAAGGCGTGAGCATAAATTCAGCGGTCTTTGTTTCGCCAGGTCTTAGATAAATTCTTTCGAATCCTTCGAGCTGCTCTACGGGCCTCGTCACTGATGCACATTTCTGATGAATGTATAATTGCACAATTTCTTCGCCGTCTTTATCTCCGGCATTTGTAACGTCAACCGACACAGTGAAGTGATCAGGCAACTTCGGATCGGAAACAACTTTGAGATTCGAGTACTTGAACTTTGTGTAGCTCAATCCAAAACCAAACGGATATAACGGGGTAGACGGCAAGTCGATATATTTCGATGTATAATGGTCAGCCGATGCGGGCCGGCCGGTGTTCATATGATCGTAGTAGATCGGGACCTGACCAACTGTTCTTGGAAACGTCACGGGAAGCTTACCGCTGGGATTGTAATCCCCGAACAATACGTCCGCGATCGCATTTCCTGCCTCGGTTCCGAGGAACCAAGTCTCCAGAATTGCAGGGACATGTTCAGATGACCAACTGATAGAAAGAGGCCGCCCATTCATCAGCACTTCAACGACAGGTTTGCCAAGTCGACTTATCTCTTGAACCAACTTCTCCTGTACTCCAGGAATGTCCAGAGACGAACGAGATTCAGCTTCACCGCTCATGTCCCTGCTCTCGCCGATTGCCATAACTACGACATCTGCTTGCCTGGCTGCATCCAAAGCCTCAGCGAACCCAGCCGTCGATGAATCATTCACACCGCATCCCTTGGCGTAGATGACTTTCGCATCCGGCGACAGCTTTGCTTTTATGCCGTCGAGAACCGTAACCACCGGCTCTGGTTTGCCCAAACAGTCCCAGCAGCCAAGCATATCATTCTTGCTTTCCGCCAAGGGGCCTATAACCGCAATCGATTTAATGCCCTTGCTTAAAGGAAGAATGTTTCCCTTATTCTTCAGCAGAACGATCGATTCTCTGGCTTCCTCACGTGCAAGCTTTCTGTAACCGGGAAGCAAGAGGCTTGTCTTCGATTTGTTCGCATCGACATATGGATTCTCGAAGAGTCCGAGTTCAAATTTTATTCTCAGAATTCTTCGAACTGCGTCATCAATGTTCCGCATCGGCACCTCTCCATCCTTCACAAGCTCAACAAGATGATCGTGATATGGACCGACCATATCCATATCAACTCCGGCATTGACAGCCTTCATTGTTGCTTGCGCGGAGTCGCATGCTATGCCGTGATTTATTAGTTCGGCAACCGCGTCCCAATCGCTGACAACAAAACCACTGAATGCCCATTCGCCCTTTAGAATGTGCCTTATCATGGATGGGTTTGCAGATGCGGGTATGCCATCTATATCATCGAATGCACTCATTATTGTCCCGACGCCTGCATCGACAGCAGCTTTGAATGGAGGTAGATAGATTTCTCTAAGAGTTCTCTCGGACACTTCGGCAGTATTGTAATCGCGGCCACCTTCCGCCGCGCCGTAAGCCACGTAATGTTTTGCACAAGCAACGAGATTACTCTCCGGAGATAACTTCTTTCCTTGATAACCTTCCACCTTTGCCTTTGCCATCGCCATGCCAAGGTATGGGTCTTCACCAGCACCTTCAGCGATCCTTCCCCATCTCGGATCTCGCGCAATGTCAACCATTGGCGAGAATGTCCATCTAATTCCCTGTGAAGACGCTTCCCTTGCTGCTGTCGAAGCGCATTCCTTAACTAAATCCGGATCCCAACTGCTCGCCTCTGCAAGTGGAATCGGGAATATCGTAGAGTAACCATGGATGACATCCAAACCGAAAAGGATCGGTATTCCCATGCGGGATTTTTTCACAGCAGCAGACTGAAGCTCATTTATCTCATTTGGTGAGATGACATTCAAGAATGAGCCAACTCGCCCCTCTGCTGCCAGTTGTTTTGAATCTGATGAATAACCGGAATACTGGCACATCTGTCCGATCTTTTCTTCGAGCGTCATCCGCCGCAGGAGATCGTCAATACGTTTCTCAATTGGAACTCGCGGATCACGATAAGGCAGGGAATCACTTTGTCGTGTCGCCACACTGTTTTGTGCAAAGACAGCACCGGAAGCACAAACCGAACAAACAATCAGCAGGATCAGGATGGAAATTGCATTTCGGTATAAGCTGTCTGTGATTGACAAATTTTGATTTGAAATTCTGACACTCATCTTATCCTCAAGAAATTTTATTTTTCAGCAATTGATTTATGCTTCGCATTTTTGGGAGACGATTGGTTTTTCTGTGACCGAATGCCGTGTGCAATCAGGTTCAATAAGAAACGCTGGGCAACCGGGTCCGGCCTCCGAGCATACAATTCGGCATAGCAGCCCCGCTTCGGAATCAGTCGTCCGTGAAGCTCGACGCTTGAGACTACCACAAGACCTTTTCGCAGCTTTCCCTCGAGCACGACAAGCCTGCTTAGACTCAAACCTGATCTGGCTAAGACTTTATATGGCCCTTCAATCTTCAGGTCAGACTGCGGGACTATTTCACCGCCATATGCGCCATTGAACATTCGTAAATCGGTTTTTCTTAAACCTTCCCATAATAGATGGTCAATGTCATCGACAATCAAATAAGAATCATAGCCGCCCTGATCCGGGTCAACTCTGGGTTCAACCACCATCCGTTGTCCTCCCGGCAGCACGAAGGTTTCTTTTTGTAAAACATCTCTCTCCGGTTCGACAAAGATGACACTGCGACCTTCATTTGCCCATCGGGTAATCTCCTCGCGCATACTATCGTAGGCAGAGCGGGAAACTGAACTGCCGGCGACAAGAAGCAAGTCACAGGTTTCATCAAAATTGTTTTCGATACGATAAACGTTGACGCCCATCGACTTAAGAAAATCAGAAATTTCATCATCTTTGTCAATTACACCTATCTTTGCAGATTTCAGGACTGAGGGGATTTCAATCGAGTCGTAGATATGCGCGATCTTCTCACTGACCGCCTTGCGACCGGTTTGAGAATCGGTCAATTCCGCGCACACAAAATAATCATCTGAGTCTTTGGGAAAGCTTACGCTCAAAGTTATGATCTTCCGGTCAGACTCGACCACGCTCACAGACGTTTCCTCAAACGAAATCCATTTCCCCAACTTGTCTTTGATTCCGAATTTCAGCCGGCCCCTGCTCTCACGAGGATAGTCGTTGAAGACATAGAGTGCAAAGTTTCTCTTCTCACCGAAAAAACAATGTCTGTCCCAAAGTTCAATGCTGACGCCGAAAGGCTCAAATGCGTTTTTCAAAGCCGCGAGTATTGGCTTGGGCTTCAAATCAGCGATGTTGTCAACGAACCAGTGTGAAGTCGGACCGTCATTAGTGCTGAGATAAACGAACGGTTGGATGCATTTCACATCCAGTCTTCTGAAGAGCTCGGTGAGCTCCGAGGCGAGGAAAGATTGGTGATCAACGAGTTCTTTCTCGGTGTAATCATTACCGAGCCATCGGCTGACGACCTTTTTTGTGAGCTCCGAAGGTTTGAAGTCCTTGTCAAGCCACCACCAAAGATATTCATTGACCTGAGAAGGATATCGCGAGTTCCCGATCGTGTCAAGAGATCTTGTGAATCCGAATTTCCTATCGACAAGAACAGGACCCAGAGAATAGATATAAGGATGATCTTCGAAAAAATCGTGTGACTCCCATGACCTTGTGGGATCAAGACGTTTCATTTCAGGAATAATCCTTGTCTGGACTGTCTCGTCAGTTGATTCGTTCAAGGCGTCCCAGATGACGATGCTCGGATGATTCCAATTGTCCTTCAGCCATTCTGAGAATTCTTTTGTTATCTGCTCCTTTGTTCCTGTCGCGCCCCAGAACTGCCATTCGTCCTGAAGCAGGATGCCTCCTTCGTCGGCAATATCGTACCATTTGTTATACATATGCCCAAGATGGGCACGGAAAAAATTGAAATTGTGGGACTTGGGAATGTCTACCAAAATTTTTTGTATCCATTTGGAATCCCACGGAAGGAGTTTGCGGTCTTTGTCGGAAAGAAACCGATGGAAAGCGATGTTGCTCCCTCTGAGATATATTTTCTTTCCATTCAGATAAAAGCTGGAGCCGCGAACCATGAATTCCCGCATGCCAAAAGTGACGCTCTCCACATCCAACGGAATGTGCGAAGCATCACTCTTCGTGTGACCGGATTCATCTTCTAACTTTGCGGTGAAAAGGTAGAGAAAAGGAGACTCCGGCGACCAGAGTTTCATGTTTTCCACTTGCAGGAAAAGCGTAATCTTCCCTTCGGCACGAGGGCCCAACTCAGCCACTTTCAAACACACCGCGGAAGAGACAGCACCGCTTTTCTTTTCGCTGACTGCACCTCTCAAGATGATTGTTTGCTGAGCATCGTAATAATTTTCCAGCCAAACGTTCACCTCCACATTTGAGGTGTCTACGTGAGGAATTGCCTGAATCAGTTTTACACGCACCCGTTTCGTGAAGGTTAGTCTGACATCACCCCAAATTCCCGGGATGAACGAGAGGCGTTCCAAGTCTTTGCCGACAGCGCTTTCGGGTGGGAGTGTTGACTTCTGCCCGACTCTCACGACTATCTGATTCTCTACACTATAGTTCAGATAGTTGTCAATTCTGTATTCCTGAGAAGTGTAACACGAGATCGACTCCCCCACAAATGTGCCGTTTACCCAAACCGCAGTCCCAAACATGCTTTGTTCAATCTTCAAAAACGCCGCCTGATTTTCTCTTCCGTTCGGGACGAAAATATTTTTGCGGTACCAATGATATTCAAAGCCCCGCCAATCATAAGATGGCACAGCACAATCGACTAGCGCGGGTACTTGCACCTTATGTTCGAACGAGTCGGGCAAATTCCCCTTAGTTCCAGGCTGAATTTCCCATGCTCCGTTCAAGTCTATTGTCTCGATCAATTTTTGTTGTCTCTTGATTCTTACTTCTGATTTCTTGCGTCTATTCTTTCAAACTCCCGGCGACCAGTCCACTGACATAGCTCTTTTGCAAAGCGAGGAACAAGATCATGACTGGTAGTGTGGTTACAACCGATCCTGCCATCATGAGCTCGGTGTCAGGCGCGTGCTCACCCATCAGATTTGCCAGAGCCACCGGAAGTGTGTACATGGAATCCTTGTTCATCACAATAAGTGGCCACATGAAATCGTTCCACGTACCAAGAAACGTAAAAAGTCCCAACGTGACAAGTGCCGGCCGTGCAAGGGGCAGCATGATCCGCCAATAGATTTTGAAATCGCCGCATCCATCTATCCTTGCAGAGTCAATAAGGTCGGTCGGAATGGTAGACATGTACTGTCTGAAGAAAAAAATACTGAAAGCGCTGACGGTGCCGGGAAGAATGAGCCCCCAATAAGTATTCAGCATTCCCATCTGCCTCAAGATCAGGAAGACCGGCAGCATTCCAACCTGTCCCGGAATTACCATCGTTACGAGAAAGGAAGTGAACATGAACCGCCGAGCTTTGAAATTGTATTTCGCGAACGCGAATCCGGCAAGCGAGTTTATGAACAAGCTTGATACCGTCATCAAACTTGCAACCGCAAAACTATTCAGAAAGTCTCTCAAGAAATGAAGGCGCTGAAAAAGAATTTGATATTGCTGTATTGTAAACGCTTTCGGCCAAAATCGCGGTGGATAAGAAAACGATTCTCCCGATTTCATAAATGAAGTCGTGATCATCCAGAAGAACGGGATCAAAACCAACATCACTGCCACAGCCACGACCGATGTGAGAGCCAGCGACTTCACACTTCTTTTCTTCACACTGCGCTCCCTTCCTTTTGAACTCGCATTTCAATCATGGTCAGAATGAAAATGACAATCGCCAGAACGAATGCCAGTGAGGCAGCATATCCCATCTGCCAGTACCTAAATCCCTGCCGATACATCAACAGAACTATTGACAGAGTCGAGTTCATAGGTCCACCCCCCGTCATTATGTACGGCTCCGCGAAGAGTTGGAGATATCCGATCAACGTCACGACAGTAACGAATAAAGTTGTGGGGGCGAGCATCGGAACTGTAATTCTCCAAAATCTCTGCCACGAACCGGCGCCGTCAATTCCGGCGGCATCATACAGGACTTCTGGTATGGTTTGCAGCCCGGCAAGAAAAATCATCATCGTGTAACCGAAGTTCTTCCAGACAGCGAAGAGGATTATCGCAGGCATAGCCCACACCGGGTCGCTCAACCAATCGCGCGGTGCCACCCCTAGGAAGCTGAGTGCGTAATTGAGAAGGCCAAACCTCGGATCGTAGATATACTTCCACACAACTGAAACCGCAACGAGGGTGGCAACCACGGGAGCGAAGAAGCCCAGCCTCAGAAGAGATCTGAACTTCACCAATTTAGAATTCAAAAGAACTGCCGCCAGGAGAGCCACAAAAATCGTGAGCGGTCCGCCCAAAATAAGAAAGTAAAAAGTGTTGAACATCGATTTCCAAAACAGCGGATCCGAGAAAAGATTCATGTAGTTCCCAAGGCCGACAAAACGCGCAAAGCGGAAATGAGCGAGTGAGTAAATGTCGAAATCAGTAAAGCTCATAAGAAATGCCGCCACAACAGGTATAACAAAGAAGACCGCAAGCAGGACGAAAGAAGGCGCAATAAAAAGATACGGAGCATTCACGGAAGACCACCTCGTGCCCGGATACCCGACTGCCTTTTTATCGCGATGACTAATCTTTAACATTTTTCAGTCGGCCATCTTCCCCGTGCTTTTCAACCAACGCCGCTTTTCAAGCACGCGGTTTATATCTTTGTCCATACCGATAAGCGCCTGATCAAGCGTATTCTTTCCCCAGACAACCGTCTCGATCCACTGCCCCATCTTATCTGTAACCTGTTCCCATTCAGGGATGCGCGGGAACGGACGCGAGGATTCAAGCTGGGTATAGAACGCCGAGATCAGCGGATTGCCGAGCAGCGTTGAATCCTGTCCCGACGAATGTCGGGATCCTTCGGACCAGGCGCTTTTCACAGCGGGGAGATCGAAAGTCCCTCTGTAGAACTGCAGTTGGTTCTCGGGGAGCGAAAGAAATTCAATCAATTTCCAGTCTGCTTCTTTCTCCTTTGAACCGCGGAATATCACAAAGCTGCTTCCACCCGCATTTGCGTCCCGGTTCTTGTTCACCGGAAGAGGAGCCACCGACCATTTGCCATTCAGATAACCGACGCGATTTCTCAACTCGTTTATATTCCACGGGCCGCTGATGAACATCCCGACATATCCAGACGCAAATGCCTGATACAAATTTGTCGTCGCGTTAGCTTCCATCGGAGAATAGCCGAGCTTAAAAAATTTCACGTAGTAATCGAACGCCTCACGATCATTCTGAGACAAAACATTGGAATAGCAGTCGTCATCTTTCAGTATATTTCCGTCATTTTGCCATGCAAAAAAGATCTCGTCCCATTCCAGGCCGGGGTTCACAGGCAGATAAATCCCGTAACAAGGACGACCGTTTAGTTTTGTCGAATAAGAAGTCAAAAGTTTCGCGGCTTTCAGAAGTTCATCCCAATTCTTCGGAGGTTGATGCATCCCTACCACACTCAACAGATCCTTCCTGTAGAAAAGCGCTCTCGTCTCAACGTACCATGGAATTCCGTATACCTTTTTGCCCACAACATTCGTTTGCCAAATACCACTGAAATAGTTCGCTTCCTTCACAACATTTGATTTGGCGATAAACGAATCGAGCGGCTCCAGCGCATCCATCGCATGAAGTTCCGATATCCACGTGTTGCCGAGCTGACACATATCAGGAGTTGCATTCCCCGCGAACGCCGTAAGCAATTTATCATGTGCTGAGCCCCATGGCACCACCTGAAGGTCAACGTAAATACCAGGATTCTCTCTCTCAAATTCTTTGATGAGCGAACCCAAATGCTCTCCCTCAGATCCCATTGCCCAGAAGGTGATCTTTGTAAGACCCTCGTTCCGTCTTGAACAGCCAAACACAACAAAGACTAACATCACCATCAATGACATAACAATCGCTCTTTGAGAACGGGAATTATCTATTGTCATTAAACTTTAGATTACTACTTTTAGTGGTTTCATTTGCAGCCTCAGTATTTCAAAAAAGAAAATGTAAATTAACTATTTGTGAATCAACTCACCCTCCTGCTTCATGGTCCGGTACCTGTGAAGCAGGAGAAGGTGAACGACAAACGAATAGATTCCTCTATTTATTTTATCACGGCCATCTTTCTTACGCTAGTAAAATCTCCTGCAACAATCCGATAGAAGTACACTCCGTTTGGCAACCTGCTCGCGTCGAATTTCACCGTGTAGCTTCCCGGATTCTGACGTTCGTTAACCAACGTTGCCACCTCTCTGCCAAGCACATCGTAAACTTTCAATGTTACGATCCCGACAAAATCGGGAGAAAGCTGATAGCTGATGACTGTTGATGGGTTAAACGGATTGGGATAGTTCTGTTCCAAATCAAACTTAGTCGGGATTCCAGACTTGTTTTCCGAAATTCCGGTGACAGTAGTGAAGCCAGCTTTTGCTAGTCCATCCTGGATCACGGGATTCTTCATGAATGTATTCCAGACCCTCTGCGTCCTGTAGTTTTCAATCATTATCATAATTGGTCCTTGGTCGATTCCAATGACATCAGGCCCCCACCAATTTGCCTTCAGATTGAACGCATCACGGAAGCCATAACCCATCCAGATATTAGCGCGATATGTATTGTACATGTATCGCAGCGTTGGAACGGAATACTCAGGAGTGAACGCTATGGAACCACCCGCCGCAGTCGGCGCTATTGTACCATCATCGTTCATTGCAGGCGGTGCTCCTCTGGCAATGTAGCCGTGATATCCTGTTGAACCAGGACCATCACACGCTGTCAGACCCCAGATGTTTGGTCCGTATCCCGTAAACCCTCCGGGATTTGCTATGCAATATTGTCTCTGTGCCAGAGTAGCAAGACGAGAATTTTGAAAATAAGTGATGTCCTTATTCTTCATGTAATTGTCAGCAATATTGCGATAGTCTATCCAGCATTGTGAATATTGGTGACCGAAAAGAGGCGGAAAATTTACGTAGGAATAACCGTAGTAAGTCTGCCAACTATATCCGCTTGTCCAGGAATTCCAAACGCTTGCTGGAAGAGATGCACCAATACCCATGATGTTTAATATCATTCCTTCGTTATATCCGATCCAGCGTGCGCCTATGAAACCGGATTCCGGCTGCCAACCCATAGTGAGAGAGCTATCGCCGTTTGTCATCCAGTTCCAGTCGGCACGATTGAAAATTGAATCGGCTAATGATCGGATTTGTGTCTCGGTCGTGTCCGTTCCAGTGAAGTACTGTTTGGAATACAATATTCCTGCAAGCAACAGACCGGTGTCAATTGAAGACAACTCGGATGAACCGGCTCTTACCGCTGTATTCATACCAAGAAAATGATAGAACCATCCTTTGTATCCAATTGTGCCGGTGGAAGCCGTTCCCTCAGGTCCATTCCAAAATGTCTTAAGAGTTGTGAGAGTCCTGTCTGCGCCCGCTTGCCGAGTTATCCAGCCGTGGTCAACTGCGATCCCTATTCCCGTCAAGCCGAAGCCAACTGCCGCAATGCTCGCTGCAGAAGTCTGTTCGCTTCTGTCTCTTACAAGTCCGTTAGACGGATTAGCCTCGTACCAGAAATAATTGAAAGCAGTATGCTGAACGAGATCTAAGAAAGTACTGTCGCTTGCAAACGCCTGAGGGGTAACATTGACAGTGTCGGAACCGGGTCCTTCAACTTGATTAGTGTTTACACCGCGAACGAAATAGTAATAGGTCGAGCTATTCGTGACCGAAACGTCGGCGTAGTCCTGCGTTTGAATTACTGCAGAGTTCAGTTTCGTGTACGACCCGCTCATGGAACTTGAGCGATAGACATTGTAACCTGCCAGATTGCTTTGCGAACTCCAGTCCCAATACAACATGGCGCTTTGGTCTCCTGATAACGACACAAGATTCTTCGGTGCAGCGGGCGTTGTGGTATCATTCTGCGACACCTTTGCAACGATTCTAATATTGTCAACCCACAAGGTGTGGAGCGAGTCATCCGCGGCGCCTTGATGAAAGTTCACATCCTTGAAGTTTGCCAGGGAAAAACCCGTAGGATATGGAGCAAATGCCGACAAAGGTATACTTACTCTTTGCCATGTCGTAGTGTCGGCATCGATACCGCTTGGGAGATAGTCGCTTAGGTTTACAGTTGATGTTTTGGTGTTGGTTCCGTCCTCGAGGCCAATTTTCGGCAGGTCGACAGCAGGAACTGCATAGCGGCCGTTCATGTATATAACTACACTATCATAGCCGCTGACATCCTTTGATGCCCAACCCCAACTAGATATGAAAAGTCCCCAGTCGCCGCCGCTCACACTCTTCCACTGCAAGAGTCCACTGTTATGGCCGGTGTAGTAATAAGTAGTGTCAATTATCAGCTTGTCCTTTGGAGAGTTTGGACCTCCCAAAGTAAGCACACTTCCACCATTGGAGAATCCCCAAGATGCATCGTAATACCCGACACCAGTCGGGTCGTCCTCATCGAAGATTACAATATCCGGCTTTGCCTGCGCAAAAACGGAAATTGGCAATAGTACCAGCAGCAGAACCGCTGCTCTAAGGCAAATGAAGGAGCGAATGCTCATTGCTAGCCTCCTTTTTTGTTTTTCTGATTTTTCAAAAATCTTCGCAACATGTGAAGTCACTTACTTCTTTTGTCTTCCACGAAACCAATCTTTTTCAGCGCTTCGCCTATTTCCGGATTTGACATGAACAACTTCCAGAGCAATCCTGTCCTGTAATTTTCTATCATGACCACGATTGGACCTTCATCGAGTGCCATGTAAATGTCGGCATACCAATTCTGGGTCAAGTTGAAGGCATCTCTGAACCCATATACCCCCCACAACTTCCCTCCGAGTTCGTTGTAGAGATATTTGAGCGTCGCCATCGATTCCTTTGGCGTGTACGGCATTGATGAGATTGCACCTGTAGGAGTGATTGTCCCGTTATCAGTGCGGAGATCGGGAGAATGGGCGAGGTATCCCCAAGGATCATCGCTCGCAGTAAGTCCCCAACAATCTTCACTGTAGCCGACATAGTGGCCGGGATTGGCAATGCAATAGCTCCTATTGATAAGAGATTGGTTACGGTTGTTCTCAAAGTAATCGGTGAACTTGTCTTTTATTCCTCGCGGATCGAAACCGAGAAACGAATAATGCGTGAAGAAGAGAGGTCCGCCCGGGCCGCATCCTACATCCAACTTGATTCCGTAATATTCATGGCCATTCGCGTAATGGTCTCCTTCTTCGGTTTGACTCCAATTCTTCCGATAGTCAACCGCTCGCTTTGACTGTCCTGCCCAACCTGTGTAGTACATCGAGGCGGGAACAGGATGGGTTGGCGAAGCAATCGCAAGGAGATATACTATCATCGTCTCGTTCCAACCGACCAAAGGATGATTGATGTGCCATCCAAAATCCGGCGACCAGTGCCAGAACAAAAAGTCGCTCGTCGAATCCTGGCGGAACCAATCCCATTCAACTGACTGCCAAAGATCGGTTATCGTCGAACGAATCTCTTCTTCTTTGGGATTTTGCTTATCGAAAAATGCCCGGGCGGCAAGAAGTCCTTGCATCATAAATGATGTCTCAACCAAATCAGCTCCATCATCGTATTTACCAAAAAGAGGAATCACTTTTCCCGTTTGTCCATCTAAGAAATGAGGCCATGCGCCGTGAAATCTGTCTGCCTTCTTCAAAAAGTGCAGTATCTTGAGCATACGATCTGTTCCCTGGTCTCTTGTGACAAATCCTCTCTCGACTCCCACGAGAAGAGACATCACGCCAAAACCCGAAGCACCGATGGTAACAAGATTATCATCACCTGGAGTGTTCTCCCTTGCGAGTCCAGAGACCGGATGCGCGTTGTCCCAGAAATACCTGAATGTCGCCCTTTGGACCATGTCGAGCAATTCGCCGTCGGTCATTTGATGTGTCGTGGCAGAAGCGATCCCGGAGAATTGGGATTCCACATAATCCTGGCTCATCGCACATACCTTGTAGAAGAAACTCTTTCCCGTTACACCGACATAATCTTCATAAATGTCCACACCCGCTCTTTGACTTCCGACCTGTTTGAAAGTCTTACCATCGTAGGATCGGTAAATCACATAACGCTCAATACTTGTGTCTTTGCTCCCCTGCCACTTTAGTTCAACGTGTTTTTCGTAACCATCTGCCTTGAGGCCGACCGGTCTGCCGGAGGGAGCAGTCTGTTTGACATCCGGTGTGTATATTTTTATCTCGTCCAACAGCAGGGTGTGGTCTGCTCCATCATTATCACTCTGATGAAATGTGATCAATTTTATTTTGTGCAAGTTGAAGGCCTTGTTCGCTGGCTTGAAGGCCTCGAGCGGGATAATCACCTGCGTCCACTTTTTTGAAGGAACACTTTGGGAAAAATCACGGAGCTCAATTCTGCCGGACCGATTCTTGTCCATATCTGTCATACTTACGGATGGAAGTTGAGAGCGGTTCAACTCCCCGTTAGAATACATCCAAAAGAAAAGCACCGTACCGTCAAAATTAATGTCGCGATTTCTCCATTTGCTGACTTGTATTGAAAGCTTCCAATCACCGCCGGGCTGTGAGTTCCAATGCATTCTTAGGCTATTCGGTGCCAACTTATAGTTGTTCGCGTCAACAGGACATTTACCGTCTATAAGCTCCAGCTTGCTTGGAGCTGTTGTCGTACCTGAGCTGTAGTAGTAGAAATTATCAGACAGGCTGTTATCGAAAATCACATGGGAATCATACTTCAACCATTGTGCGAAGACGCTACCACTCATTACGAAGAGCATTAATATCCCCCTGATGAACATCATTTTAACGATCTCTTTTTGCTTGATGACGATTTATCAAGTACGACATCTATTTTGTGCGGTTTTCCATCCGTAAATGGAGGAACAAGCACTCCTTCATTAACAACACGAACGCCTTTCGCTGGCTTGCCATCTATCTCAACTTCAAATACTCCGTGGCAAACACGACCAAGGTTTTTCACTTCGATATCCAGATTAGATCCTCGAAATCTTCTTGAGACCTTGTATCCCTCCCACTCGGATGGAATGTGAGGGTCAATAACCAAACCATCAATGGTCGGACGGATTCCGAGTATGTAGTCGAGTCCAGCTTTGAAAAGCCATGTCGCAGAACCGGAATACCAAGTCCAACCGCCGCGTCCATAAAAAGGTGATTCTGGACCATCAATGTTCCCGGCCGTTACGTAAGGTTCGGCGACATACTCGTCAGGATTCATTGCCCGATTGATTGGATTTATCTTAGAGAACATTCTATACGCTGCCTCACTGCGTCCGAGCATCGCTTCCGCGATCACAGCCCACGTTGCGGCGTGAGTGTAAACACCGCCATTTTCTCTCATCCCCGCGGAGTATCTCGTGAGATAACCGATCTTCTCGTCCGGGATTTTGTAAGCCGGGAAAAGGAGCAGCGGACCGGCTTTCTTCTCTAACTGCTTCTCGACGACATCCATCACTTGCTTGCTCCGCTTTTCATCCGCGACGCCGGCAATGACCGACCATGTTTGGGCGTTGAGATGAATCTTTCCATCCTTGTTTGACCGCGAACCAATTTTTTCGCCGGAGTCCTTTGTGGCACTCCAATACCATCCACCGTCCCAGGCGTGCTTATTCAAAGCTTGACGTAGCCCACGCGCACGTTTTAAATACAGCGACGCAAGCTTCTTATGGCCATCGGCTTGAAGAATCGCAGCGTGATCGTTGAGGATTTTGTAAAGAAAATGCCCGAGCCAGACAGACTCGCCTTTCCATTTCAAACCGACCGCACTCAGACCATCGTTCCAATCTCCTGCGCCTATCAAAGGCAGTCCGTGTTTACTGAACCGACTCAGAACTCGATCAATAGCGCGGTTGCAATGTTCGAGAAGCGAAACTGGTTTGGAATCATCAAGAAACGGCTCTTTACATTTCAGAATGGACCGATCATTCGTCTCCTGAATATAACTGTTTACTAAATACGGGAGCCAGAGTAGGTCATCCGACATATTTGTCGAAAGGCCAAGTTCGGTTATCGGATGCCACCAATGATAAACTGTACCATCTTTGTTTTGGTGTCGAGCATGAAGCAAGATCTGTTGTTTTGTCTGTTCAGAATCTATCGGCAAGAAAATCTGACTGTCCTGCAACTGGTCACGATATCCAAGCGCGCCGCCGGTTTGGTAATATGCGGTGCGTCCCCACAATCGCCCTGAGATCGCCTGATATTTCAGCCAGATATTCAGCATCGTGTTCATCGCTTCGTCAGGCGTCTTGACTTCAACAGTAGACAGAAGTCGTCTCCATCTTGCTTTGACTTCGTCAAGCGCGTTGTCAACATTCTCGGTGGATTGATACTTGGCGATCAATCGCATCGCCTCGCGCTGATTATCCGCAGCGCCGAGAGTAAAACAAATGGTCTTCTCTTCTCCGGGGTGCAGCTCGACATCAACTGCAAGTGAACCTATCGGATCGAGCGAGTTGCCGGTTCGCTTGCCGGAATTCCCGGATTCGACTGCGAGAGGACGGCTGAGTTCACGGTACATCCCGAGGAAGGATTCCTTATCGCCATCATGGCCCGAAGGTCTGACATCGGACGAATGAAAAGCGATGTAAGGCCAATCCATGTTCCAGTGGCCGTTTTCCGTTGGAACTTCCCACAACCGTTTCGCGGCAAACATTGCATTGTGGGATTCATCGTAACGGGTATTTATGAAACACTTATGAAACTCACGATGCCAATCAGGCGCAGCGCCGAGGCCCCATTCGAAATATGTGAATAACCGGAGCCGCCGCTCAGAAATGCCTTCATTTTTCAGAGTCAACTTCCATACTTCAAGCGGATCGTTGTTCGGAACAAATACGAGAAGTGAACTGCGGATACCTCTGTTTAATGATTCAATTTGCGAGTAGCCGACGCCATGCCTGCAACGGTACTCTTCAGGTTCGGCACACACAGGTTTCCAACCGGCGGACCAGAATTTTCCGCTTTCTTCATCCCGGATATATATGTACTTTCCCCACTCATCTTTGATAAGGTCTTGTTCCCATCTGGTCAAGCGGTTCAGGCCTGCATGCGTCCGCCAACTGTAACCGCTTCCTGTCTGTGAAATGACAAGACCATAATCACCATTGCTAATCACGTTCACCCAAGGCCGAGGAGTATCAGGTCTGGTAATGACATATTCTTTGTCGTCGTCGGAGAAGTATCCGAACTTTGTTTTTAACTTCTTAGTATGCATAAAATTAAAATCAGAATTGAATGCCTAACGCAAACCTCGTGACGCTGAGGAGCCTTCCGTAGTTTGCCCAGCCGAAGTCTGCCTTCAGGCGAGTTTGCCCCAAATTATAAGCTACTCCAGCACCCAACGTCAAACCGCCTTCGCTATCCTTTTGAAAAAGCGACCTATAGCCGGCTCTCAAAGAAACAACGTCATAAAAGATGTATTCGCCCCCAAGATTCAGACTCTCTGTATTGTCGTTGGGGTGTAATGCGTCAACGGATATAATCAGTCGATTCATGTCGGTGGCCAACGGTTGAAAGGAAACACCGAATCGAAACGTCAAAGGAAGATTCCACGAGTCTGTCCTCAAGTCCGCGATAATATTTTGATTGCTCCCGTTATATCCCGGGTTAATGTTGTAGTAGACTATCGCATTGTCACCCGCGAATTTCATTGGAGTTCCAAAATTTGAGATGCTCATTCCTAACGCAAGACCATGGAAACCTGTTCGATAAAGCGTACCAATATCTAATGCAACTGCGCTCGCACTCATGTGCCAGATATATTCATTCACATATTTGGCAGTAAAACCTATCGAAAACATATCGGTAAGGTTCCGCGCATAAGAAGCGGCGAAAGCGAGGTCGCCCGCTGAAAATTTCTCCCCTGTTCCTTCCGGGAAAGTGACAGTTCTTACTTCCATATCTCCCATAGATAGAGAAGTAATGCTCAGTCCAATTGTGCCGATGTCGCCAAGCACCAATGCGGCCGCGCCATAATCGTAGCCTATGCCTGCAAACCAGTTTGTGTGCGAAAGTAGAACTTCGTTATTCTGCAATTGCGCGATTCCCGCAACATTCCAGTACAACGCCGAGACATCATTCGCGATCGATACAAACGCGCCTCCCATTGCCGCTCCTCTCGGACTTGGATCGATTTTCAAAAACTGAGCAGCCGTCGTCCCGACATTGGTGACCTGTCCCGTCACCTGTGAATAAGAAGGAGGCGCGAAGATTGCGACAAAAAATAGCACGCCGAGCAGTTTCATCGAAAATTTAGGAAAAACTGATTTGAGCCATGTATTTTTCATTGTACTTCCATCACTTATTTGATAAGTGCTAACTTGCCAATTTTTGTACCGATGCCCGGTGCATCGACTTGATAGACATATATGCCAGGAGCGATGTCGAGATTATCCTTACTTCGCAAATTCCACGGTTCTGCACCATCAGACATAATGGAATCGTGGTTCAAAGTCACCACAAGGTCGCCGCTAATTGTATATATCCTTATGGTGCAGTGCTGAGGGAGATGAATAAAATAAAGCAGTCTCTCGCCTCTGCCTGACTGGGTAAGCCTCTGTGGTTCCCAGCTTGCCGCAACGGTGTACGGATTGGGAACTACGGCGATGCGATCAAGCGCACCTTTGGCAGACGCAGTATCAACCTTGGCAGCAATAGTTGTGAACTCAAATACATCATTCGAGCGGAACGGTGAATTGATCTTGACGTATGCAGTATCCCCATTTTGGGGATTAATGGTATTTCCTGCTACCGGGGCAATCAGATCTATTTCCCACAAAGAAGCATAACGATTTGATCCTATCGGGAGCCAGATTACGATGTAGTCCCCCGCCTCAAACTTGTTATCTGTTTGGCTAACCGGTTCCCACAAATAATACCGCACCTTGTGGTTCTCTGTTACGTCCCAAACCTGAAAATTAGTCACCGATAACGGCACGCGGCCATAGCTCCAGGAAGTGTCTGGCACCCCCACCAGAATCTCGTAACTATCAGGGTAACCTGGTACTTTTCCAGAGCTCAAAAACTTCTGCGCGGTAGTCGTATCTAACTTTGCAATAAGCAAGGTGTTTGAATTTCCGCTGACCCATTTTGTGCCTGATGGATTCCATGCCGCAGAATCGTTTTTCACAAAAAGTCTAATCCCGTTAAAAATGGGATTGAAGTCTTCTCCGTTTACAAAACTAGATCCGGTGAAGATCGAATCTGCATGAAGTGAATCCCTCATGTCATAGAGAGAGTAAGTCAATGGATTGGTACTTGACGTGTCATCAAAAACAAGTTTGTAGGTCTCTCCGTCACGGACCTGGAGCGGATCTACAATATCCAGCCATACTGCTCCACTTCCTGTTCCACTAAGATGTTGAATGGAACCGCCTTTTAACATTGGACTCTTATACCCGGCAGCGGCGGCGTTCGGAGTAGCCATACCAGTATTGATATCAAAGTGAAGTGTACCAAACTGATCACGAGATATTACCTTGGTACATTCCGATGGGAAAATTCCGTTTATGGCGTCCCCTTTACTATATGAAACCACAGCATAGTAGTACGTCTGACCATTCACGACACTTGTATCAACCCACGAATGCTGCAACCCCTTATCGTCACCGAGATAAAACTGAATGCCGTGGTCCGCAATCGGGAAGAAACCTGATATTCCATCCCTCAAATCAAATTGAGCAACAGGCTGAAACATCGTCTTGTCCCCAAACCCGTTTGTTATTGTAAATGCATCGTTAAAGCCCGGGTCGGTGCTTTTGTAAATCTTATAACCTTCGAAATTATTTGGCGGATGAGAAAATGGGTCGTAAGAGCTTTCAGCGGCTTCATCCCAATATAACGTTACCTCCTTGTCGCCTGCCACGATGTTCACGTGAGGTTTGTTGGGGGGTCGGGCGAAGTTGTAGTTATTGTTATATATCTGCTCCACCGTGATTTTGTGCCGAATCAAATCTGCGAGGTCTTGACCGTAGACAAGGGCAAGAGAGAAAAACTCGTCAGTCCCAGGAGGAAGCGGGAAAGGACCAGAGCCGTATAGAAATGCGATGTTACCGTTTTGAAGAGTCGTTTGAAAGTGACTATTTGCAATCCTTTGCCAAATACCTTCATCATCATAAAATGCAACACCGGTTCCGATGTAAAACACATCAAAGGCCGTTAGTCCAATTTGGTCTGATTCGTCCTTATCGGTTTTATCAAAATGTGGTTCACCTTCCGTCGGTATGCCATCCCCTTCCCCCGTGTCTCCCGTTCCCGGTATGCCATCCGCACCGACATCGTCGGTTTGAGGATTCCAATTACCATTCTCGTCTCCTGACCAATGCTTTTTATAAACTCCTTGATACTTACCTTTCAAGTCAGGACCTGCCGCGTAGTTCGGCACCCATCCATACTCTAATTGACCGGGTCCGCTATCTCGCCGCTCGTCAATCATACGGTCCTGCATTCCAGCGCCGGTCACATAATTTTTGTAGGCAAACCCCATATCAATCGTTGGACTCTCATCGATCAATCCATTAAGATTGTCATCAAGATTATTTCCCGGGATTTCCTGCAAGACAATTCCCGGATACAAGTGATAAACATGTCCAAGCGAAACCACGGTAGTGTCGTGATTTGGCATTGTTACTACCGTACGCTCATACGTATGAGCTTCGAATGGACGCTGATACGTATGCTCTTTGATTACGACAAATTTATCGCCAGCATTGATGGAGCGCGGAAGAAAGTCGGCATCCTGCAAGTGCGGGCTGTTAGGATCGACACTATCGTCATCGTTATCAATTCCGTCGTAAGGATTTCCGGGACTTTCCAAGAAAGCGTATCCAACAAAACCAGTCGGGCCCCAACCACCATCTCCTAATCCCGTTGTGTTCCATGAATATGTCAAATTAAGTGATTTGTCGAAAGAAGCATTGTTCACGTTTGAAGAATACTGCCCGCCAACTCCTGTGTCGCAATACATGCCGAAAACCACCTTAGTGTAATCTTGCGTCCCTTCATTTGTAACATCATAATGCCAAAAAATATTGTCTTGCGCCAATACGTTTGCCCATTGGAGACCTCTAACCTGAACGCTTGTTCCTAACCCGCGTCTGGTGTGATCAGTCGAATCCGGGTAGTAGGGGTTTCCATATATATCAGATCCATCGTCTGAATTGTCGTCCATAACGAAATAACTTTCTTGGTCGGCATTTGTCCTTTGCCCGAAATAGCCATTCCACTTCCCGTTCCAAGACGGCGGCTCGTTAGCCCACGAGGGTGGCCATGTGATTGGCTGATCACTCATTGCAATATTATCCTGATTAGGATTGAAATAACCTGGTCGGGGCTGCCATCCTCTTTCCACACCCGTAGGCGATATGTCCATTAATTCCCTGTAGCCAGCTTCGATCACGTGAGCAGTGTCCCCCGCTGCATCAACAATCTCCGCGGCAACTATCGGCGTCAAGCCGTCAATATACGAGTGCCCGCTTCCCTTTGGCCAAACGCCGCTCGGCTGTTTTCCCCACCAGCCAACTTCCCCAAAGTTCCAAAACAATGTCTCGACCAAATTGCCATTCATCAGGCCGACTTTTCTATACTTCCGATCACCTCGCATATCTGGCGGAATGTGAATTTGAGCCGACAAGGGAGTTATCTCTACCATTAGCGAGAGTGAAAAACAAATCAGAAAAAGTCTGTGTAATTTCATATAATGGTTCTCCAAAGCTTAAAATCCGACTGCAACGCCAAACAAAACTCTTCGGGGTGCAGAATAGAAATCTGGTCGGTTTATAAAGTCAGCAAGCGTGTTCACACCGCTCACATTTCCAGCATACCTCGACACGAGAGTGTAGCCAGCCCGGCCGGTATCCAGGTACACGCCTGTTTCGTTGAGCTGATCAAAAAGATTATAAATCTTCAAGAACATCGTGTAGTCTAGCCCGGCAATTTTGATTACTTTTTGAGCTTCGAGATCAAATGTGTACTGGGGCGGCTTTCGACCATTGTTCTCAAATTCGACTTGAAGGTTCTGAAGCTCGGGCGTATAGGGTAGCCCACTTTCAATGCGGCCAATCAATCCCAAACTCCAGTCGTTTGGTTCGCCAAGACTGAGGACAAAATTAAGAGTGTGTCGTTGATCCCAATTCAACGGAACAACTTGGACTTCATCTGCCCTCGGTGGAGAACTTTGCCGATTCAAGAATTGGGAATTGGGATCTGATGCGTTCCCCTCTGCAATTTGGAAAGTGTAATCAATACTTGCTCTCAGCATGTTTGAAAGGCGAATGTTTGATGAGATCGTTATGCCTCGAACGTTGCCATAATCAAGATTCACGTATTTTGCATACATATCACCTAATGTATAAAGCTCGAAGACCTCTGTTCCAAGCAAACCTCTGATGTCTTTATAAAATCCAGTAACATCAAGACCGACCTCGTCCGCTAACTGTTGCTGAAGCCCTACCTCATATTGGACTGTCTCCTGAGGAGCAAGGTCAGCATTACCCATAAGTGTTGAAAGACTTCCTGGAATAACTTCGAATCCCGGATCCGCGTAAAGGTATTGATAAGCTGGCACCTGGAAGAAATGCCCATAAGAAATGTGAATCACTCCTCTATCAGTGATGGGGAAAGCCATCCCGATCCTCGGGCTCAACTGATATTTGGGAGTCGCTTGCCTAAACCAGTTCGGATTGCCCTTTAGCGTGCCGCTTGGATCCCTTGGGTCGACCGGCACGATTCCCCTGGAGTCAAAATAGTCATACCTGAGGCCAACATTAAGAATAATTTCCTTTAACTCTATTTTGTCTTGCAAGTAAACCGCCGCCTGAATCGGGTAGTGAAGATACTCATTATTGTTATATGAAGTGATGGGAGGAATTACCGGCTGCCAGTTAGACTGCTGGTCCAGTTCAATGTTGTACTCATGCAGCCACAGCCTATCTCGATGAAGCTCAACGCCCGTCTTGATGAGATTATATCTGTCTATCTGGCTCGTAAAGTCACCTTTCAGCAGAAGGACGTCTGTTGTATGATAGAAATGACCCATCGCAGCCCCGCCCGTATGAAAGCTGAAAGCACCTTTTGTGTAAAGCCGGGTCGGATCGACATACTGAGGATCAAACGGATTCGAAAATACATACTGAGCATAATCACTATGCATGGACGAAAGTTTCAGCCCATAATAAGTACTCGAAGATAGCATGTGAGTAAACGAAAGAATATTTGTTAGCCCATACGTATGGTACTGGTACATACCATTGGGGTCATACTTAAAAAGATGATCGTAAAGATGGTAGTCGCTCCCACTGTATAATCCTTCGTATGCGACCTTGATGCCGCCAGTAATTTGCCAACTTAGTTTTCCTTGGAAATTGAGTTGACGGCTATCATTCATCGGGACAATCTTGCCGTCTCCGGTTTTCTGAATAAACCACGCCGTCGAATCTGGACTGCTGAAATTGGAGGAATCGCTTATATTATAAACTCTCTTCCCAAACATCCAACCCTGATTGTAATCACTCCTAACCGACGCAAAAAATCGCAAATTATTGGAGGTCAACGGGACCGGGCCGTTGAGATTTGCTTGTACACTATAAACGCCCAATGGATTCAGATGATTTATATTCATGAAAATGCTGCTGTGATTGCTGACGTAATCGCCGGTATAAGCAGTTATCTGACCTCCAAGTTTTGTCCCCCCTTCCTTCGTGACAATGTCAACCACTCCCGACATCGCCTGACCGTATTCAGCATTGAACGTACCGCTCACCAACTTCAGTTCCTGTATGCCTTCACTCCCTACCTGAACTGAAGCATTCCATCCGTACGGATCAGTAACCGGCACACCGTCAATCATGTAAGAAACTTCACCAGAACGACCGCCCCTCACATGCAGGTCGCCGCTCGGCCCAACAACGACACCCGCTTGCAGTTGGAGTATATCCTGAAACGACTCAACGGGCATAGACTGAATCTGTTCGGCGCTCACGCTCGCCGAAGATGATGTTAGGTCTTTCCGTATCAGCGGACGCTGGGCAACAACGGTTACCTCTTTCTGCGTAATCGTTCCCTGATTTAACTCAACATCAATCTTCGTAGTGTAATCAATTGAGACCGAGACGTTCGTCACCATAGACTCTGTATAACCCACCATAGACGCTTGGAGTTTGTATGTTCCGGGTGGCACGTTGATTATGACATAATATCCATCTAAGTCGGTAGCCGCACCCAATCTGGTCCCTTCAATTCGGATTGTCGCACCGATCAGCGGCTCTTTTGTGGCTGCATCCGTGACCCGGCCGGTAATTTTACCGGTAGTGCCGGCAATCGCAACAAAAGACAAAACTAAAATCAACGCAAAAGCACCAGAGAATCTCACCAGGAGGGTTTTGATTAGCCGATCCCTTATAAAACGCTGAGGGTATAAAAGGTCATGCATTTGTTTTCCCGTTTATAGAATTCATACCGACCGTCTTTTGGCTAATGCAGCCAACCGAGATCAGTTGGCTGCATCAGTGAAGTAACTTACAAAATTATTTAAGAAGCATCATCTTACGCACGCTGGAATAGCTGCCAGCTTTCAAAACAAGCAGATACACACCGCTTGTTACTGATTGGTTGAAGCTATTGCGACCATTCCATGTGACCTGATAGGTACCAGCATCTTGCGTTACATTAACGAGAGTAGCGACTTCTTCGCCTAAGATGTTGTACACCTTCAATGTAACTTGATGCTTTTCTGGGAGTTGGTAAGTAATCAACGTAGTCGGATTAAAAGGATTGGGGTAATTTTGTTCAAGCGCAAAAGAACGCGGGGTTGACTCCACCCCTCTTTTAACAGCAGTGACCATGGAAGGTGAAAGGTAAACCTGCCTGTACATATAATACTTATCAAAAGTTGGATCTGTCCACTCCGACCCCCACCATGCCTTTGCGTAGACATGCTTGTGAGGATCTGTTACGTCCGGAGAATAGTGATCCATATCCCACATTACAATTGAAATCTGGGCGGTATCACCAACAGAGTAGCCCAAGTCCCCAAGCTTCACTAAAATTTCGCCCGAATAACCATGATCCTTACCATTGGTATCGGTTCTTGTAACAGTTCCCGGAAATTCATAGCTTACCCCTGCTCCACTCCCGGTGGGCATTTTGGAATTGGCATAGAAACCTGCGGGACCGCCCACAGAATCGCCGCTATACATCAAGCTTACCTGGAATCCACCCGAACCGTTCACATCTGTAAACGAAATCATTGGCCCGTCGGCTTCCCAACCATCAGATTTCTGACAGACGGACGAGTCGTTTGACACATAGCCAATATAAAGATCGGTACCTTTGTGAAGGAACTTGACAGTAGTAAAACTCGGGTCGTCATACCGATCCAAGGAATCAGCCCACTCCATATACCACCATCCAGTTGCGTCCCTGCTGCCAGGCCCAATTATAACCGAATCAGCTTTCTGCCAGACCGCTTCACTGACTTTGCCATTCAAGGTGATACTGTCTGGCGTTGCGTAGGCAGTTGCCATCGGCTTATCCGCAAGAACAAGTTGGCGGAAATCGGATGGTTGACCGGTGCCTCCCCACTCTGTCCCCCACCAGCTTTTGTAAAACTGAACGATTCCCGGCTGTGTGGATTCCGTAGTGTCTTTTGTGTAAAAATCGGGGTCCATGACAGTGATGTCAGCCAACACTGTGTCGTTAGCTGAATAGCCGAGCTTGTCGAGATGAATAACCATTTCGAGAGAGTAGCCACTGTCTGGTGCGGAGTTATCGTTTACTATCGTTCCCGGAAATTCATAGGAAGTACCAGCGCCGGATCCTGCAGGCCCAGTGGTCCGAAAAGGAGCTTTATTTGTGTCCGGTTGATACATTAAATCATATTCGTATGTGTGGAGTCCATCTTTGGTGCGGAATTTAGTGAAAAGTCCATCACCTTCCCATGCTCCCCAGCGCGCGCATACGGACTTGTCATTCGAAAGGACGCCAACATAAAGGTCTGTCCCGTAGTGCAGAAAATATACCGACGTGCTTGATGAATCGGTGTAACCCTTAGTACCAGTTAGACCGCTTGTGACCAGAGCAGAGCTAGTCACACCGTATGTGTTATCGCCAGGCTTGTACCCAGCGCGAAAGTTTAAGTAGAAGAAATGCCTGGTCCAATCTGGGTCATTTAGTTTGCCATCTACGTTAATTGGCTGAGACGCACTCATGACAATCATGGACGGCGGATCAATGTGTCCCAGTTGGGCTTGAACCGTCGCGGTTCCGACGGCAACCAAACCAGCTAAAGCGAGAAGCAACGTTCTCATTTTGAATCCTCCTTTGTTTAAGTATTTAGATCGTTTTTATAACCAACACAACTTTTACTCACGAATTTCATTATCACCTCCTCTTACAAGCAGTCATTTAAGTTGAAAACATTTCTCATGTTTAGCATTCGAATTATTATCAAGTCGCCACCGGCGTACATCCACATGATTCTCTTTTAATAACCAACGTCGGAAGCATCATCTTCTTTCCTTCACCCCCATTCTTGCCCTCCAAAGAAACGAACAGGTGTTCAACCGCCTCTTTTCCCATCTCAAATATCGGCACGTGAACCGATGTAAGGGATGGTAATACATATCGTGCCGAAGGCACATCATCGAATCCCGCAAGAGCAATCTCACCGGGAACGATGATGTCTTTCTCGTGCATTGCCCGCAAGGCACCAAGCGCCATAGAATCATTCGAACAAAAGATCGCGGTTGGCTTTGACTTCATCCTCAAGACCCCAATCATTGCATCGTAACCAGACTCTTCAGTGAAGTCACCCAGCAACTCAAAATTCTTTATCCTATCCAAACCGTTGTCTTTCACTGCGTCCAGGTAGCCACGAAATCTTTCTTGTGCGTCGTAGTTCCTTTCCTCTCCTTTGAGAATCGCAATCCTCTTGTGTCCATGCTCTATTAAATGTTCAACCATTTGATAAGCGCCGCCGTAATTGTCAATTGTAACGGAATCGAAGCTGGCACCATTGAGATATGAATTAACGAATACTACTCGCGAAAGAGGAGACAAATGCTTTATTACTTCTTCCGTGTCAATATGCGGCGACATAATGATGAGTCCATCTACACGCCCGCCCTGCATTACCGTGAGCATCGACTCAATTTCTCTTTTGTCACTATGGGTGCTCGAAACAATGATGTGATAATTGTGCTGACGTGCAGCCTTATCAATACCTCTAATTAGTTCCGAAAAGAATTCACTGTGGACATCTGGCAGGATAACACCGATGAGGTTTGTTTGCCGAGTAACCAGGGCACGCCCGATAGCATGTGGCATGTAATTGAGTTCGTCGATTACGGCAAGAACCCGTCGCTTCGTCTCTTCGGTCACCACCTCGCTGCTGTTAAGAACGCGGGACACGGTCGCTGTAGACACATTAGCTTTCTTCGCCACTTCTTTTATACCGTTTTTCACTCTACGCTAAACCTTCTAAATGCTGTAAAATAGGTGATGTAAACGTTTACATTGCATAATAACAGTTTTGCTTTTTATTGTCAAGCAAAAAATGAGAATTGTGTGACAGCAATGCGAAAGAGAATGACTATGACTGTCACGAGATAGACCCGCAACCTCGGCCGCAATTTTCGCAAAACAACTTACGACTTGTACCCTCTTTCAAAAGGGGTGCAGTCCACTATTTCACTCCTCAAAAGAGAGCATTCGAACGAATGGGGTGTTATATTGCAAAAGAGTGTATGAAGGTTTTTTATGCAGAAACGATCTAAACACTAGTCAGGTAGCTTGTTGATAATGCAGTTAGCAGCGCTTACCCCAAGAAACGACAACCCGTGACTGGACTAATTAACATGCACCCCAATGAAATGTTGCGTGCCGTAAGTCGAACCTTTGCCCTTTCCATTGAGCGGCTCCCCACGGGTCTGCGCGACGTGGTCACGACGGCCTATTTACTATTTCGGGTTTCGGATTGTCTTGAAGACAATGATCTATTAGTCACGCCGCGCAAAGCGGAGCTGTTGCGCTTATGGGCCGGGGTGCTGACTGACACCATGCCTGTGGCTTCTCTGACGGGCGAGATTGTGCATCTGGATGCAAGTGATCCCGAGGTCTATGTTGCCCAACATGCCGGGCAACTTCTCGAACGACTGCATCGGCTTCCGCTGGCAATTCAAGAGATCATTACCAGCCATGTGAACCAAACCTCCTTGGGCATGGCCCGTTGGCAAGAGCATGGTCCCGAGGTGCATAATGAAGAGGACATGGACGACTATATGCATCAAGTGGCAGGGCGCGTAGGCTATCTGCTGACTGATCTTTTCGCGTGGTACTCACCTGTCATCATGGAGCGCAAAGCCAAGTTGCTGCCGTTGGCTCGCCATTTTGGCTTGGCATTACAAACGGTAAATATCATCCGCGGGTTACGCAAGGACTATGACCGGGGGTGGGTATATGTGCCCCGCACTTTTTATGAACCGCTGGGTTTAACGCGAGACAGTCTCTTTGCCCCAGAAAATACAGCCCAGATTATCCGGGTGATCGATCTATTGGCCAACAAAGCTGAAGCTCATTTGCAGTATGGACTAAACTACATTACGAGCTTTCCCAAGCGGCTGCATGGAATACGCTTGGCTTGTATGTGGCCCCTGCTGTTCGCGGTGAGGACACTTGCCGTTAGTCGTAACAATATCAATGTGGTTCTGACTGAAGCCAAAATCACGCGAGCCGAAGTCAAGAAAATTATGCGCGAGACTACTCTCTTTGGTTGGTCCAATGACTGGTTGATAAACTACTATCGCCGTTTGCATATCATTCGCCCTGCCTAATTGATCTCATCGCCGGCTGTCTCTATTGTCACGGCCTAGGCGTCAGTCATCACTACAAGCTGGCATCTCATTTCCACTTTTGCTTAGACGTCGACTATCCCCTTAATGATCCCTTCAATCATTCTCCTACTCTTGTAACGTTTTATCTTCCGCTCCGCCGCAAGAGCTTCTGCCTTCGTCCCGTATTCCTTCGTGTAAACCAACTCCCATGGACGGTACCTTGAAGTAAATCCCTTTTCAATAGTGTTGTGAAACTTCAGCCTGCGAATCGGGTATTCAGATGACCCGGCATAATACCGATCACCAACTTTGGAGTATAATATATAGAGATAATAACTCATCCGTAGAAAAAAGCCCACCCTTAGTATCGGGCTTCTGCTCCTCGGGCAGGACTCGAACCTGCATCCCGACAGCGTCGGGATAACACCCGATTGTCCCGATTTTATCGGGACTACCGAGGAATATCAAAAACATACTCACAGAACTCTTCATCCTCAACTCGAACCTGCATCCCGACAGCGTCGGGATAACACCCGATTGTCCCGATTTTATCGGGACTACCGAGGAATATCAAAAACATACTCACAGAACTCTTCATCCTCAACTCGAACCTGCATCCCGACAGCGTCGGGATAACACCCGATTGTCCCGATTTTATCTGGACTACCGAGGAATATCAAAAACATACTCACAGAACTCTTCATCCTCAACTCGAACCTGCATCCCGACAGCGTCGGGACAACACCCGATTGTCCCGATTTTATCTGGACTACCGAGGAATATTAACAGAAAAATGCTACTAAATATATTCGCTGAAAACCATAAAATCAAAGACTTTTTTTAGTTGTGTTGTCCAGATTCGATCGAAGTACTCATGAGGATCGCAAGGATATGAGCCTCACATCTTCAAGAAACCCACAAGTAAGAAAATATGTCCAAGAAGAAAACTTACTCCACCAAACGGTGTGATGATTCCAAAGACTGCCGTGCCTGTCAGAGCAAGCACGTACAAACTGAATGAGAAAAGAACCATCCCAATGATGTAAAATATTCCAGCAAACCGAAACGTCTTTCCTTTATCGGCAAGAAACGCAACTGCCACGAGCGCAATAGAATGGTACATTTGATATCTTACGCCCGTCTCAAAAACACCGAGCATTTCCGCCGACAGATGCCCGCGAAGCGAGTGCGCCCCAAAAGCGCCAAATGCCACTCCGAGGAAAAGCCCGATTGCGCCTGCCGATCCAAAAACTTTCATTTACTGCTCTCGGTGCCCGAATATGAAAGAGAACGCTTCACTTCTGTGAGATTTCGAGCTGCTGTCCGCGCTCCGCTAGTCTCAACTGTTCCACAAGTTCATCAAGATTTCCGTCGAGTACGGAATGCAGGTCGTAGATTGTGTAGTTGATTCGATGATCGGTCACTCTGTTCTGAGGAAAATTATACGTTCGAATCTTATCGCTTCTGTCTCCGCTTCGCACCATAGTCTTTCTCTTTGCCGCAATCTCCGAATCTCTTTGCTGCAGCATGAGGTCGTAAAAACGCGCCCGGAGAATTTTCATCGCCTTCTGCCGGTTTTTGTATTGACTTCTCTCATCCTGGCACTGTACCACGATGCCGGTTGGAATATGCGTGATCCTTATGGCTGTTTCAACTTTGTTAACATTCTGCCCGCCGTGTCCGCCCGCCCGGTAAACGTCTATTCTTAAATCATCCAGGTTAATGTCTACTTCAACATCCGCAACTTCCGGCAGAACGACAACGCTAGCAGCCGACGTGTGAATCCTGCCGCTCGATTCCGTGACCGGCACTCTCTGGACTCTATGCACTCCGCTTTCATATTTCAAATCGGCATAGACGTCTTTCCCGCTTACCCCCAAAACTATTTCTTTGAATCCGCCGATTCCCGTTTCATTGAAGTCAAGAGTCTCAACCCGCCAGCCGCGCTTATCTGCCAACCTTGTATACATTCGGTACAAATCTGCCGCAAACAAAGCCGCCTCTTCCCCTCCTGTGCCCGAACGAATCTCGAGAATCACATCTTTGCTGTCGTTCGGATCCTTCGGAATCAAAAGAGCCTTCAGGCTTTCTTCTTTCGCCGTGATCTTTCCTTCGAGTTCCAGAGCTTCCTGTTTCGCAAGCTGATGCATCTCCTGATCATCAGCGGAATCTGCCAGCTCACGCGCCTCCGACAAATGGCGATCTAAGCTCAAGAGTTCATCATAGGCTCTTACAATAGCAGTAAGGTCGCTGTGCTCTTTGCTTAATTCCCTGTACTTTTCTTGGTTTGAAATTACTGACGAATCCGAGAGAAGATTTGTAAGTTCCTCGTATCGTGCTTTTATCTTTTCAATTTTTTCCCGCATTCCTTACTCTTCTTATGATACCTCGTGCCTGATGTATAAAGTAAATTGAAATTATCAAACTTATCGCCGACCATATTATAGAAGCGGAAGTAATGACAATTCCGTACGACGGTATTTTTTCCTCTACTGTAGACTCAAATGCGAGTCCGAAAATAATCCACAAGGATCCGATAATTAAATACATCGCCATCATCATCATGATGCTGCTCGTTATTAACATCTTTGCCGGATGAAAGTGCATTCAATTCTCCACAAAACGCGACGTTATTATTCAGCCGGTAACAAACCTTCGTGCAGCTTCTGAATTGCTGAACGATAAGTATTTGATTATCTACCAGCTATGTAATAAAGATATTGAAATACGAGGTAAATCAAAAATCGCGTTTGGTGCTTCACGGCTGCTTGAACTTAGAAAGCACAAGGATTAACTTTTCAAGTAGAGATAAAGCGGCGAGTGATTCTGATGCGCCTACAAAACGGAGAATTCAAATGAGCACGATGGAAAATATAGATATACAACTTATTAAGAAGTACGACAGGCCCGGACCGCGTTATACGAGCTACCCACCGGCACCGGCTTTCAGTTCAAGCTTCACCGCGGACGACTTTTTCCAGTCTTTGAAAGAAAACAACACGCCGGAAAATAAAGCTGAGATGTCGCTCTATTTCCACATTCCCTTCTGTGACACGCTTTGTTATTTTTGCGGCTGCAATATGCTTGTTACGCGAAGCCGTCCCCGAATCGCAGAGTATCTTGACTATCTGAAAAATGAGATGAAGCTTTCGGCGCCATATTTCAACAAGGCCAGAAAAGTCGGACAGCTTCACTGGGGCGGCGGAACGCCGTCTTATTTGAATCCCGATGAAATCACAATGCTCGCAAATTCCATAAAAGAACATTTCACTTTCTCGCCTGACATCGAAGCCGGAGTCGAGATCGATCCGCGCGGATTGACATTCGAACACATGTCCGCTTTTCGGGACGCAGGATTCAACAGAGTGAGTATGGGAGTTCAGGATTTCGAGCCGAAAGTTCAGGAGGCAGTAAATCGAGTTCAGCCCGAAAAAATTACACGCGACGCGGTTGAGTGGAGCCGAAAGCTTGGCTTCAAAAGCATAAACCTCGACATGATCTACGGACTTCCCTACCAAACTATCGAATCATTTGAGAACAGTCTCCGCAAAATCATAGACATCTCACCGGAACGAATTGCGGTATTCAACTTCGCTCATGTGCCGTGGCTGAAGTCGCATCAGAAGTTGATCGACAAAAATGCTTTGCCGGCTCCTGAAGTCAAACTTGAAATCCTGAAAATGACAATAGAGCTTTTAACGAGTTCCGGTTACGTTTACATCGGGATGGATCACTTCGCGAAGCCCGACGACGAGTTGGCAATTGCACAGCACAAGAAGACTCTTTACAGAAACTTCCAAGGGTATTCGACTCACGCGGGAGCAGACCTGTACGCTTTCGGCAACTCCGCGATAAGCCAGTTCAACAATGTCTATGCGCAAAATTATAAATCGCTTCAGGATTATTACAACGCGCTGAAAGCTAACCACTTCCCGACAGTACTTGGGTACAGGATGACCGATGACGACATAATTCGCCAGCGCGTTATAACGAGACTGATGTGCGATATGGAACTCAACAAACGCGATATCGAAAAGAAATTTGGTATAGATTTCGACGAATACTTCGCAAATGCTTATCCGAAGTTTGAAGAATTTGTGGAAGATAATTTGCTTGAATTAACGGACGACAAAATTATCATTAAAGGAATGGGAAGACTTGTAATACGAAACATCGCGATGGCATTCGACGCTTACCTCGAGAAAATGATGAAAGAGAAACCGATCTTCTCACGAACGGTCTAGTTAATTCAAGTAACACTTTTTAGCACACAGAGAGCAGAGCAGTCTGAAACAATAAATGTCGCCAAAGAAAACCAATGCCCGTTTAGAAGGCATCGCCGCAATCATGTCCAATGCCGACACGTGCGGCGTAATCGTAGACAAAAACGGGAAAATTCTCGCAAGCACACCCCGTTTCTCGGAAATCAGCGGCAATAAAAAGACCTTCCGGAATCTGCAAGAAATCTTTAGAGATTTGCCCGATGTTTCTTCGCTCAAGCCGAACGGCGACATAAGACTTGTGCTCAACAATTCCGGCAAAGAAATCACAGCTAAAGCCGTTTCAACATTTCAGGAAGATGGGAATCTTGCAATTATTTTTCGTGCTCCTCAGAATGAAAGAATTTTGGAAGAGCGGCTCGAACTATTTCACAGCGCCTTTGAACATTCCACCGATGCAATCACCATAACAAAAGTCGACGGAACGATCATCGACGTGAACGACGCATTCACAAAAATCTTTGGATACACCCGCGAAGAGGTAATCGGCAAGACAACCGCGCTGGTCAAATCGAAGCATTCAACTCGCGACTTTTACAATCAAATGTGGGAGTCGCTGGACAAGCACGACCAGTGGAAGGGCGAGATCATAAATTGCCGAAAGGATGGCATGGAAATTCCCGTTTGGCTTACCATCACGCCGATCTACCTCGACGGGAAAAAGATCGGTTACATGGGAATCGAATCCGACATCAGCGAGAGGAAAAATCTCGAGCAACAGCTGATCCAGACAGAAAAACTTGCGACCATAGGACAACTTGCTGCGGGCATCGCACACGAAATCGGCACGCCTCTCAACATAATTTCCGGCAACGCAGAGTACATGCTGCTTGATATGAAGGAGTCGGAGAAAGGCTGTCAAGAGCTTTTGACCATCATCAGTCAAACAAAGCGCATGACACAATTGATGAGACAACTCCTCGACTTTGCCAGACCGAACATTTTGTCGTTAGAACCCGTAAATGTCAACGCCGTTATAAAAGGAGTGCTCGATTTTGTGCGGCTCCAGTTCAAGATGAACGACATCGAAGTCAAGACAAATCTCGAAGAAAACCTCCCGAAAGTTTATGGCGATCCAGCTCTGCTCTACCAAGTTTTCTTGAACACAATCGTAAATGCCTTTCAAGCGATGACAAGAGGCGGTGAACTTCGAATTCACACGAGCGCGGAAAATGACGGCGTCAACAAGGGGAAAATAATTGTTCGAATAAAGGACACGGGCGAAGGAATTCAGCCGGAAAATATAGAAAGAGTCTTCACGCCGTTTTTCACGACTAAGGAACCGGGAAAAGGAACCGGACTTGGGCTGGCGGTTACGCGAAGGATTGTTCAGGAACACAACGGAACGATCAAGATCGACAGCGAGGTGGGCAAAGGTACCGCAGTAGTGATTATGTTTAACGCATTCGAGCCACAGAAAAAATCGGAAAGCAAACGGAAGTCGTAATTGATTTCGGGCGCAATTCCGCTTTTATTTTCCAAAGTTTGTATTTGTAGAGAAGCCAAAATAAATTTCGTTACACATGACGAATGAAAACCCAATTGAAAAGACGATAAGAAATGTCGAGCTTTTCCTCAAACAGCAGGCTGAATTGTTCGGAGATGAAACATTCCTGCCTGCCGCATCTGCTCAGCTTGACGCGACTCAGGGGAATGCTTCAACACCGGCTGAAGTGAAAAAGCAGGCTCAGCAAAAAAAAGAAAACGAACAAGAATCGGCGGGATTCTTAGGAACTGATTTGAAACAAAAGCCAAAAACAATAAAAGTGACTGAGGATCGCGAACTCTTTGAAGGCGCGGTCCCGACAAGGTCGGGATGGAAAATCGATCCGCATTGGTATGAGAGCGAGTCTCTTGAAAGCCTGAATTCTAAAGTCTCCGGCTGTTTGAAATGCCCGCTTGGCTCGACGAGAAAAAATTTCGTCTTCGGCGTCGGAAACCCGGACGCAAAATTAGTTTTGATCGGTGAAGCTCCGGGTGCCGACGAAGACGAACAGGGCGAACCCTTTGTGGGCCGCGCGGGACAGCTCCTCACGAAAATTCTTGCCGCGGTTCAACTCCGCCGCGAGGACGTTTACATCTGCAACATTCTCAAGTGCCGACCGCCGAACAATCGCGAGCCGCTTCCAACAGAAGTTGAGGCTTGTGAGCCATATTTGAAGAAGCAGCTCGAGATCATCAAGCCGAAGTTGATCATGTGCCTTGGCAGGATTGCCGGACAGTCGCTTCTGAAAACTAACACTACCTTGTCCGAACTGAGAAACAATATTTATGAGTATCAGGGAATCAAGGTGCTCGTAACATATCACCCGGCAGCGCTTTTGCGAAATCCGAATTGGAAAAGACCTGCATGGGAAGACGTGCAAAAAATGCGCAAATTGTACGACGAACTCCCTTAAAAGAAGAGATTAGAGACTGAGATGGCGACAAATTTTGAATCAGGAAGGACGAGAGACTTTTCCGCAGGATCCTCCGGAGACAACGCGGCCGAAAATTTATCCGGCGGAAGAATCCCACCGCAGGACAGCGAGGCAGAAAAAGCCGTGCTCGGCGCGATGCTGCTAGACAAACATGCGGTCGCACCCGCAATAGAACTTTTGCAGTCGGATTATTTTTATTCAATCGCCAACGAAAAAATATTTGCGGCAATGATCGAGCTTTATACGCGCAACACCGAGATCGATGTGATCACGGTGCGCGAAGAGCTGAGGCGAACGGGCAGTCTCGAAAATATCGGCGGATCGGCATACCTCAATGAACTTGTTTCATCGGTGGTATCTTCGGCGAACATCGAGGCTCACGCTCAGATCGTTGCAGAAAAATACATGCTGCGCAGCCTCATTGTTACAATGTCCTCAAGCTTGCAAAAGTGTTTCGATAATCGTGAGGACGCGTTCGGACTCATCGACGAAGTTGAGCGGGACATCTTCAAGGTCTCCGAAGCCCGCATGAAGAAATCCGTAGTTCCGCTCCAGCAAGCGATCGTCAAAACGATGGAGGTACTCGAACGGATTCACGGTACAAGGGGCGGCGTAACGGGAGTTGCGACCGGATTTAAAGATTTGGATATGATGACCGGCGGTCTGCAAAAATCGGATATGATTATTATTGCGGCAAGACCGAGTGTCGGAAAAACTGCGTTTGCTTTATCCATCGCGCGGAATGCAGCGGTAAAGACCGGCGTGCCCACTGCTGTCTACAGCCTCGAAATGTCACAGCAACAGCTTTTGATCCGTCTTCTTGCGGCAGAAGCGCGAGTCGATGCGCACGCGCTTCGAACCGGCACACTGCCGGAAGACAAATGGGCACACATTTCAACTCGCATTCACAGGCTTGCTCCGGCCCCCATTTTTATAGATGACACACCGGCTCTGTCGATTCTCGAACTCCGTGCACGTTCCCGACGATTGAAAACCGAACACGAC
This sequence comes from Bacteroidota bacterium, assembly GCA_023381615.1. Lineage (GTDB taxonomy): Bacteria > Bacteroidota > Ignavibacteria > Kryptoniales > JAKASW01 > JAKASW01. The sequence continues at coordinate 39,126 of JAMCQL010000013.1, forward strand.
ATCGGTTTGATCGTGGTTGACTACTTGCAGTTAATGCAAGGCCCGGCAAGAGCGGAAAGCCGTGAAAGAGAAATCTCAATGATCTCGAGAAGCCTGAAAGTTCTCGCCAAGGAACTTGATATTCCTGTTGTCGCACTTTCTCAGCTCCGGCGATCAGTGGAAGAACGAGGAGACAAGCGTCCGATCCTATCTGACTTAAGAGAGTCAGGGGCGCTTGAACAGGACGCCGACGTTGTAATCTTCATTCACAGGCCGGAGTTATACGGAATTGAAAGCTACCCTGACGGCGGGCCAACTGCGGGCGTCGCGGAGGTAATGATCAGCAAACAGAGAAACGGACCGACCGGTGAGATTAAGCTGACGTTTATCAAGGAATACGCAAGATTTGAGGACCTGGCAAAATATCCGACGGACTCAAAATACCGCGAAGGCTCTGCCGCCGAAAGCGATGAGAAAGTGCCGTTCTAAGATTTTATCCGAGTGAACTACTAATTAGTCTTTTGATGCACTGTTAGAGTTTCAGAAAAGAATCCAGCGTTTCTTATCAGTTGTTTTCTCCTCCGCAGGATCCTTCGGACTTTTATTCCTGAGTCAGCTCGCGGAGCTTCTTCAGGTTCGTTACAAAAATCTTCTTCGACACTTCCCTGATAATCTTATCTTCCTTCAATTTTCTGAGTGTACGCGACAGCGTCTCGCTCGCAATTCCAAGGTGACCCGCAAGGTCTTTTTTCGGAATCATCAGATTAAAGAACGGTTCCGGCAGCTTCACGGAGTTATTTAGCTGGATTTCATTCAGCAAATACCGCGCTACCCTTCCTTCCACGCTCGACGCAAGCTGGTCGATTCGCTGGTTAAGTTCCATCAGCCTTACGGCAAATGCTTCCGACACTCTGATCGCGAGCGCAGGATTTTTTCCCAGCAGCAAGGCAAACTCTGTGCTTGGCACGTAAAGCAAGGTGGAATCTTCAAGAGCTTGCGCGCAGGAGGTATAAAACCTGGAACCGGAGAACAACGACGACTCCGCGAAACTGCGGAAAGGCGAAAGTTCATGCAAAACGATCTCGTCCCCGTCACCGTTGAGTTTGTACACTTTCACCCCGCCGCTCAAGACTATGTAAAATCCTACATACGCCTCGCCTTCGAGAAAAATTATCTGGTTCTTCTTATAGCGCTTTGTCCTGGAAATATCTGTAATGAGCTTAAGCTCGGTGGGAGACAACTTTCCGAAGAGCGGGATGTCGTGAAGAGTGTGTCTTTTCTCCATTGCCTCTAATTCATACTAGATAAACTAAAAACTAATTCATATCAAAACGACAAGAACATCCCGCTCAATTAAGCGGGACACAATGTGAAACTCTTATTTGAAATTTATTAGCAGTTGAACGAAGAGTCAAATTGAAAGTGAGAAAAGCAAAAACAGTTCGGGTGCTTAAACGAAGTTCAGCGCGGTTTGGAAAATTTCATGGAGCGCAAAAGGATACAAAAGTCTTGCTTCCACGCGATCAAAACTAAAAGTCCCAGCCGAAGAAAAACTGATAAAAGAGCCCGTGTTGAAGTCTCTGGAAATTGTCTTCAATCCTTTTGCCGATATCATATCGGAGAACAAGGACTCCGCCAAGGTTGAATCGCAGCCCGACGCCGAAATCGCCCAGCGTAGAAGTATACACGTTATCCCAAGCAGCGCCTGCGTCGAAATACGCAGCGCCCCGGATCGCCGTAAAAAGCATTCCGCCAAATGGAAAATTTATGTTGAGCTCGTCAATCAGCGGAAACCGCAATTCCTCGCTGGCTATCCATATTTTCTTGCCGCGAATTCCCCAGAGAGGCCAGCCGCGCAGGTCCCAGCTCCCGCCCATGAAAAATCTTCTCGATTGTTCCCCTTGATTAAAAAGCAAGGCTTCGCGCGTGGCAAACGCAACTGTCTGACTCAATCTGAAATAACGCCTGTAGTCGAGCATCACCGTGTAGTAATTCACCGAGCCGTACTCGACGTCAGTTGTGTACGCAATACTCGCGAGAAATCTGTGCCCGTCGAGCGGACCCGTCGGCCCCCACAAAGAATTGTCTTCGACATACGCGACTGAATTCGAAAAGAGAAGCGACGTTCTCTCACCCGCACCGTAATAAAGCTCTTTGTAGGTATTGGAAAGGCTCGTCGTCGCCTCGATCCGGTCGAATCTCGAAAGCGGATAGCTCAGTGCAAAATATCCGCCGAATGTCCTCTCGTAGAAATAAATATCAGGATCGGTTAGGTCATATTGTCGCCCGGCAAAATTGAAAATGCCGTAAGCGTAATTCGTCCTATGTGTGAGAGAAATTTTCGAAATGGCAATGTTAAAACTCTTGAGGATTTCGTCTTGCGTCTGCGCGGTGTTGAAGAGCAGGAAGTAGTATTGGTCGTTGCCAAGCATGTCGCTCAATGCCATTGCCGCCCCGCCGGAAGTTCCGAAAACCGGGTCGGTCGATATCTGGCTTTCTGCAACGTCTATGCTGTATTTCGGTACGTATGGAGTCGCCGGTGTTCCCGCTTTAGAAGAATAGCTCTCCGCGTACCATGATGTGTCGTAGTTCGTAACCGCATAAGCAAAATGTTCTTTCGAATTGTGTATTCGCTGTTCAACACTGTCTATCATTCTTATTTGAAAACTGTAGTTTTCAAACGCACTGAATACTAATCCCGATGAATCAGTCCCGACAAAATCGGGATTGAAAGCGGCGGTTGGAAAGTTCGTGATTTTGTATGATACGACAGAATCCGTCATCGCCGACAGATTCAGCGGCATGACGAAGATGTTTTGTCCGCCGTTTTCATTGCTTACGTAAGCAATTTCCTTTCCGTCGGGCGACCATGCGGGGGCATAATCCGACTCGCGTCCTTTGGTCAGGTATTTCATCTTTCCAGATTTCAGATCCATCAAGAATAGATTGTAATAGCCTTCATCCCCGAAAATTGTCCTGTCGGACGAGAAAATGATCCACTTGTCGTCAGGCGACCAAACAGGATCCCTGTCGTCATAGTAGCCGTGCGTCAACTTGTGAAGCAAACCAGACTGCAAATCATAAGTATATATGTTGAAGTATCCGGCCATAGAAGCGCCGGAGAAAACGATTTTCTCTCCGTCGGGCGAAAAAGAAACCGACCCAATTCTGCTTATGTCTTCGAGGCGTTTTTGACCGACGATTTTCTTTTTCTCCACATCATACAAATGCAGGACATCGGTCTCGCCGCTCTTCGAAACAAATGCGAGCAAGCCGCCGCGCGAAATCGCCATCTTGTCCGACGGAAGATGGAAAGCCTCGAACTCGCTCGTGCGTTCTCCTTTTACGATCGGAACAGGCTGAGATTTTTCAGCGAGCCGCTGCTCATAAACGTCTGTGTAGCCGCGGTGATTACCGATATAATAAATGTATTCTTTCCCGTCATGCGCCCTGTAAAAAACAGGAGTGTCGTTGAACCCTTTGGAATAGATGTCCCGCGTGACATGTGAAGGCAAATCATGCGAAGAAAGAAGCGGATAGTATTTCTTCTGGAGATGGTAGACCCAAATTTTGTCGAATTCCTTGTAGTTCAATCCGATCGTCAATTTCATATCTTCTTCAAAAGTTGAAGTCTTCCAGAAGTTTTCCATCAGCAAAAGAATCTTATCATCGCCGTAGTGTTCCGAAATAAATTTCAGGATATTCTGTCCTTCTTTGTACATCAGGAACGTTCCGTAGATTCTCGTCATGTCGGAGAGCGGAACAAGATAGCCGCTCAGAACCGCATCGCGGATTACCATCTCCGCCTGATCGTCCCAGTTCGTCGACCAGAATTCTGCAAGTCCCTCGGAAAACCAGAGCGGAGGCTCGCGGTCGGTGCTCAGCCGATGATCACGAAGCACACGTGCAATCTTCGCCGTCATGAAAACATGTATAAGCTCGTGTCGAATCACGTGCCTCAACTGGTACAGCGAGCCGTCGTAAGGAATCACCACGCGTCCTTTCATGTATTCAAAGAAGCCGCCGACGCCTTCAGGTATGAATCCGGGAATGGTGTTCGTCTGCTCAAAGTACAAATGAGATGAATAGAGTATTAGCGGGATGCGGTGCGTGATGTTGATGTCGAACTTATTTTCCAAATAGCGGTAGCCGTCTTCGGCAATTTGAGCGCTCTGATTCGCAAGCTCGGTCATCTCAGGATAAAAGTAGATTTCGAAATGCTCAGTCCGAAGAGTTTGCCAGCGGAAATTAGTGTACTGGACCTTGTTTTGGCCAAAGTAATAAAACTGCGCCTCAGCGGCAGAAGCAAGGAACATAATCGGGAGTATGAAACGGATAATTTTGGTCACTGGTAGCTTAAAAATGGGAAAAGTTGGCAATTTCCGCAAGACCAAATGGGATGGAATGAATTGGGATAGTTGAAGAACGGAATGATAGAAGGATGAAACGACGTGACCGTCACTGGAGTTTATCCCTCCTTGCGAGAAAGTGACGGTCACATAGGAAAGCCAGCCTAGTTCAATCGGCTGAGACGCTTTTTGAGAATATCTATGTTCGTCACCGGTGTCGGATCAACACCTTTTTTTACGGCGAGATAAAAGCTCAGCCAGTCGCCGAAATGTATCAGGCTGAACATTCGGGCGAGGAGACTCTTGCCCTGCGAATGAAGTTCCACGACATCCATGCAATACGGACGAATTATTTCTTTCACAAGATCGAACCGTGCTTTCACGCGAGGGTGGTCTTCTTTGTCAAGCAGATAAATCACCGTGAAGCGCATGAGAACGTCGCGAAGTGTCGAATACCCGACGATCTCATTATGATTCATTTCCGGAAACAAGTTTCCGTACGCGACAGTCTTTGCATTCTCAGAGATCTGGCCGCGCCAGCGCAAGTTGACTGCGTCAAGCCGCTCGGACGACGAGTAAACAATAGGCAAAGCGTTGACCATTTGCTCGGCAAGCTTCAATGGCTGAGGATTATTGCCGTAATCGGAATATTCGTCGCTGACGTTACGCAAGAGTTCCAATGTCTCTTTCACTTCGGCCTGTTTTGCTCTTATGATCCCGGCTTTTTGAAACGCGGTCAGCATTGTAAAGAAAGAATAACCGAGCGCCGCGCGAGGAGGAAGTCCGCCGGGAATTTTTATCCAACTGCCGTGTGATTTCTCCGCCACCTCTCCGATTTTTCCTCCGGAAGTAATGACAAGAATTTGGGCGCCTTTTTTCTTTGCCTGCGCGTAAGCTGAAATAGTTTCTTCCGTTCCACCAGAATAGCTCGATACGACAACCAGCGTATTCTTGTCAACGAACTGCGGAAGTGTATAACTGCGATTAACAATAATAGGAACCGGCGATTGTCCCGCAGAGTAACTTCTCAGGATGTCTCCGCCGATCGCCGATCCGCCGAGTCCTGTTATCACAATATTTCTGATCTTTGATAAGGATAATTTGAGCTTTGCGCTTTTTGCTATGTCTATAGCTTCCGCTGCCTGCTCGGGAAAAGATTTGATCAAATCGTACATGCCGGCATTGTCAACATTCTTAATATCAATCTCGCTAATCAAGATTTTCCTCGCTGATGGTGGTGAAATAGATTCTTTCGAATCGTGTTTTCAAATATTCGTTAAGCGACTTCTTTATTTCGGCAGGTGAGTCTATTTTCAACAGCTGTCTCGCGAACTTGCGGGCGCTCTTGTAGTTTGTGTCTCGAATGATTTTTTTCAGAATAGGCAGCACCGAGCTGACGGCGCTGAACTCATCAAGTCCCATTCCGAGAAGCATGACCGTCGCGAGAGGATTTCCTGCCATCTCTCCGCACATTGCAACCTTGACGCCGGCATCATGGCCAGCATCAATTATATATTTTATCGTCCTCAAAACTGCAGGGTGAAATTCTTCATAAACGTTGGCGACAAGCTCGTTGGTTCTATCAACCGCCAGCAGATATTGTGTCAGATCATTTGTTCCGATGCTAAGGAAACTGACGTGCCGTGCGATTTCTTTGCTCAAGAGCGCAGCCGACGGAATCTCAATCATTACGCCAACTTCGATTTTCTTATCATAATTCACTTTCTGAGAATCCAGTGAGCGCTTTGCTTCATCAAAAATTTCATTCGCTCTTGTCACCTCATCCACAGTCGCGACCATCGGATACATTATCTTGCATTTTCCGTACGCGCTTGCGCGGAGAATCGCTCTAAACTGATCCTTAAGCAATTCGGGACGGTCGAGCATCATCCGGATTCCTCTCCATCCTAAAAACGGGTTTGCCTCGGCGTGGTCTTGGACGAACATTTTGTCGCCGCCAATGTCGAAAGTCCTGTACACTACCGGATTAGGATAGGCTTCCTCTGCGGCCTTCTTGAAAATCTCAAATTGAGTTTCCTCGTCGGGAATTGCCTCTGAATTGATTATTAAAGTCTCCGTGCGGAAAAGTCCAACCCCATCAGCACCGTGCGGTTTTAGCAGCGGAAGTTCCTCAAGAAGCTCGATGTTGGCTTCGACAAAGATTCTTCTTCCGTCGGTCGTCAGTGCAGGCTCATTCGCTTCAACAAGAAGCTCAGCGTCGAGTCTCTCGCACCAGCTCTTCCTCTCAGAATATTTCTTGACCGTACTTCCGGTCGGATTCATTACCACAACGCCTCGATAGCCGTCGAGGATCAAATCCATTCCGTCATGGGCATGCTTCGTCGCTTCCTTCAAGCCGACGACGGCCGGAATCCCGAGCGAACGCGAAAGTATGGATGCGTGGGATCGCGCTCCGCCAAAATCGCTCGCATAACCGAGAACCGCATTGCGGCTAAGAAGAACTGCATCCGCAGGAGTAAGTTCGCTCGTCACGACAATCGGCGTGCCTTCGAACCGCGACTTCAATTTTGCATCCGCGAGATTCCGGATAATTCTGTTCCGCACATCTTCTATTTCGAAAGCACGGAGTTTAAAAATCTCGCTGTCGCTTTTTCTGAGCTGTTCTATCTGCCGCGAGAATTCATCCGCCACGACGAATTCCGCATTTTTTCTCTCCGCAACGATCCTCCGCTTTATTGCATCGACAAAAATCGGATCCGAGATCATCAAAAGCTGAGCTTCAAATATCTTCGCCTTGTCGCTTCCGATTTTCTCAAAAGCAGTGTTGTAAACCTTCTCGAGTTCGTATGTGGAACGCTCCAAAGATTTCTGGAGCCTGTCGAGTTCGAGAGAAGGATCATCGACAGATCTTTCCTCGACAACGATACCGTCTTTCTTCAAAACGACGGCTTTCCCTATGGCGATGCCGGGCGATGCCGGGACGCCGCGAAGAACAATCTCTTCGCTGGCCGCCGAATGTTCCGAAATTTCAAAGCTCATCAAATCCTCTGTCAAAAAAATCCACTACCGTTGTAAGAGCTGCTTCTTCGTCTTCGCCCTCGAACATCAATAAAATTCTTGAACCCTGTTCGGCCGCAAGCGTCATCACGCCGATTATGCTTTTACCGTTGACACGGTATCCATCTCTTTCAAGATAGAACTCGGATTTATACTTCGCCGCAAGTTTGACAAGCGATGCCGCCGGACGGGTATGCAGACCGAGGCGATTTTTCACCACGACTTCTTGTTGAACCATCAAAATTTTCTCTGCACAAGTGAATTTGCCAGCTCAACAAGTGCATCTTTACCATCAGACTCCTTTAACATTTTCAGACTCTCCAGAGCACGCACAGTATAGTCCGCAACTTCGTTCTTCGCCGCGTTGAAAATTCCGCCATCGCGGTAAGTATCCCGCACTGAGACGACGTCGGTTTCGCTTATTGACGACTTTCTATATGCAGCGTTCACAACTTCAAATCTTTTTTCATCCAATGATTGCTGAGCTTTTAGAAATAAGTAGTTCTTCTTCTTTTCAATTATGTCAAGCCCCCGCGGCTTCCCAAATCTTTCAACGTCGCCTTCGAGGTCGAGCATATCGTCTAAAATCTGAAATGCTATCCCAATATTCAACCCAAAATTTCCGAGCAAATCGATCTCTTTGGAGGTTCCTCCGCCAAGAAGCCCACCCAATTTTCCGGCAGCCATCAGCAAAGCGCCTGTTTTTTTCGAAATCATGTCTATATATGCAGGCATTGTCGCACCATCTACTTTGCTCAGGCTTTCATCAAGCGCCTGGCCGTCGCAAACCTGCTTAACGCCTTCATTGAAAATCTGCAATCCCTCCCGCAGATGCTCCTTACTGCATTTCTCAAGGCAATCGTACGCAAGCGCCATCATCAGATCGCCGACGAGTATTGCCGTATTGACACCACTCGTTACGTGCACAGTAGTTTTCCCGCGGCGAGTATCAGCGTTGTCCATTATGTCGTCATGCACAAGCGTGAAGTTGTGGAGAATCTCAATTGCAGCAGCGGCGTGCAATACATCCTTGTTGAACTTGCCGACCGCTTCCGCCGCCAAAATTGTCAGCAGCGGACGAACTCTTTTCCCACCCATCGAGAATACATATTCAATATTGCCTTCGAGAGGTGAATCTGCGACCAATTCAAGCGAACCCTCAAGTTCACTTTCAACCATCAAACGGCGTTGTTCAAAATATTCAGTAAAATTTTTCAAATAGTGACCTTCAACAATTTTGCTTTCTTAAGTTGAGCTAAGTTCTTGCTTCCGGTCAAGAACATCGCACCTTTTAATTCTTCGACCCAGGCATCGAACTCTTTCACCAAACCTTTCACGCCGTCTTTGTCGAGCGCTTTCAGGAATGGCTGAGCAGCTGCACAGATGTCCGCGCCGAGACCTATCGACTTTGCAACATCCAAACCATCCCGGATTCCGCCGGAAGAAATGAGCTTAATTTTCTTTCTCGACGGAAGCGAGTTGACTTGAATCAAAGCGTCAGCAGTTGGGATTCCCCAATTCCAGAACTTTCTTCCGATTCGCTTGTCGGTTCGCCGAAGCGTCTCGATTGCAGCCCAGCTCGTTCCGCCCGCACCGGAGACATCGATCGCAGACACGCCTGCTCCAATTAATTTTTTTGCAGCATCCGCGCCGATGCCTGCTCCGGTCTCTTTCACAATTACCGGAATCTTTATCTTCTCGACAAGTTTCGAAATGCCTTTTACCACACCGCAAAAATTCTTGTCGCCTTCGAATTGAATAAGTTCCTGCAGAGCATTGAGATGAACGGCGAGCGCATCGGCTTCAACCATGTCGATAATTTTTCGGACTTTATCCAGGGCGAAGCCATCGGCAACCTGCGCGGCTCCGATGTTGCTCATTACAAAAATATCTTTTGCTGTGCGGCGAACAACCTTGAACGTCTCAAGATAGTCGCTGTTTTCAAGCGCTTGTCTCTGGCTGCCGACGCCCATTCCGATATTTTTATCTTTGCAAAACTCAGCGAGCGCGGCGTTGATGTAACCCGCACGTTTAAAGCCTCCGGTCATCGAGGAAGCGATAATCGGCGCGGAGAACTTATGGGAAAGGAACTTGACGGTTGTATCTATTTCTGCATAGTCGATTTCCGGCAATGCGTTGTGAACAAACTCATATTTCTCAAGCCCGGTTGACTTGTAATAATCGATTTGCTCATTCAAAACAATATCAACGTGGCTTGATTTCCGCTTAGCGGTTTGATCCATTCCCGCAAATGCGGGATCTCGCCCCGCTAACGGGGTCTCACTGCGCGATGACTTTGTGCTCGACATGTGTGTTGAAAAAATAGCCGTAAAGGCAAAAATATGCAAGGTTGGCTTGATTAGTCGAAAAAGAATAGTGTCCTTCCGCTCGCCGACTTGAGAGGTTTTCTCGCTCCCATGCTCTCAGACTGTGTCACAATTATCTATTTCCTCTCCCTTGATGGGCCTACGGCTCGACGAGTCGAGTCATCGACCTCGTAGAGGAGAGGATTAAGGTGAGGGTGATAAATGAATTACTTAAAGAACCCAATGAACAAAATGACATTTAAATAAGTAACCACCAGCCCGACAATCATGAGAACCGCGATCGTAAATTTCCCATTGGCGTATTCCCCCATGACGCGCTTGGAAGAAGTTAGATAGATTTGCAGAAAAATCGTGAACGGAAGCTGTATGCTCAGAACCATCTGGGAAATTATCAGCCCCTTAAACGGGTCTCTTATCAGGAAAACTATCAGTAGAGCGGCGACCAGCGAGATCAGGATTCCTGCGCGGCTGATTTTGTCTTTTATGTTGAATCCCTTTCCGAACAGTCCAGCAAAGATCGATCCGCCCGCCATACCGGAAGTAACGCTCGACGCAATTCCCGCAAAGAGCAAACCTGCTGCAAAGATAATCGAAGCGCTGCTCCCCAATAAAGGTTTCAGCAGCGCGTCTGCATCCTGGAGCGCGTTGACTCGAATATTCTTCTGAAAGAATGTCGCCGCCGCTAAGAGTAACATCGCACAGTTGATTGCCCATCCGACGATCATCGAAAACAGAGTGTCGAAGAACTCGTAATCGAGCTGCCTCTTTATGACACGGTCGTCTTCGAGATTCCATTGCCTGCTCTGGATTATTTCGGAATGTAGAAAAAGGTTGTGCGGCATAACGACTGCGCCGAGAACGCTCATGACAACAACCATCGAACCCGGCGGGATTATCGGTCTGACCGCACTCACGAGCACAGTTCCCCATTGGATATTCACCAGTGCCAACTCGTAGATAAATGAAAGCCCAATCAATGACACGAAAGCGATTATCCATTTCTCCAGCCTCTTGTAAGAGTTCGTAAGAAGCATATAACTGACAAGCGCAACGACGAGGAAAGCTCCGAACGCGAGTGGAATTCTAAAAAGCATATTGAGTGCGATTGCGCCGCCTAACACTTCGGCTAGCGAAGTGGAGATAGAGGCAAGAACCGCAGACCACAGGACTGAACGAGAGATCCATTTTTTCGTGTGAGCGGTGGCGGCTTCTGAAAGGCAAAGTCCAGTCGCTATTCCAAGATGCGCGACATTGTGCTGAAGAATTATCAGCATCACTGTGGAAAGTGTGACGACCCAAAGGAGGGGGTACCCGTACCACGATCCTGCTGCAACGTTCGTTGCCCAATTCCCAGGGTCGATGAAACCGACGGTCACGAGAAATCCCGGACCGACATACTTCAGCAAGTCCAAAGCGCCGACAGACATACGGTGATTTTTATCCTTCAGGAAATGGCGAAAACTCATAATTGGATTATAGTCTACTTACAAACTATTTCAAACCGAGGTTTTTCTCGCTCCCATGTGAGCGCCCCCGCCATGCGGGATCTTCGACTTGCGCCATCCCGTCTTTAGCGGGACTCTGCGTGGGAGCGGATATTACATCGCTCTGCGCCAAACAATAAAACGCAGAGCGTCTCAATAAATGTGTTACCGCGCGGAGCGTGGTAACAAGATTAAGTTGTTAAAAAAGCGAAGAACCTGTCGTTGCGAAGCGATCCGATGAAATCGGGGCGGCAAGGTCCCGTTTGCCCGAAGTTCCTTCTGAACAAAAACAAACACCTAACGATATATGATAAGTCTTCTATTCGCCTATTATCTTTATGATGACCCTTTTTCTCCGCTGCCCGTCGAACTCGGCATAGAAAACTTGCTCCCACGGTCCGAGGTCGAGCCTTCCCTTCGTAATGGGAAGAATAACTTGATGATGAATGAGAGTCCTCTTCAAATGCGCATCGGCGTTATCTTCGCCCGTGCGGTGATGTCTGTATTCCGGTTTGAAAGGAGCGAGCGTCTCAAGCGTATCCATCAAGTCCTGTTTAAGTCCCGATTCCTCGTCGTTCACCCAGATGCCGCTCGTTATGTGCATTGCGCTGACGAGACAGAACCCTTCCTGCACCCCGCTCGCCTTCACATTCTTTTCTACATCGCTCGTAATATTGACAAACTCTTTTCTGTCCTTGGTATTGAACCAGAGATATTCTGTGTGCGATTTCATTTTAGCCTCGCTTTCAAAAGAATTTACTTTTTAGGACTTAATATCATAAAACCATATTCTCTGAGCGAAATTTCAAGCTTGCCGCTCTTAACCGGAAAGCGTTCGCCGGTGACATCGTCAATAAAATTTAAGTTGTTTAGACCACTCACGCTAATCTTAATGTTCTTCTTCTCCAACTTTGAAAAATTGAAGACACAAACCGCGATCCTGTCGCCCAATTTCCTTTCAAACGCAAACACATTTCTTTCGTCGCTTGTGGGAAGCATCTTGTAATTTCCACGCTCGAGTTCCGGATGCGCTTTGCGTATATCGTAAATCTTTTCGTACAATTCTCTAAAACCATTTCGTTCGTTCCAGTCGATAGGAACTTGCTCGAATAAACTCAGACGTTTTGCATTGCCGACTTCATCGCCGTTGTATATCAGCGGGACGCCCGGCAATGTTGCGATGAGTGCGATGGTTAAACTGTCTCCGCCGGGTCCGTAACGTTCAATCGACGGCGCATCAAATGCGTTCTCGTCGTGGTTCGTGTTGAAGCGAAGTCGCAAAGCGCCTTTAGGATAAGTCCGACTTTCACGTTCGAGGACGCTGTCAATTGCTGAAGGGGGCGTCCTTCCGTTGAAAATCTTTCCGAGCACGTCGTAGATATTCCATGAATAAGTGAGGTCGAATGCCTTCAAGTGCAGATCAGGTTTCGCTCCTTCTGCGAGCATCATGACTGGTTTGATGCTGTCGAGCACCGCGCGAGCCTCATCCCAGAAGTCGAGCGGGACAAGTTCCGCAACATCGCAGCGAAAGCCGTCAATGCCCACATCTTTCACCCAATACTTCATCATTTTAATCATGTATTGGCGCAAACCCTTGTGCGAGTAATCGAGCTGTGCCACATCGGTCCAATCGGGATTCGGCGCAATGATCTTTCCGGTGCTGTCGTGCTTGTACCAATCCGGATGTTCCTTGATGAGAGGATTGTCCCACGCCGTGTGGTTGATAACCAAGTCGATAATTATATGCATCCCGGCGTGATGAACAGCTTTCACAAGTTTCTCGAAATCGGCAAGTGTCCCATATTCAGGATTGATCTTGTAATAATTTTGAATTGAATACGGACTTCCGAGCGTTCCTTTCCTGTGTAACTTTCCGATTGGGTTTATGGGCATAACCCAGAGAACCGTAACACCTAACTTCTTCAGCTCGGGAATTTTTCTTATGATTGAAAGGAAACTTTCGCCTTTCGAAAACGAGCGCGGATACAATTCATAGATTACGGCGTCCTTCACCCATTCAGCGCTTGGCCGAGCATACTCTTTTGAAACATCAAGACGGGAAATCTTTGACAAATCCTCTCGTCGGACGAGAGAGACCGGGGTGTAAATCTTCTCCATACCTGCAGGCCGATTCAGCCGAACCGCCAGAAAGTTCTCGCCATTCTTCAAAAGTCCGCGTGTATCAAAAGAGAGATCTTCTGAGTAGCCAACTGTCTTTCCGACTTCCTGTCCGTTCAGATAGAAAAACGCTTCATCATCTATTCCTGAAACATACAGAGCTAAATCTTCTTCCGGATTGTCAATGGAAAACTTCTTCGCGTACCATGTAACGCCTGAGGCTTCACGCCGGATGGAATGCCTCGTCCAGTAGTCCGGGATTTTGTACTCTTTCCATCCTTCACCAAAATTGATTGCGTTCTGCCACGCTTCATCCAACCCGGCATTTGCGGGATCGTTCTTTGAATACCAGCCGTCATTGAGATTCGGTTCTATATCTTTCTGCATTTTGTTTTCCATTGCGTAAAGAGCGTGAACGTTCAGACAAAGAATAATCACGGGCAAAATAAATCTGTGTATCATTAAAGTAAACCCTCCTTCCTTCATTTTGCTATTGGTATCGAGTAAACTTGAAGATCCCTTTCAGAACAATTCCTTCTCCTCCCTTGTCCGATGGACTCCGAAGAGCCATACGGACTCCTTCGGAGATGGGTGAGCTTCTCCCGCTAATGATCGGAAAGATTGAGAGGAGGGTGATAATTGGACTGAATGCAGTATTTTTCACCCTCTCTTTTTTTCTCCCCCATCGAGGAAGAGGGAAGGTCAATCAGCAATCGTATCACATACTTCATACAAAAAATAAGGACAAGCACTCCGTCCGTGAGTATGGACAGACTACCAGCCCTTGACATCAACGGTCTTGTCATTATATATATCAGCGATATTGCTTCAAGAAGTCAAGCCTGTCCTTCAACTGCGATGCAGGAATCAACAGCTTGTCTTTTCCATAAATCGCATCTTTGGGGTTGGTGAAAGTGAGTTCGAATTCCTTGCTCATAATTATCGCTTCTTCCGGACACACTTCCTCACAGAATCCGCAGAAGATGCATCTCAGCATGTTTATCTCAAAAAGTTTAGGATAACGCTCTTTATCAAGTTCTGTCTCCGCAGCCTGGACCTGAATAGCCAGCGAAGGACAAACGCGCGCACAAAGTCCGCAGGCGACGCAGCGTTCGACGCCTGTCTCATCCTCCATGACAAGAACCGGTCTGCCGCGAAATACCGGCGGCGGAATCCAGCGCTCTTCCGGATACTGCCGGGTGAACTTCGGCCTGAAAAAAACTCTGATGGTGATCGACATTCCGCGTAGAATCTCAGGAAAGTAGAGCCTTTCCCACAGCGACATCTTAGGTTTTATTCTTTCATTTCCATTTTCTGACATTTCGTACCTCACATTACTTAACTGCTAACATGACCGCGCCGGTGCCAAGAAGGTTCAGGATAGCAAGCGGAAGAAGGACTTTCCAACCGATATTCATAAGCTGGTCATACCTGAAACGCGGCAGAGTCCATCTGACCCACATGTAAATAAATATGAATATTCCGGTCTTGAACATAAAAGTCACGACCTGTACCAACGCCGCAATGTTCGGCGACATCGAAGCATAATTTACAAATGGGAGCGACCAACCGCCGAAATAGAGCGTGGCCATCAAAGCGCTCGAGACGATCATGTTCGTGTATTCCGACAAGAAGAAGAGTCCCCACCGCATTCCGCTGTACTCCGTATGATAACCGCCGACGAGTTCAGGCTCGGCTTCCGGCAAATCGAACGGGAGACGGTTTGTTTCAGCAAATGCCGCCACGAAGAACACGAGGAAACCAAGCGGTTGATAGAAAATATTCCAGTGCCACCCGCTCTGCGCTTCGACGATTTTGTTAAGCTGCAGTGTCCCATTCACCATCAGAACGCCGATGATGCTGAGTCCAAGCGAAAGCTCGTAGCTGATCATCTGTGCGGACGAACGCAGACCGCCAAGGAGCGAGTACTTGCTGTTGGAACCCCACCCGCTGAGTGTAATTCCATACACGCCGAGCGATGACAGCGCGAGGATGTAGAGTACACCGACATTCACGTTTGCGATCATCAGGCTTATTTTTTGTCCTCCGATCACGATATAATTTCCGAACGGTATTACCGCGAGCGCAGAAAGCGCAACCGTTATTGAAATTACCGGCGCGAGAGCGTGAATAAATTGAGTGGCCTTTTCCGGAACGATCTGTTCCTTCAACACGAGTTTCAGAATGTCGGCGAAAGGTTGAAATAATCCTTTCGGGCCAACCCGGTTGGGTCCTATTCTGTCCTGCATGTATGCGCTTACTTTTCGTTCGAGCAAAACGAGGTACGCAACAGTTCCGAGAACTACTAAGACCAAAACGATGATTTTGACCAAGGCTTCAATGGCAATCGTCATGATACCAATGCTTCTTCTTTGGATTTTTTTCCGATGGATCCCGACCCTTGTCGGGACAATAACGCTCCGCGGTCGCCGAGCTTAGCGTACGAGAGTCCTTTGAAACTCGGAGCGACCTGAGCGATTTCATCAAATACTTTTTGAGCGGATTGATAGCGCATCTTTCCGCCAAGCAAATTACCTACAGCCGATATTATTTCCCACGATGAGCGCACGTTTCGCCGCGGGCCTTTGTTCCATTTGTCGAACGCGCTTCCAAATTTATCGAGACGACTCATCGTGAATCTTCCGGGAACGCGCTCCTGCTCAAGCGTCGAGACCGCAGGCCGGAACATCTGTACCCGTCCGAGGAAATTCACGAACGTGCCGTACTTCTCCGCAAAAGTCGCGCTGGGAAATACGACGTCCGCAAGCTGTGTCGTCTTCGTCTTGACCCAGTGATTCACGATCAGAACATCGAGCTTGGTCAGGAGTTCTTCAATCTCTTTCGAAGCCGCGATATCATCATCCATTACATAAAGCGCTTTGATCTTTCCAGCCGCGATCAATTCAAAAATTTTCTTCGAATCGACTCCCTTCGAGGAGACAACTCCGGCTTCGCGCGCACCGCAGCTGTTCGGAGTTTTGTCGGCGCGGATCAGTAGATTATCCTGGTCGCCTTCAATAGTGTGCTGCAGGAAATCGATGTTCGTCGTCCCGAGCACCTGCTTCGCAAATTTCTGCAGGATGTAGTTGTCTTCAACGGAAGAGTAAGCCGACCCGAACACAGCTATTTCGTCTTTTGAAAAAGGTTTCAATGCGTCGGCGGCGTGCGCGAGCGATTCATCCCAACCAGCCTCCTGCAAAACGCCATCCTTGCGAACTAACGGAGAGTTCAAGCGTTCAGCGGAGTTCACTTCTCTGAACGAGTTCAGCCTGCCGTTGTCACACATCCAGTAGCTGTTGACTTCCGGATTGAAACGCGGCGTGAGGCGAAGAATCTCGTTGTTCCTGACCCAGATGTTGATGTTGCAGCCGCGCGAACATCCCGCACAGATTCCTTCCGTCGAGGAAGTCTCCCATACTCTTGCCTTGAATCTGTAGTCGCGGTTTGTGAGGGCGCCGACAGGGCACACATCGATCACATTCATCGAATATGGATCGTTGAGTTCCTTTCCGGGGAATGTATCAATGTAAACTCTATCGCCGCGTTCGACAAATGTCAAAGTCGGGTTCTTCACCACCTCGTCCATCACGCGAATGCAGCGAGAGCATAAAATGCAGCGTTCCGCATCGTAAACGACATTCGGCCCAAGCGGAACTCGTTTCGGCTTCTTGTTCTTGGCCTCTTCGAGAGCGCTGTGTCCAGGACCGTAGCTGTAAGTGTAATCCTGAAGATTGCACTCGCCGGCTTCGTCGCAGATCGGGCAATCGAGCGGGTGGTTGATCAGTATAAACTCAAGGACAGCTTTTCTAGCTTCAATGGCTTTCTCCGAGTTTACGTGTACCACCATGCCGTCCGATACTTGCGTTGCACATGCGATCGCAAGCTTCGGCATCTTTTCAATTTCGACGAGACACATTCTGCAATTTCCGGCGACTGACAATCCCGGATGCCAACAGAAATGCGGTATCTCTATCCCTGCTTGTGCTGCTGCACGGATTATCGTCGTTCCATTTTCGACTTCTACAGTTTTACCTTCTATAGTTACCTTAGGCATTCCGTCCTACCATTTTTAACAAAACAAACTAACAAAAATATTGTTACCCATGCAACAACTCATAAATTATCACCGTTTCTACAAACATTCGACTCCTACGGAGCCGAGCCTTCTTTCGCCATCAGAAATTATCATTACAAAGCTCCGCCAGGGGCTTCACGTTTGTAGCCTTAGCATTTTTCATGTCAAATAGAACTCCGTAGGTCTACGACTCGACGAGCCGAGCCGTCGGCCTCGTAGAGGAGTTCAACCGCCGTTGCATCCATTCTGTCGAATATACAATCAAGTTTCAATTCAAAACTTCTTCGACCGGCGTGTACTCGAAATCAAACGCTTCGGCGACATTCTTGTATATAATCTTGCCATAAGCCATGTTCAATCCGAGTTTAATTTCGTTGTTTGTCTTGACTGCCTTTTCCCAGCCGCTTCCGGCAATTTCAATTGCGTAAGGAAGTGTCGCATTCGTCAGCGCAATTGTCGATGTGAACGGAACCGCACCCGGCATATTAGCCACGCAGTAATGTAAAACGCCGTCGACGACGAAAGTCGGATTCTCGTGCGTCGTCGGATGACATGTCTCGATGCATCCGCCCTGATCCACAGAAACATCAACGATCACAGAACCTTCCTTCATATCTTTCAGCATCTCTCTTGTAACAAGCTTCGGAGCCTTTGCGCCCGGAATCAGAACCGCACCGATCAAAACATCCGCGCGGGAGGCGGCTTTCCGAACGTTGTACGGATTCGATGCGAGCGTCATAACATTTTTTGGCATCACGTCATCGAGATAGCGAAGCTTCTGCAAGTTGCTGTCGAGGATCGTAACTCTTGCGCCAAATCCCGCGGCGATGCGCGCGGCGTTCTGACCTACAACTCCGCCGCCGAGAACGACCACATCAGCCGGTTCAACGCCGGGAACTCCGCCTAAAAGAATTCCTCTTCCGCCCATCGTCTTCTCAGCATACTTTGCGCCTTCCTGCGGAGCCATTCTTCCTGCGACCTCGCTCATCGGGATAAGAAGAGGAAGAGAATTGTCCGCCTTCTGAACTGTTTCATACGCAATGCAAATTGCTTTCGACTTCATCATCGCCTGCGTCAATTCCTTGTTCGCCGCGAAATGGAAATATGTAAAGACTATTTGCCCTTCCCTGATCAGTTTGTATTCGGGTTTGATCGGCTCTTTCACTTTCATAATCATATCTGCGGAGCCGTAAACTTCTGCCGCTGTCTGAATGATCTTCGCGCCGACCTTCTTATAGAGTTCATCCGGGAATCCGCTTGCGAGACCGGCATTTTTCTCGACGATAACTTTGTGGCCGTGAGCAATCAAAAGCTCCGCGCCGGCAGGCAGCAATGCCACCCGATTTTCATTTGGCTTAATTTCTTTAAGTAACCCGATAATCATTCAATTTTCTCCTTTTTCTGCGGAAGTATTTTCACGGAAGTAAATCCGCCGTTTGTTAGATATTTTTTTGCGGCCTCCGCGATATCGGCATCAGTGACTTTCTCGATAGAATCAAGTGACTCTGAAACATTCGATCTTTCCCTGTAATAAAGTTCGTCTCTGGCAAAAAGCGACGCTCTGTCCCAAGGGTTTTCCAACGAGAAAATGATTCCCGCTTTGAGCTGAGCCTTCGCCCGT
This sequence comes from Bacteroidota bacterium, assembly GCA_023381615.1. Lineage (GTDB taxonomy): Bacteria > Bacteroidota > Ignavibacteria > Kryptoniales > JAKASW01 > JAKASW01. Next base: position 58,097 of record JAMCQL010000013.1, read on the forward strand.
GCAACTTCTTCTTGCGTAGGACCGGTTTTACCAAACTCATTTATAGTTGAAAAAATTCTCTCTTCTGCTTTTTCTACATCCTCAATTGCGGTGCAGGCATAAATTCCCATCACTCCGGTGTCGGCATAGCCCGAACCGTAGGAGTAAATCGAATACGCGAGACCGTCTTTTTCTCTGACATTTTTATATAATCTCGAACTCGACCCGTCTCCCAAAATCACGCCGACCATCGACGCCGCATATCTGTCGTCATCGTTGAGTCCGGGCGCTCTGGCGCCTAAAAGAATGTGCGCCTGTTTTCCGAGGCCGCGGCGGACAATGTAATTCTTCGGTTTATTGTAACGCGGCTTCCTTCTTATGTAAATCGTCAAAGAAAGCGGCATCGGTGATAGATATTTCGCGGCGAGCTCAATCAAATCCGACTTGTTGAAATTCCCGGCGGCGCTGACAACAATCCGGTCTGCCGTAAAATTCTTTGAATGAAACTGACGCAGATCATCTACATCAAACTTCCGGAGCATCGAAGCTTTACCTGTGATCGGAAGCGAAAGCGAATTTCCGTCGAAGATTTTCTCTTCGATGTAGTCCATTCCCCAATCTTCGGGGTCGTCGTAAACTTCCTGCATTTCCGACAGGACAACTTTGCGCTCGCTCTGCAGATCAGCCTTCTGAAACTTTGGATGAACTACGAGATCGGAAAGGACGCGGATTACCTGTTCGAGGTCTTCCTTGAAAACCTTCGCGTAGTAGCATGAAAACTCTTTCGTGGTAAACGCATTGATATATCCGCCGCGGCTTTCGATCGTTCCGACAATTTCATCTGCGGTAAAATGCTCTGTGCCTTTGAAGACCATGTGTTCGATGAGGTGCGTGAGCCCGTTTTCCTCTTTCTTCTCATCGCGCGAACCGAAGTTGACCCAAACCCCGACGGCAATGCTTTCGACAGAAGGAATGCTTTCTCCGATCACCATGACGCCATTGGACAGCTTTTGGCGAAATGGCTCGCTCAAACTTGGATTGTGGACTTTGAGACCTACAGAAGGGGTGCGTTTCCGTGTGCGATTGTTTTTCTGCATTTTTGTGCAAAAAATATATCAACCGAGGGGACAATAATCAATTTAGCGTTTTAGGACACAGGTCGGAACGCCGCGCGTAGTTGCAGTTTGTTGGTAAAGAGATATAAAAAGTATGATCTTCCCCGCAGTGACCTTCAGTTTGGAAATAAAATCGAGCAAATGTGCAAGAGAGCCGAATCGAGTCGTTGCATTTACACGGATTTTTTGATTATCTTTTTATATACGCGCCCATAGCTCAATTGGATAGAGCAACGGCCTTCTAAGCCGTAGGTTGCCGGTTCAAATCCAGCTGGGCGCACTTCCCTACCTTCAGACATTTAGTATCCCCCTTCCTACAAATTCGTCTTTCTAGTCGCCTACGGCTTCAAAAATCTTCAAAACTTCACATCTCCTTCACACATCCTTAATGTTTATTCACTTAATTATGACTGCAAGAAAATTGGAGGCAGGCAAGTGAAAGAGTTGTTTGAAATCCTCATCGGCTTAGGGTTGACATATTATCTCTCTATTCTGACCGCAGCACTTTTGAAGCTTTTTTCATCCCGAGTTGGTGCCGCGCACAACTCAGCGGGCAGTAACGACTTCCTTCCTCCAATTTCGATTTTGAAACCGGTAAACGGCGTCGACGGCAATCTCCGCGAAAATCTTCTTTCGTTCATCAATCAGGATTATCCTGAATTTGAAATTGTCATCGGCGTTCAGTCTCCCGACGACCCGGCAATAGAACTCGTCAATCGTCTCAAAGAACAATCCCCCGACAAGAATATCCATTTCATCGTCAGCAATCGAACGCTTGGCTTCAATCCGAAGATCAACAACTTGTACGGCATGATGCCGCTTGCGAATCACGACTACATGGTGATAAGCGACAGCAACGTTATCGTCGAGAAAGATTATCTGCGTTCGAACATAAAATATTTCAAGGACAAACAAGTCGGCCTGGTAACAAATCTCATCAAAGGAATCGGCGGAGAAGGCTTCGGCGCGCTGTTCGAGAATCTGCACCTCAATTCTTTCACGATTGGGAACGTCAGCTTGCTTGATTATGCAAAGAAGGAAGTTGTCGTCGGCAAATCAATATTCTTCCGGAAGTCGCAGTTCGACGAGCTTGGCGGAATTTGGGAACTGCGGAATTATCTCGCCGAAGATTATCTGATGGGAAGGCTCTACAAAGAAAACGGATACAAAGTCGTGGTATCGCCGTACCTTATCAGCACCACAAATCATTCCTGGACGATGAAGCGTTTCCTGAACCGGCATACAAGATGGGCACAGCTCAGATGGAATTTGAACAAGCCCGCTTATATCGGAGAGCTCCTGACAAATTTGCCGCTCTGGTCACTCGTGTATGCAATCGCTTTTGGTTTCTCTTACGAAGCGTCTTTCGTTACCGCTTTCTGCTGGGCGGCAAAGATAACCGGAGATGCACTCATGAATGCGACGCTTGAAACAGGACTTGGATTTCGGCATTGTCTCGCTGCCCCAATGAAAGACCTGGTCATTGCCTTTACCTGGCCGGTTCCGCTCGTGAATAGAAAGACGAAGTGGCGAGGTAACCCGGTCCGCATTACACATAATACACTTCTTTTGCCCTCAGACTAGTTGGTAGCTTATCTGCAGACTTCCTGCAAAAAGGGAAACAAATTTTCAAGTTCCAAGCACGAAATTCCAAACAAGCTCCGAATTCCAATAAGCAAATGACCGAGACTCATCTTGGTGAAGCTGCACTTCACGAAGCGTTAAGTGTAGTAATGTCCTTTATTTGAAATTTGTTTGGGATTTGGAATTTGTGATCTGAGATTTCGCATTGGGTGCCGCCACAGGATCACGACCATGCCGGGACTTGAAAGGCGGACATTAATCTGCGGAACCACTCACAAGCCCATCTATTTCAAAAGTTCCTGTCTTCGGAAGATTGTTATATCCGTTCTCCGCAAGTTCCATCAGCATGCTGCTGCACCGGCTCCCCAAAATCCACTTGGCAAAATCAGAAGGCGGCACCATGTTGACCCCGCAGCGGTTCTCAAAAATATAGTCTCGATTCTTGGCCTCGTGTGCTCCAATCGGCGGCAGAAACACAAGCGGTATTCCCAACGCGGCGTAGAAGACCATCTCGCTCGGTTTGGTGATCATCACGTCCGTTGATTTCAATGCGGAGTTAAACCTGTCAAACGCCGTAAAAATATCTTTGTCGTACATGATCTCGGTGAACTCGAGTTCGTCGATTCCGTAATTGACAAACAAATTCTCCGCATTCCTCTGCGCATGGGCATTGTCACCGCATGATACTATCAGGCGAAGAGCTCCCGCTTTCAGTTCGTCTATAATTGACTTAACCAACTCGGCAAGCACGTTCGAATACGCACCCGCGCCGCTGAAAGGAAACATTATCGTCAGAGGCAACGAAGAATCATTCTTGAGTCTGGTCTTTCTGATTTCTAAATCATCTGCAAGTAATTTCAAATCTCCCCCGCCTGTGTTTTGAACCGGCAGCGGAAATCCGGTGACGCAGATTTTTTCCTTTTTGACACCGTACGAAATCAGCCTGTCGGCAGACTTTGCCGTCGGAACGCAGTAATTTAGATTACGGTTGCCGGGGTGAATTGGTGCCCACACGCGATGTATGTCGGTGTCGCAGAGCAAAAGAAAATTTTTCCCCGCGTAGCCGTGATAGACCGATAGCATTGCCGGAAGATAAAACGTGTGGAGCAACGTCGGTGAATAGTCATCCAACGAATTGAAGAGCTTTTTGCCCGCGCCTAATTTTTGCAGAGTATAGATAAGCTCTGACCCCTTCAAAGATGCAGGCGCGTGGTCATCAGGTATTTCCATCAGCTTCTCGAATCGCCTGTAAAGAAACTTGCTTCGACTTTCCGAGTCCCTCGACCCGTAAATATGCGTGGACTGCCCGACGCGCCAGACGAATCTGTCAATCACGCTCACGTATGGATCATTATCGACTCTGAGCACCGGCGCCTTACTGTAACTTGCGATGTTATGAGCGGCGCGGAGATGCCCGAATCCCATCAACGCAGAAGTAATTAGATATTTACTCTCCGAAAGCTGTTCAGACACGGTCAAGACCTTCCCACTACCGATTCCGTTTATAAGTTTGAAATTATTTTAAGAGGGGTAAGAGGATTGTTACAGGTATAAATATATCGAACGGAAAGCTTGCAAACAATTTTTGACAAGAAACGAAATCTTAAAAGTCAAATGCCAAAAATCAAAATTACAGCGCAAAGCTCAAATCCGGGTATAAACGGTTTTGTCGGCCCCAAGCAAATGGTTTTTATGACCACCCTTGCAGCCAAATCCAACTTTTCTATACCCTTGAAATTGAGTCATGAGGCTACGCGAGATCCTGAGAAAAAGGACATTCGTTGTCTTTCCTATATTCTTTATCCTCCATACAAAACATGAAATTGAAATCATAGTTTTGAGTTTTGAATTGTAGCTTTGACCTTTGAGTCTTGACTTTCTTCCACCCATCAATCTCGTCAGCATGGCAATCCCGAGCTAAAATAAACCACTTACTACCTTGGGATAATAGTCACCACTCAATCGTCGCTTTTATCTCGTCGTCTCCATGGTGCTGTAAAGCCGATGCGAAGTCATCGAAGCGGTGCCTGTTCGTGATAAGCTTTTTCAAGTGGTCGCCCCAGAGCAATTGAGCATGCATCAGATCGTCGACCGCCATTTGGAAGTGATCCCGCGCAGCGTTCACACTACCCACCATGACCTGGTTTTTCAGAACCAATCTTCGAACCAAATCTGCTCCGTCAATTTGCAGAGCGCGGTCTCCGCCCGGAACACCCGTCAAAACATAGACGCCGTTCAACGCGAGCGCGTCAAGTAAATTGAATTCGACCGGCGCGAATCCCGTCGCGTCGAAAACCAAGTCCATCGGCACAACGGCATCCGCAACTTTCTGTGCGGGAATCTTCCTGCCGTCAATATATTTACCACCTATCGTTGCCAACCATTTCGGACGAGCTGTACCCTCATCGACGATGTCGAGACCGTAAACCTCCGCCCCGCGAAGTTTCAGCGATACTGCGGCAAGCAATCCGATCGGGCCGAGTCCCGCGACCAAACACTTCTTTCCGAAGAGCCATTTCGGTGTTGCACCCGCATCAGGGAGTCGGGCAGACTGAATCCTAACAGCTTCGTCGATTGCTTTCTCCGCAACCGAAGTCGGTTCCGTCAAAACTCCTACGGCTTCCAATTCCGCCGGAACACGGACGACATATTGTTCCTTATCTACGATATATTCTGTCTGGTAGCCGTCGAGTCCCCAGATTCCCCGCTCGTGGTAGTCACCTGTCAGGCACATATCTGAGCGGTTCATCAGACACGGCAGACATTTTCCGCAGCCGCGTCGCACAGTGAAGACGACGAAATCGCCGGGCTTGACTCTGCTCACGGATTTTCCAACCTCAACAACTTTTCCGAACATCTCGTGTCCGAGAACGAGGTCGCCGCTTCCTTGCGGCGCGAGCGATCTCCCGCCGGCGGCTTCTTCGCGGTCCGTTCCGCAAATTCCAACTCGAATGATTTTTACTTTTACTTCATCAGGCACACTGATCTTCGGCTCGACTCGATCAACGAGTTGAATCGAAGTTGTTCCGGGTTTAATCGAAATTGCTTTCATAAATATTCCCATCCAATGTTTTTAATTTCCAATTAAATTTTCCAATTTCGCGTTCGCCCAATCTGCATGGTCATTGTCAATTCCACCGCCGGCGCCCGTTACTTTCAAGAGCAAACTCTTCACGCCTTTTATGTCGATTGAAACCGGGACCGCGCCGTTCGATTTGGTAACAACTCCGCTGTGCCACAACTCTCTGCCGTCGCCGCAAACGGAAAACTCGACGTTTGCTTTATCACTTCCGTTGTTGTCATCAATTCCGACAACCGCGGAGAATTTTTCGTACAAGCCGTTCACGTTGTACTGAATATCGGAGTTGGCGTGAGTGCCGATTCCAAATTCAAAACTCTTACCGGCGATTGATATTCCCTTTCCTGAAACAGATTTGTTCATCTCTACATTTCCCCAACCAGAAGTCGCCATAATAGGTTCCAGCTTGCTCAAATAGATTTTGTCCGGCAAAAGTTTCTTGAGCTCAAAACTTGCAGCAGCTTCTTTCTTACTCAGCGTTCCATCTTCCCAAACCGACCGGGCGGCAACATTGTAAGTTGCATCGGGATTCAAGTTCCTCAGCGGGAATACGTTCGTCGGAGTGTAACCGGCGAGTTCGCCGTTTACATAAACCTGACAGCCTTCATTCAAATAATATTGATCGTCCCACCGGATATTCACGCCGTCAAGACCATTGCTTGTAACCGTCAAACCGTACGGCGCGCTGACGGGATAGTGATAAAAATCGGACGGGACAAACGAAACCTCCCATTCAACTTCAGCCGTCTTCGGAGAAGTGAATTTCACCTCTGCCCAACCCTGATGATCATCAACTGCCACTTTCAGGTTCTGTGCCCTTGCATTCTTCGCCTTGAAATTTTCTCCGCGCGGGAAGGCAAAGAATAATTCATACGGATCGTTTCCGATGACTTTGCTCTTCCCATGAAAAGTGTTCGTCTTTCCATCGAACTTCAGCGACGCAAGGTCTATGTATCCCTGCGTAATATGCCGGTTCGTCGAAATAAGCTGGATGTGTCCATCGTCTTTCAGCAGAGTCAGGACACGGCAGCTTGTCGGCAGCAAAGTAACTGCAATTCCTTTTTGCCATACGCCCATATATTCTTTGTTCCAAAAATCGAAGACTTGAACAAGCGATGAATCCTCGTAACCGAGGTCCTTCCAGCTGACAAAAAGTGTTTTAGATTTTTTCTCGTTATAGTTGAAAATCCCGACAACGTCGTAATTCCTGCCGAGATGATTGATTTTCAAATCCCAGATATGCTTGTATGTTTTTGACGGAAACAGGTCGAGCGGACGAATGTCGAGCGCGGGAAAGACGCGCTTCAAGATATCCACGCGGCCGCTCGATAGGTCCATCATGCGGTCGCTTGCCATCAAAGCTTCGCCTGTCAAACCCTGCAGCGTTGCCCAGGCGCGCGCCTGGTCGAGCGTCAGCGGATAACGCAGCAGCATCACGTCGGGGTCGCAGTACCAAACGACGTTGTGAAGGAAATAGTAGTGCATCGTGGCATCGAGAGCGGTCGTGAAACCGTCCCAGCCGAGGTCCACGTCTCCGCCGGTCCGTGAGCCGTTCATTATCCCCGTGCCGTCGAGCGGAATTCCCCAACAGCCGAGGAGGTACCTGTTATTTCCGATTGTGCTTCGTATCATCTCAATCGTTGCGCGGTATAGTGAATCGGGATTACTTGATGGATGCGCCATGAGTCCCGTTTTTTTATGATATTGGTCTATGACGATAGGCTGGCCGTCGATCTTGAAGTAGTCATAACCCCATCCTGTAAGAGTCGTGAAAAGATTCTTGAGATAGTTCAAACCGACTTTTGTCGAAGGATCGACTAAGTAATTCCCTTCCCATGTTTTCGAGGCAGACGTATCGTCTTTCAGAATGAACGCGCCGGGGTTTTCCTCAACAACTTTCGGATTACTTTGTCCGTGCGGCGCAAGCCAGAGCCCCGGTTTCAAGCCCAAGCTTTTTATATAAGCCGCAAGCTTATTCATTCCGCCGGGGAAACGGTTGTCGATTGTCGTCCAGTCTCTATTGTCGCCGGAGCCGTGTCCCTTCCCCTGCCAACCGTCGTCGATCTGGATATACTCTGCACCGTAGTCTTTCAAGTTGACCGCAACCCATTTCGCGTTCCGCTCGATTTCTTTTTCATTTACTTCCTGATAGTAATAGTACCACGAGCACCATCCGGACGGCGGAAGTGGAAACACGGATTTGTCGATCGGTTTGTAAAATTTTATTCCAAGCGAATCGCGGTAATAGTTCTTGATTACGCTTCCGTGGTTAAGAATTACTTCGTCTTTCGCCGGATCAAACATTCCGTCGGCAAGCGGCGTCTTAACGTCCCCGAGTGTCATCACGAACAAGTCTTTGTTCGCGCCTTCGTGGATCCTGCACGGAATGAGATGGGGCCAAGTCTTGTCGGCTTTTTCAACTCGCTGCTCGGCCTTGCGCGCGCCTCCGCCATTCAAACCAAAAGAAAAGATGCCGGCGATCAGCGAAAAGCCAAGCACACTTTTCCTGAAGCTGTTTGAGAAGGCTGTTGTAAATGACCGGCTCATGGCTTCATCTCCGTTTTCTGCAGTCTCTATTCTGCGGTGTCAACCGTGAATCTCTTTATCTTCTGCGTGGTTGTCTTTTGAAATTCCTCGTCCCGGACACGGAAACTTTTTATCTGCTTGTAAATCGGAAACTCGCGATTGACTTTCCTGATTTCTCCGTCGATCACTTCGTTGATGAGTTCGGGAGTTATTTGCACTCCCTTCGATTCCGAGAGTTCGATGAACGCTTCAGCGTCAACCACGATTTGCGCGGCGATGACTTCGCCCTCTTTCTCGCTTTTTTCTCCGTAAACCATGCTTTCAAGTATGAATGGACTCCGGTTCAAGACATCTTCGATCTCTTCCGGAAAGACGTTTTCTCCGCTCTTCGAGATGATCACGTTCTTCTTGCGTCCGCTGATGTGAAGGAAGCCATCCTCGTCTATGTAACCGACATCGCCCGTCTTGAACCACTCGCCGTCGAAAGTGTCCTTGGTTGCTTTTTCGTTCTTGTAATATCCTAACATCACGCTCGGCGCTTTTGCGTAAACTTCACCGATGCCTTCAGGATTGGGGCTGCCAATTTTTATTTGAACATGCGGAAGCGGAAGTCCGGCTGCGTTGTCCTTGAAATTGGAGAGCCGGTTGAGCGTCAGGATAGGCGAAGTCTCAGTGAGTCCGTAGCCCTGCACAAAATTAAATCCGAATTCGCGGAGTCCTTTTGCGACAAGCGGATCAGGCGCAGCACCGCCGGCGATGAAGCATCGGATAGAGCCGCCAAACTTATGATGTATTTCCTTGAACACAACTTTTTTGGAACTCTTCCAGCCGATCTTCTCGAGAACTTCAGTCGCTTTTATCATCGGACGAATGATCGCACCGACTAACTTCTTTTCCTTTATCCCGCGGTAAATTGCCTTGAACATTTTATCGTAAAGCAGCGGGACCGCGAGGAGCATTGTAGCTTTAACCTTCTGCAGATCATCAACAATTGTTTTTAATGACCTCGCATAATGAACGGAGGCACCTGCATACAATGGACACAACATCCCGCATGTACATTCATAGGTGTGGTGTATCGGAAGAACCGACAGGAAACGGTCCTCCGGATGGATCATAAACATGCTGACCATGTCCATGAGGTTCGCCGCAATATTCTTTTGGCTGAGCATGACTCCCTTCGCCCTGCCGAGCGTGCCGGATGTAAAAATGATGACGGCGAGATCGTCGGGATTGATCGCCGGCAATTTGCTTTGATCTATTCCAGGACTCTTGTTAATGAGTTCCGTCATGGAATAGAAGCCGTCTGCCTGCGTTTTTGCATCCATGCTGATGTAATGCTTGAGGTGTTTCATGGACGCCCTTTTTTCGCGGAACATCGGCTCATAAGTTTCGGTGAAAATCACGGATGTTGCTTCGGATTCATGAAGTATGTTGAGTATCTCGTTGACACCCAAGTTTTTGTCGACCGGCACAACGACAAAGTTGAACGACATTAAAGTCAGGTAGCTCATTGCCCATTGAACACGGTTTTCGCCAATGACGGCGACATGATCGCGCTCTTGAATCCCTAAATTCCTGAGCGCCGCTCCGAATCGCAGGACATTTTCTAGGAGCGAGCCATAAGTCACTTTGGGAATCGGCGTATCGTTCAAATCCTCAAGCGCGAGTTTGTTCGCATACTTGCGTGCAGATTCGAGGAGCATGTGCTGAACAGAATTGACGCGAGGCACCTCGAAGAACGGAATATCTTTTTTCATTTTCTCAATTCCTTTTTGTCAGTTTCGCCTCAGTGTTTTCTATTTGTAAACGAATTAACCTAGAAATGTCATTAGAATTCTAATGACAAATCTGGGCTAATCGATTTTGTGCATGCCACGACCGGCAGTTGGGTCGGGCCAAACCGGAGAGCGAAGCTCTTTCATGGTTCTCCCGGATTTGTTTGGGCTTAAGAACGAGAGTTATCTGAAAGAGACGGGGTTTAAACCTGTCTTTAAATTTGTTTCCAGAAGGCAAAGCAGAATGAATTTCGTTCTTTTTTCCTTATGAATCAATTTGGTTCTTCAGCAAAACCGGGCTTCCCCGGGAAAAACTCCGGAAAACACAAAACGGACCACGGTGATGATTCTCCCACCGCCCCAGACATAAAAAATTGGCTGTTCAAATTCGTCTGTCCGACAGCCTTCGTGCTTATGTCGGCAAGATTTCATATTTTATCTGCGGAATCAAAACGAGAACCAATTAACAATCCGGAGAAAGAATTTGAAGATCCTCGCCCCCGCTAAAATCAACATCGGACTACGTGTCGTGCGGAAACGCTCAGATAGGTATCACGATATCGAGACGATTTTCTACCCGATCCACCTTGCCGACGAACTTGAGATTTCGAAATCGGATAAACACGAGTTCTATTCGAACATCGACCTTGAAGCCGATGCTAACTTGTGTCTCAGGGCTTTGCATTTTTTCTGCGAGCGGACAGGAATACACGCCGAAGTAAAAATGATACTAAGGAAAAATATTCCTATCGGCAGCGGACTTGGCGGAGGAAGTTCGAATGCCGCCGCGGTTCTCGTTGCACTTCAAGAACTCTACGGCAAGCCGCTCAGCGAAATAGAACTTATCGATATCGCCGGACATTTGGGAGCCGACGTCCCGTTTTTCCTAAAAAGAATCCCGGCTTATGCAACGGGAAAAGGTGAAGTGATCGAGCCGCTAAAGTACAGGGTCGAGAAATTCATTTTGACCGTGACACCTGACGTTTCTGTTTCAACAGCGCTCGCTTATTCGCTTGTAACTCCGACTGGCGCCAAAGAGAAGTCTCTCCGTGAATTGCTTCTCGAGCTTGGAAGCAATTACTCGAACTATCGTGGTATCATAGTAAATGATTTTGAGACTCCTGTATTTGAAAAATTCCCCGTCATCGGTCAAATCAAATCGGAGATGTATTCGCAGGGCGCGGTATTTTCGCTGATGTCCGGAAGTGGAAGCAGCGTTTACGGCTTCTTCGAAACGGAAAATAGCGCCATTAAGGCTTTAGAGTCTCTCAAGGAAAAATTCAAACTGCGAGCAGGCGACATAACGCCTCCGGTGAGCAGGTAATTATTAAAGGGCACCTCTAAAAATCATTAAAATAATCCGTGGGAATCCGTTTTATCCGTGTCATCAGTGGCCTATTTTTTCACAAACATAGTTTTTAGAGGTGCCCTAAAGAAAGTCATACTGAATGAGCGCCAAAGGCGCCATGGCGCATTCCCATTTAGCATAATTGAGCGACACTCGTTTCAGCATCTACACCTTCCTCCTGTCTTATGATTATCAGATTCCGAAACAAGCCCGCATTGGAGCGCTGCGGTCCACGTTCGGAATGACTGAACATGTCCTCTATGCAGTCTATTCAATAGCGGCTATTTCTTAACTATATCACAACATTCAAAAAACAACAGCTTAACATTCGGCGAATAAATTAGTGCGTGGAATCGAAAAGCATAATCCAGCCGGTATATAGAATCGCGCATATCTCGGACACTCACATAAGTCCGGAGTACAACAGACAAAACATCGCCAAATTGAAGAATCTTCTCACTTACATTACAGATGAGGGTTACGATCACGTTGTCATAACCGGCGACATCGCGGGACACGGTGAGGAACGCGACTTTAGATCCGTCAGACGATTGTTGAAATCTTTCGGCTTGCTGGAATATGAAAAGCTAAGCGTCACAATCGGGAATCACGATATCTTCGGCGGCGTCCACAGAGCAGAAGATTTATTTTCATTCGGGAAACACTGCCAGACCACTGTTTATAACAGAAAGCTTGACTTGTTCGAGCGGACGTTCAAAGAAACTTTCCCGCAGAAAGCTTACGCCGGAGAAAAGCTATTCCCATTCGTGAAAATTGTGGGACCGCTTGCTTTAGTCGGGATTAATTCAATCCGGGAATTTCACCCCTTCCTTAACCCTTTCGGCTCAAACGGGAAAGTCTCAGATGAACAACTTGAATCGGTGGAAAAAATCTTGAGCCACCCTTCTCTCGACAAGCTGAAGAAAGTCGTTCTGATTCACCACCACTTCAGCAAATACCAGCCCCATGCTGAATCTTTGATTAACAAGTTCTATCACTCATTCGAATCACGAACGTTAAAACTGCACGGAAAGAAAAGAGTCGAAGAGACATTTAAGAGATGTGGTGTTGAAGTGGTCATGCACGGACATACTCACGTCGAGGAAGTTTACGAGAATTCCGGAATCATCTACTCAAGCACGGCTCTCAACACAGTTAAAGCAAAATCGGATAGTAAAGAAGACAACCTGACCGGTCAACTGAAATTCAATGAGATCTCAATTTCGAATGATGGTGGAGTTGAGATAAAAAAACGCAGAGTAAATATCCCACAAAAGGGGAATTCGTCCCGGACTTTCGACAGAAAGGTTTTTGTGAAGTAAATCTCAGAAGTGAAGAGCTAAATTCACTTCTGTTTGATATCCCATTCCTTGCGGCAGCGGGGACATCCCAACGCTAGTCTGAACAAACTTGTTGTGGCTGTGCGCCCAGAGCGCCGCTTCAATTGCCGAGACGAAATGGTTTACCAAAACGACGCCGACTGCGGTTGAAGCAACTGCGTATAAATAATTAGCCTGGCCGCGCTGATCCATATAATAGCCGCTGTGAGGAGTGTCTCTTTCAAGGTCTTGAAAATTAACAAAAGTGGGATTCTCATCGTCCCACCCCTGCCTGAACTGGGGATACTTGCCGATGAGTTCGTAGTACTGTTGGTTTCCATGAATTGGCAGGAGGTGAGAGAAATATCCCCCTAATGCACCTTCAACTTTATTCAGGTAACTCCAATTGACTTTATTCCATGGAGCGGGACCGCCGGTGTTAACCACCATCAGCGGCGCGTACTGGTTCGCTGTCGCTGGATCAGGTGACTGATTGATTTGCTCAAGCTGCGCCAAATTCTTTTGAATCCATGTTGCGTACTGGACAACGCTCCAATGTTCGTTCGTATAATTTGCGGCTGCCGTCCCGTCCGCATAAGTTTGGAAAAAGTTTGTCTTCTCATTACCCTTATTCGTCCATACTACGTCCACAACCCATCCGGCAACTTCCACGGCAAAGAACGCGGCTGCCTTGAGATAATTTTTATTGTAAGCCTGACCAGCGCCGGGAATTATCAGCGAGAATAAACCGGCTTTCAAAGCCGAGCGCGTCTCAAACATCGCAAGCGAATCTTCGTGACTCATAGAAGGCGCCGATGCAAAAAGATCGTGAGAGAGAACTCCCGTCAGTTCTTTACTAGGCTTATTTACCTGCGCATTTGCCGCGACCGCCATCGCGAAAATCAATAACAGAATCTTGTTCATTGCTGTCTCCCGAAATCTACTATATCAAACGAGAATGTCAAGCCAAAATACATTCTCCATTCTTTACCATAAGTGGCTACAGTCTTGAACTGCGGCACGTTTTGGACAAATTTGTCGAAGCTGTAGGCTGCGTCAAAGAAAATAGCTGTCGGAAAACTGTAGAACGAAAAGCCGCTCATTCTCAATTCTGTTCCCATGTCCTTCTTGAACCTTGTGTTGAGCGGGGTTCCGTCCCAACCGTTCCCTATGTCGCCGTAAACGGAAAGATAAACGTCGCTCAGGTAAAATTGGAAAAATTGTTTGTTGACGTCTCTGAAGAGAGGATATCGGTAGGCCAAATTCAACGCGAGCATTCTATTGCCGCTGATCGCATAGAAAGGATAACCTCTCATCCCAACCAACCCGCCCGCATAAAAGTCGAAGAAGTTGTTGATGGTCGCACCGAACGTGTAGCCGATCTTCAACTTAGCGGCAAGCGCATCATCGCGGCGAAACAACGGGAATGCGAAATAATTCATGAAGTCAGCTTGAACAAAATTGAACGGTTCGTAAATCGGAACGAGCACTCCATTTTCAAACTGATAATTTCCGTCTGCGTTCAGTTTGTCGAGCGCGCCGGTGATTCTCAAATGCGCTCTCACCCCAAGGGGATTGATCCATGAATTGCGCGAAGGCTCAATGCCGTCAAAATCGAATTGGGCGTAGAAAGACCTGCCGAGAAAATACACGTCTCCGGAAGACGAAACGTAAGCACCAAGTTCAGGAAGTATAAAACCCGAGACTGTCGAAGTATACCTGTCGAAAGTGAAACCGAGCGACATGTCGAGCGCGGGCGACAAGATTTTTCCGCTGAAAGCGGCGTCGACTTCAACCAGATCATAGTTCACACCAACCCCGATTGTATCTGCTCCGAGTCCGATGCTCGCATTGGTCTGCCGCGTCAAGTTGTACACCGAAAGCGTGAACTGCGGATATATTCCGAGCGAAGAAAGACCGGGAATTTTGTCGTTGTAATCCATCTGGAAGAAAATATCGCGCTCGAGAAGTTTGTTTATCGTCGCGCCTCCAAAAATGTCGTACTTTCCCACAACATCCGTCGAAGCAAAATAGACGCCGGCTTTCAGTTCGTCTAAGAAGCTGTTGTGAGGGTTATAATTATCGAACAAAAGTACAGGATAAAAAGACATGCTCGTCGTAACACTTTTGTACGGCTCCGATTTGTAATCAGGTATTACCTTGTCATTGTAGTGTCTCAAATTTTCCGGTAAGCTGTTTTCGGTCGATGCGAAAAGTCCATTGGATCCTGCGGACGGCGGCGGGTCGATGCCTACATTGTACGCTGGCGGATCAGGTACCGGAGAAGCCGAAGCGATCTCCGAAATTTTGTAGCCATTCCATTGGTACGAAGAATAAACAAGGTCGCCGTTCTTCGAAACCGCCGGCATGAATGCGCCGCCGAGAACGTTTGTCAAAGCAACTGTCGAGTCATTATATAAATTGGTTCTGTAAATATTGAATATTCCACTCCGGTCAGAGCAATAGACGACACTGCTGTCGTTATCAGTGAAGAGCGGGTCGCGCGAATCCTGATAAGCGGGAGTAACAAGCTTCACCGAGCTGTCGGCGAAACTGTATATGCCGATTTCTCTCGACGAGTTGATCGAGTAGCTGAACACAATCTTAGAACCGTCCTGAGACCAGCGCGGCGAATATATCTGCTCTCCGCTTTTGTAATCTGTAAGTTTATGAATGTGTGAAATTTTGTTTTGAGACAGATCAATGTCCGCACTGTACAAGTTCAAAGTCCCGTCACTCCCTGCAACAAAAGTGATTTTCTTGCTGTCGTTGGAAAGAGAAGGATACCTCGCCCTCAACCCGTATGTCAATCTGACTTCCCTGTCGTTCTTGGTGTCATACGAATAAATATCGTACAGGCTGTACCAAAATTTGTTGAGGCGCGTTTCCTTGGAATAGACAAGATAACGTCCGTCGTTTGACCACGAGAGCTCGCTTGCAACACCGTCGACAACTTCTTTCTCCGTGCTGTCGGCAAGGTTATAAACGTAAAGCGACGATGTGCCGAAAAAATCGCGATGCTTGTTCGAACAGTAAGCGATCTCATTTCCGTCAGGCGAAAAAACAGGGAAAAGATTCGCAAATCCTACGTCCCTGATGATTTTTCCCTGATGCAGGCTTTCCTCAACTTTTGCCGCCTTGGCTCCGTATGTCTCTTCAAGAAAATTTTTCCATTCAAGATAGACCTGTTCGGCGGATTTGTTCAGGACTTTCTCGAATGCGTAATTGATCGACACCGCGTCCACTGAACGCATGGCATCGGACAGTCTTCTCAGCACATCTGGGCCGTATCTTCCGGCAAGATAATGAACAAATGCGAAACCGGCGTTGTAAGTCGATTCGTTGCCGAGGCTCGTTTTTCCGAATCCGCCCATCTCATCCAGCGTCAGCATCTTGTGGTTCAAAACGTACATTCGCAGAATCATGTCGCGATGCGTATCCCAAGTGTCGTAATTGACATGAGGAATATTGTACTGCGCGACTCCCTCGGCAAACCACGCCGGGATAACAATACCGCTCACCGGATAACTTACCACCACATTCGGATAACCGTAAAGAACATCTGGTCTGCGCTCCGATTCGTAGCCTAACCACTGAAGGTAAATAGCGGGGACATGCCTGCCGAATTTCGTTGCCGTATTCATTTCAATCTCGTGAGTAAACTCATGAGTGACCACGTTTCGCAGCCAATCGTGCGTTCCGCGAAGCTCAAAATCCAGCGACGACGCCCAGATGTTGATCTTGTTGTCGAAAAAGTAGGTTTCTCCGTTGGAATAGTCGTCTGTATCCCAGATTACAAACGAGACTTTCTGGTCGGGCTCATGGTGGTACAACTTTGTCAGAGACCCGTAGATTTCCTCCGCGATCTTCGCGACAAGCTGAGCGGTGCGCTCTTCGCCGGGATGATAATCCACCAGAAAATGTTTAGTTTCGATCGTGCGCCAGTTCAGTTCCGGATGAATGTAATCATCCTGCGCAAAAGCAAGGCTGGAACAAAGTAACAAAGTAACGAAGTAACAAAGTAACAAAGAGAAGAAAGGAGGCATGCTTGACGTTCGCGAATTCTTATAAGTGCCGCTTCGTGGGAAGTATAGCTTTACTTTGTGCCTTTGCATCTTTGTGTCTTTGTGCCTGCTATTTATCAGTGGGTTACTTTTCGGCTGGGACTCGAGAACAACTTCACTTGACGACTGCTATTTTGATAATTGCCACGTCTCGTTCTTTTGATGACACTGCTTCCACTCTCGCGAAATAGACTCCGCTTTGTACGCCGCTCGCATTCCAGTCCACTTCATTTGCCATACCGCCGGTTCCGCTGGTTTGAATGTCGGCGACTTTGTCGCCGGCGAAGCTGAATATACTAATTGACACCCGCGCATTGTCCCGCAAGTAGAAATGTATTTTCGTCAGACCGTTCGTCACCGGATTCGGCCAGTTGTAAACTTGCGAAGTCGGCATCAAATTCTGCGCGGGCGGCGGCGGCTGACTCTGGAGCGGCTGCGTCACGGAATTCAAATGATAATTATCATGGAGAAGATTTCCCCAGACGACTTGGCTTGGAGAGATTCCTTTGAATGTCCAGCTGTACAAATACCCATCGAGACCGATTGCGGCGAGATACAAATTCCCGCCGGGATCGTAAGCGACAGCAGGACTGCCGGCGAGCGCGCCGCCAACACTCAGGGGAAAGCCCGGTAAGATTTGTCCTGTGGCGCCTGTGAAAGCGTAAATCTCTCCGCCTTTGGTTCCGAATATCACTTCCGGTTTTCCGTCACCATCGAGATCCGCAACGACGACAGAACCCGTAATCCGGTTTGCGTCAGACGGAAGGACTTCACTTCCCACTGTTGTTATCGGGAAGTGATTGAGAACCGCGCCGGTGTATGAGATCGCGTAGACTTTCGTCTGAGTTGCGAAAATGATATCGCGGTTCCCATCGCCATCGAGATCGGCGATGACAGGACCTGAAGTAATCGTGTCACCGGGAAAAACGGAGAAGACTTTCTGCGGTGTGCTCCCTGTACTGTCGAGATAAACGAAGTGTGAAGTGAGTTCAACAATAACAGGACTTCTCTCAGGCGACAAGCTTGCGTAAGATATGGCAATAGGAATTGACCCAACAGGGATTGGGTGAAGCGGCGGCATATTGGAAGAAGATTGAATGACGTTATCTACGTTAACGGAATAGACGCCGTATCCTGGAACATTCAGATAAATTCTACTCGTATCGATGGCAGCAAACCGCGGAAGGATCGATGAAGCGCTTTCTGCAGACGATGATCCTGTGCCCGACGCGTGTAACGGAAGAGGCATGGAGTAGAAACCCAAATATTTCCCGGATGTAGTGAATGCCGTCCACGCCGCCTGATAATTCGACGGGAACGAGAGTATCTTGCTTCCGAGAAGAAGCAGCGGTCCGCCGGCTCGAGGGTTAGGGGACGGCGATTTCGTTGAAAAGATCGTGTCCGCAGTTCCATCATGGTTATTGTCTCTGTCAACAAGTCCATAAAACACAGAGTCGTCCATCGCATAGATCGTGTTCGAAGCCGCATTCTCGGAAGAAACAATCGGCTGAAACGCTCCGCCTACTTTCGAGAAAAGTCCGGTCGAATCAAATCCTGCGGAAGTCCCGTCCATGTTGAAGGCGTAAAGCGAGTCGCCGTTGTTGGCGATCACCTGCAATCGTCCGTCGGCGCTGATATGTCCAAACACCGGTGAAGAGTTCACGGTTGCGTCGTGGATATTCTTAGGAAAACTGGCGGTTGGCTGGATGTTCGAATCGCCAACTCTTACGTCAAAAGTCATAGCGCTGTCGGCGCCGCTGAAATTTGTGATGTAAACATGCGAATTGGCGCCGCTGTAACTGTTGGAATTCGGCAGCGAAGTTGGGGTGAACTGGTTCGTATAAACAACCGCAGGATTGCCCTTGAACCAAAAATCGTATGCGGAGCCGTCGTAATAATAAAAACCGGTGAAAGTCTGAATAAGCATTCCAATCTGATTTGCGCCGTGAGCCTCCATCAGCGCGACGCCCCTGTGATCCGGGTTGGCGTTTACCGTATTCGTCGCGATGTTTTGATTTATCACATTATCATCTATATGCCAAATCAAAATTCCGCCGTAATATTTTATTCCGTTACTTATATCTCCGGGGAGTGCCCAGTCATACTCGTCGACGTCCGTCACAACGCCGTTTATTCCTTTGATCTGTGTGCCGTCGAAATAAGTCGTGTCGTCATCGAAACTGATGGTACTGTAATTACCTTTATAAAAAGTCGTTATGTTCTCACCGTTGTGCTCTGCATCCCGCTCGCGATTCTCTATCAAGAAATATTCGCTTCCGCTGATCGGAACTTTGAGAACGGAGTACTTCCCCGTCTCATTCGCGTAAAGCTGGTACGTCGTCGCTGTTGACGGCGAAACCTCGACCGGCGTCACCCAGCCGAGATACATTTTCTCCCATGCCGACGGTTCCGGCGGGAAAATTCCGCCGTACGCAAATATCGCTTGCCCATCCATCAGACCAAACCTGCCGATTCCGGTGATTCCTGTTTGCGAATCGAACAGATCGGGCAGACCGAGATAACTTCCGAAGCTTGCGGCGAGGAGTCCGTTGGTCCCGAGCGTTAAGTTTATCTGTAATGCTCCTGTCGCATCATAAATTTGGTAGGACTCACTCTCCGGCATGATGATGGAATTCGGGATATTGAAACTGCCGTTGTCAACGGGCTGACCGCTGTAACTTGCGCCGAACATATTGCGCAGGCTCTGTGCATTTAAATAAAGCGACGGAATATCGAACGGTCTCGGATCGTAGCCGAGCGTGGAAGTGAAATCAATGTCGCGGCCGGAACCGGCGTGGAATATCACGAAACACTGGAACTGGCTGAAGTCGAAATTCTTATAGATCGAATCTGCCGCGTGCCACGAATCCCGATACAGAAGTCCAAGATTGTTTGCGTTCAATGTCCCGGTTTTCGGAGACGAATAATACTTCATCTGGTGCGGAAGCGTAATGACGGAATCGAGCACCACGTAATTTACGTTGAGCTTCCCTCCGGAAACTTTGCCGAAATAATTCTTTAGAAATAGGAGGTGATTCTCGAAGTAAGCTTTGTCGTGCGGCGGCGCGTCAAGTCCGGCGCCCTGCGACATTAGGAATTGTCCGTTGCCGCTGGTCAAGCTGTCATTGTCGGATTGGAACTGTACCATGATCGCAAGAACATTCACAGTGCCCGCCGCCAAAATTCTATTCGGGCGAGTGCTCTGGAATGCCGCGAGAGGATGGCTCAGTTCCGGTCCACGGGATCCCGTGGATGCGAAAAGCAGCGCCGCGTGTCCAATGGATCCTACGGACAACATTATTGCCGCGGCGACTGCTGGGAATTTAAAATTCAGTTTTTGTGCCCCAATTTAGAGATAAAGAGAATCGCAGCTGGTTAGATAGCGGATTGTTTTGATCAAAAGTCGAAATGTAACTGAAATCGAAGCCGTAAATGTCATAGCGTATACCGGCGCCGAATGTCAAGAAGTTTCGTCCGCCAAAGTTCGGATTTTCCTTGTAGTAACCCATGCGAAGCGCAATGAGTCTCGGATTCCCGTACCAATATTCGGCTCCCATGCTAATGATGATTCTTTTCAAACCGCTTCCGTCGCCCCATGTCGTAATTAAGGCTTCAGGCAGTGGATCGACATTGGTAATCGGATAATATGTGGTATCAAACGACGTTGGGTTTATGTTCATCAGAGAATCTGTTCTTACGCGGACCATAGTTCTGCTTGCATCAAAGACTAAATACAAATTGTTGAATTCGCTCTTTAAGAGATGAAGCGAGATGCCGAGCCTGAGATTTGTCGGAAGCGGATCTGCCTGCGCCTGATCGATGTAATAGAGCTTCGGACCAAGGTTGCTTAACGCAATTCCTAAGCCAAGTCTGTCATCGAAATTGCCGACCAGCGGCAAATCCAGGTGTTGCGGACGATACAACAATCCCAAATCGAAACTGACATCAGAGGCAATTCCTTTTCCGACTTCTTGCTCCGTTCCGAACGGCGCAAGCTGACTTCTTATGTATCGGAAGTTTGCCCCTAGACCAAGTCCGCTGGAAATCTGCGTGCCGTAGCCCAACGTTATTGCAAACTCGAACGCATGCCACGTACTGACGACGATAGGACCATTTGAAAGTGTCTTATTAAATGTTCCAAGGTTGAAATAAGTTAAGCTTGCTGCGAAGTTTCCATCCCAATCTTCCAGGTAATGCCGGTAGCTAAGAAAATCGTAGCTCAAATCGGAGCCGAATTCCGGAAGCCACGGAGCGTGCGTAAGCCCGATTTCATCTCCTCTTAGAAAGCCAAGGCCGCCTGGATTCCAGAAGAGAGCCGATGCATTGTCTGCTAAACCAGTGCCAGCCTCTCCCATACCCGCTGCGCGGGCGTCAGGAGAAATTAAAAGGAATGGCACCGCAGTTTCACCTTGCGCAAACGCACCTGAGCTTAGTGTTAATACGGCAGCCGCCATAACCACCGCAAATAATGTTACTTTCATCGATCTTCACTCCTCATTTATGGTCTTATTATAAAAGGTTGCGCGGAAACTTTCTACACATATCATCGCACAACCGCCATCTTTCCGAGCGCTTCACTCGTGTAAGCACCATCAACCGTTGACACGATCACTTTGTAAAGATAAACTCCGTTCGCAAGCCGGTCGCCTTCCTCATCAAGTCCATTCCAATCGACCTTCACAAAAGTATCGGTTATTCCGTACGATTTAATAGTCTTGATCAGTCTCCCACTTATTGTGAAGACTTTTATCGTCACGTTGACGGGCGCGCCAGCGCCTCCGGCAGCGGAACGCTGGAATGTAAATGAAGTGCTGCTACTGAACGGGTCGGGATAATTGTAAACATTCTGTATCGACAATTGCTCAGATGATTCTACGTCGAAGCTGACGCTCGCTTGGGAAGGGTTGTTGAAAACGTCAAAGGCTCTTACCGTAACGCTGTGTTCTCCAAACCCGAGCCGCGTGGTAACCGGATATGTAACTGTACCATCTTGATATGAATTCAAATTGCCCACGTAATACGGCGCAAGATCCACGGACTGCTGCCCGTCAAAAACCGCCTGCAAGCTGTGTCCGACCGCTACATCCGAGAGATTTATTCCGTTGGACGAATGCAAATCAACAATCAAGGTCGGTTTTTCGGAGACAACATCTCCATCCCTGAAATTCTTCGAATCAAAATAAATATTGACTTGCGGACCTTTGTGATCATTTGTAACGTTCGTTGCTGTCCCGCCGACAATGACATTTCTTGTGTATCCCGATCCATCGGAGCCGTTAGTCTGAAAATACAATTCGATTTTGCCGGCGTTGTTGCTGTACGAAATATCCGTGGGAATCACTGTCTTAGCTTCAAATCTGCCGTTCTGGACGGAGACTTCGCCGCGATAAAGTATCGAACCGGGAAACATATAAGTCTTTCCCCATTCTGGTACAAGCACAGGCTGGTCTGAATCGAAAACTGTAAGCAGCCCCGTTCCGCTCAGATCACTCCAGACCGTCATGTCAGGGTGATAAACTGTTCCTTTAATGTCGAGTTTGTCGAGCGCGCGAATCTGCGTTACCTGTACGAGCGATTTTCCATTCAAGCTGTCGATCGTTGCCTGATATTTCGGCATTGCTATGCGGACGGTCGGATCCCCGATGTATTGGTACTTGATGTCGTTCAGCGAGTATACGGACTGTTTTGTTTGGAAGACAGCGTCGCCAATTCTTTCCGGATTGCGCTGCGAGTCTCTGACAAAAAGATGTTGAAACAAAGTTTGGTTGAAGTAAGCATTGAGGTCGGAAAAAACAATTCTCGTCGAGCTGACAACTCCTATTGCGCCGCCTTGCGCCCAGCTCGTCAAAAGTTCTGCCCCGCTTTGGGCCTGCGGGTCATCATCGCGGGCAAAGTCGCAGGTAGCCGCGACAAACAAACTCAATCTTGTCAAGTTTGTCAGTTGCGGGATAGTGACGGAGTTTTGAAAAATATGTGTGTATGACCAAAGATCAGGTGCGCCGTGCCCGACAAAATCTACGACAAGCGTCCCTTGGTTGATCTGATTTACAATATCTGCCGCCGCTTCGGGCTTGCGTCGTCCTTCGGTGGAAATCGTCGTCGGATAAAGCGCGAGGTAAATCTTCCGCTTATCGAGCTCACTCGGAGTATAATTCTGTGCGAGGTCATCAACTTGTGAGGTGTGCAGGTCGTAATCGTTGCCGCCGCCGCTGGTCGGTCCGTCGTCTCCAATAAATGTTACGAGATTTTTCCAATCGCTGTAGTCGGGCTTCGATTCATACTGGATTATCTTATTCACAATAGTAGTTGCCTCATTGACGCTTCTCGCAGGCAATCTTCCTATTGCCATGGAGATTGGTGTCTGTGTGAGCGGCGCTGAAAACTGGACGAAATAATCGTCGGTGCTGTATGTTCCTATTTGAGACAGCGATTCAGTCGACTCGTACGGGGGTACATATTCCGGAACGTTTGCAACTTTGTTCTTATAGTCGTACGTTCCACCTCCGAAAAGAACAACGTAAGATGGAGTTGTCTGGTAAGTGGAGTACGCGTATTTCAGGAAATCGCGTATCGCCGTCGGATCGGGAATTCCGCATCCAAATTCATTATAAATAGCTGTGGTTGGCACAACGACGGTTTGCAGTCCATCAAAACTCTGTTTAAAATCTTTCAACTGGTTCGCCTGAGATAGAAATTCAGGGGGGGAAATTATTATCAAGTTTGCGCCAGCTGTCAGTCCATGGAGATCGGAGTTTTGAACAGCTGAGATATTATCAACTGACAAATAGCCGCTGTCTCCAACAGCGAAGAATTGCTTTCTTGCGCCGGAAACCGCCTGAATGCCAAACGAGACGGTTCCGCCGTTTATCGAATCCGGTTGTATCAACGCCGCGTTTGCAAAATTAGTCACGTCGAAAACTCGCACGTTGCTGCTCGAAAAATTTTGCACGGAATAATAAACGTTTGCGTTGGTGTCGGGCGCATAAAAGTTCAGCACATCGCTGTTTGATTGGAACTTTCTTTTGTAAAGTATTTCGTACCAGTCAACGTATCCGCTCGCCGAAGGAGAAGTGGAACTGTACACGATCTTCAAAGCGCTTCTTTGGTCCACAAGATTGCCGCTCCCGACAAACGTTTGTGGCGGAACCGGAAAGGCGTAATAGCCCTGATCGTAGCTGTAATCAACCGTCCCAACAGGAATGGTACCAAGCATAGCTCCGGTTGAGTTCTCAAATACCTGAAAATAATTGTATTGGTTGCTTCTCGCAATTACGCGGACACGGTAAGTTATATTCTGAGTCGAATCGAGGCCGTAGAGCTTGTTGACGTAAATCGTATTATTAGACCCAGGATTATTGGGAGTCGGAAGTTGGAGCTTTGCACCAAACCAGTCCTTACCGGAACTAAGCAAATTGTATACCTCATCCTCCTGAAATATCCCCGAAGTAAAATCATTTGGTTTATAGTAAGAGGAAGATTGCACGCTTTGAATAACTTGCATCCTCTTCCCCGGCTGTCCGCCGAACGTCATGAAATAGTAATTTGATTCCGTGTAATGGTTGATGTAATGGGAAAATGTCTTCGTCGCCGGATTATACGACCATTCGCGCGGGGACTTTCCGTAAAACAGGATGTAATCTTCCGGATCGAACTTATTATTTCCGTTTGCATCGTAAACATAAATCGCGTTTTCCGTAAGATCGTTCGGACGCGCGGCATTAGGATCCTCCGGCAGCTCAGTTCCACCGTTGTTAAAAATTCTTATTGTGTTCAGCTGAATGTTGTCAACAGGCACTCCGGCGGTTTTCAACGCGGAGTAAGTCAACTTGTAAATTCCGCTGTGAGAAACCGCTAGTTTGTACCATGTTCCTTGCGCCAACACGCTCGAAGCCAGCGTCTTCATCAGCCGGGATGGCGTGCTCACAACAGCATTTTTCACTTGCGGATAGTTCACCAAAGCTCTCGAAAGCAGCGGATCACTGGCGACACTCTGGCTCGAGACACCGCTGCCAATAGAAGAAACTTGCAGTACGACCCTGCTTAATATCTGGTACGAACCGGCGACGCTGTCGTACGAAAACGGATAGACTCTGATTCTCGAAACGAAGTGCTCGCGCTGGATGTACGGCAAGTCGAACGAAACGAATGGAGAAACGGGCTGTAAATTTCCTGAAGATGGAATGTTCGGGCTTCGAAGAGGCGGAAGCAAAGAAACGGTCTTGTAATCAACCTGAAGGACTTGCACTTGAATTTGTTTGGAGAAAACTCCAACCAGGACCGGTATGAATTGTCTTAGATAGTTGCCATTCGAGTTGAATTCCGGTACCGCGCCTCTGAACGAAAGATTAAGATAAGAAGACCCATTGATGTTAACCGTGTCGGCGCCGAGAGAGTCAGGTGTAACTTCGATCGTTACCGATTGTCCTGACTGCGACAAGACTTTAACATCCTGCGCGGACGATACCGCCGCAAGAAGCAGAACAAAAATTCCTATTTCGATTATCTGTCTTTTCACTCTTCTCATAACAATAAAAAAGCCGAATGCTGTGCACGCCTTTTGCACCATCATTCGGCAAAAAAGGCTCCTCAAAGGTCTACAGCAACTACAGCAACTTCAACTTTAAACCTTTAACGAACCTTCGCTAATTTTTCCTTTTTGAGAATATAGCAGGAAAGGTATGCTCTGTCAAGGAATCAGAAAGCGAAAAGAGCAATCTTTCGGACTCTGTGAGTAAAATCGCAATGCTATTTCGGTGAGTTTTTCGCCTTTCCAAGCATTTCGGCAAGTTGTGATTGCGGCAATTTCAACGAAACCACCGCCTTGTCGACCGCTTCGGCTTTCGTCTTTCCCAATCCTTTCGCGTTCGCCGTAAGACTCCCAACGACACCTTGCGATTTGGAGTCGACTAGTTGAACCAGCATTGCAACATCCTGGACCACCATCGTTCCGCCCATTCCCTGCATGCTTCCTCCGTCGGTGGAACTCAGGTCAACTTTAATGGTAAAAGGTGCACCGCTTTGGAGAATCGCCCCGTTCTTCTGCAGAATATCAGCGAGCTTGTTCCGCAGACTCTTTTGAGCGGAGCTGCTCCCAACCCCCGTCAACTCGAGGTAACATCTCAACTCCGGCATTACTACACTGTAACTGAATGACACCGAAGTGTTTTGGTTTAAAGCTTTGCGTAATTCAGATCCAACTTTCGCAAGATCGACGCAAGCAACGACAGTTCCCTTTGAACCTTCTCTTAGCCCTTCGGCTTCAGATAGGAATTTGTAGGAAGCAAAACCTTTATCGCCTGTAAAGACTTTGTCAATCAGTTTACCTCCGACTTTGAAAGAGACCGGCAATCCTTTGAGCGCCTTCTCATCGCCGCCATCCCGCATGAAAGCCTGAACCACAAACGGTTCATTAAAAAGTTTTCCCAAATCCTGGGTCTGGTTGTCACCGGAAATTTTCTTCAAGAAGATTTTCTCCAGCAAGTTTTTCAAGCTCAAGTCAATCGACTCAGGCATTATCTCCTGCGGAACCTCATAATGAGTCTGCGAAAGCGCGTTGTAGAAAACCACTTTCGGAAACAGCGGCTCTATGAACGTGAGTTCGTCGAGATACTTGTTCACCGCCATTCCTATCTCGCCGGATTTCGAAAGCTCATCTGAGGACTGCAGTTTCGTTTTCGCATCATTTACAATACCGTCGAGTTCCACTTTCAAGGTGTTTAGAAACGATTCCTTTTCCAAAACAGCAAGCGCGTAAGTTGTATTGTCATTCTTTGCAACATAAATCTCTGCAATCTCCAATCCGGTCAGCGGCATTGACTCGACAACGCTCTCTGTTCTGCTTTCAAGATTGGATGTTACGAGTTCGCTGTCTCCGATCCGCGAAGCTTTTTGCACGACGGAAAAGTCTGCGGAGACTGCGACTTTCAGTTGCGCCGCCACTTCACGGCGGGCAACCTGACGTGCCTGCTCAAGCGCGTTCGCATCGGTTCCAGCGGCGCTTCCTATCCCGACCCAATAAAATTCCGTCGGATAGTGAATATCTTTTCCTGCCGTCACCCACTTGGGAACCTGAGAAAAACTTTCCGCTGCGACCAACAGCAGCAGCAATATTAACTTTTTCATTTTCTACTCTCCGCTGTTTTCGATGCTCATAAGCATCAGCTTACGATTGAGATTAATTCTCTTGAGCTTTGCGCCGGCATCTTTCAAGTCTTTGTTCGAATCGAATGCCTTAGAAAGTTCACGGAAAAACCGCGAAGTGTTTTCGACATTTTTTTGCCAGACGATGTAATCAACCGTCTTTTCCGTTACGGCGATTTGCTTGCGCTGGTTTGTCAGTCCTTTCAGCACTTCGTCAACCGCATCTGAAATGACGTAAGGGTCTTCAAACTTTCCGGTTATTTTGAAAATCAATTTGTACTGCTGCCCGCGTGCAATATCGTCTTTCCAGTATGCGCTGATCCTGCTCAGCACTTTGTCGACGGCGTCGTTCATTGCCTCTTCTATAACTGCCGCGTCCGAAACATTCGGACGTTCGGGACTGTAACCGGTTTCGGTGCCAAGAAGACGGGCAGTTGTCGTCTCATAAGCACGGCATCCTACGACGCCTTTTTTTCCGTATGTTCCCTGCTCTACCTGAACATTATAAGTGATGTACACGTCGGCGCCGATTGAAAGGGCGAGCTGGTACGCGATATCATCTTCGACTCCTTTCAAACCCGCTTGTGCTGATGAAAGCTCAGAAATGTTCTGCATTTGCTCCGGAACCTGAACGTCATACTTGCGCGCCGTCAGAAAACTCTCAATCACTTCCGCTCCCTTTTTAACATTGGGGTCTTTCTGAAGGAGGTCAATCGGACTGGTGCCTTTTGGGGCTTCCGGCAAAACCATTATAAATGGATTCCCGATTGAAGCGGATAACCTTTCGCGCGAAGCTATTATCCCTTGACTTGCTAAGTCCTGTGTCAACTTCTCCTTGTTGATTCGAACGAGTTTATCCACCTTCACACCGTCTTTCGTTTTCACTCTTGCGATGACCTCATTTCCGAAAAAAGTTATGTATTGCTCGATATTCTTCGAATCAAAAAAAGTTTGCTGAATTTCTTCAAACGAACTCTTTTCGCGCTGAGTCTGCAAAACCGGATCAGTCATATCGTAGAGGACAAAGTAGACCGCCGCCTTTTTCGCGTCCTGCTCAGCCGCGTCCACATTAGGACCGATTCCCGTTGCTTTAAGAGCGATTTCAGTCGGAGAATAAGTTTCAATAAAAGTGGCCTGTCTCGAGACCGGAAGATTTCCCTGCCCGAAGGCTGCGACAGGAATCGAGGATACAAATAGCAGCAGCACTCCAAAAATTTTCTTAATCATTTTCAAATCTCCGTTTATTTGGCAAAAAGCAAATGAGCTTCCCGCCTTCACAAATTTCAGTAATCAATATCTTTTGCGGACAAGAAAGCGAACGGGTCGACTGACAAACTTGGTAACGCATAAGAAAGTCCGATAGAGAATGAAGCGCCGGTGAAACTCAGATCCTTCACACCGCCAAAAAACGGATTCGAAGAAATCTGGTCGGTAATATCGAATTCTTTATCGTAGCCCTTGAACTTGACCGTGGCTCCGATGGGAGATATGCCGAATTTATATCCGGCATTGAGAGAAAAAGACCAATCGGGATTTAAAAGATATTCAAGCCCAAGATCGACTTTGACCCCGGGCGCATAGAACTTCATATTCTCAGGATAACCCGAGACGGCGCTGCTGGTGTATGTAAGATCTAGATAATCGACTCCTCCCGCAGCTTCGAAATTAAAGTTCGCTCTGCCCGCCCAGAATTTTTTCATAATCCCCAAATACGCGCTGCCGACAAAAGGCGAGACACTCAAGCCGGACAATGCAAGCTCATCGACCGTTGCAACCGGAAACCCCATCGAAAGGTCGAGGTTTAAGAAAAGTTGTCTTGAGCGAAGCAGCTTAGCAAGGTTGTAGTTGAAATTCATGTCCACGCCAAAACCGGACTTTACATCTGACGAAAAGATGAAGCCGTGTCCGCCGTAAAAAGCATCATAGGATTCAGGCATGACCCCGGTTTTACTTGCAACTATCAAAGCAAAAGAAGAGTAGCCTATTGCGGGCGCCGCGTAACGCGGAAGCGTCATAAAGAAAAACTTTGGCCTGAGAGTTATGTCAATGCCAAGCTGCGGATGTTCCAAAAGAATAGTCCCGCGCTCAATATCTGAGCCGATGAATCTCCTCAGCCTCGAGACGCTGTTGGCATCGGCTCTGTTGTCCTGAACTTCCCAGACTCTATAAAATCCTATCTTGTGCGAGCTAATTTTTCCGCTATCGTCTTCTTGCTGCTCGACGACATCGTATCCGTCATCGAGAACAATCCCTTCCTTTGCGCCAAGAGCCGCGTCTGCGTATGATCCGTCAACGCTCAGCACTTCAGCGGACAACTGGAAGTCAGGGATCTTTTTCATTTCAACCGCAAGATTTCTTGCCCATGTGTTGACCGCCATGATTCTCGCATACTCATCGCCGGAGACACTTCTCTTCTTGAGCTGGTAAGAATCTTTTTCATTCGCAGAAGCAGTTCCTTCTTGAATCGTGGAGACACCTTTCAGCCAGACGGCGCTCGCTTTATCTTGACCGCCGACGGCAATCCTGTACCAAAGAATGTATCCTTTGATCGTGGCGTTGGCTCCTTTTTGCTCAAAGCTGGTGACAACAGGCAGATATAGATATGCCGAGTTCATCACTTTCAAAATATCATCACCAGTTAATCCTGATCCCTTCATCTTGTCTACCGCCGCGCGAGCAATGTCTTCTTCCTTGAGATTTCCTTTTGCGCGTTCCTCCGCCACGGCTGAAACAACTTGCGTGATTTTCGGAACCAAAGTCTCATCGAGTGCCGATGCGATGTTGGATGGACTTAGGTCTGTCTGATTTGCCTTTTGAACAAATCCCTCAACTGCAGATTGAGACAACTGGTTGTAATCGAATCTTGAAATCTTGATAAAATAGTCGAGCCGATTATTGATAATCCTGACCAGCTCATCGTCGTGCTCGCCCTTGAAAAGGACAGCCCCAAGAGAAGTAACCGACTTCCTTTCATATTTTCTGTCCTGTGCGTGCAGATTGGAAATGACTAAAAGTACCGAGAATGCAAACGCCATCAATCTCAGTGATATAAGATTTCTGTTAAGTCCGGTATACATAACCGTTTCCCTTTTTTTAAGTATTAGCCGCAAACCTATGAGATTTGAGATCCTAATTTTATAAATGCTACGAAATTCACGATTATCAGGAACAGGCCGCACACTTAGCGCATGCAAACAGCCTATTCGGAGACCCAGAAGAGACTATTGTGCCGGCATTCGCGCCAAGACGTAATACAAATTTTTGCTGTTATCTTTCCAACGCTCAGCTATTTGGAAATGCCGAAGTTCAACAGATATTCCTTCGTTTCGAATCTCTTGCCCGGAGTTTTCATCGATCTTCTGAAGTGCTTGGGTAGATACACGAATATTAAATCCCAAATTCCTCCGTGCCATTTTTTCGGCGGTTTCCCAAGAGCTTGATTCGTAGAAATAATTTGGTGAAACGCCAATGGCATAGATGTATCCTGGTTTCTCCGGCAAAGACTCGACCCATGAAGGAGCCTTTTGGGAAAATGATGCCACAACCTTCATCGAATCTGCAAGAAGGCTGTCACCGTCTGCCGCGAGCGAGATCACGATTCCTTTTCCGTAAAACACATCCACTCGCTTTACATTAGAAGGAATTCCGGCGAGACGAGACGAATCGACGTCTTCGCTGTAATCATTTCCCATCCAATAAACGCCGGCTTCGGTTTCCCAGAAGGACTCGCCTCCTGACAACTTCGTGTACGATTGCATTACTAAGTTCTTGTAAGCGTTGGAAAAAGCCTGAGAGGCAGAAGAGTCCTGATAAAAAGAAGGATTAGCGTATCCAACTGCCGCGCTGCGAAATTGAATATCTCCCTGTTCGATAAACCATCTCGGGTAAACTTGCGCATGAAGTTCGAGACTTGCGCCGAACAGTAACAAGGATCCCGCAGACAGTAGAAAGACAACCATTTCTCTGCCTCTCACCTTAATGGCATTTTACTTTCTAATTGGGGCCTTGTTCCTTCTTGAACTTTTCGTACTTGTCGACTT
The DNA here is from genome assembly GCA_023381615.1 of Bacteroidota bacterium. GTDB lineage: Bacteria > Bacteroidota > Ignavibacteria > Kryptoniales > JAKASW01 > JAKASW01. The sequence goes on from JAMCQL010000013.1 coordinate 89,069, forward strand.
CGTCATTCAATTCTTTGAAAGATTCAGAAGCTCTGAACCTCGTGTACATTTGGTCGTTCTTTTTAATCTGTTGCAGGAACGCCTGATTGGCTGCGCCAATAGGATACTCAACCAGAACGTATGCTCTCCAAAGCTTTCCATCCCTAACCTGCTTTTGATATTTGATTCTGCTCCCGGAGAGTGTCGTAGAAACCACGGTCTTCTCGGCTTGAGTAAACATCTGAAGTAACTGTGCATCTTCTCCCGTGCCAGTTTCTTCTGTGAACTTTTTCTGCAAGCCTTGAAGTCTTGTCTCTATCTGCCTTCCGATTTCCGACCGTCCGCCGGTAACAGCTTTGTCGATCGCCAACTGAAGATCCTGAGAGACTTGAGTATTTGCCGCGTAAAGGAAATTCGGATCTTGCGGGACGTTCGTGAACCAATCGGGGACGTCACCGGTATCCGCCGACTGCATTGCCTGTTTAGATCCGCCGCATCCGGCAAGGACTACCGCAAAAAATAGAACGAGTAATGAAGCTGCGTAACGCATGACTAACCTCCTAATTTGTTTTCAGAGAACTATGGTTTTATTTGCGCAAAAATGCTGCCATCATTTCACACATCGAAGCACGATCGACTTAGTTATGACTTATAAACGAACTTCGAATTCAATATAAAAACATAGAGTGAACTTCTCAAGCATAGTAAACGACCATCGCCATAGGCGGTGGCTTTCTTTCGACCCCCTCTTTTTCTCCCCCTTGACAAGGGGAAAACGTCCCGTCCCGACTTTGTCAGGAGGACAGTAGGGGCCAATAAACCGGCAAAGCAATTTGTACATAACCACCGGAAAAGACGGTGGGCTTCCATGTCAGACTAAAAAGTATTACCTCAAATCCCACAAAAAGCTACGAACCATAAATACATCTATTATACGATCAAATAATTGAAGCTACTGCCCTATTCTCTTCAGAATTTCACTCGCTCCACGATGATGTCCCGAAACATAGCCCAATCGCCCATCAAGCTACAAAAAGGATATTTAAACGAGTTTACCCATTTTGATTACGATCGACAGGACCTCGTGGAAATCGACATAGGATCTAACTCAAGTTGTAAGATAAGCCTACTAAGATCATCACGAATCAACCACCCCTTTATCCCCTCCTTGTCAAGGAGGGGACTAAGGGGAGGTCAAGACCAAATTCTCAAATCTCATGGCATTTTGGGTAAACTCGTCGATATTTAAAAACAGCCGGCTTGTTCTTTTCAAAGAAAAAATGCCCAACCCAAGCGAATCCATACCCGAATATTGGCATCGCGACAAGCCATCTCCAGTCAATTGACGACAGAAAAGCAAGAAAAGACACCAGCACAAAAGTACTTCCAATAAAATGAAGTCTTCGGCACCAAGTCGTACTATGCTCGGATAGATAGAAAGGATAAAACTGCGAGAAATTTTCAAAATGTGCGCTCACCTGATTCTGTGGCCGACGGAAGAATTTACGAACGGAACTACAACAAATCCAGCTTGAGAAGATGATCAAAAGGAAGTGGCGTCCCCAAGGGGATTTGAACCCCTGTTACCGCCGTGAAAGGGCGATGTCCTAGGCCACTAGACGATGGGGACGAATGAATTTAAAATCGTAATTTTCGATTTACAATTTGCGAAGTGCTCTCTTCGGCGATTAATTTAGAATTCGCCCGCTAAATTTCCAAACAGGTTCGAAGTCGTTAATGCTTCAGATGTTTATCCAGAAATGCGTAGATATTCTTCCACGCGATCTCTGACTGCGCTTCATTGTAACCGAATGTGTTGTTCGGATTCATGAATGCATGGTCGACGCCGGGATAAATGTGCAATTCAACCTGCTTGCCATTTGCTTTCATGGCACTCGTAAATTCTTTTGCCATGTCCGGAGTGTAAGTCTTATCCTTTTCGGCAAAGTTGCATAGAACCGGACATCCGATCTTATCCACGGATGATTTCGAGGCGTCGACTTTTCCGTAATCAATTACACAAGCCGCCAGTTTCGGAAGATTCACGGCAGCCTGGAATGAGTACGAGCCTCCCATGCACCAGCCGATGACGCCGATCTGGGACGAGTTCACGTTATCCATGGTTGACAAATAACCGAAAGCGGATTTCAAATCCGTGACGGCACGTTCTTTCGGAACCGACATCATCAGCTTGTATGCTTCCTGCGGATTCGAAGTGAGTCCGCCGCGGTACAGATCGATCGCAAGTGCAACGTATCCTTTGCGAGCAAACTCTCGTGCGTTCTCTCGTATCCAATCCGTCAAGCCCCACCATTCATGAATCACGATGAGCGCCGGATGCTTTCCGCCGCTGCTCGGCATTGCGAGATAGGCTGAGACGGTGTCAGAGCCGCTCGGATACCTGACGATCATGGTCCTTATACCCGCGGCATTAGCCAAAGAGCTGAACGCAAACACAGCAAATGCAAAGACAATAACCTTCCTCATTTTTCTCCTCCCGGAGTTTTGTGTTTTACGAGTTGATGCCCAGTTCTTCGGCCAAGGTGCTCAACGGCGGATTGAAAAAATACTTCCCGTCGGCATCGATCGTCGGTATCACCCGTCTTCCGCCGCTCATTTTAATTACAAAAGCTTCGGCATCGGAATTTTTATCTATATCAATCTCATCATATTCGATTTTATGCGAGTCCAAGAATCTCTTCGCATTCCTGCAATCCGGACACCATGAAGTCGTGTAGACTTTCAATTTGTTTTTCGGTTTTACCAATCGCTTTCAACTCCTGTTTTCAGGTTAACCATATAAACATTAACGACGAGTAGAAAAGTTCTCTTAATCCCAAATTGTTCGTTAGACGAGTTGAATTAGGAGTAAGTTCTTTCACTGCTGGTAATTAACCTCTCCCTAACCCTCTCCTATCAGGAGAGGGAAGGGTGAGGTCGAAGTGGTTGTCACATTCCAAGTTGCGTTGAATGAAAGAGTTCTAATGACAAATCCGAGTTAGTTTCGTTCCAAGACTCTGGTAATCTTATCAACGAGCATCGACTTCGGCACAGCCCCGACAAGCTGATCGGCGACTTTTCCATTGTTGAAAATTAGAAGAGTGGGAATGCTCATGATCCCAAACGCCGTCGCGATATCTCTATTGGCGTCGACATCCAGTTTCGCTACTTTCACCTTGCCGTTATATTCCTTTGCAAGCTCCTCGACAATCGGCGCAATTATTCTGCACGGCGCGCACCACGATGCCCAAAAATCCACGAGCACCGGCAAATTACTCTTCATGACTTCCGTTTCGAAATTCTGAGAACTAACTACAACTGGTTTCATCTGATAAGTTCCTTTTGAAATTCTTGTTTCTAAGAAATTAGTCTTACGTTTTCTTTCCCGAATAAATTAAAAAGCGCATCCACAAACTGCCTGCTGGGAACAACGCTGTACGTATTTGACCTGTATATCTTTGGTTTCGATTCTCCATTTGTAACACTAAAGAATATCGAACAATTCCCGCGGTTGTAACTCCCGAGCATTTGCTTAAAAGAAAAGAGAAGTTCCTTTGAGCGATCGCTCGAATCAACCGAGACCGCTATACTTTTTGTCAATCTCCCTGCCGCCTCTTCAAGCGGATAAGCCTCGCTAACCATGATGCGCACCGAGTCGCCGTTGGATTCCGCTTTCCCCGAGACGAGAATTATCGAATCGGGAAACAAAATGTTCTGGTACTTGGAATACGCATCCGAGAAAAAGATCAACTCGCCTTTGCCCGTAAAATCTTCGAGCTGCACGAATGCCATCGTATTTCCCTTCCGGTCGATCTTTCTTCTTACATCCACGACGATTCCCGCCGCTTTTGCACCGGCTCCTTCCACTACAGTGGTCGCATCTCCGAGCCTGACGCTGGTAAATGAATTGCACTCCTGCTCAAATTTCAGAAGCGGGTGGCCTGAAATGTAGACTCCGAGGAGCTCCTTTTCACGATTCAGCTTTTCACCCTGACTCCATTCTTCGACTTCGGCAAGCGAAGGATAAGTCACAAGTTTTCTCTGCTCTCCGTCCAGCAAGTCAAAAAGCGAGGATTGCGAACTCGATTTGCTTTCCTGCGTCGACTGACCGAACTGTACAATTTTCTCAAAAGAATTGTAGAGTTGAGAGCGCCTATGGCCGAGCAAATCGAACGCGCCTGCCTGAACCAGACTTTCAAGTGCACGCTTATTGACGGCTTTCAAATCGACACGCGAGACAAAATCAAATATATTTTCGAATTTTCCGCCCTCGCTTCTGGCACGATTGATCTCTTCGGCGGCGCCGACGCCGACATTCTTTATCGCGCTGAGTCCGAATCGCAGTCTCCCTCCGCTAACCGAAAATGTCGCGTAACTTTCATTCACGTCCGGGCCAAGCACCATTATTCCCTGCTTCCGGCAATCGTCGAGCAAAAGCGTCATCTTGTTTAGGTCGCCGATTTCACTGGTGAGCGTCGCCGCCATGAACTCGGCAGTATAGTAGGTTTTTAGATATGCAGTCTGGTATGCGAGCACGGAATATGCCACGCTGTGTGACTTATTAAATCCATACGAAGCGAACTTGTCGATCAAGTCGAATATTTCACCGGCAAGTCTCTTGTCTATGGAATTATTCACAGCGCCTTCGACAAAAAGTTTTTTCTGCTCCGCCATCAACTCTTTGTCTTTCTTCCCCATCGCCCTGCGCATCACATCCGCCTGAGCAAGAGTGAAGCCCGCAATCTCACTCGCGATCTGCATCACCTGCTCCTGATAAACAATGACCCCGTAAGTCGGATGCAGTATCTGTTCCATCTTCGGATGCAAATACTCGATCGGCTTCCTGCCGAACTTCCTATCGATGAAGTCGTCGATCATGTCCATCGGGCCGGGACGGTATAAAGCGTTCATCGCAACGAGGTCGTCAATCGAAGTTGGTTTCAGTTTCTTGAGATATTCCTGCATTTTGGAACTTTCAAACTGAAACACGGCGACCGTCTGTCCGGCAGCGAAAAGTTCAAAAACCTTTGGATCGTCGTAGGGAATTTTATCGAGATCGACTTCCTTGCCATGATTTGCCCGAATCATGCTGAGCGTCCCCTCGATAACCGTTAATGTCCTCAAACCGAGGAAATCCATTTTGAGCAGACCGATTTCCTCAAGGCTCTTGTACTCGTACTGGGTAATCACATCGGTCGATGGCGTCTTATAAAGCGGAACATATTCCGTAATTCTGCTCGGCGCAATCACAACGCCTGCGGCATGCGTGCCAACGTTGCGGTTCGTTCCCTCGAGTACAAGCGCATATTCGATAAGTTGTTTTATTTTCGGGTCGTTGCTCTCCTTGACCCAGCGAAGTTCGGGAATCGTATCGATCGCTTCCTGGAGCGGCGTAACGCGCCCGAGTATCACCGGAATTTGCTTCGTGATCGAATCGATAGTCGAAAGCGGAATGCTGAGAACTCTGCCGACGTCTTTTAAGACAGCCCGCGACGAGAGCGTTCCGAATGTAACGATCTGGCAGACAGACTCCGCACCATATTTTTCCTTGACGTAATTGATAACGAGATCACGTTTGTTATCGGCAAAGTCCACGTCGATATCGGGCATCGACACGCGATCGGGATTCAAGAATCTTTCGAAGAGTAATCCGTATTGAAGTGGATCAACGTCTGTAATTCCAAGCGAGTAAGAGACAATGCTTCCCGCGGCGCTTCCTCTTCCGGGACCGACCCTGACTCCCATCTCACGCGCGCTGTTGATGAAATCCTGCACGACAAGGAAATATCCGGCAAACCCCATTTTCTTGATGACCCGAATTTCATGATCGAAACGCTTCTGAATTTCCGGAGTGACTTCCTTGTATCTTTTGTGCAAACCCTCCCGCGCGAGTTTTTCGAAGTATTCTTCGGGATTTGACACGCCTGAGTTTTCCGGAATCGGAAAGCGAGGCATTAAATCCTGCTTCAGTTCCAGCTTCAAGTCGCATTTCTCGGCAACCTCAAGAGTGTTCTCGATTGCTGCCGGACCAAAGTCATAATCCGCAAACGCTTTTTCCATCTCCTGAGGACTCTTGAAATAGAATTCCGGAACTTTATATCGCAGCTCCGTCGGATCTTTCGTTCCGTTGCTTGACTGTGAAATATTCAGAAGGATGTTGTGTGGGACAGCGTGCTCGCGTCTTATATAATGTCCGTCATTTACCGCGACCAACTTCGCACCGATCTCCTTCGCGATCTTCGGCATGGCTTCGAGAACGCGCTTCTCTTCGTCGAGTCCGTGATTGTGTACCTCGAGATAGTAATCATCGCCGAAGAGTTCTTTGTACATCCGCGCGGCTTTTCTCGCGCTTTCGATGTCGCCGTTCACTATCGGCTCGGAAACCGGACCGCTCAAACAACCGCTCAGGACGATAAGCCCCTCGCGATTTTCCTTTAAGAGTTCGAAATCAATTCTCGGCTTGTAATAGTATCCTTCGAGGTGGGCGAGTGAAACGAGCTTCACAAGATTTTTATAGCCGGTATAATTTTTTGCAAGAACGGTTAAATGATTGTAGCCGTTCTTCTCATTTCTTTTCCCCTTGGCGATGTACATTTCACAGCCGACTATCGGCTTGATCCCGGCTTTCTTTGCATGTTTATACAGCTCAACCGCACCAAACAAAACTCCGTGATCTGTCAGCGCAAGCGCGGGCATTTTGAATTCCACGGCTCGCTTGATCATATCGTCGATCTGTGAAGCACCGTCGAGCAGACTGTAATGTGAATGATTATGTAAATGAACAAACTGTGGCATAATTAATTCATCCGGATCGGATAAAGGTTAAACTGCGTTACCGTAAAATTATCGAAAAGCGTTCGGTAATAAAGCTGCACATTATCAAAAGGGCTGTAAATCTCAATTGTGTGCCAGCCCGCCGAGACGGAGACCCATGGCGGGACATAGTTCACTTGATTGCCGTCAAACTTAAGAAGCGGCCGCGCCGTGCATCCGTAGCAGTTCAGCGAAAGCATCGGAGTGAAAGAATACCGCGTGCTCTTCTCCTGGAAAGCGCTGAAAAATGTCCGCCCGTCAACATTGAGATGATTGCTGCCGATCTCGAACGAGACTGAATCTCCGCCGCTAAAATAAACCGGAAGACCGCGCACCCACATACTTGCGCCGATAACGTCAACGTAATACCAACCCGGCGAAATTCCGTCTGCTAATCGCAGTGATACTCCCGGTTGAAGCGCAATCCTGTTCGAACCGCTCAAATCAAAATCCACATTAATTCCCGAATCAAAAATCAAAATTGTTTTAGTCGTATCATTGGCGCCAAGCTCGAACCCGCCCGGCACTTTCATAAGATGAATACTTGCCGACGGCTTCAGCAGCGCGCACGACGAGAAAGCAATCGCAAATACAACGAATGCGAGTTTCAAATTAATTTCCTTGACCGGAATCTGCCCACTCTCAAGCGACTAACCGAGATTCAGAGCAAGCAGTTTCGGTTCGGTCATTTCCTCGATGGCGTATCGAACGCCTTCGCGGCCGAAACCTGAGTCCTTGACGCCTCCATAAGGCATATTGTCGATTCTGTACGTCGGATAATCATTTATTATCACACCACCAACTTGAATTTCGTCAAATGCTTTGAAAATCTTCCTTGAGTCGTTCGTGAAGATTCCCGCCTGAAGCCCGAAACGAGTGTCGTTAACTTTTCTAATTGCCTCATCAAAATCGGAATAAGTTTCCAGAATCGCAACCGGCGCGAACGCCTCCTCGCAATAAAGCATAGCATTCGCCGGGACATTTTCAAACACTGTCGGCTCGATAATATTTCCGTGCTGTTTTCCGCCGGTCAGCACCTTCGCGCCGGCATTTTTTGCTTCCTCAATCCACTTGTAAGCCCGATCGGCTTCAACCGAATTTATCATCGGCCCGACCACCGTATCGTCGTCGAGCGGATTGCCAACCTTCAGCTTTTTCGTTTCTTCCACGAATGCATCCCTGAATTTCTTGTGGATGCTTTCATGTACATAAATTCTTTGGACTGAGATGCAAATCTGACCGGCGTTTGAAAAAGCGCCGATGGCAAGCCGTTTGATCGTGAAATCAAGATTTGCATCGGGCTCAACCACAACTGCTGCGTTCCCGCCGAGCTCGAGCACAACTTTCTTCTTTGGCGCCTTAGATTTCAAATACCAGCCTACACGCGGGCTTCCCGTAAAGCTCAGCATTTTCAATCGAGGATCGGTAGAAAGTTTTTCTGCAACTTCATTGCTGCACGAAACGACGTTGACGGCGCCGTCAGGAATTCCCGAATTCGACAAAACCTCTGCAAGCAAAACCGAAGTAATCGGCGTTTGCGGCGGAGATTTATGGACAACGGTATTTCCGGCGGCGAGTGCGGGAGCAATTTTATGCGCGACAAGGTTTAGCGGAAAATTGAACGGTGTTATACTTGCGATTGGTCCAATCGGATAACGCCTGACGATGCCCCAACGCTTTTCAGAGCCCGCCGCGAGATCGAGCGAGACGACTTCGCCGGGAATTCGCTTGGATTCCTCTGCGGCAATGGAGAAAGTCAGCATCGCCCTGTCAACTTCACTGCGTGTGTACTGAATAGGTTTGCCGGATTCGAGCGTCATAGTTCGCGCGATTTCTTCCTTTCTTTCGCGAAGCTGATTTACAACTTTCTCAAGAATTTCCGCGCGTTTATACGAAGGGAGTTTGCGTGCAATTTCAAACGCCCTGTCAGCGGCGTCAATGGCATACTCCATCTCAGCTTCGCCCGCCTGAGAAACTTCTCCGACAGTCGTGCCGTCGTAAGGATTTACAACTGCCGAAACCGTTTTCGTCTCAACCCATTTCCCGCCGATAAGCAACCTATACTTCATCTCCACATCCCTAACACGGACGAGCCGGAACTAAGTCCCGTGACAATTTATTTGTATGTCGGGATGGCGCAAAGCGCTCACCGGCAAGAGCAATAGCACACTGATGACACGGATTCTCACAGATTCTATTATCCATTTTCTTTTGATCCGTGTAAATCAGTGTTATCGGCGTCATCCGTGGTCTATTTTTTCTTTCCATCTTGTGCAAAAGTTCAGTCATAAGCGCCTATATCCCGCTCTTCCAACGATACTTTAGCATCACAATACACGCAACACGACATTCGCCTGCTTGATTTAAAATCAGTTCTTCAAAAACTTCAGAACTTCATTGACAATTTGAGCGCTCGCGATCACTTTCCGCTCGCCGCTCTTTCTGAATTTCAGTTCAATATTTCCCTGCTTCAAATTGCGCTCGCCGACAATCACCTGCACCGGCATCCCGAGCAAGTCTGCATCTTTGAATTTGAAACCCGGACTCACACCTTGCCTGTCGTCGTAAAGGACTTGAACGCCAGCTTTTGAAAATTCGTCGAAGAGTTTTCCTGCGGCTTCAACGACTTCCTTGTTGTCCATGTTCACGGAAATTAAGTGGACGTCGAACGGTGCAATCGATTTATCCCAAATGATTCCGTTGTCGTCGTGATTCTGTTCTATGTGACAGGCAATAATTCTCTCGACACCGATCCCATAACTTCCCATCACGATCGGCTTTTCTGCACCGGTTTCGTCGAGATAATTTGCGTGGAGCGAAACGGAATACTTCGTTCCGAGTTTGAAAATGTGGCCGATCTCGATAGCGTTCACGATTCGCAGAGTATGACTGCAATTGGGACACGGTTCGCCGGCTTCAATCGTGCGCAAGTCATAATAGCCGTCAATCTTCACATCGCGCTTGAAGTCGATGTGAGTAATGTGGTAATCATCTTTATTCGCGCCGCTGATCAGCTCGTTCGCATCTTCGAGGCGCTTGTCGGCAATGATTTTAAACTTTGTCAGGCCGATCGGACCTATCGAACCCGCATTCGCGCCGGTGTACTTGGCGAGATCTTCGGTATCCATTGCGTACGCAGTCTTACCGAGTGCGGCTGTCAACTTCGCCTCGTTGAGCTGGTCATTGCCGGACATAAGGACGAGCACAGGCGAATCATCCACCTTATAAACGAGCGATTTTGCCAAACGCTCGCTGGATATCTTCCCGAAGGGTCCTTTGGACAGAAATTCCGCGAGCTGGTCGATGGTCTTGATGTTCGGAGTATAAATCTCCTCGAGCTGCATCGACCCGTCAAGTCTGCCGAGGGGCTTTATCGCGCTCGATGCAACTTCAAGATTCGCCGCATAGCCGCAGTTGTCGCACAGGGCGCAAGTGTCCTCACCGTCCGGCGACTCGACCATAAATTCCTGCGAGCCTGTTCCGCCCATTGCGCCGCTCGACGCGCCCACAATGAAAAATTTCAAACCGGTTCGGGAATAAATTTTCTTGTACGCTTCTTTGTGGAAATCATAGCTCTTGTCGAGCTCATCGAAGCTTCTGTCGAAGCTGTACGAGTCCTTCATGAAGAACTGGCGGCTGCGGATTACACCTGAACGCGGACGAGGCTCGTTTCTGAACTTCGTCTGGATTTGATACCATATCTGCGGCAAATCGCGATAAGATTTTATGTTGTCTTTCGCGATCGTCGTGAAAATTTCTTCGTGAGTCGGCGCGAGAACGAGAGGACGATTCTTCAAATGGAACATCGTGTCGCCGAACGCCGCCACTCGTCCCGTCTCTTCCCAAATTTCAATTGGGTTCAAAGCAGGAAGATGAAACTCCTGAGCGCCTATCGCATCCATCTCTTCCCGAATTATCTGCATCACTTTTTGCATCACCCGCCACCCGAACGGAAGCCACGAATAAATTCCGGCGCCAAGCGGTCGGATCAGTCCGGCTCTCATCATAAGGCGGTGGCTTGCCATAGTCGCGTCTGCGGGATTTTCTTTCAATGTTGGAAGAAAGTAGGTACTCAGTCTCATTCAATTGTCTCCAGGATAAAAGAGCTTTTAGCTCTCAGCTGTTAGCGTTTAGGATTTAGGGTTTCGAATTTCCTTGCTTGTGCCCCTGGCAGGACTCGAACCTGCGACACAGAGTTTAGGAAACTCTTGCTCTATCCAACTGAGCTACAGGGGCGTGAGCACACAGACAATTTATTTTTTGAAGCGAACATTTCCAATCGGGTTCGAAATCTGTATAGGGCATCTCTAAAAATGTAATCAAGGGAATTGACAAGCACAAATCTCAGAGACGGTTACAAACTGGAGCGGCATGAGCCATGTTCCAGTACTTGCCTTGTCTAATTGTGGCTCACGCTTTTGTCTTC